>NZ_CP036533.1:7145000-7745000 GCF_024585265.1 Bradyrhizobium sp. WBAH42
AGCGCGACCTTGGACCAGATGCCGAGCCCAAGCCACAGCGCGAAGATCGGCGCCAGCACCACGCGCGGCAGTGCGTTGACCATCTTCACATAGGGGTCGAACACCGCGGCGACCAGCGGCTGGCGCGCGAACCAGAAGCCGACCAGGACCCCGCCGAGCGATCCGATCACGAAGGCGAGGATCGATTCCGTAAGCGTGATGCCGAGATGCTTCCAGATCACGCCGGAGGCGAACCATTTCACGATCTGGCTGAACACGTCGAACGGGTTGGAGAAGAAGAACGGCGGCAGCAGGATCTTGCCGAACACGGGCACGGTCGATAGCACCTGCCACAGCACGACGCCGACGACCGCGACCAGGACCTGCAGCGCAAACAGCATCGGGCGCGACATCAGACCGCCTCCGCCGCCTGGGTGGACTGGGCATAGCCCTTCATCACCTCGTCCTTCAGCACGCCCCAGATCTCGCGGTGGAGCGCATGGAATTCCTTGTCGAGGCGCACCTCGAAGATGTCGCGCGGACGGGCCAAGCTGACGCGCCAGTCGCCGATGATGCGCGAGGACGGTCCCGCCGACATGATCACGACTCGGTCGGCGAGCGCGATCGCCTCTTCCAGATCATGGGTGACGAACAGCACCGCCTTGCGGTCGGCATTCCACAGGTCGAGCAGCAGATTGCCCATCACCTGGCGCGTCTGCGCATCGAGCGGTCCGAACGGCTCGTCCATCAAGAGGATCTTCGGATCGCGGATCAGCACCTGCGCCAGCGCCACGCGCTTGCGCTGCCCGCCGGAGAGCATGTGCGGATAGCGGTTCGCGAAGGCGCCGAGGCCGACGGAGGTCAGCCATTTCTGCGCCTGCGGCAAGGCTTCAGCGCGCGGCGTGCCCTTGATCTCGAGCCCGATCGCGACATTGTCGAGCGCGGTCTTCCAGGGGAACAGCGCATCAGCCTGGAACAAATAGCCGGCATCCCGATTCAGCCCCGCCAGCGGCTGATCGAAAATCCTGACACGGCCGCCGGCTGGCTTGAGCAGGCCGGCGGCGACGTTCAGCAGCGTCGATTTTCCGCACCCTGTGGGTCCGACAATGGCGACGAACTCACCCTGTGCCACCGCGAGATGAGCCTTCTCCACTGCCGTGTAGACCCGCCCGTCTCCCAGGCGGAACGCAACCTTGGTATCTTCCAGCGCCACTGCTGTGGGCGTCGTCATGTGCTTCCTCCGAACTCAGGCCGATGCCTTAGCCGCTCACGCGGCCAAGTTCAATCGAGGCGCCGGGCGTGCTACGCATACCGTACTGCCGCGCTCTTACCCTCCCCTGGAGGGGGAGGGTCGGCTCACATGAGCGCAGCGAAATGTGAGACGGGGTGGGGTGACGGTCTTTCCACAGATGCACTGCCAACGTGGATAGATCACCCCACCCTGCTCGCGCTTCGCGCGATCGACCCTCCCCCTCCAGGGGAGGGTAAGAGAAGAGAGAGCACACCTGCGATGTCTGCCAAGCCGGCGATCAGCTACCAGCACGTCACCAAGCGCTTCGGGTCCCTCGCAGCCGTGGACGATGTGTCGCTCGACGTCGCCGAGGGCGAGCTTGTGGCGATCGTCGGCGGCTCGGGCTCGGGCAAGACCACGCTGCTGCGGCTGGCCAACCGGCTGATCGAGACCGATAGCGGCACCATCACGGTCGAAGGCGAGGACGTGCGGAGTGTCGATCCGGTCGCGCTGCGGCGCCGGATCGGCTATGTCTTCCAGAGCGGCGGGCTGTTTCCGCATCTGAGCGTCGCCGACAATATCGGCATCACGCCGAAGCTGCTCGGCGAGCCGGCTCCGGCAATCGGAGGGCGCATCGACGAGTTGCTGGAGCTCGTGCAACTCGACCGGGCTGCTCACCGCAACCGTCTTCCGGTGGCCCTTTCCGGCGGCGAGCGCCAGCGCGTCGGCGTGGCGCGGGCGCTCGCGGCAAGACCCCGCATCGTGCTGATGGACGAGCCGTTCGGCGCGCTCGATCCCCTCACCCGCGATGCGCTCGGTGAGGACTATCGCGCGCTGCACCGCAAGCTCGGCCTGACCACCGTGATGATCACCCACGACATGACCGAGGCGATCCTGCTCGCCGACCGCATCGCGGTGATGCGCGGCGGACGATTGCTCGCACAGGGTACGGCCGCCGAACTCGCGAGCAGCAGCGACGATTACGTGCTCGAGCTGTTGCGCACCCCGCGGCGCCAGGTCGAGCGACTGAATGCGTTGCTCCCGATGGGCGGTGCGGCATGAGCCTCTTCGCCGATCCACGTTGGGGCGAGGCGCTGTCGCATCTGCCTGACTACCTCGGCAACCACGTGCGGGTGAGCCTCGCCGCGCTCGCGCTTGGCCTCGCCGTGAGCCTGCCGTTGGCGATCCTGACGCGCAACCGCCCGGCGCCGCGCGGCATCCTGCTCGCGTTCGCCAGCATCGTGCAGACCGTACCCGGGCTGGCGCTGCTCGCACTGTTCTATCCGCTGCTGCTGCTGGCGGCTTCCGTCACGCTTGCCTGGTTCGGCGTATCCTTCTCCGCGTTCGGCTTCCTGCCGGCGATGCTGGCGCTGGCGCTCTATTCGATGCTGCCGGTGCTGCGCAACGGCATCACCGGCCTCAACGGCATCGATCCCGCGCTGATCGAGGCAGCGAAGGGCGTCGGCATGACCGCGCGGCAATCGCTTGTCAACGTCGAGCTGCCGCTCGCGCTGCCGGTGATGATGGCCGGCATCCGCACCGCGGCGGTGTGGGTGATCGGCACCGCGACGCTGTCGACGCCGATCGGGCAGACCAGCCTCGGCAATTATATTTTCGCCGGCCTCCAGACCCAGAACTGGGTGTTCGTGCTGTTCGGCTGCGTGGCTTCCGCCCTGCTCGCGCTTGCGGTCGACCAGCTGCTTGGACTGATCGAGAGCGGACTGCGCCGCCGCAGCCGTGTGCGCAGCAGCCTCGGCGCGGTCGGAATCGCGGCGCTGGTCGCAGCAACGCTGGTGCCGACGATGGGACGCTCGGCGTCGGGCTATGTGGTCGGCGCCAAAACCTTCGCGGAGCAATATGTGCTGTCGGCGTTGATGAGGGACCGCCTCCAGGCCGCCGGTCTGTCCGGGACGGCGCGCTCCGGGCTCGGCTCCAGCGTGATCTTCGGGGCGCTGAAGGCCGGCGACATCGATCTCTATGTCGATTATTCCGGCACGCTCTGGGCAAACCAGCTGCATCGCACCGACATGAGGCCGCGCGCCGAGCTGGTGGCGGAATTGAAGACGGCGCTCGCCAAGGACAACATCACCCTGCTCGGCGAGCTCGGCTTCGAGAATGCCTATGCGCTGGTGATGCCAAGACGGCGCGCCGAGGCGCTCGGCATCCGAACCATCGGCGATCTCGCCGCACATGCGGCGACGCTGTCGATTGCAGGCGACTACGAATTCTTCTCGCGCCCCGAATGGGCCGCCCTGCAGAAGGCCTATGGGCTGCAGTTCCGCGCCCAGCGCCAGATGCAACCGGACTTCATGTATGCGGCCGTCGCCAGCGGCGAGGTCGACGTCATCGCCGGCTACACCAGCGACGGCTTGATCGCCAAATACGAGCTCACAACGCTCGACGATCCCAAAAACGCGATCCCGCCCTACGATGCGATCCTGCTGCTCGCGCCGAAGCGCGCCGGCGACGAGCGACTGCAGGCGGCGCTCAAGCCATTGCTCGGCAAGATCGACATCGCCACCATGCGCGAAGCGAACCTGCGCGCCAGCGGCAATGATGCGAATTCATCGCCCGATGCTGTGGCGAAGTGGTTGTGGGAAAAAGTCGGCAAGCGATAGGCCGGCTACAATCCCCGGATCATTCCGGCATCGATCAGCAGCCGGTTCAGCCGCCGCGCCTCGGCGCCATCCTTGCAGCCGTAGAAGATGCCTTTGCAGCGGAGCATGATCTCTTTCTGCTCGGCAAAGGAGGGGTCGAGCGGGATGCCGGCGGCTTCCTGAATCACCAGCGGCAGATAGGGGCCGTCGATCGTGTCCATCACGGCCTGGCTTCCAACCGGCTCGAAATTGACGGCGTCGATCGCATAATAGGTCGCGTAGAGGCGCGGATCGTAGGCGTCGAGCTTCTTGCCGATCGCGCCCTCGTCGAGCCCGGGCTCGAGGATGGCAGGCGCAAATTCCGGCTGATGATCGCCATAGCGCACGATCAGGAAGGGCTCGCCGGGAAAGGTCTTCTTCAAACCGGCAACGAACGCCTTGTACTGCTCGGCGCTCATGGCCTGCCGGCGCAGATATTCGTCGATGGACGGCACGTTGCCCGGCGCGCGCCAGTTCGGCAGCAGATCGGGACGGAAGCGGGTCTCCCAGGGGAAGTGGTTGGCACCGAGATAGATGAAGGTGAACAGCGGCTTGTTCGGCGGCTGCTGGCCGATCAGCTGCAGCGCCTTGTCGTAGAAGAAGCTGTCGGGCTCGACATCCTTGGCGCCGAGATCCTTGGAATCGAGGAAGCGCTCGATTCCCGTCGTCATCTGGAAGCTGCGCGCGGCCATGAAGCCGCCATGGGCGGGATAGAGCGACAGCGTGTCATAGCCGCAGCGGCGCAGTGCCAGCGGCAGGCCGCGCTCGACCCGGCTCGAGGCGATGCGCGTGACGAAATAGGCGAAGCGGCCGAACGAGCGCGAGGAGAGCCCTGCGAGCACGTTGTATTCGGTGAACCAGCTCGGGCCGCCATTGCTCTCGGCGAGGAACGTGCGCTGCTTGCCGTCCCACGATTTGAAATGGTCGCCATAGCGCGGCGGCACCTTGATGCCCTGGGCGGCGCGGATATCGAAACTCGATTCATCATGGATCATGATGATGTTGGGCCGGCGGCCCGCGGGGTGGCAGGCATCGACCAGCGGCATGTTGAGCCGCTCGTTGGTCGAGGCAGCCGCCTCCATGAAGCCGTACCGCGCAAAGTCGGAGACGGACGTGACGCCCGAGCGGAAGAATTTCGAGAGATAACCGTCGTCGTAATAGCCGCGCCAGGCCTCGTCCGGGTGATAGAGCGAATAGCCGACCAGGGCGGCAAGGCAGGCGAGCTTGCAGGCGAGCGCCGGCAGGCGGCGGATGCGGAACGGATCGAGCCACCACAGCGCGTACATCAGCGGCAGCGTGACGAGACCGGCCAGGATCACCGACCAGCGCAAATTCGGAAAGATCGTGAACAGGAACGCGACGGTGTCGCGGTCGATCATCATCAGGTCTATGAAGTTGACCGTCATCTGCACGACGTCGTGCTTGAGCCGCGACAGCAGCACCAGCACGACGACCATGGTCAGCGACAGCGCGCCCGACAGCGCCGGCCGCCGCAGCAGCACGATCCAGAAGAAGTTGAGGATGCCCCAGGCCAGCGCGAAGGACAGGCGCGAGCCGAAATCGGTCTCGGTCTCGTACATCAGTGCGAGCGCGGCCAGATGCGGCGCCGCAACCGCGAGCAGCCGCCAGATGCCGAGTGCGGCGACGCTCGCCAGCACGGCGGTGGTAGCAGAAGGGCCTGGATTGGGCGCGGACGCCATCGACGACACGCAACTTCTGGTCCGGCGGGGTGATGCCAAGCCTGGCCGGCCCGATAGCGGCCAAGGCCTCCGGAGCAGCCGGAAGCCTGCACCGTGTCATAAAACTGTAACGGAACGGTCAAGGACAGGCAACGCGCGGCGGGGTCCGACCTTCGCTTATTGTTAGTGGGCTGCGACGCATGCCCCAGCGCTTCGCTATTCCGGCGATGAACTGGTCTAGCACCGCTTCGCCTGCGCCATCCTCGGCGCTCGGGACGTCGCGGCTCGGCAAGTGCGGACGACGCCGCGGACCGGCGCGCAGCATCGCGGACGGAGATCTCCGCTCCGTGCTTTTAGTTGCAGCGCAGCATCGATCAGGGCCAGGGCGACGTTCGCCGTGGTGATACCGCCGGCGTGGGCCGCGGGACGGCGGGCGTGCGGCTTGGAGCTCGAACGACCCAGCAATGTCTCGCGCAAGACGAAAAGAGCGAGATCGCTGTTTGCGATCTCGCTCGAATTAGAACGGCAAAGGTTCACGATTTGGCTTGGCGAGCGAAGCTCGTTGCGCTCGCGTCCCGGACAAGCGCAGCGCAGAGCCGGGACGCAGGAGCCGCGCCGGGCCCCGGATCAGCAGCGCATCACCAAGGTGCTGAGCGCGTCCGGAGCACAACGGCTTAGTTCTTGCTCTTGTCGACCAGCGCGCCCTTCTTGATCCAGGGCATCATGTCGCGCAGCTTCGCGCCGACTTCCTCGATCGGGTGCGCCGCGAGCTTGGCGCGGGTCGCCTTGAACGAGGTCTGGTTGACCTTGTTCTCGAGCATCCAGTCGCGGGCGAACTTGCCGCCCTGGATGTCGGCCAGAACCTTGCGCATCTCCTTCTTGGTCTCGTCGGTGATGATGCGCGGGCCGGTGACGTACTCGCCGTACTCGGCGGTGTTGGAGATCGAGTAGTTCATGTTGGCGATGCCGCCTTCATAGATCAGGTCGACGATCAGCTTCACTTCGTGCAGGCACTCGAAATAGGCCATCTCCGGCGCGTAGCCGGCTTCGACCAGGGTCTCGTAGCCGCCCTTGATCAGCTCGACCAGGCCGCCGCAGAGCACCACCTGCTCGCCGAACAGGTCGGTCTCGCACTCTTCCTTGAAGGTGGTCTCGATGATGCCGGCGCGGCCGCCGCCGATGGCGGAGGCGTAGGACAGGCCGAGGTCATGGGCGTTGCCCGAGACGTCCTTGGCGATCGCGATCAGGCAGGGCACGCCGCCGCCGCGCTGATATTCCGAGCGCACGGTGTGGCCGGGGCCCTTCGGCGCGATCATCAGCACGTCGAGGTCTGCACGCGGATCGAGCAGGTTGAAGTGGACGTTGAGGCCGTGGGCGAACACCAGGGCGGCGCCCTTCTTCATGTTGTCGTGCAGGTGCTCGCGATAGATGTCGCCCTGGAGCTCGTCCGGGGTCAGCATCATGACGAGGTCGGCCCATTTGGCGGCTTCCGCAACCTCGAGCACCTTGAAGCCGGCAGCTTCCGCCTTCTTGGCCGAGGCCGAACCCTTGCGCAGCGCAATGGCGACTTCCTTGACGCCGGAATCCTTCAGGTTGAGCGCATGGGCGTGGCCCTGGCTGCCATAGCCGACGATGGCGACCTTCTTGCCCTTGATCAGGTTCAGGTCGGCGTCGCGATCGTAATAAACACGCATAGGTCGTTTCCTCGTTCAGGGCCGAAATCGGCCAATGGTCAGTGTCCGAAGGGTGAAATTTGCGGATTTCGGGGGCTGTCTAGAGCATTTTCAGCCCTGAGGGAAACCCGTTTCTGCATGGAAATCCGCGACATCATGCATCCATGAAAACGGGGTAGAGGGAGGCCAGCAGCAGGATCGCCATCAGGATGTTGAAGGCGCGGACCAGCCGCTCGGAGGTCAGGACCGGCCGCAATGCGGAGCCGAACAGGGCCCAGACTACGGTCGAGACCGTGCCGACGATCAGGCTGATCACAGTCTGAATGGCGATGTTGATCGGGAATTGGGCGATCGCCGCATAGGCGGTGATGGTGCCGATCACGATCACCCAGCCCTTGGCGTTGATCCATTGGAACATCGCCGCGCCCCAGAAGGTCATGGGGCCGCGGCCATTCTCCTCGCCCGGCTTTGCCGGACCGGCCATGGCGATCGCGGCAGCCAGGTAAATCAGGTAGGCGGCGCCTGCATATTTCAGGATGGTCTGGAGGATCGGATAGGCCAGGAACACCGAGCCGAGCCCGAGGCCGACCGCGGCGACCATGAAGGCGAAGCCGAGCACGATGCCGACGATGTGCGGGATGGTGCGCCGGAAGCCGTAGGTCAGGCCGGAGGACAGCAGCATGATGTTGTTCGGCCCGGGCGTGAAGTACATCACGACCATGAAGACGAGGAAGGCATAGAACAGCGAGTAGGTCATCATCACCTCACGCAGTCTTCGGCAGAACTTGCGGGCGCTTCGCCAGCACCATCACGGTGATACCGCCAATCACGGTCAGCATGCCGGCGAGGCGAAGCGGCCCGAACCGTTCGCCAAACACGATGCTGGAGGCCGCCGAGCCCACGAACGGCACCAGCAGCGCGAACGGCACGACTTGCGCAGCCGGGTAGTCGCGCAAGAGGCGGCCCCACAGCCAATAGGCGATGCTGGTCGAGATGCCGCCGAGCATCAGCATGCAGAGCGCCGATGCCAGCGACATGTGCGTCAGCGACGTCCAGGTCGACGCCGGCCCGTTGGCGAGCAGCGCCAGCACGAACAGCGGCACGGCCGAGGCGAGGCAGAGCCAGGCAAACAGGTCGAACATCGGCACGCCGCGCGCGCCACGAAGCAGCAGATTGCCGATGGCGAAGCTGAGCGGCGAGATCATCAGCACCGCGAAGGCGGCAACGCTGAAATCATAGCCGACGGTGCCGCAGATCATCAGCAAGCCAGCCGCGGCGATGGCGACGCCGAGCGTCTGCACCGGCGTCGGACGTTCGCCGAATAGGATCGCGGCAAAGCCGATCGTGAACAGCGCCTGGCTCTGCACGACGACGGAGGTGAGGCCCACCGGGACGCCATGGGCGATGCCGTAGGCCTGCGACAGGAACTGGCCGAGGAACAGCGTGAAGCTGATTGCGATCAGCAGCGACCAAGCAATTTTGGGCTTACGGATGAACAGGCACGGCATCGCCGCAATGGTGAAGCGCAACGCCGTCATCAGCTCCGGCGAAAGCTCGTCGAGCGCGATCCGGCTCGCCACGAAGGCAAGCCCCCAGATGATCGCCACCATGACGGCGATGAGGATGTCGGCCGGCTTCATTGTTGTTTCCGGTTCTGCCTTGTCGTGCAGCCCTGTTTATTGTTCTGGTCTAGCCTTGCTCGCCGGCTTTCGGTTTCCGCAGCAGATAGGTGCCGTGCATCGGCGCGTGGTAGTCGGCCGCGACCAGGGTGAAGCCGACGTCGGTCAGCATCCGCTCCATCACCCAGCCGAAGGTGGAATATTCGTCGCGCATGTGGGTCACCACGCCCTCGCGGGAGAAATCGTGGTTCTTGATCTGGAAGTCGGCCCATTGCTCGACGTCACGCTCGATCGCGTCAGGCATCGATGAGTAAACAATATCACGGAGATAAAACGTCGCTCCGGGCTTGAGCGCGCGAAAAATCCGCGACATCGCCACCGCCTTCCAGAAATCCGGCAGATGGTGCAGCGTGAACTCGCTGACGATGAGATCGTAGGATTCGGGCCGGTAGGCGAAGCTGAGCAGGCCGGCGGATTGGGTGCGCACCGGTGCCTTGCGGTCGCGGGCATAGATCTCGGCCAACGCCAGCATTGCCGGCGAAATGTCGATGGCGTCGACGTCGGCGCCCATCAACGCCGCCTCGGTGGCGAGTACGCCGTTGCCGCAGCCGATATCGGCGATGCGCCAGCCACGCTGGACCCCGAGCATCTTCAGCGCGGCGCGCGCCCGCAGATCGGCATCGTCATGGTTGTCGTAGATCGAGGCCACAGCGGGCTCGATCCCCATCCGGTTCCGCTCGTTGTAGTACCAGTCGCGCGCCAGCATGGCTCACATCCCTTCAGGCCCGCGGCCGATCGCGGCAACGCCGGTGCGCGACACCTCGACGAGGCCGAGCGGGCGCATCAGGTCGATATATTGATTGATCTTGTCCGTATTGCCTGTGATCTCGAACACAAAGCTCTCGGTGGTGGCGTCGATCACCCGGGCGCGGAACGCATCCGCCAGCCGGAGCGCCTCGACCCGATGCTCGCCCTGTCCGCGCACTTTCACCATCGCCAGCTCGCGCTCGATCGAGCGCTTGGTCTGGGTCATGTCGACGACCTGATACACCGGGATCATGCGGTCGAGCTGGTTCTTGATCTGCGCGATCACCATCGGCGTGCCCGTGGTGACGATGGTGATCCGAGAGAGGTGCTTCTGAGCCTCGGTCTCCGAGACCGTGAGGCTCTCGATGTTGTAGCCGCGCCCCGAGAACAGGCCGATGACGCGCGCGAGCACGCCCGGCTCGTTCTGCACGAGCACCGCAAGCGTATGCGTCTCGTTGGGATCGTGACGGTCCTCGATGAAATAGGCGGATGCGGGCTGGTTCATTGTCGTCCCCTCTTGTCTCTCCGTCACGCCATCGCTGGCGCGTCCGTCCCGACCCAACAGCGGAACAGATCGAAATCGATATTGCCGCCGGACAGCACGAGACCGACGCGCCTGCCCTTCAGCTTGCTCTTTTCCTGCAGCGCCGCGGCCAGCGCGGCTGCGCCGGCGCCTTCGGCGAGATTATGCGTATCGGTCCAGTAGGCGCGGATCGCGGCGGCGACCTCGTCGTCGGTGACCTCTACGATGCGCGAGGCGCCCTTGCGGATCAGCGCGAACGCATCCTCGTCGGGGATGCGCGTTGCCATGCCGTCGGCGCGCGTGTTGCTGGTCTCGGTCGTCACGATTTTTCCGGCCGCGAACGACAGCGCATAGGACGGCGCTTCCGTCGACTGTACGCCGACGATCTCGGTCTTCAGGCCGAGCAGGTCGCGCGCCATGATGCAGCCGCAGATGCCGGAGCCCTGCCCGATCGGCACATAGAGGACGTCGAGGTCGGGCACTGCGCGGAATAGTTCGAGAGCGTAGGTCGCAACGCCAAGAACAAGATCCGGGTGGAACGAGGGCACCATGTGGAGCCCGGCGAACTGCGCGCGACGCTCGGCTTCCTCGCGTGCCGCCTGAAAGTCCTCGCCGTGTTCGACGAGTTCGGCACCGAAGGCCTTCATCGCGCGGTTCTTCTCGACCGAGTTGCCGCGCGGCACATAGATCACCGCGGGCACGCCGTGCCGGCTCGCGGCAAAGGCGAGGCTCTGGCCGTGATTGCCGCGCGTCGCCGAGATGATACCCGGCGTGTTCGGCCGCTCCCGCTTCAGCCGTTCGAGATAGACGAGGCCGCCGCGCACCTTGAAGGCGCCGATCGGCGTGTGGTTCTCGTGCTTCACCACGACCTCGGTGCCGAGCCGACCTGCGAGCAAAGGCCAGGCATGCGCCGGCGTTGCCGGCACCGCCTGCCCCACGATCGCGTGTGCGCGCTCGAGCTCCCTCAGGTCGAACATGGCCTCAGACCAGCGCCTTGCCGCCGGCGAATGCCTTCGCGGTGGCCTCGTCGTTGGCCTGCTCCGGCAGCAGCATCTCGTTATGTGCCTTGCCGGAGGGGATCATCGGGAAGCAGTTTTCGAGTGCCGCGACACGGCAGTCGAACAGCACCGGGCGCTTGACCGAGATCATCTCCTTGATGGCGCCATCGAGATCGGCCGGTTTGTGCACCTGGAGGCCGACGGCGCCGTAGGCCTCCGCGAGCTTGACGAAGTCCGGCAGCGCCTCCGAATAGGAATGCGACAGCCGGTTGCCGTGCAGCAGCTGCTGCCACTGGCGCACCATGCCCATGTACTGGTTGTTCAGAATGAAGATCTTGATCGGCAGCTCGTACTGAACCGCCGTCGACATCTCCTGCATCGTCATCTGCACCGAGGCATCGCCCGCAATGTCGATGACGAGGCTGTCCGGGTGCGCCACCTGAACGCCGACCGCGGCCGGCAGGCCGTAGCCCATCGTGCCGAGACCGCCCGAGGTCATCCAGCGATGTGGCTCCTCGAAGCCGTAGAACTGCGCCGCCCACATCTGATGCTGGCCGACCTCGGTCGTGATGTAGGTATCCTTGCCGCGCGTCGCTTCGAACAGGCTCTGGATCGCGTGCTGCGGCAGGATGACGTCGTTGCTCTTCTTGTAATAGAGCGAGTTACGGGCGCGCCATTGCGCGATCTGCTGCCACCACGACCTGATGTCGGGCTTCTTCGCCTCCGCCTTGAACACCTGGAGGATGTCGCCGAGGACGTTGCCGCAATCGCCGATGATCGGCACGTCGACCCGGATGTTCTTGTTGATCGAGGACGGATCGATGTCGATGTGGATCTTCTTCGAGCCCGGCGAGAACGCATCGACGCGGCCGGTGATGCGATCGTCGAAGCGCGCGCCGACGCACAGCATGACGTCGCAATCATGCATGGTCATGTTAGCCTCGTAGGTGCCGTGCATGCCGAGCATGCCGAGCCAGTTCTTGCCCGACGCCGGATAGGCGCCGAGGCCCATCAGCGTCGAGGTGATCGGAAAACCGGTGACCTCGACCAGCTCGCGCAACAGCTTGGTCGCCTCGGGGCCGGAATTGATCACGCCGCCGCCGCTGTAGATCACGGGACGCTTGGCATTCGCGAGCAGCGAGACCGCTTTACGGATCTGCGTCGCATCGCCCTTCAGGCGCGGCGCGTAGGAGCGGTGCACGTCCGATTTGCGCGGCGGATGATAGGTGCCGGTGGCGAACTGCACGTCCTTGGGGACGTCGACCAGCACCGGGCCCGGACGGCCCGAGGTTGCGACGTAGAAGGCCTCATGCAGCACCTTTGCGAGATCGTTGACGTCGCGCACGAGCCAGTTGTGCTTGGTGCAGGGGCGCGTGATGCCGACGGTGTCACATTCCTGGAACGCATCGTTGCCGATCAGATGCGTCGGCACCTGGCCGGAGATGCAGACCAGCGGGATCGAGTCCATAAGCGCGTCCGTCAGCGGCGTCACCATGTTGGTGGCGCCGGGGCCGGAGGTCACCAGCGCAACGCCCGGCTTGCCGGTCGAGCGCGCATAGCCTTCGGCGGCATGGCCCGCGCCCTGCTCGTGGCGGACCAGGATGTGCTGGACCTCGCTCTGCTGGAAGATCTCGTCGTAGATCGGAAGCACCGCGCCGCCGGGATAGCCGAAAATGTCGGTCACGCCGTGATCGATGAGTGCGCGGACGATCATCGCTGCGCCGGTCATCTGGTTCGGATCGTGGCTCTTGTCGCTCATTGGCTTGCTCCGGATGCGCTGTTGTCAGCGGCTTCGTTCGTGTCGGGTTCGGGAAATAAAAAAGGCCCCGAAGAGGGCCCATGCACACCGCCTGTCATGTGGATGGCAGCTAGCCACCCCCGGCGGTGTGCCTGGGTACGACGGCGATAAGGAGTTTGGTAATAATGTTACGCATGGCGGGCGCTCGGCTTCCCAAAGGTTGCGCAAAACATAGCGGCCAAAGCCTGGATGTCAAGGCAATGCGGCCGTTCCCGCGCGATTTTGGCAGTGTAACGGTGTTCCCCGGGTTCGGCGAGAGGTAAATTCGGGAACCTGGCACAAAAGCGCGTCAATCAAGGTCCCGCTCCGCGGTCACGATCGCCGCGAGCCATCCCCTCGCCTCCTCCGGCCGGACCCATTCGAAGTCGGGCAGCTGGTGCCGGAACCAGGTGAATTGCCGCTTAGCGTAGTGGCGGGTATCGCCGCGGCCGATGCTGGCGGCCTCCTCCAGGCTGAGCTCGCCGCGCAGATGCCGGATCAAGGACGGCACGCCATGGGCCTTCATGGCCGGCAGCAGCGGATCGAGATGCCTGGCGGCGAGCCGCTCGACCTCCTTGAGCGCGCCGGCGCCCAACATGGCATCGAAACGAGCATCGATGCGGGCATAGAGCTCGTCACGCCCGGGCGCGAGGAAGATCGCACGAAAACTGTCCTTGGGCAGCAGCGGTGGCTGTCCCTCGCAGTGCCAATCGAGCAGCGAACGGCCGGTTGCCTCGATCACCTCGAGCGCGCGGGCGATGCGGGTGCGGTCGCGCAGGTTCAATCGCTCTGCCGCGCGCGGATCGCGGGCTGCGAGTTCCGCGTGCAGCGCCTCGACGCCGTTCCGCTCCAGCCGCGCGCGCACGTCCTCGCGCAGCTCGGCGGGGATCGGCGGCACCACGGAGAGACCTGTGGTCAGTGCCTTGAAATAGAGCCCGGTGCCGCCGATGAAGATCGGCAGACGTCGCTGCGCCCTCGCCTCATGGAGCGCCTTCGCGGCATCGCTTACCCAGGCACCGGCCGAGAAATTCACGGCGGCATCGACGTGGCCATAGAGCCGATGCGGCACGAGCGCCTCGTCCGCCGCGGTCGGCCGCGCCGTGATGATGCGGAGGTCACGATAGACCTGCATGGAATCGGCATTGATGACGACGCCGCCGGCGGCGAGCGCAAGCTCGAGCGCCAGCGCCGACTTGCCGCTGGCGGTCGGGCCTGCGATAAGCACGGCCTTGCTCGAATGCCCCTCGCTCACGAAAACCTCAAATGTCCCTCGTCGCCACGCTGATCTGCAATCCTGACAATCCCGCGCTCGACTCGACCATCGTCGACGGCGCCCGCGCCGTGCTGCCGCAGGCGGCGCCCGCGCACTGGCTGTTCGACGGGGTTGCGGTCGACATCCCCTTCGGCGCCGACAGTAACCTCGCAGGCGACCGCCACGCCATCGAGCAGCGGTTGCGCGAGCTCCGCGGCGACCTGCCCATCGACATCGTCGTGCAGCCTGTTGGCTCCAGGCGCAAGAAGCTTTTTCTCGCCGACATGGATTCCACCATGATCGGCCAGGAATGCATCGACGAGCTCGCCGATTTCGTCGGGGTCAAGGCGCATGTCGCAGGCATCACCGAGCGTGCGATGCGCGGCGAGATCGAGTTCGAGCCGGCGCTGCGCGAGCGCGTCGCGCTGCTCAAGGACCTGCCGGCCAGCGCGGTCGACGAGGTGCTGGCCAAGCGCATCACGCTGACGCCGGGCGGCCGCGAGCTGGTCGCGACCATGCGCGCGAACGGCGCCTACACCTGCCTCGTCTCCGGCGGCTTTACTTTGTTCACGCGCGCGGTCGCCGCCAAGATCGGCTTCCAGGAGAACCGCGCCAACGAGCTCGTCGTGCGCGACGGCAAGTTCACCGGCGAAGTGAAGGAACCGATCCTGGGCCGCGCCGCGAAGCTCGCGACGCTGGTGGACCTGATGGAATCGTTCGATCTCGACGACATCGACTCGGTCGTGGTCGGCGACGGCGCCAACGATCTCGCGATGATCCAGGCCGCGGGGCTGGGTGTGGCCTATCACGCCAAGCCCGCCGTGGCGGCGGCTGCGGCGGCGCGGATCGATCACGGCGATCTCACTGCGCTGCTTTATGCGCAGGGGTATCGGCGCGACGAGTTCGTGGAGGGCTAGCCGCCCTTGCTGCACGCTCAGCAGCCGTAGGTGGGCAAACGCGCCCTTGCGCCGTGCCCACCCTTGTTGCCGCGAGGGTAGAAAGATGGTGGGCACGCTTCGCTTTGCCCACCCTACAGGACCGTGCCTTTCCTACTGCACGCTCAGCGCGACAAACCGCAGCTCGCCGTCGCCGTTCGAGACCAGCAGCAGCACCGATTTCTTGCCGTCCTTCTTGAGCTGGTCGACCCGCTTCTGGATGTCGGCGCCGCTCGACACCGCCTCCTGCGCCACCTCGACGATGACGTCGCCGGCGGACAGACGCTTCTCGGCGGCGTCCGAATTGGCGTCAACATTGGTGACGACCACGCCCTTGACGCTCTCCTTGATCTTGTAGCGCGTACGCAGATCCTTGCTCAGCGCTGCGAGATCGAGGCCGAGCGCCTTCTGCGTCACCGGCTTCTCCGGCGCCGGCTCGTCGGTCTTCACCGCCGCCTGCACCTTGTCGGGATCCTGGAGGCGGCCGAGCGTGACCTTCTTGATCTCTTCCTGGCCCTTGCGGATGATGACGACGTCGACCTCCTTGCCGACCGCGGTGTCGGCGACGACGCGGGACAGGTCCTTCGGGTCCTTGACGTCCTTGCCGTCGAACTTGACGACGACGTCGCCGGGCTCGATCCCGGCGGGCTTGGCCGGGCCCTTGTCGTCGACGCCGGCGACCAGCGCACCGCGCGCGGGCTTGATGTTGAGGCTTTCGGCGATCTCGTCGGTGACGCTCTGGATGCGCACGCCGAGCCAGCCGCGGCGCAGCTCGCCGAACTGGCGGAGCTGGTCGACGACGCCCACCACCGTCTTCGACGGCACGGCGAAGCCGATGCCGATGGAGCCGCCGGACGGCGAGATGATCAGCGTGTTGACGCCGATGACGTCGCCGTCGAGGTTGAACAGCGGACCACCGGAATTGCCGCGGTTGATGGAGGCGTCGGTCTGGATGTAGCTGTCGTACGGCCCGGAGGAGATGTCGCGGTTCTTGGCCGAGACGATGCCGGCCGTCACCGTACCACCGAGACTGAAGGGATTGCCGATCGCGACCACCCAGTCGCCGAGGCGCAGCTTGTCGCTATCGCCGAACTTCACCGCGACCAGCGGCTTCGGCGGCTTGATCTTGAGCACGGCGAGATCGGTCTTCTTGTCGACGCCGACCAGCTCGGCCTTGATCTTGGTGCCGTCGTTGAGGATGACGTGGATCTCGTCGGCATCCGCAATGACGTGGTTGTTGGTGACGACGACGCCCGCCGTGTCGATGATGAAGCCGCTTCCGAGCGAGTTGGTCTTGCGCGGCGGGTTGTTGTCGCCGCGCTCGCCGCCCTTGCTGCCGCCGCCGGGACCCCGGCGGTTCTTGAAGAAGTCGTCAAAGAACTCCTCGAACGGCGAGCCGGGCGGCAGTTGCGGCATGGTGTTGCTGCCGCCCCCCTTGGCCTCGACCGTCTGCGAGGTCGAGATGTTGACGACCGCGTCGATCACCTTCTCGGCGACGTCGGCGATGCCATCCGGTCCGCGCGCATGGGCCGGCGTGCCGAACGCGCTGAAAGCACCGACGGCGAGCGCGGCCAGCCCAATTCGCACACCAAGTCGCACGCGGCGGCGCGAGCGGGACGGGGCAATGGTGGCAGCGGTCATTGTGATCTCCAGACAAAGGGATTTGGCGCCAGACTGCGCTCGAACGGGGGCACGGCGCAAGCGCGGAGCTTCACGGGCCTCAAGAGCCCGATAATACGGCGAAAACCAGTCTGGCGCCTTCACTTTGGCGTTGGCCGAAGCCCTAAATCGGCCGACGCATAACCCAGATCAGGACCAGTCCGGCCACGGCCGAGGCAATCCCGACCGCCCGCAGGATGTTGTCCGGAGTGGCGATGGCGCTTTTCATGGCTTTGCGCATCCAGTTCGGACTGGCTGCGAACATCAAGCCTTCGAGCACGAACAGGATGCCTAGGCCGATGAGGAAGTCGGCGAACGCAATGGACCTCATCGGAATGGAACCTCCCGTTATGCTGTTCTTGTCTGGACAAAGGGCGGCGAAATCCGCCGCCCTTGTCTAGCTTACGGCTTCGTCGGCGTCTCGGTTGCCGTCTTGCCGGACGGGTTACCGAAGTACCGGAAGAAATCCGAATCCGGCCGCAGCAGGAAGCGGGTGTCGTTGGCACGCAGCCCGTTCTCATAGGCCGTCATCGACCGGTAGAAGGCGAAGAAGTCGGCGTCCTTGCCGTAGGCCTCCGCAAACAGGCGGTTGCGCTCGGCATCGCCCGCGCCGCGGGTCTGCTCGGCCTGCGAATTGGCCTCCGCGACGATGACGGTCGCCTCGCGGTCGGCCTTGGACTTGATCTCCTGGGCCTTCTGGCCACCCTGTGCCCGGAACTCGGCGGCCTCGCGCTCACGCTCCGTCTTCATGCGCAGATAGACCGCCTGGCTGTTCTGCTCCGGCAGATCGGCGCGGCGGATCCGGACGTCGACGACCTGAATGCCGTAGCCGTCGGCCTCGCGGTCGAGCTGGTCGCGGATGCGCAGCATCAGCTTCTCGCGGTCGTCGCGCACCACGTTGATGAACGTGACCTCGCCGAGCACGCGGCGCAGCGCCGCGTTCAGGAGCGTGGTGAGCTGGATGTTGGCGGCCTGGATCGAGCCGACGCTCTGATAGAAGCGCAGCGCATCCTTGATGCGGTAGCGCGCAAAGGCGTCGACCACGAGCCGCTTCTGGTCGGAGGCGATCGCCTCCTGCGACGGGTTCTCCAGGTCTAGGATCCGCTTGTCGATGTTGATCACCGAATTCCACGGCGCCTTGAAATGCAGGCCGGGCGCGGTGACGACGTCGACCGGCCTGCCGAACTGGAGCACGATCGTCTGCTCGGTCTGCTGCACCGTGAACAGCGACATGTAGGCCACGATCAGGACCAGGAGCAGCCCGATCAGCGTGACGAAACCTGTAACCGGAGACCTCATCGGCTTGCTCCGCTCGACTGCGGACCGGGTGTCCGTTTGGGCGCCAGTTCGGGAAGCGGCAGATAGGGCACGACGCCTTGGCCTGAGGGGCCACCGTCATAGACGAGCTTGTCGGCGCCGCCGAGCACGCGCTCCATCGTCTCCAGATAAATCCGTTCTCGCGTCACGTCGGGCGCCTTCTTGTATTCCTCGTACACCTTCAGGAAGCGCGCGCTCTGGCCCTTGGCCTCGGCAACCGCCTGCTCCTTGTAGCCCTCGGCGTCCTGGAGGATCTTGGCTGCCCGTCCATGCGCCTGCGGCACGACCTGGTTGGC
Source organism: Bradyrhizobium sp. WBAH42 (assembly GCF_024585265.1). NCBI lineage: Bacteria > Pseudomonadati > Pseudomonadota > Alphaproteobacteria > Hyphomicrobiales > Nitrobacteraceae > Bradyrhizobium > Bradyrhizobium sp. WBAH42. Next base: position 7,163,382 of record NZ_CP036533.1, read on the forward strand.
GTAAGTGTGCGCCTCGTTTTGCAGCTGCTCGAGATTGGCACGGGCCGCCTGCACGTCGCGGAAGGCGTCGATCACCTGCGCCGGCGGATCGACCTTCTGCATCTGCACCTGGGTGATGAGAATGCCTGCGCCGTAGCTGTCGAGGGTCTTCTGGATCAGCTCCTGCACACGCTGCTCGATCGTGTTGCGGGCGCCGGTCAGGATCGGCTGGATCTGCGAACGGCCGATCACCTCACGCATCGCGCTCTCGGAGACCGCCTTCACGGTACCTTCGGGATTCTGGATGTTGAAGAGGAATTCGCCGATGCCGTCCGGCTTGATGCGCCAGAGCACGGTGAAGTCAACGTCGACGATGTTTTCGTCGCCGGTCAGCATCAGGCTCTCTTCAGGCACGTCGCGAATGGAGCGGCCGCGCCGCGCCGGATCGTCGATCAGCGTCATGCCGACGGAGATGGTGTTGACGCGCAGCGCCTTGGGCAGCAGCACTGTCTCGATTGGATAGGGCAGATGATAGTTCAGGCCGGGCTGCACGGTGCGGACATGCTTGCCGAAGCGCAGCACGACGCCGAGCTCTTCGGACTGCACGCGGAAGAAGCCCGACAGCAGCCAGAATGCGACGATCAGCAGGATGATCAGCGTGATGCCGATGCCGGAGAAATAGCCGCCCGGCATGATCTGCTGGAGGCGGTCCTGGCCGCGCCGCAGAAGGTCTTCCAGATCCGGCGGCCTCGGCCCGACCGGTTGCGGGCCCGAGCCCCATGGCCCCTTTGGACCCGAGCCCCATGGGCCACCGCCCTGATTCTTCCACGGCATTCGACGCTCTCCTCGGCAGGGTGGAATTGCCCCCGCCCGCTTTGTCCGGTCCGGCTTTATAGGGGACAGGCAAGTCCCTTACAACGCAGCCCTGACCGTCTTCCGAGCTATGCTCGGGCACGAAAAAGTCAATGTAAACATTGACGAAAGCGGTTAATGGCCGCGCCGCCGACGATATGTCACATAGGAGACGTCGGCGCTGTCGTCGGGGCCGGCAGGGTGGCGGATGCGTTCAACCTCGTCCCATTCCGCCTTGTCGATGTCGAAATGCGTGTCGCCTTCGGGGCGCGTGTGCACTTCGGTAATTTCGAGACGATCGGCGCGATCCAGCCATTGCCGGAAGATCTCGGCGCCGCCGATCACCGCGATCTCAGTGACCGAACGCCGCAGGGCATCGCCAAGCGCGACCGCACCGGCATCCGCTGGCGACGTCGTGACGATGGCGCCATTGGCGCGATAGGCCGCATCGCGCGTGACCACGATGTTGGTGCGGCCCGGCAGCGGCCGGCGCAGGGTCTCGAAGGTCTTGCGCCCCATGATCACGGGCTTGCCGATGGTCAGCGCCTTGAAGCGCGCCATATCGGACTTCAACCGCCACGGCATGGCATTGCCCGTGCCGATAACGCCGTTCTCCGCGATCGCGACGACGAAGACGATCTCCATCAGGCAGAGCTCCCGGCAAGCTGTGTCAGCGCAGGCCCGGTGACGCGGCACAGCGTCCAGTCGTCCATCATGACCGCGCCGAGCGATTTGTAGAACGCGATCGAGGGTGCGTTCCAGTCGAGCACCGCCCATTGCAGGCGCGACCAGCCGTTGTCGAGGCATTCCCTGGCGAGATAGGCCAGCAGCGCCTTGCCGAGACCCTTGCCCCGATGCGACGGCCGCACATAGAGATCTTCGAGATAGATGCCGTGGCGGCCGCTGAAGGTGGAGAAATTGAGAAACCACACCGCGAAGCCGACCGGCTCGCCGTTCCACTCCGCGATCGCGCAATAGAGCTGCGGCCGCTCGCCGAACAGCGCGTCGGCGATGTCGGCCTCGGTCGCCTCGACCTCGTGCGTGAGCTTTTCGTACTCAGCGAGCTCGCGGATGAAGGACAGGACGAGCCCGGCCTCCCCGAGCTGCGCACGGCGGATGGTCGACGACATCGGTGTCAGACCGCGACTTCCGCCTTGATGTGCGGATGCGGATCGTAGCCGACGAGCTCGAAGTCTTCGTAGCGGAAGGAGAAGATGTCCTTCACATCGGGGTTGATCCGCATCACCGGCAGCGCGCGAGGTGCGCGGCTGAGCTGGAGCCGCGCCTGCTCCAGGTGGTTGGAATAGAGATGGGTGTCGCCGAGCGAGTGCACGAAGTCGCCGGGCTTGAGGCCGGTAACTTGCGCGACCATCATGGTGAGCAGCGCGTAGGATGCGATGTTGAAGGGCACGCCGAGGAAGACGTCCGCCGAACGCTGATAGAGCTGGCACGACAACTTGCCGTTCGCGACATAGAACTGGAATAGCAGGTGGCAAGGCGGCAGCGCCATCTTGTCGACGTCCGCCGGATTCCAGGCGGTCACGATCAGCCGACGCGAATCCGGGGTGCGCTTGATCATGTCGATGACCTTGGCGATCTGGTCGATGCTGCCGCCGTCGGGTGTCGGCCAGGAGCGCCACTGATGGCCGTAGACCGGACCGAGATCGCCATTGGCGTCCGCCCACTCGTCCCAGATCGTGACGCCGTTGTCGCGCAGATATTTGATGTTGGTGTCGCCCTTCAGGAACCAGAGCAGCTCATGCACGATCGCCTTCAGCGGCAGCCGCTTGGTTGTCAGCATCGGGAAGCCGGCCGACAAATTGAAGCGCATCTGATGGCCGAACACCGAGAGCGTGCCGGTGCCGGTCCGGTCGGTCTTCTCGACGCCGTCTGAAAGAATCCGCTCGAGCAGGTCCTGATACTGGTGCATGTTGCGACTGAGCCTTTGGGGAGGCGGCGAACTTAGCGGCCGCCCCCGCGCTGCAACAGCGGCGATTCGCTGTCCCCGTCGATTATACCCGGAAAAGTGAGTGTTCCCGGCACAAACGACAAGGGGGCGAAACTCAGCGTTCCGCCCCTCGCCTAGCGCCTTGATCGCTTTCGCTTAATTTGCCGGCTTGAGCACCGGGCTCCACTTCGCGATCTCGTTCTTGACCAGGGTCGCCAGCGCCTCCGGGGTTCGGTCCTTCGGCGCGGGGATGACGCTGCCGAGTTCGAGCAGGCGCTTCTTCACAGTCTCGTCGTCGAGTGCCTTGACGGCGGCGGCGTTCACACTTGCCACGATCGCAGGCGAGGTTCCCTTGGGCGCGAACATCGCGTTCCAGGCCTGAGCCTGGAATGCCGGCAGGCCAGCTTCCGCCGTGGTCGGCACGTTCGGCAGCGACGGGTTGCGCTCGGCCGTGGCGATCGCATAGGCCTTGATGGTGCCGGCATTGATCTGCGGGACGGCGTTGACGATCTGGTCGCACATGTAGTCGACCTGACCCGCCACCAGCGCATTCATCGCAGGTCCCGTCCCGTTGAAGGGCACGCCGACCGGCTTGATGTCGAGGATCGAGTGCAGAAGCTCGCACGAGACGTGCGAAACCGAGCCGACGCCGGCATGCGCGGCGTTCACCTTCTCGGCATTCGCCTTCACATAGGTGACGAACTCCTTGAGGTCCTTCGGCGGAAAGTCCTTGCGCGCCAGGATCAGGATCGGCGTGCCCGCCAGCAGGGCGATCGGCTCGAAGTCTTTCTCGGGCTGATAGGCCAGCTTCGGATAGAGCGGCACAGAGGCGGCATGCGTGCCCATATGCCCGGTGATCAGCGTATAGCCATCATTGGCCGCACGCGCTGCACGCGTCGTGGCAGTGGTGCCGCCGGCACCCACGACGTTCTCGATGATGATGCTCTGCCCCAGCGTCTGCGCCATGTGCCCGGTGACGATCCGTGAGATCACGTCAGTCGGCCCGCCAGCCGCGAAGGGCACGATCATGGTAATGCTGCGCGTCGGATAGGTCTGCGCCTCAGCCGTTGCGATAAAGGCGCCCAGCGATGCTATCGCTGCTGCACATGCGCCTGCGAGCGCGCGAATGAACGTCATGGCGATCCCCCTTTGGACACAATAAAATGCCGGCCCAAAGGCCGGCATTTCCATTTCACAAAGCCGTAACACAAGTCGATTCGACTTCCGAATGCGGCGTGCCGACGCAGGGCGCGGCGCGGGCGCAGGGCGCGAGCGACCTCAGTTCTCGGACTCGGTGAACACCTCGTCGCGCTTGGCGCGCAACACGGGGAGCACCGTCAGGACAAGCAGGCTCGCCGCGACCGCAAGCAGCACCGCCGACAACGGACGCGTCAGGAACACGCTCCAGTCGCCACGCGAGATCAGCAGCGCCCGGCGCAGGTTCTCCTCCATCAGCGGTCCGAGCACCATGCCGAGCAGCAACGGCGCCGGCTCGAAATCGTGCTTGATCAGCCAATAGCCGACGAGACCGAACACGCCGGCGAGGATGACGTCGACCGGCGCGTTGTTCACCGAATAGATGCCGATTGCGCAGAAGATCACGATCGAGGGGAACATCAGCCGGTACGGCACGCGCAAGAGCCGCACCCAGATTCCGACCAGCGGCAGGTTGATGATGATCAGCATCAGATTGCCGATCCACATCGAGGCGATCATGCCCCAGACGAGATCCGGCTGCTTCTGCATCACCTGCGGACCGGGCACGATGCCATGGATGGTCATGGCACCCACCATCAGCGCCATCACCGCGTTCGGCGGGATGCCGAGCGTGAGCAGCGGAATGAACGAGGTCTGTGCCGCGGCGTTGTTGGCACTCTCCGGTCCCGCCACGCCCTCGATCGCGCCGCGGCCGAACCGGGACGGGGTCTTTGAGAGCTTCTTCTCGAGCGTATAGGCCGCGAAGGACGCGATCACCGCGCCGCCGCCAGGCAGGATACCGAGGATCGAGCCGAGCACGGTGCCGCGCAGGATCGGCGGCGTCGCATCGGCCAGGTCCTTCCTGGTGGGCATCAGGCCGGTGATCTTCTGCTGCACGAGGTCGCGGTTCATCTCGGCGCCGTGGTCGAGATTGCGGATGATCTCGGCGAAGCCGAACACACCCATCGCCACCGTCGCAAAGCCGAGTCCGTCGGCGAGCTCCGGAATGTTGAAGGCCATGCGCGAGGCGCCGGTCTCGATGTCAGAGCCGACCATCGACAGCAAGAGGCCGAACACGATCATCGCAATCGCCTTCAGCACCGAGCCCTTGGCCAGCACGACCGCGAAGATCAGACCGAGCACCATCAGCGAGAAATATTCGGCCGGGCCGAACGCCAGCGCGAGTTTCGTCAGCGGTGCGCCAAGCAATGCGATCAAGACGGTCGCGACGCAGCCGGCGAAGAACGAGCCGATCGCGGCGATCGCCAGCGCCGGGCCGGCACGGCCTTGCTTGGCCATCTGGTGACCGTCGATGGCGGTCACGACCGATGTCGCCTCACCGGGTATGTTGACCAGGATCGACGTGGTCGAACCGCCATATTGCGCGCCGTAATAGATGCCGGCGAGCATGATCAGCGCGCCCACCGGCGGCAGTCCGAAGGTGATCGGCAGCAGCATGGCAACGGTCGCGATGGTTCCGATGCCAGGTAGAACGCCGACCAGCGTGCCGACGAGGGCGCCGATCAGGCACATCAGGAGGTTGATCGGGGAGAACGCGACGGCGAAGCCGTGAGCGAGGTTGGCAAAGATATCCATCACGCCCTCACTGGATCAGGAAACGCGGAAACATCGGCATCGGCAGCCCGAGCACGTAGGGGAACAGGATTGCGCAGCCGAGCGTCAGGCAGGCGCCGACGATGGCCGCTTCCAGCCAGCGCGTCTCGTGCGAACCCGTCGCCGCGATCATGAAGCTGGCAAAAGCCGTGACCACGAGGCCGAGCGGCCGGATCGCCAGCGCGAAGAACAGGATCGCCGCCATCACGAACAGCGGCCCGCGCCAGGAATAATGGGCAAGCGCCGGTCCCTCCGTGATCAGGCCGGTCAACGCGACGCCGGCAGACAGGGCAACCAGCAGCCCGCCGAACATACGTGGCGCAGTGCCTGCACCGAAGGAGAAGCCACGCATGCCTTGCAAATCACTCGACGCCCACAGCGCGAACAGGGCAAGGGCCATCAGCACGACGCCGCCGACATAGTCTTGCGCCGAACGGATGGTCATGAACACCGTGAGGATCGCCACCGCAAACAGCGGATAGGAATAGATCAGCGCCAGCAGCACCTCGGACGACATCTTCTTAGCGCCGCCGCCGAACGATCCGAAGATGGCACTGGGCGCGCCGGCCAGCAGCGCTGTCGCGTGGCTGGTGACGACCGCCGCCGGACCGCGGCCGGTCCCCCAGCCGAAGATCGTCCCGATCGACCAGATCAATTCGAAAATCTGCGGCGCAATCGCCAGCAGACAAAAGCCGAGCGCCAACCGGGTGTTTCGGGTGGCTGTCGCTGAGTGGCCCATCGTGTCGGCCATGCCTGTCTCCTCCGCGACCCGTAAGTCACGAGCACTGTTGTTCTAAATCGGCTGGAACTGGTTACCCCCGCCCGGATCACTGCCTAGCGATTTTCATCAGACAATGCCAGCAAAACCCAACACGCCACCGGCAAGGCGATGCCAGAGTGGATTGATGCGCGAGATGGACGCGACCACCGCAACCATCGCGCTCAGGAGCAGTGCAGCAATTGTGCGATCGCAGGATGAGGGCGCTCGCTGCCTGTCGGTCATCCAGTCATGCACCCACTGTGCGCCCCAGTGCATCAGGTGCCGTCGCCGCGGTCCCGCCCTCGGCGAGCAGCGACATCGGACAGAAGGCGAAGATCAAGGACCAGATCGGGCTTCGGCCGGTCATGCTGCTACTTTCCGCCGCAGGAAATAAGTGATGCCGACACTGACGGGGATCGCGACCAGCAGCCGCCATCAAGAGTCAGACCGCCGCGCGGGAGAGCGGCCCAAGGCGGCCTGAAACCTATCCAAAGGGAACCGCAGGATAGCTCCTCCAACCCTCTGTTTTTCGGGAGCTTTGCCCCCTATATTGGGAGTGCCGGTTCGCCGGCTATGGAAATAAACGGTCGTCGTAATAAACCATTCGGACCCGGGGGCGGTACCCGGCGCCTCCACCAAAGCCCACCATCGGGCGAGCCTGAAGCTGGGCTTTGGCGGGGGCGAAATAGGATCGACGAGGGCGTAAAGGGCGTGCTTTTTCCCGGTATTGTTCCGCCGTTATCGGGCTACTGCAATAGTTGCCAACGACAACTTTGCTCCGGTTGCTCAGGCTGCGTAACGCAGTTTGAAAGACCACTCTAAAGTCCTAGTGGGTTAAGCTCCGCTAGGCGGGGTTCGGAGGCACCTGGCAACAGAAGCCTCCACTTTACTCTTTGATTTCTTCCCCGGCGGGGACTCCTGCTCACCCGTCAGGCGCGGTACTATTGCGGCTTGGCGAGTCGGATCGGCAGGGTCCGGCTTCGGGGATGCAACAGGACCACCATGGCGACCGATCATATCCGATACGATGTGCTGGCCCGCGACGCGCTGCGCGGCGTGCTGCGGAAGGTGCTGACCGATGCCGCGGCCCATGGCCTGCCGGGCGAGCACCATTTCTTCATCACCTTCGTGTCCAAGGCCGAGGGCGTGAAGCTGTCGCCGCGGCTGCTCGCGCAATATCCGGAGGAGATGACGATCATCCTCCAGCACCAGTTCTGGGACCTGACCGTGCTCGAGGACCGCTTCGAGGTCGGCCTGTCCTTTGGCGGCATTCCGGAGCGGCTGGTGGTGCCGTTCAGTGCGATCAAGAGCTTCCTTGATCCGTCCGTGAAGTTCGGCCTCCAATTCGACACCTCCGACGTCGCCGAGGTCGCGCCGGACAATCTGCCGGCAGCGCCTGCGCCATCGGCCGTATCGGTCCCGGCACCTGCCGCGGAGAAGGCGGAAGCTGCCGACGAGCCAACCCCGCCGAGCCAGGGCGGCGCCGAGGTCGTGCGGCTCGATCGTTTCCGCAAGAAATGATCTAGGTTGGCCGCGACGCCATCGCGCCCGCCCCAACTGCCTATATAGAGAAGCACATGAAGAGGCCGTGCGGCGTTTCGCGCGGCAGAATGGATGTGCTCATGGCCAAAGCTTCCCGCTCGAACACCGCCCGCCCGGCGACCCGCACCGAGACCGATAGTTTCGGTCCCATCGAGGTGCCCGCCGATCGCTATTGGGGGGCGCAGACCGAGCGGTCGCGCCAGAATTTCCGCATCGGCACCGACCGCATGCCGATCTCGCTCGTGCATGCCCTCGGCATGGTCAAGCTCGCCGCCGCGCAGTCCAATCTCGAACTCGGACTGCTCGATCAGCGCCGCGCCAATGCCATCGTCCGCGCCGCGCGCGAGGTGATCGAGGGCAAGCTGGACGATCATTTCCCCCTTGTCGTGTGGCAGACCGGCTCGGGCACGCAGAGCAACATGAACCTCAACGAGGTGATCGCCAACCGCGCCAACGAGCTGCTCGGCGGCGAGCTTGGCGCCAAGAAGCCGGTGCATCCCAACGATCACGTCAACATGAGCCAGTCGTCGAACGATTCCTTCCCGACCGCGATGCACATCGCGGCGGCAAGCCGCATCAATGTCGATCTCGTCCCTGCCCTCGCCGAGTTGCTGCGCGCGCTGCGCAAGAAAGAGAAGGAGTTTTCGAAGATCGTGAAGATCGGCCGCACCCATACCCAGGATGCGACGCCGCTGACGCTCGGTCAGGAATTCTCCGGCTATGCCGCGCAGGTCGAAAGCGGCATCGCCCGGCTCAAGCTCGCGGTGAAGGACCTCTATCCGCTGGCGCAGGGCGGCACCGCCGTCGGCACCGGCCTCAACTCGAAGCCGCGCTTTGCAAAACTGTTCGCAAAGCATGTCGCCGGGATCACCAAGCTGCCCTTCACCAGCGCCGCTAACAAATTCGAGGCGCTGGCCTCGAACGACGCCTATGTGCTGGCGCATGGTGCCATCAATTCGGTCGCGACCGGCCTGTTCAAGATCGCCAACGACATCCGACTGCTCGGCTCCGGACCGCGCTCGGGCCTCGGCGAATTGATCCTGCCGGAGAACGAGCCCGGCTCCTCGATCATGCCGGGGAAGGTCAACCCGACCCAGTGCGAGGCGATGACCATGGTGTGCTGCCAGGTGTTCGGCAATCACACCGCGATCACGGTCGCCGGCAGCCAGGGCCATTTCGAGCTCAACGTCTACAAGCCGGTGCTGGCCTACAACATGCTGCACTCGATCCGCCTGATGGCGGATGCCGCGCGCTCCTTCACCGAGCATTGCGTCAGCGGCATCCGAGCCGACGAGAAGCGCATCAAGGAGTTGATGGAGCGCTCGCTGATGCTGGTGACGGCGCTGGCCCCGAAGATCGGCTACGACAACGCCGCCAAGGTGGCCAAGACGGCGCATGCCAACGGCACCACGCTGAAGGAGGAGGCGCTGCGGCTCGGCTTCGTCTCGGCCGAGGAGTTCGACCGCCTGGTGCGCCCCGAGAAGATGACCACCCCGGGATAAAATTCCGAATTCCGATAGCCATCCGTAATGATACGGACGCTCGGCGCCCAAAAATATGCGGCTTTGGGGGCAGGATTTGATTACCGTCAATGTTGCGGCGGGGCGGCGTGTTACGCAGCCCTGCTGCCCTCGACGGGGCGAAGCATCCTTTGATGGCCCCAAGGGCCGATTGACGAGGACGAGCGAATGGCGATCAAGTCTTTTGGGGCGCAATGCGGCGCCCTGTTTCTGAATGTTCCATCCTGCCTGAAGAGGATCGGATGATGGAGACGCGGCATGGGGAACGTCATCAACCTGAATCGTTTCAGGAAGCGCGTCGAGCGGGAAGCCTCGGCGAAGCAGGCGGACGCCAACCGGGCGAAATTCGGGCGCACGAAGGCGGAACGGTCGTCCGAGGCGAAGCAGGCGGACCAGGCCAAGGAGCACCTGGACCAGCACCGGATCGATCGCGAGGAGCAGCCATGAAGTCGCCGGTCGTGAAACGGTCGATCGTCGTCGCCGGCCACAAGACCAGCGTCAGCCTGGAAGAGGCGTTCTGGAACGGCATGAAAGAGATCTCCGGCCTGCGCAACATGACGTTGTCCGAGCTGGTCGGCGAGATCGACAACAACCGCCAGCAGGGCAATCTGTCGTCGGCGATCCGTCTCTTCGTCCTGGACTACTTCAAGAGCCGCGCCATGGCCGCCCAGCCGGACAAGGTCCCGGCCCAGTAGCCGTCGGGGGCGCCCGCGACGGCGCCCCGGCCGCCGCACTTTAAAATCGCTCTAAGGTGCAGCTTCAGCGGGCGACCGCGCTTGACCTCAATGCCCGGCGTTGAAAATACAGGGCATGACCGACAGCACTGATACGCGTTCGCACATGCCGCTGGGTCTGGCCCAGCGCGGCTATACCGGCGTCATCCAGCACCTCGCCGCCAAGCAGGCGGACTCGGCGCTTTCGGACGTCGAGCTCGAGAGCCGCCTGATCGAGCTCGGCTTCGTCGAGGGCGCCCGGGTCGAGATCCTGCATGAGGGGCTGGTCGGGCGCGACCCGATCGCGGTACGCGTCGACAGCATCACGATCGCGGTCCGCCGTCGCGAAGCCATGGCCATCATCGTCGCCTGACGCGCGACCGGAATTTTGCCCCCAGGCCCTTGATCCCATGGAAGCACCCCTGCTGCATCTCGCCCTGGTCGGCACGCCCAACAGCGGCAAGACCTCGCTGTTCAACGCGCTGACCGGCAGCCGGCAGAAGGTCGCGAACTATCCCGGCGTCACGGTCGAGCGCAAGGAAGGCTTCTTCGTCACCCCGCTCGGCCGCCAGGTCTCCGTGGTCGACCTGCCCGGCACCTATTCGCTGCGCGGCCGCAGCCCGGACGAGGAGATCACCCGCGACTTCGTGCTCGGCAAGGCCTCCGGCGAGACCCTGCCCGATCTCGTGCTGTGCGTGGCCGATTCCACCAATCTGCGCTTGACCATCCGCCTGCTGCTGGAGCTGAAGCGCACCGGGCGGCCGATGATCCTCGTGCTCAACATGTTCGACATCGCAAGCCGCCGCGGCATCAATGTAGACGTCGAGCGGCTCGTTAAGGAGCTCGGCGTGCCCGTGGTCACCTCGATCGCGGTGCGCAAGGGCGGCACGGCCGACCTGCTCAAGCTGACCGACGAGATCTCGGCCAAGCTTGCCGCCGAGCCGCAGGACAACATCTGGCGCGCGCTCAGCGTCAGCGAATTGCGCGCGACCCAGCGCGAGGCCGACCGCATCATCGCCGACTGCGTCAGCCTGCCTGCTCGCCCCGACACCTGGACCGCACGGATCGACGCCGTCGTGCTGCATCCGGTCGGCGGGCTGATCGTGCTCGCGCTGATCCTGTTCGTGATGTTCCAGGCGGTGTTCGCCTGGGCGCAGCCGGCGATGGAGCTGCTGAAGTCCGGCTTCGACTCGCTCGGGGAGCTGGTGCAGGCCACGCTGCCTGACGGCTTGCTGCAAAGCTTCCTGCAGAACGGCGTGATCTCCGGCGTCGGCAGCGTCATCGTGTTCCTGCCGCAGATCATCCTCATCTTCCTGTTCATCCTGCTGCTGGAAGATTTCGGCTACATGGCGCGCGCGGCGTTCCTGATGGACCGCATCATGGGCGGCGCCGGGCTGCACGGCCGCGCCTTCATTCCGCTGCTGTCGAGCTTTGCCTGCGCCATTCCCGGCATCATGGCGACGCGCGTCATCGACAACAAGCGCGACCGGCTGACCACGATCCTGATCGCGCCGCTGATGACCTGCTCGGCGCGCATTCCGGTCTATACGCTGATCATCTCCGCCTTCATTCCGGCCAAGGACATCTGGGGCTTCATCAATCTGCAGGGCCTCGTGATGTTCGGCCTCTATGCCGCCGGCATCATCAGCGCGCTCGTCGTCTCGTTCCTGATCAAGTTCTTCATGCTGCGCGACTTTGCGCCGGCGCCCTTCATGTTGGAGCTGCCGGACTACAAGATGCCGCGGCTGAAATCGATCGTGATCGGCATCTACACCCGCGCCAAGATGTTCTTGCAGCGCGCCGGCACCACGATCTTCTCGATGATGGTGCTGATCTGGTTCCTGGCCTCGTTCCCGCAGCCGCCCGCGGGCGCGACCGGGCCGGCCATCGACTTCAGCCTCGCTGCGATGATCGGCAAGGCGCTCGCGCCCCTGCTCGCCCCCGTCGGCTTCAACTGGCAGATCGCGGTTGCCCTGATCCCGGGCATGGCGGCGCGCGAGGTCGCGGTCGCGGCGCTCGGCACCGTCTATGCGATCGAGGGCGGCAAGGAAGCGGCCGAGCAGATCGGCCAGGTGCTGGCGACGAAATGGTCGCTCGCGACCGCGCTGTCGATGCTGGCCTGGTACATCTTCGCCCCGCAATGCGCCTCCACGCTCGCCGTGATCCGGCGCGAGACCGGAAGCTGGGCCTGGATGGGGGTCACCTTCGCCTACATGCTGGTGCTGGCCTATGCGGCGAGCCTCGTGACGTACAACGTCGCGGTCGCGCTGGGCGCGGGCTAGCCGCTTCCAAAGCAAAAGTACGAAAACAACCCCATGCACAGTAGACGGGGGTCGTGAAATCAACGGGTTACGCGCAAGGCAACAAACCACCCGCCTCGTCCGTTGACCCGTCGGGCAAAACAGGGGCATGATGTCATGATCAGCCCGTAGCGATAGCAGCATGAGCGACACGCCACCCAATCGGCGATCTGTCTCCGTGGACCATTTCAGCACCGACCGCCTGACCGCCGAGCGGTTGCGCGAGGATCACCTCGCCGACCTCGTCGCGCTGCATCGCGATGCCGAGGTCTCCCGTTTTCTCGGCGGGGTGCGGACGCCCGAGGTCACGAGCGCCTATCTTGCGACCAATATGGCCCATTGGGACCAGCACGGCTTCGGGCTCTGGACACTGCGAAGGAAAGACGGGGCCTTTGCCGGACGGGCCGGCATCCGGCACATTCTCGTGGACGATGTCGACGAGATCGAGATCGCCTACGCATTCAAGCGCGAATTCTGGGGCCAGGGATTTGCAAGCGAGATCGCGACCGCGCTGACGGACATCGGACTATTACAGCTTGCGCTGCCCTCCCTCATCGGCATCGTCTATATCGGCAACGCTGCATCCCGCCGTGTGTTGGAGAAATCGAACTATCTGCTCGAGCGAAGCGCGAACCGTCACGGCAACGACGTCGTGATCTACCGCATCCGACGGTGAATTCCAGAACGAGACCGGGTGGAGGTGGATCGCTTGTGTTCATTTTTGAACCGACACGATCCGGTGGTCGTCCCAGTCTCCAGCCGTCGAGGTGGCGAATACGCCAATTCACTTGATGCATCTGAGCGGCAACGAAGCGGCCGCGCTATCGTCCGGGGGAGTTTCGGCGCGGGAACTCAATCCTTGCCTGAGAGTTCCTAAGACGGACCTTTTTAGCCAAACCCGGCTCCTTGCGCACGCTCGGAGCGCATGGAGAGCTTTCGGAACACACGTAAGGGGGGTTCATGACCGTTCAATCCGCGGCTGTTCCAGGCTGCGACCCGAAGGACTCGCCGAGAATTTCGACCGGCAGCGACGGTCTGGATGACATCCTGGGCGGCGGGCTCGATGCCAACCGGATGTACCTTTATGAAGGCCGGCCGGGCACTGGCAAGACCACGATTGCGCTCCAATTCCTTCTCCGCGGCGTGCGGGACGGCGAACGTGTTCTCTACATTTCTCTCTCCGAGACCAAACGCGAGCTCACTGTGGTGGCGCAGCGGCACGGCTGGTCACTGGACGGCGTCGACATCTTCGAGCTGGTGCCGCCGGAAACGACGCTCGATCCCGAGCGCGAGCTGACGGTTTTTCATCCCGCCGAGATGGAGCTGAGCGAGACCACGGGTCTGATCTTCAAGGAGGTCGAACGGATCAATCCCACCCGCGTGGTGCTCGACAGCCTGTCCGAATTGCGGCTGCTGGCGCAGAACCCACTTCGCTACAGGCGCCAGGTTCTGGCCCTGAAGCACTTCTTCACCAATCGCAACTGTACCGTCGTGCTGCTCGACGATCTTTCATCGTCCCAGGACGATCTGCAGCTGCATTCGATCGCGCACGGCGTGGTGATGCTCGAGCAGCTGGCCATCGACTACGGTGCCGAGCGGCGGCGGCTTCGCGTGATCAAGATGCGCGGCATCCGTTTTCGCGGCGGCTACCACGATTTCACGATCGAAACAGGAGGCTTGCGGATATTCCCACGTCTGGTCGCGGCCGAGCACCACAAGACGTTTATCGGCGAGTTCACGCCCAGCGGCAACGCCGAACTGGATCAGTTGCTGGGAGGCGGTCTCGAGCGCGGCACCAACGCGCTTCTGATCGGAGCCGCCGGCGTCGGCAAGTCGTCCATTGCGCTCACCTTTGCGATTTCAGCAGCGGCACGCGGCGAGCACGCCGTGTTCTTCGCCTTCGATGAAGGTCGCGGCACGGTGGAGGCGCGCGCCCGAACGCTCGGCCTCGCCCTCGACGAGCATCTCGATGCCGGCCGCATCCGCTTCCAACAGATCGATCCAGCCGAGCTCTCACCCGGTGAATTCGCGGCCAACGTGCGCAGGAGCGTCGAACGCGACAACGCCCGCATCGTCGTTATCGACAGCTTGAACGGCTATCTCAATGCAATGCCGGACGAGCGGTTTCTCATTCTGCAGATGCACGAGCTGCTGAGCTTCCTGGCGCAGCAAGGAGTTCTCACCATCCTGATCCTGGCTCAGCATGGGCTGGTTGGGCCAACGGACACCAACCTCGATATCAGCTATCTGAGCGATGCGGTCCTCATGTTGCGCTATTTCGAGCTCGGTGGAACGGTGCGGCGCGCCTTATCCGTCGTGAAGAAGCGCAGCGGCGACCACGAGCATACGATCCGCGAATTTCGGCTCACAAGTGCCGGCATCAAGCTCGGTCCGCCACTTAGGGATTTCAGCGGCATTTTTTCCGGCACCCCTCATTATACCGGCCCGGCGATGGCGGAAGGTATTGCTGAATGACCGTCGGGCGAGATCACCATGTTCTCGTCTTCGCCCCAATCGGCCGCGACGGCCCAGCCGCTGCGGAGCTCTTCCGTGGCTCCGGCCTTGAAGCCGTCAACTGCCGCGATCTGGATGAGCTCGTCACCGAGATGAGTGCCGGGGTGGGTGCCGTTTTCGTTGCCGAGGAAGGTCTGTTCGGGAAGGACACGGCGCCGCTCGCGAAGTGGATCGCGGGCCAACCGCCATGGTCCGACCTCCCTTTTGTCGTCCTCACCAGCCACCGGGAGCAGCCTGCGGTGGTCGCCTGGCGGCGCAGCATTGTCGAGCTTCTCCGCAATGTTTCGCTGCTCGAACGCCCGGTTCAGCCGATCACTCTGACCAGCACCATCCAATCCGCACTGCGGGCACGCGGACGTCAATACGAGATCCGGGCGCTGCTCGAGGCGCGCGAGCAGACCGCGCAGGAGCTCGAAAAGCTGGTGATCGAGCGGACCAAAGCGCTGGAGGAGGCCAACAAGCAGCTTCGCCTCGAAATTGAAGAGCGCGCACGCGTGGAGGAAACACTTCGCCAAGCTCAGAAGATCGAAGCCATCGGCCAGCTCACCGGCGGCGTGGCGCACGACTTCAACAATCTCCTGATGGTGATTTCCGGCGGCCTCGACATGCTCGAACGCCAGACTGATCCGGCCCGCCGTCGCCGCCTGATGGACGGGATGATCCAGGCGGCACAGCGCGGGGCAAGCCTGACCAAGCAACTTCTGGCATTCTCACGGCGGCAGAAGCTCCGGCCGGAGCCCGTCGACGTCGCCGCGCAGATCGGCGGCATGCGAGAACTGCTCGATCGCAGCCTGAGGGGTGACGTCCATGTCGAATTTGACTTTCCGGAGCAGCTATGGCCGGTGGAGGTCGATCCCGGCGAGCTCGAACTGGTCATTCTCAACCTGGCCGTCAACGCCCGCGACGCCATGCCCAATGGCGGCACAATCATCGTGCATGGCGAAAATCTACCCGACCTGAACGATGGGGAGATTTCCGGCGACTACGTTCGCTTGTCGGTCGTCGACACCGGTGTCGGCATGCCCGCGGAAATCATGTCGCGGGTGTTCGAGCCGTTCTTCACGACCAAGGACATCGGCAAGGGGTCGGGACTTGGACTCGCACAGGTCCATGGATTTGCAACGCAGTCGCGGGGCACGGTGCGAATTCGATCGGAGGTCGGCCGCGGCACGAGCATCGAGCTGTATTTGCCGCGATCCTTCGAGACTCCTTCCGGCGAGCGACACCTCATCGACCTCACCCGGGTGCGCCCGAAGAAGAGCAATCAGGGGCAGATCCTGCTGGTGGAGGACGATAACGAGGTTGCCGCGCTGGTCAGCGAGATGCTCGGCCAGCTCGGTTACGACGTCACCCGCGCCTCCAGCGCCGCGGCAGCGCTTGGTGCCCTGGCGGACGGCCGTCCCATCGATCTGATCTTCTCCGACATCATGATGCCGGGCGGCATGAACGGGGTCGAGCTTGCGCGCGAGATCAGGAAGAGACGAAGCGACATACCGGTATTGCTGACCAGCGGATACGCCGAAGCCTCGGTCCATGAAGCGGAGACCGCGGGCATTGCAATATTAGCCAAACCCTATCACATCGACGAGCTCGCGGCAGCCTTGTCCGCGGCGAAGTCAAGTCTTCGGCGCGATGCAGGCGCCAAACGCTCGAACTCCTGCTGAGAGTGATCCTGGATTTCGCTGCGCTCTGTCCAGGCCACTCGGTGATCTCAGGAGCCTTACCGGAAATACCCAAGCACGAGATCGACGTCCGCGCTGCGGGCCACGGTGCCGTTCAGCTCGGCATCGATGACGCGGCGGCAGGCGTCGACCGCGGCGTGGTCGCCGAGATCGTTGGCGGCTTCGAGCACGAGCCAGGCGGCGTCCACAGAGGCCTTGTCCGGAGCCGCGCCGCCGAGATCGGCGCTGGCGGCATTGGCCGGATTCTTCTTGCGAACGGCGGTGCCGAATTGAGGCAACATTGCAGATACTCCCCTGTCCTCAGTGGACCTGTCAGTGAACCTGAAGCTCGGGCTGACGGCCCGCATCGGCACCCGCGCCGGTCTTGCGCGACTGATAGAACTTCAGAATGCTGCGCGAGGTCTCGATCTTGAGCCGGCCGTACTCGCGCTCGTTGTCCTGGAGCTCGCGCGCCGTGATCAGATGATCCTTGGCGCCGAGGAACAGCAGCGACATCGTCGTGTCCCAGGAGAAGTCGAGGGCCTTGCACAGCACCAGGATCATCTCGCGGTTGCGGTCCATCAAGGCGCGCTCGATCACGTCGACCGGCAGCGCCGACAGCAGCGACAGGCCGATCTGCACCTCGTCGAAGCGGTGCTGGCGGGCATAGTTCGAGATCGAATCCTGGTTGAGATTGCCCTGACGATACTGCGTCGTGACCACGCGCTTGGCGACGAAATAGCTGCGCGAGGACGGGCCGAACTTGGACTGGAGATCGCCGGTGACCTCGGTCACCGAGCTCTGGATCTGCGACATCATCTCGGGCCGCTCGACCTCGAGGCGGCGGCGGACGTCTTCGGAGGCCTTCGCGATCAGCTGTTGGAAGATGTGGCGCGGCACGTCCTTGCGCAGGCCGAGCTGCTCGGCAAGGATCGAATCGCCCTCGGCACGGCGGACCATGTGCAGCAGGCCCGAGCCGGAGAAGCGCGCGCCCTCGTTCTTGGCGACCGAGGTCACGACCTCCTGGTTGCCGCGCTTGACCAGCACGTCGGTCACGGCTTCGCCGATCGACTGGCGCTGGGAGATCGCCAGCAGATGCGCCTGGCCCTTGGTCATGGCGCTCTCGACCAGCATCTTCTCGTCGATGCGATTGGAATCGCGCAGCACGGGACCGGCGACCGCGATCTCGTCGTCGAGGGCGAGCTTTTCGATGACGTTGAGCGGGGCGTGATCGCAGGCCGACATCACTTCGGAGAGCTGCGCGCGCGCAGCCACCTCGATCTCGTCGGCGAGCCGGCCGATCACCTCGCCGAACATGCTGATCTCGTCGTCGCTGTAGCGGCCCGTGATCAGGATGTCGGTCGCATGCCACAATGCGCGCGCCCGGCTTTCGTCGGTGCCGCGCGCGATCGCGTCGTCCAGATCCTGCAGAAGCGATTTCGCCCCGTTCATCTCGATAACCCCAGTTCTTGGCAGCCCTTTGGCGAGCCGTCCCGCCGCTCGCGGCGCGACGCCGAATTCCTCTGGGAACCAACGCTAGAGATGAAACGCGAGAATTCAGTAAAACCGGCAAATCAGTTTTGCCGACGAAAATTCGTTCAAATGCGAGGGGACGCGTTAACTGACGAGCAAGGTGCTGTGCTGGAGGTGCGCTCCCTCTCCCGCTTGCGGGAGAGGGTCGGGGAGAGGGTGTCTCCGCAATGGGACTTTCCCCTAGAGGAGAAAGCCCTCACCCGCGCCTTCGGCGCGACGTCTCCCGCAAGCGGGAGAGGTGAGCGAGCCCGCGGCCCAATTCGCGCAAACCAATCTGCTCAAGGATTTTGCGGGGTCAGCACCAGCGGCGGCTTCGGCCTGGGCTTGGCGGGCGGCGGGCCCGGGGCCGGCTTTACGTCGATCGGCGGCGGGAGCGGTGCGAGTTGCTGGCTGGCAAGCGGCGGGCTCGGCGCGGCGGGCGCCGCCTGCGGAGCCTTCGGGGTCGGCGCCACCTTGGGCTTTGCCGGCGCGCGGCGCGGATCCTGGCCCGGCAACGGCACATTGGCCGGCGCCTGCTCGGGCGCTATCTCCGGAGACACCAGTGTCGGCAGCGCAGCGGTGGCCGGCGGCGGCTCGCCGCGCTCGATGGCGTCGAGCCGCCGCGTCTCACGATCGATCGTGCGCACAGCAAGCCACGACGACAGCGGCGCGAGGTCGATGGTGCGGCTCAGCCTGTCGGGCGGGCCTGCCGCGAACAGCTGGATCTCCGGCGGAGCGCCGGAGAGCCCGGTCATGATCGGCGTCAGGCTGGCGCGAATGTCGGCCTGATCAGCGGGAATGTCGTAGCCGCCGGAGACGATGGCGCGGGCATTCTTCGCTTCCAGCGGCGTTGCGCCGACCCGCAGACGGCCGTCGCGGATCGTGAACGGAATCTGCGCCGAGGGCACCGCAATGCGCCCCGCCGACAGCGCGGGCTCGACGAGCTGCCGCAGCCGGTTGTCGTCGTTGACCTGACCGCCGTCGCTGGCGCGGATGGCGATCTCGAACGCACGCGGATTGAGGCCGGCGATCTCGGCGGATTCGAGCGTCACCGTGCCGTTGCCGGCGAGCGCACCGGTGAGGGCCACGACGCTGCGGCCCTGGCTGGTCAGCGCCATCTGCACCGAGGCGCGCCCCTTGGGCAGCGCGAGGTCGCGATAGCGCAGCGCCGACGCATCGACATTGCTGAGCTCGATGCGCGCGTTCAGCGCAAGACCAGCCGCGCCATTGCGCGCGTCGAGGCTTGCTGACATTTCGCCGCCGCCGACGCCGCCCTTGAGCGCATCGAGTGCGAACGACTGGCCGTCGCTCCGGATCACGCCGCCGAAGGGGCGCAGCTCGATGCCGCCGGGCAACGTTCCGCGCAAGGCCTGGAAGGCGATGCGGCCGCGCCAGCCGCTGACTAGTCCGGCGCTGAGCGGGTCGCCGGACTCATGACCGGCCGCGCCGACCGCGACGGCGAGCGCCGGCACCAGATCGAGCGCGTCGAGCCCGACCTCGCCGTCGACGGTCTTGTCCTGATCGAGCGTCACCGCAACATGGCCGCGCAGATGCGAGCCCGCGGCATTGCCGTCGAGATCGCCGAAGGTCAGGCGATTGCCGGAGAGCGTGAGGCGGGAGGACAGGCTGACATTCTGCGCCGACTTGTCGGCCGGGCTGGTCCCGAGCAGCGGCGCCAGATTGGCGTTGCGCACGCGCAGGTTCACGCTCGCCTTGGGATCGAACAATTTGGGCTCGAACGATTTGGATTCGAATGATTTGGGCTCGGACGGTTTGGGCTCGGACAATTCGATGCTGCCTTGCGCGTCCGCATCGAGCCCGCCGCCGCTGAGCTTTGCGTTCAATTGCAAGGGACGGCGCCAGGTCCCGCTCAAGCGGCCTTCGAATTGCGTGGCGCCCTCGCCCGGGGCCACGATGCGGTCGAGCCCGAACAGTGCCAATAGGGTGCCGGCCTGCGGCGCCGCGACTTTCGCCTCCAGCGTGAAGTCGCTGTTGCGCAGGCGTTCGAGGTCGATGCCGCCGATGGCGGCCGCCGGGGTCTGCGCGGCCAGCGTCGCCGTGGTCTTGAGCTGCGGTGCGTCGAGGTCGAGCACGACGCGGGCATTGCTGCGATCGGCCTGCTCGGCGTTCTTGTCGAGGCTGAGATCGAGCTTGAGACGGGTTGCGCCGGGCAAAGACGGGAGCGCATCGAGGCGCGCGCGCATCGCGGGCGCGAACGGCTCGATCAGCGCGGTGAGCTCGCGCAGCGAATTGGCCGAGGATTTCAGCGCGAGCTTGCCGGTGGCCTTGGCGCGGTCGAAGCTGCCGCTGGCCTCCGTGGTCACGCCGCCGGCCTGGCCGAAACGCAGCTGCTCCAGCGACAGCGACGCCGGGCTGTAGGCGAGCCTGGCTGCGAACGGCCGCAGCTCCTGGCCGGCCGAGATGGCGCGGCCGATATCGAGCGCGAGCTTTGCCTCCTCCGGCCATTCGCCTTGCGGCCCCGCCAGCGCGCGCACGAAGCTCGCGGCGGCATCGAGGTCGAGCCGATCGGCCCTGAGGTCCGCATCGATCCGCGAGCCCTTGCTTGGGCCTGTTTGCACGAAGGCGATGCGGCCTTCGACGGCGCCGCCGTCGATGTCGGCCTTCAGCCTGTCGATGGCGAGATGATTGGCGGCGATGGTGACGTCGCCGGAAAGGCGCAGCGGCCGCGTGCTGCGGCGGTTGATCTCGCTGCGGCCCTGCAACCAGCCTACCAGAGTGTCGGGATCCGAGGACTCGACGCTGAGCCGGCCGCTGAAACTGTCGGCGCCGGGAGCCGCGCCATTGAGCGAGAGCTGCGTCATGCCGGGCGCGCGCAGCTCGAGCCGCCGAAAGGTCCAGGACCGGCCGTCGGTCGCAAGCTCGGCCGCGATGTTCTGCAGCGGACGGCCACCGAGCATGATCTGATCGGCATTGAACTCGATCTGCGCCGGGATCGGCACCTGCGGGATCGCCGCC
The DNA here is from genome assembly GCF_024585265.1 of Bradyrhizobium sp. WBAH42. Classification (NCBI taxonomy): domain Bacteria; kingdom Pseudomonadati; phylum Pseudomonadota; class Alphaproteobacteria; order Hyphomicrobiales; family Nitrobacteraceae; genus Bradyrhizobium; species Bradyrhizobium sp. WBAH42. The sequence goes on from NZ_CP036533.1 coordinate 7,184,470, forward strand.
AGCCCTGCGCGCAGTGCCGGCAGGACGCGCTGCGGATCGGCATCGTCCCTGGCGGTCAGCCTGTCGGCATCGACCTGCCGCGCCGACAGCACCGCGCGCAGCAAGGGCGAGGCGCCAAACCTGATATCGCCGACGCCGCCGAGCTTCAGCGCGGTGTCCTCCGCGCCGAAGCTCGCATCGATCTGCTCGAATTTCGCGCCGGCCGGATCGGCCTTGAGCCTGGTCGCGAGCTTCCAGGGTGTCGGCCCCGCCTCGCCCGCCTTCTTAACCGCGGGCACGGCGAGCGTCAGCGCGCCCTCGAATTTCGGCTGGCGATTGTCGAAGGCGAGCACGCCTTCGAGATCGGCGAGGATGGCGCGCTCGCCGGGATCGATGTTGAGGTGGAGACGGGTCGCGCTGCCGTCGGCGCTGGGGCCGGAGGAGACTCGGAACGGGTAGCGCACGCCGCGCGCGCTGAAGCTGCCGTCGCCCCGCACCGACCCTGCGAGCGAGCGCACGTCGCCGGAGAAGGCGATGTCGTTCAATTCCAGCGTCGAGCGGCTGGCGGCGTCGTGAAGAGCGAGGCGGCCGGTGAGGTTCAGCCGCTCGATGGCGAGGGACGCCAGGTTGAAGGTGCCGCTCGCGGTCGACGGCAGATCGACCCGCCCGCGCGCGTCCAGGCCGAGATCGACTGCCATGCCGCCGACCGTGAGCTCGGTGGCGCGCCATTCGCCGCGCATCAAGGAGCCGAGGCTGAACTCGACGTCGAGCTTGTCGGCGCGCAGGCGGCCGAGATCGTTGTTGCCGCCGAAGGTGACGGCGCGCAGCCGCAGCGTCGGCGCCGGCAGCAGCCGTGCGTCGAGCTCGCCCGCCACCCGCACCGGCACGCCGATGATCTTGCCGGCCTCCGCCTCGAACTGGGGCCTGAACTGGTTCCAGTCGATGTAGTAAGGCCCGATCAGCGCGGCCAGCAGCGCAATAATGAAGGCAATCGCCAATCCGAGCAGCGTCGTCTGCACGGGTCTCCCCTCGGCCAAACCGGCCCGGGCCGAAGCTGAGGGCCTCAGGCGCGCCGGAACAGCCCCTTATATAGGGGGAAGTATGGCGAAGTCACAGCGACTGTTGCGCGCGGAGGTTAACGCGCGTGCCCCCTCACCAGCTCGCCGGCAGCCGCTTCAGCCCGCGCAGCACGAAGGTCGGCCGCCATTCCGGGGTCTCGACATCGTCGATGCGCAAATCCGGCAGCCGCCGGAGCAGCGTGGCAATGGCGATCTCGGCCTCGATGCGCGCCAATTGGGCCCCCAGGCAGAAATGGATGCCGCCGCCGAACGACAGTGGCTTGACGTTTGCCCGGGTGACGTCCAGCCGGTCAGGCCGATCCGGGTAGATCGCGGGATCGCGGTTGGCCGAGCCGAGCAGGCAGAGCACGGTCTCACCCTTGGGGATCTTCACGCCGCCGAGGTCCTCGATCTCCTCCAGCGTGACGCGGCCGGTCATCTGCACCGAGGAATCATAGCGCAGGAACTCCTCGATCGCGTTCGTCATCAGCTCGGGCCGCGCTTTCAGGAGCGCAAGCTGATCCGGGTTGCGGTGGAGCGCGAGCAGGCCATTGCCGATCAGGTTGACCGTGGTCTCGTGGCCGGCCACGAACAGCAACATGATATTCGCAGTCAATTCCTCGTTGGTGAGCTTGTTGCCGTCCTCCTCGGCCAGCACGAGCTGGGTCGTGAGGTCGTCTCCCGGATTGCGGCGACGCAGTTCGAACAACTGCTGGAAGTACATCTGCGCCATCAGGTTGCGTGCGTTGCCCTGCTTGATCTCGTCCGGCGTCATGGGGACAGGATCCAAGATGCGCACGCCATCGCTCGACCCCTTGTGGAACGCCTCGCGGTGCTCTTCCGGGATACCAAGCATATCGCAGATGATCGTGACCGGCAGACGGAACGCGAAGTCCCCGATCAGGTCCATCTGACCGCGCTCGATCACGGCATCGATGGCATGATCAACGATCTCCTGGATTCGCGGCCGCATGTCCTCCACGCGTCGCGCGGTGAAGGCCTTGACCACGAGCCCGCGCAAACGGGTGTGATCCGGCGGGTCGGCCTGCAGCATCGTGTGGCCCAAATTCCGAAAGACCGGCTCGTCCATGATCCTGTCGCTGTAGCGGCGCCTGGAGCGCTCGACGAAATCCTTGCCGAAGCGCTTGTCACGCAGCACGACACTGACCTCGGCGTGGCGGCTGGCGACGTACTGGCCGAACGGCGTCAGGTGGATCGGATCGAGCGTGCGCAGCCGTTCATAGTGCGGATAGGGATCGCGGATGAAATCCGGCGAGAGCGGGTTGAACAGCGGTCCGCCAGCGGGTTGCACTTGCTCGTTCATGGTGACCTCGGATCGGTTGCCGCATGACACGCTTACGCAAGGCTGCCCCATCGCCCGGCGTAACATCCCTGTAAATTATCAACTCGATACATTGTTGTATCGAGTTGCATTCTGCCCTAAGCTGCGCCGATGTCAAGGGTGAGAACCAGGCCGACCAGAGACGACACGCGCGACAGGCTGTTCGAGGCGGCGGCGCGCGTGTTCGAGGAGGACGGCATCGGCGGCGCCAGCATCGAGGCGATCGCGGCGGCGGCGGGCTTCACCCGCGGCGCGTTCTATTCGAACTTTGCGAGCAAGGACGAATTGATCATCGCCATGCTCGAGGACCATGTCGCGCAGTCGATCCGGCGCAACATGGACATCCTGGCGCAGCACGACAATCTCGACGATTTCATCGCGGCGCTGAAGACGATGGACCGCAGCCGGCAGGATCCGCTCGGCCGCTCGCCCCTGCTCCACATGGAGATGATCCTGTTCGTCGCGCGCGCCGAGAAGCGCCGGCCGGAACTTGCCAAACGCCTGCGCGCGCGGCGCAAGCTGGTCGCCGACATCATCGAAGCGACGCTGAAGAGCGACGGACGCAACCACAATCTGGAACCGCCCTGGATGGCCGCGATCGTGCTCGCGCTGGAAGACGGCTTTCGCCTGCACCGCCTGATCGATCCCGAGACGACACCGGCCGACAGTTTCCTGCGCGCGCTCACGGATCTCAGGAGCAGGACGGGATTGGCTTCAGTCTAGCGGATGCCTGCAGCGGGCGACGCAGCCGCGCCGCTGTCTCTGGCATCGAGAGCGGTTGCCGCTCGTTCACGGCGCCACGTTCCCGGGCTGATGCCGACGAGCGAAGAGAACACGCGGGTGAAGTGGCTCTGATTGGCGAAGCCGGCCGATACCGCGATCTCCGCCAGCGACAGGTCGCGTACCGTCATCAACTGCTTGGCCGTGTCCACGCGCTGGCGCAGCAGCCATTGGTGCGGCGGCAGGCCGGTGGAGACGCGAAAGGCGCGCGAAAAATGGCTGACGGAGAGATCGAACTCGGCGGCAATCTGCTCCAGCGAGAGCTTGCCGCGGAGATCTGACTCCAGCCTTTCGCAAGCCCGCTTCACCTGCCACGGAGCAAGGCCGCCGCGCACCGGCTCGGCGCGCCGCAACCCGCTATAGGTCGCCACGACATGGGCCGTGAGCGCGAGCATCATGTGGTCGACGAAGAGCTGGTTGGCCTCGTCAGGCCGCCGCAACGCCGCCAGGAGCGACGCGCCGAGATGGCGAATGGTCGGATCGTCGTGGCCGATGCCGGGCTGATAGGCGAGCTCACCGATCGGCCCCGCGCCGCTCTGCCTCGCCATGTCGTCCAACGCCGAACGGGGCAGATGGAAGAACAGGGAATGGAAGGGCTTGTCGATGACGTAACGCGGGTCGCGCTTCAGGTCGTACAGATAAGTGGCGCCGGCGCGGATGTCGTTCTTGACCACGCATCGGCCGCGCTCCCAGCACTCGCAATCGGCGAAATCGCGGAGCTTGACGCTGACGAGATAGGCGTCTTCCGCAGGCAACGATTCGGAAAGCCGCGTCACGGGATGGTCGTCCCGGGTTTCGGTGACCGCGAGCTCGGCGCTGCGCAGCGAACGCGTGACCAGCGTCGGCGGCGCATCCTTCAAATGCAGGAATCGTTCGAGCTTCTGCGCGAGGGCGCCGTGTGCCATAGGATCAATCTCGGATGTGAGGAGACTGGGAGCTGAACGCCGCCGCCAGATCACGCCCAATTATCCGACATCGGCAAGCGACGGTCCAGACTCGCACATGGCAATGGCGGCCGTGCGATTCCCCGCCGCCGCTGTCGTCGCAAGACGTTTTCACGAGAGATCTCAACGAATTCCAATGGCGCTGGCGCGCTGTCGTTCGACGTCTGCCCAGCTCGCCCCCGCCCCATCTCGCGCGCTTGTGACAACGCGCGCAGGCCCATCGAGGCCATCACGACAGCCGGCAACGCTCAGTCGATCACCTGCGCCTACGCCGCCTTGCGCTGTCTCGCCCCCTGCTCGGCGGCAGCTCCTCCTTACTTCTTCTTCGCAGATCCGAAATCCGGTTGCCAGGCGGCGTCCTTGCGGGACGGGGCCGCGGCAATGACCTTGGCCTTTTCCTTCTTCGGCTTCTTGGCTTCGCGGTTGCCACGTTGCTGGCCCTTTGCCATGTCGCTCTCCCTTGCTGGTTTGAGTTCGTCGAATTCATTGGGCTGCAGGACACGGCCGCGCGGGGTGCAGACCCTGACGTCCATGTAGCCCTCGCGCAGCAGCTTCTCCGCGAGACGCAGTGCGACCGTCGCAGTTCCGCGGCCGAGATTTGAGCTACCGTATTCGTTGGTGCCGCTGACCAGATACGGCACGCGTATTGTCCTAGCCATTGAGGACCGCAGCGGCGCACACGAGAAGCAGAAGAAACAGCGGAACGATCACCGGCGGCACGATCCATTCCGAGATGCGTACACGCGACATCGAACGCTCCTGCGAAGCCTTCGGCGGGAGCACACGTGACCCTCAGTCACCGGTCGATGCCGTTGAGAAGCGCGGTGATGACGGCGACCCTACGCCCGTGCCGAACCAATAGCGAGCGTTAAGTGCGTCGCGGACTGCCGTCGCTCCGTGACATTGATCGCTGGCCGGTGCGCAGACGATAGTGCTGGCTATTGCCGCGGCAAAGGCGCATGCTCGCAAGCAGCCGGCACCGGTTGGGGCTTCACTTGCGAAAGGCAGGCTGCATGACCATCCGCTCGCGGCGAGAGACCGTCATATTCAGGCATCCGTTCCAGATCCGCGGCATCGAGCGCATCTTGCCGGCGGGCGCCTATGAGGTTGTCACGGACGAGGAGACGATCGACGGCTTGACCTTCGCCGCCTATCGCCGGATTGCCACGATGATCACCGTGCCCGCTGAGGGTGCGCGCGGTACCATGGAAAGACTGTCGATCGGCTCCGTCGATCTTGCGAATGCGCAAGCTGCGGACGCGAGCATGACCAATGACTGACCAGCCTGTCGACCTCGATAAGCACCGTGGCATGGCCGCGCAGAAGGCCACCGACCTGCGCCGCGCGCTAGCCGAGGTGGAGGCCCATGTCAGAGAGCTGCGCGAGCGCGAGGCCGATCTCGAGCACCGCATGATGACCGTGCCGGCCGCATCCTGGCCGGAGGCCGCGGTGAAGGCGCGCCATCTGCTGAACCTCTATGCTGCAAGCCTGCCTGCCGAGGACACGCGCCACCGTGCGCTCGTGTCGGCGCTGTTCGACGATTTCGCAAGGCTGTCCGGGGACGGCTGAGCCGAGCGACGGCTGCCTGCATTCTACGCGCATGCTGGCGCCAACGCGCCAGGAAACCGACGTGCAATGGAGTAAGCCATGACCCTGACCAGCGGCCGCTTCATCGGCCATGAATACGACCGGATGATCGTACGGTTCTCGATGCATGACGGCGCCCGGGAGATTCCTTGCGCGATCTCGACCTCGGCGATGGACGATCTCGAGCAGGGCCCGCAAGTCAGGCCCGAGCAACGGGAAGCCCAATTCGCCCGTCTACGGGATCGCATCGAAGCATGCGCCGCGAGCAAGTATCGCGCCACAGAATTCGAAGGCACCCCGCCGGGCATCGTGCTGCGAGGCATCGATTTCAGGCGATAGGATCTCAGCCACGAGCAAGACAGCGTGCGACGCTTGGTCGGGCTTTTCTGCGGCGTCACGGCTGACGCAGCATGGCGTGAAATCCGGAAAGCAGGTCGTCGCTACTCCGGCCTTGCCTTGATCTCCGGCAAGGGCGGCTTGCGCTCGAAAGGTTTCTTCTTCGGTGGCGCGGGCAGCAACCCTTCCCTGATCGCCTGCTTGCGAGCGAGCTTGCGGGCGCGGCGAATGGCCTCGGACTTCTCGCGGGTCTTTCTCTCGGACGGTTTTTCGTAGGACCGTCGCTGCTTCATTTCCCGAAAGACGCCCTCGCGCTGCATCTTCTTCTTGAGAACGCGGAGCGCCTGCTCAACATTGTTGTCTCTGACGAGTACGTGCAATTGATCCTCCTGGCTCGGGCTGCGAATGCGATACGTCCTGCAGGGCAGCCAATTGCGCAGGAGCTTCATTGCGATGTGTGAGGATAGTGGCGCGACATTCGTCGCGGCTTCGGACGAGCCCGATCTGCATGTCACAGCGAGCGGCTTGGTGGTGTCACCTGACCACCGTCGTGCTGCGCTGTCAATCGATAACCCCCTGCTCGCAGATCGACGGACAGACGCAAACCGCCGTGATCGGAACAGAAGAACCACCGCTGGCTCGAGATCGTTGCGCCGTTTCACGGATGTACTGGAACGGTTGCTTTGCCCGCTCAATCCCTGGATTGAGCGGGTTTAGTCCTTGCGGATCCGGTGAACGATGAGCAGCAAGAAGCCGAACGCTTCACTGCAGCTTTGCCCGCCGCCGCCAGGTCCAGCCGCCCCAGCATCGCCCTCGCCTGCTCGGCGCAATGCTCGATCAGCCAGCGCTCGAAGGCGACCGGCGGCAGCGGCGGAGCGTAGAGGAAGCCCTGGACGATATCGCAGCCGAGCGCGGCCAGCGTATTGCGCTGCCCCTCGGTCTCGACGCCCTCGGCGACCACGCTCATGCCGAGGCCCTGGCCGACGCGCACGACGGCGGTGGCGATCGCGAGCGCGCCCGCGTCACGCTCGATGTCGCGCATAAAACTGCGGTCGATCTTGAGCTCGCGGATCGGCAGATGCGCGAGTCGGCTGAGGCTGGAATAGCCGGTGCCGAAATCGTCCACCGAGAGGCCGACGCCGAGCTCGCGGATCGCGTTCATCGTCTCCAGTGCTGCGGCGCCGTCCTGCATGAACGTGCCTTCGGTGATCTCCAGCATCAGCGCGTCCGGCGGCAGTTCGTGCTCGGCCAGGATGTCCTTGAGCCGCGCGGCCAGCGTGACGTTGCGGAAATTGATCGGCGACAGGTTGACCGAGACGCAGGGGATGTTGAGCCCGGCGCGGCGCCAGCTCGCCATCTGGCGGCAGGCCTCGCGCACGGACCACAGCCCGATCTGCTCGATCAGCCCGCATTCTTCGGCGAGCGGGATGAACTTTGCCGGCGAGACGTCGCCGAGCACGGCATCGCGCCATCGCGCGAGCGCCTCGACGCCGTGGATCGCGCCGTCGCAGCTGCGGATCTGCGGCTGGTAGCTGAGGCTCAGCGCGCCTTCCGCGACGGCGCGGCGCAACGCCGCGATCAGCGCCAGCCGCTGCTCGGCGAGCACGCTCATCTCGGCACTGAAGATGCGATGCGTCGAGCGTCCGGCCTGCTTGGCCATGTACATGGCGGCATCCGCCTGCTGCATCAATGTGTCGATGTCGGTGGCGTGATCGGGATAGAGGCTGATGCCGATGCTGGCGGACATCGGCATCAGCTTCGATCCGAGCCGCAGCGGCCGCGCCAGCGCCTCGGAGATGTCAGCCGCGACGCGCTCGGCAGCCTCGGCGTTACGTTGCGGCAGCAGGATGACGAACTCGTCGCCGCCGAGCCGCCCCAGCATGTCGCCGGGGCCGATATGCTCGCGCAGGCGCTGCGCGAGCTGGACCAGGAGCTCGTCGCCGGCGGCGTGACCCAGCGTATCGTTGACGTCCTTGAAATGATCGACGTCGAGGAAGGCCAGCGCGACATGGCTGCCGGTCGGGCAGGCATCGATCGCCGTGGTGATCAGGTGCCGCAGCTGGGCGCGGTTCGGCAGGCCGGTGAGGATGTCGTGATAGGCGAGCCGCGCGATCTCCGCGCGCGCCTCCTTGCGCTCGATCGCGAAGGCGCCGAGATCGACGCAAGCCTCGACGATGCGTCGGTGCCAGTTGCTCGGCGCGCGCGGCTCGCGATAGTAAAAGGCGAAGGTGGCGATGACGCGCCCGTCCTTGGCCTTGACCGGGGTCGACCAGCAGGCGCGCAGGCCGATCGCGAGCGGCATCGCCTTGTAGGGCTGCCAGCGCGGGTCGGTGTCGAGATCCTCCGCCAGAACCGGCACGCCATGGAAGGCCGCGCTGCCGCAGGAGCCGACATTGGGACCGATCGCAACGCCGTCCAGCGCGCGGGAATAGTCCTCAGGCAGGCTGGGGCCACCGAGCGGATGAACCAGGCCGGCGGCGTCGATGTGAAGCAGCGAAGAGACGACGTCGGGTGCGATCTCCTCGACGCGGCGGCACAGCCGGTCGGCGATCTCGCCGATCGGTACCTCGTCGGCGAGCGCGCCCATGATGAGCTGCTGAAGCGAGCGCAGCTGCTTGGTCTCGGTGATGTCCTCGAGCAGCGCGAAGATGTGCTTGACCCGGCCCTTGCCGTCGCGAAAGGCATCGATCCGGGCGCAGACCCAGATCTCCTCGCCATTCCGGTCGTAGACGAGCACCTCGGCCTCGCCGCGAGGCCCGCCGCGCTTCAGGCGCTTGACGAGCCTGGCGACCACCCTGCGATCGGTGTGGCGGCCGGCGATGAGCTCGCCAGCGCGGCGGCCCTCCGCCTCGGCGTTGGTGTAGCCGAACAGCGCCGTGAACGCCGAGTTGACATAGACGATGTTCTGCTCCACGTCGGTGATGATCACCGCCCGGTTGGTCTGGTCCGAGACGGCATTGAGCAGACCGATCCTGACGCGGCGCTCGGCCTCGAGAGTGACGTCGCGCGCGAACACGATGTGATGGGTCGTCCCGCCGATCATCGCCGAGGACACCGACACCATCATCCTGATGCGGCTGCCATCGCGACGCACGAGGCCGATCTCGTCGCGGAAATCGGCGGCCGTGCCGATCCGGAGGCAATCGAGGTTGAGGACGGCGGCATCCCGGCCGAGCACCTCGGTGGCGGCAAGCTTCCAGATTCGCTCCGCGGCGGAATTGAAGTGCGTGATGCGATGCGCGTCATCGACGATGACGACGGCATCTTCAGCACGTTCGAGGACTGCGCGCAGCACGTCCGGCATTTCGGTCAGAAGACAATCGGAGGCGGACATCGTCAAACCCGGAAGGCATCGGGAAGGAGCGGCAATCCGCTGAGGCTAGCGCTCCGATGGTGTCCAAGATGTTTTTTTGCGCTCCGGTCGCGTTGCAGCAAGACGTGACATGCTTAACGCTCGGCCAAAACGCTGCAGATATCTTGATGTGTACGGAACCTATCGGGAATCCGTTTTGAGCTTGTGCAGCCGGCCGGCGACCGCCCGCACCTTCCCAGGCGCCGCCCGCCAGATCGCGAGCGCCGACATTCCGCTCACGACCATCGCGACGGCGAAAGCCAGCGTGTAGTGGCCGGCGCGATCGTAGAGCAAGCCGGTCACCCACGGTCCGGCCGCACCGCCCGCCAGCGCCGCGAGCATGATCGTGCCGAAGATGCTGCCCTGATGCCTGCCCTGGAAGATCTCGAACACCACCGCGCCCATGATCGAAGTGAGGCCGTAGCCCAGCGCGCCTTGCGTGAACACCATCAGATAAACCAGCCAGAGTGAAGCTTGATATCTCAGCGCGATCAGCGCGGCGAAGCAGACGACGAAACCAGCACAGCTGATCGCCCACACCCACTCCCGGCCGATGCGGTCGGAGACGTGCCCCAGCACGATCTGGCCGGGAATGCCGAGCAGGCTGACCATGCCGAGTGCCCACACCGCAACGCTGGAGCTGAAGCCGACGTCGAGCAGGAATTTGGTCTGGTGCACCTGCACTGCGTACCAGATGTACAGGCCGCAGAAATAGCCGAGCGCGATCCACCAGAACCGCGCGGTCGCGACGGCGCGCTGCAGCGTCCAGTCGGTGTTGGCCCAGACGGGATCGACCACGTTGGAGGCCGGCCTTGCCGCGCCCGCGGCCGGGGCGGCATCGCCGTCCGGCTGGAGCCCGATGTCCTCGGGGCGCTTGTGCAGCAGCAGGTTGATCGGCGCCAGCGCGATCAGGACGAGCAGGCCCATCGCGGTGCAGGCGGTGCGCCAGCCGGTCTGCTCGATCATGTGCTGCACCCATGGCAGCAGCGTCACCGAGCCGATACCGACGCCGGCGAAGGCGATGCCGATGGCGAAGCCGCGCTTGCGGATGAACCAGTTCGGCAGGAACAGCGATTGGCCGGAATAGCCGAGACAGACGCTGCCGGCGCCGACCATGACGCCGATGGTGACATAGAGGTGCCAGGGCGCGCTGGTCAGCGGCGCCAGCAGCAGGCCGCCGCCCATCAGCAAGACCCCGAACTCCATCACCGCGCGCGGGCCGGCGCGATCCATCAGGCGGCCGATCAGCGGGCTGACCGCGCCCGACACCACGAAGCCGAACGAGAAGGCGCCCGCGGTGACGCCGCGCTCCCAGCCGAACTCGGCGATGATGGGCGGAAAGAACAGCGAAAAGGCGGTGCGCGCGTTGACGCCGATCGCCATGGTGACGAAGGTCACGGCGACCACGACCCAGCCGTAGAAGAAAGGAAGCCGCATGTTGTGTGCTTGTTTCATCCCTGGACGGTTCTTCGGACCATCCGGGGATGCCTGGGTCAAGCGCTTTTCGCGCATGCCTCGCGCGCGCTCAGGCGGCGTCGAGCCGTGAGGACTTGACCGGCGCGTCGAACAGGATCCGCTCGATCGGATGCGGCCGGCCGAACAGATAGCCTTGCGCAAAATTGACGCCGAGCGCCTTCAGCCGGTCGAACTCCTCGCGCGTCTCGACGCCTTCGGCGGTGACCGACATGTCCAGTCCGCGCGCCAGCGTCACGATCGAGGAGATGATGGCGGATGAGCGCGGCTGCTGGGTCAGGTTGCGAATGAACGACTTGTCGATCTTGATCTTGTCGAACGGGAACGCGGTCAGGTAGCTGAGCGAGGAATAGCCGGTGCCGAAATCGTCGAGCGCGAGCTCGACGCCGAGCTGCTTCAGCCGCTCCATGAAGGCGTGGTTCTCGCTGCCGCGCTCCAGCAGCACGGATTCCGTGATCTCGATCTCCAGCCGCTGCGGCGGCAGGCCGGAATCGGCGAGCGCCGCGCAGATCATTTCGAACAGCTCGGCTTCCTTGAACTGGATCGGCGACAAATTGACGGCGACCGTGAGATCGGCGGGCCAGCCGGCCGCGTCCGCGCAGGCGCGCCGCAGCACGAATTCGCCGAGCGGCACGATCAGCCCGGTCTCCTCCGCAAGCGCAATGAACTGGTCCGGCGGGATCAGGCCGCGCGTCGGATGCCGCCAGCGCACCAGCGCCTCGAAGCCGCGTCGTTCGCCGCTGAGGGCATCGACGAACGGCTGGTAGTGCACCTCCAGCTGGCAGCGCGCGATGGCGTCGCGCAGATCTCCTTCCAGCGTGTTGCGCGCCTCCAGCTCGGCCGACATCGCTTCATCATAAATCGTGAAGCAGTTGCGGCCGGCCGATTTCGAGCGATAGAGCGCCAGATCCGCTTTCTTCAGGAGCTGCTCCTGATCGCTGCCATGATCCGGCGCGATCGCGATGCCGATGCTGGTGCCGATCTCGACGCGGTGGCCGGGCAGCAGGAACGGCTCGCTCACGAGCTTGGCGATCCGTGCCGCCAGCTCGGTCGAGCAGGCGCGCTGGTCCTCGCCGGCCTCCTGGATGATGGCGAATTCGTCACCGCCGAGCCGCGCCAGCACGTCGTCGGCGCGCAACGCGGATTTCAGCCGCTGCGCCACCTGGCGCAGCAGCGCATCGCCGGCCGCGTGACCGAGGGAATCGTTGACGTTCTTGAAGCGGTCGAGGTCGAGCATCAGGATCGCGAAGGGCAGGCCCCTCACGCTCAACTGCCTGTTCATCTCGTCGAGCCGGGTGAGGAAGAAGGCGCGGTTCGGCAATCCGGTGAGGATGTCGGTCTGGGCAAGCTCGAGCACCCGCCGGTTCGCCAGCGACAGTCGCCGCGAATTGCGGCTGGCGAGCATCAGATAGGTCGACAGCGACAGCGTCAGCAGCATGCCGACGACGAGGACCGCGACCGCGCGGTCGTAAGTCGTCGCCAGCGGACCGCCGGCGGTCGGAACCGCCCGCACCTGCCAATCGGTATCGCCGATCTTGAGACTGCCCGACCAGTGCAGGGTCCGCGCGATGTCCCGCATCGACCGCAACGCCACGGCGGACGACGAATAATCCGGCAGCATCTGCTCCAGGCTGACGATCTGCGCCGCGAAGGGCGGGAAGACCGTCATGCTGACCGCGGGGCTGGCTCCGGTGGTCACACGAATGGACTGGATCAGCAGCGGCAGGTCGAAGATGCCGACCACGAAGCCGGCGAGATTGCGGCGCCGGTCCGCGATCTCCTCGCGCGAGGTGCCCTTGGCATAGACGGGAATGGCGACGAGAACATAGGACAGCCGGTCGCCGTCTCTCGGCCCGAACAGGGGCGTGCGCACGGCGACCACGCGGTCGTTGTCACGCGCACGCTCCAGCATCGACCGGCGCTCCGGAACGGTCATGTAATCCATGCCGTAGACCAGCGAGGTCTTCGGCTCAGTCGAGTAGAACACCGGAATATATTCATCGCTCTGCGGCGCGGTGACGAACGTCTCGCCCTGCAGCGACTTGATTTGATAGCCCGACACGCCGTCCCGGATCGCCGCTGTCTCGTACTCCGTGCGCTCCTTGCGGTTGACGCGCGGCAACCAGGAGATGCGCAGCGCGCCGGGATGACGCTCGAACAGACGGGCGCTGAAGGTCTCGAATTCGCTGCGGGTGACCTCTTCGTTGGTCGATTCGAACAGGGTGCGCAGCGCGAGAAGCCTCGATATGTACTCGTTCATGCCGTTCTGCATGACGATCGCCTGGGTCTCGGCCGCGTTCTCGAACTCGATCCTGTTGACGCGATCTTCCCACCTCGCGACGGCGGCGGCGCCCACGATCGAGAACAGCAGGCCGACGCCGACCGCGACGAGCGCAGGGCGATAGAGCCCGAGCAGCGGTGCGGCTCGCCACCAACCGCCTCTCCGTCTCCGATCCTGATCGTTCTGATCGCGACCGCCCATCTTTAAGCCGCCGTCCCCTCTCCGCGACGAACCGAACCTCTGGTTGAGGTGCCGGCGCCGCTATCGGAACAAGATCGCGGTTAAGAACTGCACAATTTTGGAAATTGGTCGTTCCGCAATGCGGAAACTAGTTAACGAAGTGCGCGAGCGATCCCGGCGTTATCGACATAAGTTACCGGTTTTACCCGGTGTACTACGGCCTTTCTGCGTCGTGCCGCTTAGCGAGCTATTCAGGCTCGCGCGTTACGTTGCGCAAGATTTCTTCCAACGATCCGGCAAAGCCTCCGATGCATCGATTTCGATCAGCGAGCTCCGTCGTCCTGACCATCGCGCTTCTGGCCGCGACCACGCTGGCGGCAAGGGGCAACGAGGCCGGCATCAGCGAGGATGCGATCCTGTTCGGCCAGGCCGCGGCGCTTGAGGGCCCCTCCTCTGCGCTCGGACAGCGCATGCGGCAAGGCATCGTCGCCGCGTTCACCGAGATCAACGCCAAGGGCGGCGTCCACGGCCGGAAGCTTCAGCTCATCAGCCGCGACGACGGCTACGACCCCGACCGTTCGGTGGCGCAGACGCTGCACCTGATCGATGACGACAAGGTGTTCGCGCTGATCGGCGCGGTTGGCACGCCGACAGCGATGGCGACGATCCCGATCACCAGCGCCAGGAACGTTCCCTTCATCGGCCCGTTCACCGGCGCCGAGTTCCTGCGCGACCTCGAGCTTCCGAACGTCGTCAACATCCGCGCGAGCTACGGCGCGGAGGCGGAGGCCTGGATCAAGCACCTCACCGAGGATCGCAAGTTCACGCGCATCGGCATCTTCTACCAGGACGATTCCTTCGGCCGCGACGGACTTGTCGGCGTCAAGCGTGCGCTCGCCAAGCGCGGCCTCGAGCTCGCCGCCGAAGGCACGTTCGAGCGCAACACCCGCGCGGTCGTCCAGGCCTGGCGCATGATCAAGCGCGCCGACCCGGAAGCCATCGTCATGGTCGGGACCTACGGACCGTGCGCGGAGTTCATCAAGCTCGCCCACCGCAGCGGCGCCCGTCCAACCTTCGTCAACATCTCCTTCGTCGGCGCCGTTGCGCTCGCGGCGGAACTCGGCCCTGAGGGCGAAGGCGTCATCGTCTCGCAGGTCGTGCCGTTTCCATGGGACCGCTCGCTCAAGCTGGTCGCCGACTATCAGGCGGCGCAGAAGGCGTTCGATCCGACGCTGACGCCTGATTTCGTGTCGCTGGAAGGCTATCTGTCCGGCCGCCTCGCGGCCGCGGCGCTGGAAAAGGCCGGCCCCAATCCGACGCGCGCAAGCCTGCTGCGCGCCATCAACGATACCGGCCGCTTCGACATCAGCGGCAGCCTCTTCACCGTCGGCACACGCATGCTCGACACGCCGCCGAAGGTGTTCCTGACGGTGATCCAGAAGGACGGTACGTTCAAGGCCGTGGACCGGCTTTAGGGCTCTTCACGGCCGCCGCGTCCAGCGATCGGCGTTGACCGCGCCTTGCGGAATTTCTCCCCTCACGATGGCCTCGACCTGCCGCACGGTCTCCAGCGACTGGTATTCGATGGCCTGCGGCGTCAGGCCGCCGACATGCGGCGTGGCGACGACGTTCGGCAGCTTGGCAAGCTCGGGCGTCGGCATCTGATCGGGCGCGCGCCCGACATCCATGGCGGCGCCGGCGATGCGGCCCTCACGCAGCGCGCGTGCCAGGGCGACCTCGTCGACGAGATTGCCGCGCGAGAGATTGATGAAGACGGCGTGCTTCTGCATGCGCGCCAGCGCCGCCTCCCCGATCAGGTTCTCGGTCTGCTCGTTGGCGATGGCGAGGCAGATGACATAGTCCGAGGCTGCGAGGAGCTCGTCGAGACCGACCTGGCGGATCGCGGCATCGCTGACTGTCGCAAAGGGATCGGAGACCAGCACCTCCATGCGCAGCACTTTTGCGATCTCGGCGAGGTAGCGCCCGATGCTGCCGTAGCCGATGATGCCGATCCGACTGCCGGCGAGCTGGCGGCCCATCCGTGCCTCAGCCTTGCGGCCGGCCTGATAATCCGCCGTGGTCCGCGATACGCCGCGGGAGAGGTCGACCATGAAGCCGAGCGCGAGCTCGGCCACGGCCTGCACGAAGCCGGGCCCGGCGCGGGTCACCAGCACGCCGGCTTGCGACGCTGCATCCACGTTGACGTTGCGGATGTCGACAGCGCAGCGGACGAACGCTCGCAGGCGCGGCAATTGCGCAAAGATCTCGCCGCGCCCTTCCGTCATGCGATCGGCAACGATGATGTCGGCGTCCTTCGCGGCGCGCACCAGGCTGGCTGCGTCCAGCGGCTCATCCCCCTGGTGCAGGATCACCTCGGCGGCCGCGCGAAGGCCGTTCAGGCTGCGATCGCCATAGTAATTGCGCCGCATCTCCGGGGTATGCGCGAGCAGGACCTTCACGACAGGACTCCTTCAATAGCCGAATGCCCGCGGCAGCGCGGTCGAGAGCCATGGCACGAAGGCGATGACGAGCAGGCAGAGGAACAAGAGACCAAGATAGCCCATGATCGGCTTCACCGTCTGCTCGATCGGCACGTTGCCGATCAGGCAGGCGCCGTAGAGACCGAGCCCGAGCGGCGGCGCGAACAGGCCGATACCCATTGCGATGACGAGCACGACGCCGAAATGCAGGGGATCGACGCCGAGCTGCACCGCGACCGGCAGCAGCAGCGGCCCGAAGATGATCAGCGCGGCCGCGCCCTCCAGCACCGAGCCCATCACGATCAGGACGGCGATCGCCAAGAGGATGAACAGCCAGACGCCGGAGGTCTTGGAGAGACCCAGCATGAAGTCGCCGACCGCATGCGGCACCTGCTGCAAAGTCAGGGTGAACGCCAATGACTGCGCGGCGGCGACGATGAACAGCACCAACCCCGCACGCGTCGCCGCCTGCACGAAACTGTGCGCGGCGGTCTTGAAGCCGAGCTCGCGGAACACCACGCTGCCGACGACCAGCGCATAGGCCACCGCGAAGGCCGAGATCTCCGTCGCCGTGGCAAAGCCGCTCTTGAAGCCGAGGAAGATCATGAAGATCAGGCCGAAGGATGCGATCGCGCCGCTCCACAGCCCCGACACCGGCATCTGCGGCTCGACATCCTCGACCTTGTCCGGCCGTTTGCCGAAGATGATGGACACCGCGATCAGCACCAGCGCCATCAGCGCCGACGGCAGCAGCCCTGCGACGAACAGGCCGCCGATCGACAGGTTGGCAACGAAGCCGAGAATGATCAGGTTGATGCAGGGCGGGATCGTCTCCGCCATCACCGCCGAGGCCGCAAGCAGCGCCACCGCGCCGCCCGGGTTCTGCTTGGAGCGCCGCGCAGCCGGGATCAGCACCGAGCCGACCGCGGCGACGTCGGCCATCTTCGAGCCGGAGATACCCGAGAACAGCACCATCGAGGCCACCATCACGACATTGAGGCCGCCGCGCATGCGGCCCACGGCACGCTGCAACAGCTCGATCAGCCGCACCGACATGCCGTTGGCTTCCATCAGATAGCCGACAAGGATGAAGAAGGGGATCGCGAGCAGGACGAAATTGTCGATGCCGCGCGCCATCTGCTGGGCAAAGATCACGCCGGGCAGTGCGCCCTCGACCCAGATGAAGATCAGCGCGGCCAGAGCCAGCGCAAAGCCGATCGGCAATCCGCCGAACAGGGTGGCGAAGAAGCCGATCATCATCAGGGTGCCCGCCGACGGCACCGAGGATGGCGACAGATAATCCCAGGCGAGGTAGAGGCCCGTCACGACGAGGATCGCGATGAGTCCCCTCGCGATATCGGGCAGCGGCCTCGCGCAGAGATGATCGATTGCGAACACCGTCATGAACAGCGCGCCGATCCCCATGGGATAGAAGGTCAGCTCCAGCGGCAGACCGGAGCCGGTGGTCTGGCCGGCGGTGAGCGAGCCCAGCTTGATCGCGTTGTAGGCGACGTAGCCGGAAATCAGCACGATCAGCAGCGCGCTTGCGGCATCGACCAGCGAACGCAGCCGCACCGGCAAGAGATCGCGGAAGAAGGAGACGCCGACATTCTCGCCGCGCGCGAGCGCGCTCGCCGCGCCGAAGAAGGCCGAGCCGACCATCAGGCCGCGCGCGACGTCGTCGGACCATTCGACCGGCGCGTTGAAGAAGAAGCGCAGCAGCACGGAGGCGCAGACCACCACGAGATCGGCGGCGAGCAGGACGGCCGCGATCGCGTCGCTGACGCGAAGCAGCAAGGTGATGCTGCCATGGCGGCCGGCCGAGAGGGGCACGGCGGCTGACATGGCCACGTCAGATTTGGTCATATCAAGCTTGGGTCGCGCGGATGACGTCGATGACGGCCTTGGACTCCGGCCGCGCCTTGATGAAGTTCTCGTGTTGCGGCGCGACGCGCTTCTTGAACGCCTCGCGGTCGCATTCGGCCACGGTCACGCCCTTCTCGGTCAAGGCGGCCAGCGCCTCCTTCTCGACCGCGAGCCCATGGGCCCGGGTGTCGGCCGCGGCCTTCTTGGCGGCGTCGAGGAAACCCTCGCGCAGCTTCGGATCCATGCGGTTGTACGTCATGTCGCTGAAATAGATCGCGAGCGGTGAGAAATTGTGCTGCGTCAGCGCGTAGAATTTCGACGTTTCGAAGAACTTGCTGGCGAGGATCGTCGGCGGGTCATGCTCCAGGCCATCCAGCACGCCAGCCTGCAAGGCCGTGTAGATTTCGCCGAACGCCAGCGGCGTTGCGGCGGCGCCCATCAGGCGCAGGCATTCGGTGATGACGGGATTGGGCAGCGTCCTGATCTTGAGGCCGGCGAGATCCTCCGGCGTCTTCACCGGCTTCTTCGCCAGCACGCTGCGCGAGCCGAAATTATAGGCCCAGGCGATGATGCGGATGTTGCCGCCCTTGAGCAGCGCGTCCTCGATCGGCTTGGCGGCGCCGGCCTCAAACGCTTTGGTCTGCTGCGGGAAGCTCGAGAACAGGAAGCCGAGATCGAAGGTGCCGACCAGCGGCACCAGATTGGCCGAGATCGACGAGCCCGACACCATGAGGTCGATGACGCCGAGCTTCACCGAATTGATGACGTCGATCTCCTGACCGAGCTGGTTGTCGGGGAAGAAAGCGACCTCGATCTGCTCGCCGAGGCCGTTGCCCTTCAGGTTCTTGACCAGGTTGTCGTAGTAGACGCGGCCATTGGCGTATTTGGGATCGTTCGGCAGCGAGGAGGAGCATTTCAGCTTCAGCGTCGCAGCTTCGGCGCGGCCGATGATGGCGGGAGAGAGCACAATGCCGGCGGTGACCGCCGCCGATGACTTGATGAACGCGCGACGGTTCACGGGCACGATGGTCATGGTGCGGCTTCTCCCTGGTCTTTTTCTTCGCCACGGTCGTTGCCGCAGCCGTTGCGCGGACTGTATGGCCAAAGCGACGACACAGGCAAGGTAGCCTGCTGCGGTCACGGAGCGTCGCGGCGCGCATACCGCCGTCACCAGCCAAGCGAAATCACTGCCATTTCCCGGAGATTTGCCGCGAGGATCGGCCTGCCGCCCGATCTGCGCAAGGAACGCCGTCGCCCATTGCACCGGATCAATCCAATTGGAGCATGGATCAATGCGCAGTTGACATGGATGATGCCCTGACCAATTCCCCGTGCTCCGGCAGACGGACTGCCCCATTTTGCCGCGGCCCATGCGTGATCCAGAGCACAGACGGCCGCGTGGCGCGGGCTTAGAAAAAGTGACATCATCGTGCGCATTGCCGTTGGAGGTGACATCATGCGCCGTCCAGTGTTTTCGAATTTGCTTCTTGCGTCCGGTCTTCTCGCACTCAGTCAGTTGATGACGCCGACGGAAGCGGCCGCCGAAGCGCGGCTCGCGCTGGTGATCGGCCAATCGGCCTATCGCACCGTGCCGGAGCTGCCCAACGCCGCCAACGACGCCAAGGGTATGACGGAGCTGCTCGGGAGTGCCGGCTTCACCGTCACCACGGCGGCCAATCTGGCGCAGACCGAGATGCGCGCGGCGATCTCGGACTTCGCCGGCAAGGTCAGTGCCAGCGGCGCCGACACCGTCGCGCTGGTGTTCTATGCCGGCCACGGCCTGCAGATCGACGGCGAGAACTATCTGGTGCCCGTCGATCTCGACCCCAAGCGCGAGGCCGACATCCCGCTGCAGGGCGTGCGGCTGAACGACCTGCTCAACACGCTCGGCGCGCTGCCGACGCGGGCCCGCATCTTCATGCTCGACGCCTGCCGCAACAACCCGTTCCCCGCGCTCAGCGGCGCCGGCCACGGTCTTGCGATCGTCGACACCAAGGCCGGCGCGCCCGGCTCCTTCATCTCCTACTCGACCTCGCCCGGCGCCGAGGCCGAGGACGGCAACGGCATCGACAGCCCCTACACAACCGCCGCGCTGACCATTGCCAAGCAGCCGAACCTGCCGATCGAGGAAGTGTTCAAGCGCATCCGCGTCGCCGTGGCGCAATCGACCGACGGGCGGCAGATCCCATGGGAAAGCTCCTCGCTGACCACCGACTTCAAGTTCTTCGGCGAGAGCAGCGGCAGCACGCCCGCGCTTCCCGGCGCGAACGCGATGGCGCTCGCCAGCGGCACGCGCAGCGTCGAAGACTGGCGCAAGACGTTGCAGGGCAAGCCGGCCATGGTGGCCTATGAGCTCGTGATCACCGAGGACACGGTGGAGGCATATCAGGCCTATATCGAGCTGTATGCCCAGGACACCCGCACCCCGCGCCTGCGCACGGTGCTGGAGCGGCGTCGCCAGATGCTGGCGTGGGAGCGTGCCACCGCCATCAACACCCGCGCCTCGTTCGAAGCTTATCTAGCGAACTGGGACAACAGCGATCTCGCGGCAACCGCGCGCCGGCTGCTGCTGCGCGTGCAGAATCGCAATTACGCCGTGCCCGTCGCCGCCGCGGTGACGCCCGTCGCGGTCGCGATGGCGCCGACCTGCCCGTGCTCGACGCCCGCGACCCCGGCAACGCCGGTCAACCCCTCGGTTCCGCCCGTGATCAAGAAGCGCGTCGACGAGACCCCGCCGAAGCGCAAGCTGGTCGAGACGCCGCCCAAGCGACGGCCGTCCGAGCAAGTGGTCTACGAGCGCGCGCCGCCGCCGGATCGCGGCCCGCCGCCGGAGGCTGTGATGCAAGGCATCGGCATCGGCGTAGGGATCGGCCTCGGCATGGGAATGGGCGGCCGCGGCGGAGACCACAATGGCGGGTACCGCAGATACTGAGCCGGTCCGGCACAAGCAGCATTCGGCTCGCGCCAATCGCGCGAGCCGAACTTATTGCGACAGCGTCGGGTAGTCCCGGAGCACGGCTTCCCGAATCCAGCCTGCCTGGATCGCGCGCGACAGGATCTGCGCCGTCTTGATGTCCTCAGCCTTCATGCAGAGATCCACGATGCGGCGCACCGCATCGTCGCGCATCAGATCGTCGGAGATCTTCATCGCGATCTCCATCGCGGTGCGGGCCGCGCGTTCATAGCGCTCGCGCGTGCTGGCCGGCGCTGAAGCTCCGGCGGCCTCGGCGATCGTTCGCGCCGCCTGGCAGATGTTGCGGATCCGGTCGGCGGCCTCGATATCGCCGATCGGCCTCCCGACTGGCTCGTCCCAGACGTCTGCCGGCTCTCGCCTCGCGAACCACTTCATTGCCCCACCCGTGGTCTTCAATTGCTCGCGGCGTTCAGGACATGCGGCGCGGGCCGATCGCCTCGAACTGCGCCTTCTGCTCGTCGTTGAGCGTGGCGTAGAAATCATCGAGCGCCGCCCGCACCGACTTGATCCCGTCCAGCATGACGTCGAGGCGCTTGCGAATCGCGGCCATGCGGGCCGGCGGCGTCATCACCTCATTGGGCTCGCAGGCCGCCTTGAGCGATGCGCTGACTTTGGCGCTGGTGTCCTGGAGCACCTGGAGCGCCGCGCGCTGGGTGTCGTTGGGACGAAGTCTTTCTTCGATCGTAGCGCCGGGCCAATCGAACGCGGCAGACGCGCCGCAGGTCTGCACCGAGGATCCGCCCGCATTGTTCGATGCCGCGGCACGACGCTGATCGTCGGCGAGCGCGTTGAAGCGCGCCTTCTGCTCGTCGTTGAGTGAACCATAGAATGTGTCGAGCGCGGGCTGGACCAGCTCGACGGCCTTCTGCATCGCCTCGACACGCTGCTGCATGGCGGCGAGCCGGCCGGGCGCCGTGGCTGCGGCCTGCATCGGACAGGATGTGCGGATCAATGCCGCCGCGTCGACCGAGGCGTTGCCGAGCGCATCGAGAGCCGCGCCCTGCGCATCCGTCGGCTGCACCGTGGCCGCGATCTGATCGATCGGCAGGCCGACGATGGCGCGGCGGTCGCTGCCGCAGAGCTCATCCAGCGGCGCGCTGCGCGCCCGCCGCCGTCCCTGCGGCTGCTGCGGCAGATAGGCCGACAGCCGATCATAACCGTAGGGGCCGAAAATGCCGGCATAGATGTCCGGATAGCCGTAGCCCCAGAAGCCGAGCCCGTCGCCCCAGATCGCGTAATCGTAGAGGTCGTTATAGGCGAACGGCCAGAACAGCGGCCCGACCCAGCCATAGCCGCCACCCGGATGTTGCCACCACCCGCTGCTTGCGCCGCCCCAGCCGGCGAGTGCTGCCGCCGCGGCGATCTGCGCGCGGGCCGCCGGATTGCTGATCAGCCGGCCGTTGCGGAATGCGCTGGCGTTCCAGGCGTTGCGGAAGTTCGCCGGCCGTATCGCGGCATTGCGGATCTGACCGAAGCTCGGGCCGCCGCGTCGGGCACCGGTTGTGAACCGCATCCCGCGATGATGCCCGCCGCCATGCGCGTGCCCGCCGCCGTGCCCACGGAAATGGCCGCCGCCGTGATGACCACCACCATGGTGACCACCGCCGTGATGGCCATGGCCATGCCCGCCTCCGTGGCCGCCGCCATGTCCACCTCCATGTCCGCCCTTCGCCAGCGCCGCACCCGCCAGCAGGCAGGCGAAGGCCATTGCGGCAATTCCAACGACCGGTCGCACCATCGCACCCTCCCGCGCACAGCCCTGCCATTGAGGCATCGGAACTTGGCGGGAATTGGAACCGGCAACATTACCGAAAGTTCCCGGACTGGGGCGCGGGCCTTATGCCTCCGGCACGATCTTGCCGGGGTTGAAGATATTGAGCGGATCGAGCGCCTTCTTCAGGGCCCGCATCGCATCGAGCGCCTCGGGGCCGAGCTCGGCCTTCAGATATTTCTGCTTGCCCTGGCCGATGCCGTGCTCGCCGGTACAGGTGCCGTCCATCGCCTGCGCACGCTCGACCAGGCGGTGCATGAACTCCTCGCCGCGCGCCATCTCGTCGGCATCGTTGGTGTCGCAGACCAGCGAGCAGTGGAAATTGCCGTCACCGACATGGCCGACGATCGGCGACAGCAAATTGAGGCGCTTGAGGTCTTCCTCGGTCTCGCTGACGCAGTCGGCGAGCCGCGAGATCGGTACGCAGACGTCGGTTGCGACCACGCCGATGCTGTCGCCGGGCCGCAGCGCCTTCACCGACCAATAGGCGTCGTGCCGCGCCTGCCACAGCTTGGTGCGATCCTCCGGCTTGGTGGTCCAGGAGAAATCGCCGCCGCCGCAGTCCTTTGCGATCTCGCCGAAGGCCTTCGACTGCTCGGCGACCTCGACCTCGCTGCCGTGGAATTCCATCAGCAGCAGCGGCGTCTCGGGCAGAGTCAGCTTGGAATAGGCGTTGCAGGCCTTCACCTGCGCGGCGTTGAGCAGCTCGATGCGCGCCACGGGAATGCCGGTCTGGATCGCCAGGATCACGGCCTGGCAGGCGCCGTGCACGGTCTCGAACGACACCGCGCCGGCCGCGATCGTCTCGGGGATGCCGCGCAGGCGGATGGTCAATTCCGAGATGATGCCGAGCGTGCCTTCGGCGCCGACGAACAGATGCGTCAGGTCATAGCCCGCGGAGGATTTCTTGGCGCGCGTGCCCGTGGTGATGATCTCGCCGTCGCCGCGCACCACTTTCAGCGCCAGCACGCTGTCGCGCATGGTGCCGTAGCGCACCGCATTGGTGCCGGAGGCGCGGGTCGAGGCCATGCCGCCGAGCGAAGCATCCGCGCCCGGATCGATCGGGAAGAACAGGCCCTGGTCGCGCAGATGCTCGTTCAGCGCCTTGCGGGTGACGCCGGGCTGGATCACGCAGTCGAGGTCCTCGGCATGCACCGCGAGCACCTTGTTCATGTCGCGCAGGTCGATCGAGATGCCGCCGGCAGGCGCGTTGACCTGGCCCTCCAGCGAGGTGCCGGTGCCGAAGGCAATGACGGGCACGCGATGTTTCGCGCAGATCCGCACCACGTCCTGGATGTCGGCGGTCTCCTGCGCCATCACCACGCCGTCCGGCGGCTGATTGACGATCCACGTGGTGGTATGGCCGTGCTGCTCGCGCACGGCCTGCGAGGTGATGAGGCGGTTGCCGAAGCGTGCGGCAAGCTGCTCCAGCGCGCTTGCGAGGGCTTTCGGCTCCGGCCGCGGCGGATTATTGGTGATGGTCGTACCCACGGAATTCCTCCCGACGAGAAGAGACCGTGGCAAAGGACATATAACCGGTCAAGTCAAGGGACCGGACGCATAGCTTGGGAAGGACACATGCCGGAGACCGCCGCCACAGCGCCGAACGCAGAGCCGTTTCGCTCCTCGATCATGCAGATCGAGCCGCAATGGATCGACTATAACGGCCATCTCAACATGGCCTATTACAACGTGATGTTCGACCGGGCGATCGACGAGTTCTGGCTCGAACTCGGGATTGGCCCGGTCTACAAGAAAGAGCGCCACGGCTCGACCTTCACCGCCGAGTGCCACGTGCGCTATTTGCGCGAGATCCATCTCGGCGATCCCGTGCAAATCCTGGTGTGGCTGCTGGAGGCCGACGACAAGCGGCTGCACACATTCGAGGAGCTGCGGCACGGCACCGAGGGCTGGCTGTCGGCAACGTCCGAGAACATGTCGCTGCACATGGACATGAAGGCGCGGCGCGTTGCGCCGTTTCCGCCCGACATCCGGCAGCGTATTGCCGGGGTCGCCAAGTCCCACAGCGCCTTGACGCGACCCGAGGGCATCGGCCGGAATGTGGCGATGCCCTCGAAGCGCTAGTGCGCGATCCGCCGCGCTATATCCTATTGCGGCCGCGCGCCAGACCGACGACGGCCGAGACCAGGAACAGAACGACTGCGATGAAGAAGATGATCTTGGCGATCTCGATCGAAGCGCCGGCGACGCCGCCGAAGCCCAGGATGCCGGCGATCAGTGCGATAACCAGAAACGTCACAACCCAGCCTAGCATGGTCAAACCCTCGTCTTGATGTTGTCTGCGATCGACGCGGCTGGCCGCGCCACCTGCCCTGACAATCTCGACGCGGGAACGATAGTTCCGGCCCCGGCGGGAGCGAAATTCGCTGGCTCAGCTGGAACAAATCGGCGCGCCGCGCACGTGGAAAACCCTGCCCGGCGCCCCCATATAGGCACCAATCCCTGTTAAGAAGGCTCCCTTCCACCACCCCGCGGTGCCATCGTGGGGCCGATGATTCGCATGACCGAGCCGAGCAAGATCACAGCCGTACCCGACCACCAGCCCGCAGCCGGCGGCATCGCCGCGCGTGCGCGCGCCTCGGTGGGCCCGAAATACCTCGCCGGGCTCAATCCGGAGCAGCGCGAGGCGGTGGAGACGCTGGACGGCCCGGTCCTGGTGCTGGCCGGCGCCGGCACCGGCAAGACGCGCGTCCTGACCACGCGCATCGCCCACATCCTGAGCCAGGGCCGCGCCCGCCCGGCCGAGATCCTGTCGGTGACCTTCACCAACAAGGCCGCGCGCGAGATGAAGCACCGGCTCGGCCAGATGCTCGGCCACGCCGTGGAGGGCATGCCGTGGCTCGGCACCTTCCACTCCATCGGCGGCCGCATCCTGCGCGTCCATGCCGAGCTGGCGCAGCTCAAGTCGAACTTCACCGTGCTCGACGTCGACGACCAGGTCCGGCTGCTCAAGCAGTTGCTCCAGGCCGACAACATCGACGAGAAACGCTGGCCGGCACGGATGCTGGCCGGCCTGATCGACGGCTGGAAGAACCGCGGCCTGATGCCCTCGCAGGTCCCGTCGGGCGAGGCCGCGATGTTCGCCAACGGCAAGGGCGGCAAGCTCTATGCGAGCTATCAGGAGCGGCTGAAGATCCTGAACGCGGCCGATTTCGGCGATCTCCTGCTGGAGAACATCCGCATCTTCCGCGAGCACCCGGATATCCTCAAGCAGTACCAGCAGCGCTTCAAGTTCATCCTGGTCGACGAGTACCAGGATACGAACGTCGCGCAATATCTGTGGCTGCGGCTCCTGTCGCAGGCGCCTTCTTCCTTCGCCTCTCCACGCTTGCGGGGAGAGGTCGCATCGCGCAGCGATGCGGGTGAGGGGGACTCTCCGCAGACCGAGCTCGCGGAGACAGCCCCTCATCCCGACCTTCTCCCCGCAAGCGGGGAGAGGGAGAAGACCAAAAACATCTGCTGCGTCGGTGACGACGACCAGTCGATCTACGGCTGGCGCGGCGCCGAGGTCGACAACATCCTGCGCTTCGAGCACGATTTCCCGGGCGCCAAGGTGATCCGCCTCGAGCGCAACTATCGCTCGACGGGTCACATCCTCGCCGCCGCCTCGCATCTGATCGCACACAATGAAGGCCGGCTCGGCAAGACGCTGCGCACTGAGGATCAGGACGGCGAGAAGGTCACCGTCACGGGCTCCTGGGACTCGGAAGAGGAAGCCCGCGGCATCGGCGAGGAGATCGAGCAGCTGCAGCGCCAGGGCGACAAGCTCAACGAGATCGCCATTCTCGTGCGCGCCTCCTACCAGATGCGCGAATTCGAAGACCGCTTCGTCACGCTCGGCCTGCCCTATCGCGTCATCGGCGGCCCGCGCTTCTATGAGCGCGCGGAGATCCGCGACGCGCTGGCGTACTTGCGCGTCATCAATTCGCCGGCCGACGATCTCGCCTTCGAGCGCATCGTCAATACGCCGAAGCGCGGGCTTGGCGACGCCACCGTGCAGATGCTGCACGACCACGCCCGCAAGCGCCGCATTCCCCTGTTCGAGGCGGCGCGCGCCGTGGTCGAGACCGACGAGCTGAAGCCGAAGGCGCGCGGCTCGCTGCGCGACCTCATCGCGCAGTTCGACCGCTGGCGCGCCCAGCGCGAGGTCACCGCGCACACCGATCTCGCCCAGATCGTGCTCGACGAGAGCGGCTATACCGAGATGTGGCAGAAGGACCGCTCGGCCGACGCCGCGGGCCGGCTGGAGAACCTGAAAGAGCTCGTGCGCTCGATGGAGGAGTTCGAGAACCTGCAAGGGTTCTTGGAGCACATCTCGCTGGTGATGGACCGCGAGGGCGGCGCCGAGGACGACGCGGTGTCGCTGATGACGCTGCATTCGGCCAAGGGCCTCGAATTCGACAACGTATTCCTGCCGGGCTGGGAGGAAGGCCTGTTCCCGAGCCAGCGCACCCTGGACGAACAGGGCCGAGCCGGCCTGGAAGAAGAGCGCCGGCTCGGCCATGTCGGCCTGACCCGCGCCCGCCGCCGCGCAAAGATCTATTTCGCGACCAATCGCCGGATCCACGGCACCTGGTCGACCACGATCCCGTCGCGCTTCCTCGACGAATTACCGGCGGCCAATGTCGAGATCACGGAATCCAAGGGCGGCTCTGGATGGGGCGGCAGCGGCGGCTACGGCGCCTCTCGCTTCGACGACATGGAGGCGTTCGGCTCCAGCTATTCGACGCCGGGCTGGCAGCGCGCGCAGGCGAACCGGAATCGCGGCGGCGGCCGCACCGGCGGCTTCGAGGAAGACGCCGCAACGTTCTCGTCCTCCTCGTCATCGGGCCCCGATTTCGGCAGCTTCTCCTCGCGCCGCCGCGGACCCCTGACCATCGAGGGCGAGCTGGTCGCCAAATCCACCGGCACAACGTCCGAATTCTCGCTGGAAGACCGCGTCTTCCACCAGAAATTCGGCTATGGCCGTGTCACCAAGATCGACGGCAACAAGCTCACCATCGCCTTCGACAAGGCCGGCGAGAAGAAGGTCGTGGACAGTTTCGTCCAGCGGGCGTGAGGCCCGAGATGGCTCGGTACGTTGCCATCATTGAGAACGCCGACCCGGACGAGGCCGTCGGCGTGTGGTTTCCGGACCTGCCCGGCTGCTTCTCCGGGGGCGACGATGTCGACGAAGCCCTCGAGAATGCGCCCGAGGCGCTCGCATTCTATGCGCAGGAACTGATCGCGGACGGTCGCCAGCTGCCCCCGCCTCGAACGCTGGACGAGCTCAAGGCCGATCCGGAGTTTGCCGAGGACCTGGGGAAACACACGGCCGTCCTGATCGAATGGCCACCCGCCGCGGACGCGGAGTGAGGACTGTTCGCCGCACCAAGCGGACTCTCGACAGTTCTCGCCCGAACGCCCCTTGACCACCGCGAACTTCCCCGTATCAGATAAACCCATGGCCCGGGGCTCCATCACATTGATCGTGCTTGCATTGGGGATGCCGTCGCTTGCGGCGGCGGAGACCATGAGCTTTGGCGATTCGATCGGGAAGCTGGCGGCGAGCTGCGGTGCGGAAATCGTCGCCAATTGCCGCGGCGTCAACCCGGACTCGACCCGCCTGAAGGAGTGCCTGTCGCGCAACCGCGACGTGCTCACGCCGCAATGCGCGAGCGACTATCTCGGCGTGTTCGACGCCATCCAGAAGCGCGTCGCCGCGCGCGTCACGGTGGCGAACGCCTGCCAGCGCGAGATCGTCAAGGTCTGCGGCGGCTCGACCAAGGAGACCAGCAAGTCGGTCCCCTGCCTGGTCTCGACCCCCAAGGGCATCAGCAACAACTGCCTGAAGGCCGTCGACGACGCGGGGTATCGCTGATGCGCGCGAAGGGGCTCGCCACCGCAGGGCTGGGCTTGGCGCTGGGCCTCGCTTTGCTCGCGGGCACCGCCGGCGCGCAGACGGCGGCACCGACCCGCGACGACATCGTCGGCAAGCTGAACCATTTCGAGGAGGCCGCCGAGGTCGACCTGCCCGCGCTGAAGCAGCAGGTGATGGAGCGCGCCAAGACCAGGATCAAGAACGATCCGGGTCCGGTGAACCGGCCGCTGATCGCGCCGGAGCTTGCCAAGCTGCCCGCCTTCAATGCGCAGATCCAGTTCGACGCAGACACGCCGATCATCCAGCCGGCGTCCTACCAGACCGTCGGCCGCATTGCGGACGCGCTGGTTCACTCCTCGCTGCTGCCCTACACCTTCCTGATCGTCGGCCACGTCGAATCCAATTCGAAGACGCGCGAGGCCAATGCGATCCTGAGCCAGCGCCGGGCCGATGCGATCCGCGACGTGCTGGTGAACACCTTCAAGATCTCGACCAAGCGGCTGCATCCGATCGGCCTCGGCGAGGAGCAATTCCTCGACCGGGCCAAGCCGACCTCCGCCGTCAACGGCCAGTTGCAGATCCTGACCTATGCCAAGCTGCCGGAGGAGGCGCCGCATCCGGCCGCAGCCCCTGCGCCTGCGGCGAAAAAGCCCGCCAAGAAGCGCTGAGCGAAGGCGGCTCCGCGGTTGACGGAACCCCTTGAAGTGCGGGCTGTTTTGCAGCCTGTCCCGGGCGCGCGCGCACGGTTTTGCGCGACAAAAGTGCCGGTTTGTGCACCGCCCGGTCCAGTGCTATAGCCTCTGTTCGCCCTTCCCGACCCCGTGCTGCATGAGACCGAAATGGGTGGCTTTTTCCAGCGCCAACTTGCCGTGTATGTCGAGTATCATCGCGATCCCCGGAACACGGCGATGCATGTGGTCGGCATCCTGCTGCTGTTCACCGGCGCCGTGCTGCCGCTGACGCTGGTCAAGCTTCCGCTGTTCGGATTCAACGTGAGCCTGGCGGTGGTCCTGGCCGTGCCGGTCTTGATTTACTGGCTGCTGCTCGACGCGGCGCTCGGGCTCGGCATTCTGGCCGTCTCGGTCGTGCTGTTTTCGGTCGCGACGACCATTGCGGCGCAGGTCGGCACCGCGACGATGTGGGCGATTTTCGCGACGCTGGTGGCGCTCGGCCTCGCCGCGCAGGCCATCGGCCACAAGGTTTTTGAGGGGCGCGAGGCCTCCTTGTTCACTTTTCCCTCGCATCTTTTGCTTGGACCGATGTTCGTCATGGCAAAATTATTCATTGCATTGGGCTTCCGTCGCGACCTTGCCGCGATTCTGGCGCCTCTTCCGGCCAATTCCCTTTCAACCCGATAACGCTCGAAGCAAAACAGCAACCTTCTGCATGGCTCTCGTCCTGGTTACCGGTGGCAGTGGCTTCATCGGACATCACCTCGTAGAAGCGCTCCGCGCCCGTGGGCAGCGGGTCCGCGTTCTCGATGTCCGTGCGCCGACCGCGGCGAACGCGGACGTCGAGCACGTCCTCGGCTCGGTGCTGGACCGCGCCGCGGTCGATGCGGCGATCGCCGGTGTCGATCAGGTCTATCACCTCGCCGGCCTGCCCGGCATGTGGGTCGCCAACAAGCAGGACTTCCACGAGGTCAATTGCCGCGGCACCGAAATCGTGCTCGCAGCGGCAATGAAGCGGGGCGTCTCGCGCTTCCTGCACTGCTCGACGGAATCGATCCTGTTCCCCTATTCCGACCTCAAGGGCGTTCCCGCCGAAGAGGCGCTGCAGCCGGCCGAGGCGATGCCCGGCGCCTACACGCGCTCGAAATCGCTCGCCGAGCATCATGCCGCCAAGGCGGCAGAAGCGGGCTTTCCGCTGGTGATCGGCACGCCGACCATGCCGATCGGCGCTGCCGACCATAATCTGACACCGCCGACCGCGATGCTCTGGTACTTCCTGCAGAAGAAGGTGCAGCCGCATCTCAACTTCCTGGTCAACCTGGTCGACGTCCGCGACGTCGCCATGGGCCTCGTGCTGACCATGGAACGCGGCCGCCTCGGGCAGCGCTACATCCTCGGCGGCGACTGCGTCCCGCTCGGCGACATCCTGCGCATGATGTCGGCGATGAGCGGCCGCCGGCAGTTTCCGATCGTCTTACCCGGCAAGATCGCCGAGCTCTCTGCGATCATGCTCGAATCCATCGCCGACCACATCACGCGCCGGCCGCCCAACGGCACCGCCGAGGGCGTGCGGATCGCGCTCGCCGCGAGCGACCTCTCGATCGGCAAGGCCCGTAACGAGCTCGGCTATTCGCCGCGTCCGATCGAGCCGGTCTTGCGCGAAACCATCACCCATCTGCTCGCCCGCGGCGGCCAGCAGCCCTCCGGGGCCCTCAAGCATCACGCGCTCTCCTCGCGCGCGAGCTGAAGCCGCCGCCCAAACGCAAAGAACCTTCATGTCTTTCGATTTCAGCAAGCTTCTGTCGGTCGCCTGGGGTGGCTGGACCACGACCTGGCCGACCGAACTCCTTGCCCTGATCTGGCTCGCCTTTCTCGCGAGCTGGGTGGGCGCCTCGTTCTGGCAGGGGCAGACCAAGAAGCAGGTCATGACGCTGGAGTCGCAGCGCTATAGCCTGCCGATCCTCGTCGGCGGCATCCTGTACACGCCATTCATTGCGGAGGTCATGGGCTCGAAGCCGCTTTGGGTGCTCGGCAACGCCGGCATCACCATCGCAGCGGTCCTCTCGGTCGCCGGCATTGCTTTCGCATGGTGGGGGCGGCTGCATCTCGGAAAATTCTGGTCCAACACCATCACCCACAAGGAAGACCACCGCGTCATCGACACCGGCCCCTATGGCATCGTCCGTCACCCGATCTACACCGGCCTGATCTTCGGCATGCTGGTGACCGGCGTTGCGATCGGCCTGGTGACGACGATCCTCGGCGCGATCCTGATCTCGCTCGGCATGTGGCAGAAGGGACGGATGGAAGAGGTGTTCCTCTCGAAGGAGCTCGGTGAGGACGCCTATGGCGCCTATTGCCGCCGCGTTCCAATGATCATTCCGTTCACGTCGCCACGGTAAAGGCGTCACTCTCGTGTCCCCGGACGCGCTGCAGCGTGCAACGCTGCTGCGCAGAGCCGGGACCCAGACGGCTATTCATGCATGGGGCGAGATGGGCCCCGGCTCTGCAGCGCATCGCACCGGACGATGCTTCGCATCGCCGGGGCGCTGCGCTGCGTCCGGGGCACGAGCACACGATCTTAGTCCCCAAGGAACCAGCCCTCCGCTCGCTCGTTGCCCCTCGACATCTGCCACCGACCGCAGAGCATCGAGCCATGTCGGACGCCTACGATTATTTTCGCGCGCACGCGATCGCCGCCGTCCGCAAGGCGCGGGCGCTGCCGCCCGGGCGGACGAAGCAGAAGCAGCGCACGGTGGCGCGGGTCTATCATCTGCTGTCCAGGGAAGCCGCGCTGGCGCCGAACATCCGTCACCTGGACGATTTTCGCGCGGCACGGCGGCTGGAGCGACAGATCGGTCGTTGATCTCCGGGCCGACGCCGGGACTGTCCCATGCAAATTCGATCGGCTGCCATTCCACGGGAATAGGCCTCTGCGGAGCGCCACACAGGTTGACGTCTGCCCCGTCAGCCAGTTGGATGCGCGCGCAACCGGGGGCCTGTTATGACGTTTTCCAGTATCTTCGCGCAGTTCGTCGCGTTCATCGGCGGCATCGCGCTGCAATGGCGCAAGATGACGGGCACCGAGCCCGCGCCGGCCTGGGGCGAGAAGCCCGCCATTCCCGAGGCGAAGCCGCAAGGCGCGATCCCCACCTTGAAGATGCCGACCGCACGCGGCTGGCACGAGGGCCAGAAGCCGATCGCTGCGCCCGGACTCGAGGTCAACGCGTTCGCGACCGGTCTCGATCATCCGCGCTGGATCGAGGTGCTGCCCAATGGCGACGTGCTGATCGCGGAAGCAACGCAGATCGCGGGCGCCCCGCGCAGCGTTTTCCACTATGCGATGCAGGCGACGATGCGCCGCGCCGCGGCGCTCGGCGACTCCGCCAACCGCATCACGCTGTTGCGCGACAAGGACGGCGACGGCGTTGCGGAACATCGCGGCGCCTTCATGGAGAACCTCAACCAGCCGTTCGGCATGGCGCTGGTCGGTGATACTTTCTACGTCGGCAACACCGACGGCGTGATGGCCTTTCCTTACGTCCCCAACGCCGACCGCATCACCGCAGCAGGCAAGCGGCTCACGACGTTCAAGCCCGCCGGCCACTGGACGCGCAGCCTGCTCGCCAGCCCCGATGGCAAGAAGCTCTATGCCGGCGTCGGCTCGCTCAGCAACATCGCCGAGATGGGCATGGAGGTCGAGCAAGGCCGCGCCGCCGTCTACGAGCTCGATCTCGCTGCCGGCACGCATCGCATTTTCGGCGCCGGCCTGCGCAATCCCGTCGGCCTTGCCTGGGAGCCGACGACGGGCGTGCTCTGGACCGTCGTCAACGAGCGCGACGGCCTCGGCGACGAGACGCCGCCCGACTATCTGACCTCGGTGCGCGACGGAGGCTTCTATGGCTGGCCCTATTGCTACTGGGGCAAGACGGTGGACGACCGTGTGCCGCAGGATCCGGCGATGGTCGCCAAGGCGATTCAACCGGACTACGCGCTCGGCGGCCACACCGCGTCGCTCGGCCTGTGCTGGATGCCCGCAGGCACCCTGCCCGGCTTCGGCGACGGCATGGTGATCGGCCAGCACGGCTCATGGAATCGCAGCAAGCTGTCCGGCTACAAGCTGGTGTTCATCCCGTTCGCGAACGGCAAGCCCTCCGGCCCCTCGCGCGACATCCTGTCGGGATTCCTGTCCCCGGACGAGAAGGAATCCTACGGCCGCCCGGTCGGCGTCGCGATCGGTCCCGACAAGACGTCGCTGCTGATGGCCGACGACGTCGGCAACGTGATCTGGCGCGTGACGGGGGCGTAGGCGTTCACGTCCCCACACACAACGTCGCGCGCTGCTTGCGGAGGAGCGCGATCACCGACAGCGCTGTGATCAGGCCGGTCTTGGGATTCTCGGACGGGATGTTCTCGATTCCCATCGAGAAGCGCGCCGAATCCGCCTCGACCTCGATGCGGTGAACGTTGCGGCTCACGGTCGGGTCGGCCCAAACCTGGATCTGGGTGCGATCGGGCCCGATGCCCGCCAGCGACAGCGCAACGGCGACGTTGACATTCGCCGGAAAGCCCTTTGCGGCTTCGCGCGCGCTGCCCTCGAACAATTTCAGCGGTTCGCGCAGATTGTCGATGTCGATGTTGTTCTGAACGATGAACGGCGCACCCTTCAAGCCGTCGATCGGCTTGCGCGTGACCATCTTCACCGAATGAATGGTGCCGATTGCGGCGGCGTTGACGGCATCGAGGCCGATCAGCGCGCCGGTCGGCACCAGAATGCGGCCGCCATTGGCGCGGGCAAGATCGACGAGATCGAAATTGTCGAGCAAGCCGCCGACGCTGACCACGACAGCGGCCCTGCCGCGCTTCACTGCCGGCTCGACGATCGCACGCAGCTGGCTTGTCGGCGCGCATTCGACCACGATGTCGGCGGCTTCGCCGAGCTGGTCGAGCGGCAGGATTGTCGGTGGGCGACGCAAGCTGTCGATGAAGGGTTGATGCTTGGCGGGGTCTCGCACTGCCACGGCCGTGAGCGACAGGCCCTCGATGCCCTGATCGAGCGCGGTGGCAATCTTGACGCCGATCGAGCCCAGCCCGGCAATGGCCACCCGCAATTCGCTCGAAGCCTTCTGATCCGTCATCACCATCCCTCTGTCTTGGCCTCTGTTTTGGCCGATGTCATAGCCGCTCACGCCTCCCGCGCATAGCTGCGCAGGCGGGCTTCCAGAACCGCCAGCATGGCATCGCGGGCCGGATCGCGCGAGCCGCGCAGCCAGGCGGCGGCAAGCGGCAGGCGGCCGACCGGCCCGCTCTGCCTCGGTCGAAGCGGCACGAAGCGCACGCCGGTCACCGCCATCCGAGCGGTCCAGCGCGGCACGATTGCGACCCCGAGCTTCGTTGCCACGAGGTTGATGATGGTCTGCTTCTCGTCGGCGACCTGCACGATGCGCGGCGTCAGGCCGGCCTGCTCGAACAGCTTGACCGTGAGATCGTGGCTGTGCGGCCGCGAGCGGCGGTCCGGCACCAGCATCGCCTCCTCGGCGATATCCGTCAGCATGATCGCTTTGCGCCCCGCCAGCGCGTGCCGGCGCGGGAACGCAACGATCGCGCTCTCCTGGAGCAGGTCGCGGAATTCAAGCCGCTTGTCCGGCCGGTCAGGCGGACGCACGAAGGCGAGATCGAGCGCGCCGGTCAAGATCTTCGGCAGCAGCCGGACAGTCTTGTCTTCGAGGAGCTGCACCGCGATGTCGGGATGCCTGGCGCGGAAATCGCGCAGAAGCGGCGGCAACAATCCGGCCGCGGCGCTGTCGATGGCACCGACCCGCAGCCGCCGCGCAGCGCCCGCACGCGAGCGATTGCGCAGGTTGCTCTCGACCGCCTCGACCTTGGCGAGGATGGCGCGGGCATCGCGCAGCAGCGTCGTGCCGTCCTCGGTGAGCGACACCGCGCGCGTCGTCCGCGCAAACAGCCGCGTTCCCAGATCCTCCTCCAGCAGCCTGATCTGCCGGCCGAGCGCAGAAGGCAGCATCTGGAGCTGCTGTGCCGCGCGGCCGAAATGCAGCTGCTCGGCCGTCGCCACGAAGCATCGGAGCTGATGCAATTCCATTTGCCGGTCCTCTCGTCTCAGCGAGGATTATATCATTTTTTTGTATAAACCAGCGCCGATTGAGTTTGCCCTGCACTGCCGTCTAGATTCGCCGGCGATGCCGACCGCCGAATATGTCGGCACGATCTCTCCCACGGAGCTTTCCATGCGCACCCATTCGATCGCAGCCATTCCCGCCGACGGCATCGGCCCCGAGGTGATCTCGGCCGGTGTCCGCGTGCTGGAGGCCCTGGCCAAGCGCAGCGGCGACCTCTCCTTCAACGTCAAGACGTTCGACTGGGGCTCGGATTATTACAAGAAGCACGGCGTGATGATGCCGGCGGACGGTCTCGGCGAGCTGAAGAAGTTCGACGCGATCTATTTCGGCGCGGTCGGCGCCCCCGACGTGCCCGACCACATCACGCTATGGGGCCTACGCCTGCCGATCTGCCAGGGGTTTGATCAATACGCCAATGTGCGGCCGACCAAGATCCTGCCGGGCGTCGCCTCGCCGCTGCGCAATGTCGGCGTCGGCGATCTCGACTGGGTGATCGTGCGCGAGAACTCGGAAGGCGAATATGCCGGCATGGGCGGGCGCGCCCACAAGGGCCTGCCGGAAGAGGTTGGCACCGAGGTCGCGGTGTTCACCCGCCTCGGCGTCACCCGCATCATGCGCTATGCATTCCAGCTCGCGCAGTCGCGCCCGCGCAAATTCCTGACCGTCGTAACCAAGTCGAACGCACAGCGCCACGGCATGGTGATGTGGGACGAGATCGCGGCCGAGGTCGCCGGCGAATTCCCTGATGTGACCTGGGACAAGATGCTGGTCGACGCCATGACGGTGCGGATGACGCTGCATCCGAAGAGCCTCGATACCATCGTCGCGACCAACCTCCACGCCGACATCCTCTCCGATCTCGCCGGCGCGCTGGCGGGAAGCCTCGGCGTCGCGCCGACCGGCAACATCGATCCGCAGCGCCGCTTCCCCTCGATGTTCGAGCCGATTCACGGCTCGGCCTTCGATATCACCGGTAAGGGCATCGCCAACCCGGTCGCGACGTTCTGGACCGGCGCGCAGATGCTCGAGCATCTCGGCGAGAAGGAGGCCGCCTCGAGGCTGATGGCCGCCGTCGAGCGCGTCTGCGCCGCGGGCGTGCTGACGCCGGATGTCGGGGGCAAGGCAACGACGAAGGAGGTCACGGACGCCGTGATCGAAGCGATCCACGGATCGAATGTGTAGTCTTCGTCCTCTCTCCGCTTCCGGGCAGAGGCGAAGAACGTGCTATCTCCGCCCCGCCGGTGCCGCCGGCGGCGTGGCCATCGCGGCGGCCGGCTCTGGCGGTGTCAGATGGCGGGGGACGATGATGGTCTGGCCCGGCGTCAGCTGCGCGTTCTCGGGCAACGAGTTGCTCTGCGCCAGCGTCCACAGCGGCACGCGGTTGGCTGCGGCGATGCTCTCCATGGTGTCGCCGCGGCGCACCGGCACCCGCACGCCGCTGTCCCACAATTCGACCAGCGTATCCGCCGGCACCAGATAGCGCAGCGGCACGGC
This sequence comes from Bradyrhizobium sp. WBAH42, assembly GCF_024585265.1. Classification (NCBI taxonomy): domain Bacteria; kingdom Pseudomonadati; phylum Pseudomonadota; class Alphaproteobacteria; order Hyphomicrobiales; family Nitrobacteraceae; genus Bradyrhizobium; species Bradyrhizobium sp. WBAH42. The sequence continues at coordinate 7,221,059 of NZ_CP036533.1, forward strand.
ATCGGCCTGCGTCTGCGGCGGAATGCGCGGCAGCTGCGTCACCATCCCGACGATCTGACGATGGATGTCGTCGGACTTCTCGATGTTGATGTGGCTGACGCGCGCGTTTTCCTTGAGGTCATAGCTGGCGTAATGGCCGCGAAAGCCGGGGACAGCCACGACGTCGCCGCCGCCGAGCACGCTGTCGGACAGGAAGATGTTGATGAAGCGCTCGACGTTGAGGGGAACATCGCCGGTCGCGTGCGCGGGATCGATGGCAATGACGAGGCTGATCGGGATGTTCTCCTTGGCCGCCATCTCGGAGATGACGATCGAGCACAGCCCGCCCATGGAATGGCCGATCAGCACGATCGGCGCCGCCTTCTCCCTGTAGCTGGCGATGGCGCGGTTGCCGATCAGCCGGCACAGGGTGAATTCGTAGACGTCGGCCGAGAAGCCGGCCTGCGTCAGCTTCTCGCCGAGCCGATCCATGCCGGTCGAGAAGATCGGGCCCATGGCGCCGCGAAACAGATAGACCTTCGGCGGCGGCAACGGCTCGAACGGCGGGGGCGGCGGCGCGGCGGGGACCGCCGCAATGGTCTTGGACTTGGGCGGAGAAGCCGCGGCCGGGCCCGTGCCGAGGGCGAGCAGCACAATTGCTGCCAGCACGATCAGGCGCCTTGGATCAACCATCCGTTCAGAAGTCCTACCACCGGAGGCGGCGCCTCCCCTTGCGGTACTTCTTGACCGCGGAATTGGCAGATTTTGCGGCGCCGAAGCGTAGCGTTCCGGACTAGTTCCTCGCCGGAGCCGCCGCCGCCGCCCGCGCGGGCCGCGGTGCGCCGGGCTCCGCAACGGGGGCAGCCGGGGCGCGCGAGCGCATGATCGCGGCGTCGATCTCGGCGATGACGCGGCGCTGGATCGCCTCGTTCTTGTCGATCGAGATGTGGCCGACTCCGGTGCCGCGGACATCGACATTGTCGAGCTTGCCGCGAAGGCCGGCCGCGGCCCGCACCGGCTCGCCGGGGCCGTCACCGATATAGATGTTGATGTAGCGCTCCGCGCCGGTCGAGAGCTTGGTCTTGAACACGGAATCGAGGCCGATCGCGAGCTTCACGGGCACGCCGAGCTGGTTGAGCTTGGCAATCATGTCGGGCAGCGCGGTCGCACCGGAGGAATGGCCGACCAGGATGATGGTCTTGAGCCGCCCGGCCTTGTAGGCAGCCGCCGCTTCATCGGCGAGCGAGGACCAAGACACGAAATTGGCGACGGTCACCGGGACGCCCTGCGCCTGGAGGCGGGCACCGATCGTGTCGAGGCCGAGCGAGAAGATGTTGAGCACGCCGCGGAGCAGATAGACATGCGTGGTCGCCGCCGCGGCCTGGCTCGGTGCGGCCTTGGCGGTGGTCGGGCTGATGGCAACAGCTGACAGCAGGAGCAGGCCCATCGCCCACGCACGGAGGGCGGACAGCTGGCTGGCGCCGGCGGTGTGACGGCCGTTCGGTCTCATCGATCTTTTCCCCGGAGACAATACGCTTTGCGATTGGCCGGAATCGTAGCCACGGCGCGCTCGCAGACGCAACAAAGAGCCGCGTGAGCGCCAATCTTAGCAGCAAGCCGTGACCATCGCGCAACACTTGCCGGGAACATGCCACTGAAGCGCCTGTTTTGAGACCATTTTTCTCCGGGGAATTGCGGAGGGACAACAGCGTTCCTATTTCAGGGCTCCGCCGACCTTCCTGGATGGTCCGGCCCCTCCCCAGCCTTTGCTCCTCAGCCTTACGGCCATCATGTCTTCCATCATCTCCGTCGCCAATCTGTCGAAGACCTATGGGTCCGGCTTCAAGGCGCTCAAGAACGTCAATCTCGACATCAAGCGCGGCGAAATTTTTGCGCTGCTCGGCCCCAATGGCGCCGGCAAGACCACGCTGATCTCGATCATCTGCGGCATCGCCAATCCGAGCGAGGGCCGTGTCCTCGTCGGCGGCGAGGACATCCAGACCTCCTACCGCAAGGCCCGCTCGCTGATCGGCCTCGTGCCGCAGGAATTGCACACCGACGCCTTCGAGAGCGTGTGGGCGACCGTGAGCTTCTCCCGCGGCCTGTTCGGTAAGCCGAAGAACCCCGACCACATCGAGAAGGTGCTGAAGGCCCTCTCGCTCTGGGACAAGAAGGACAACAAGATCATCACGCTCTCGGGCGGCATGAAGCGCCGCGTGATGATCGCCAAGGCCTTGTCGCACGAGCCGCAGATCCTGTTCCTGGACGAGCCGACCGCCGGCGTCGACGTCGAGCTGCGCAAGGGCATGTGGGAGGTGGTGCGCGGACTTCAGCAGTCCGGCGTCACCATCATCCTCACCACGCATTACATCGAGGAAGCCGAGGAGATGGCCGACCGCATCGGCGTCATCAACAAGGGCGAGATCGTGCTGGTCGAGGACAAGACGACCTTGATGCAGAAGCTCGGCAAGAAGCGGCTGACGCTGCATTTGCAGAACAAGGTGACGTCGTTGCCGGATAGTCTCGCGCATTACGAGCTCGAGCTCTGCGATGAAGGCGCGACGCTGGTGTACGATTACGACACAAAGGGCGAGCGCACCGGCATCACCAGCCTGCTCGGCGACCTCCGCACCGCCGGCATCCGCTTCAACGACCTCGACACGACGCAATCGTCGCTCGAGGACATCTTCGTCGACCTCGTGAGGACGTCATGAACCACCGCGCCATCCGCGCCATCTATCTGTTCGAAATGGCGCGCACCTGGCGAACGCTGCTGCAAAGCATCGTCTCGCCGGTGGTCTCGACCTCGCTCTATTTCGTGGTGTTCGGCGCCGCGATCGGCTCGCGCATCAGCCAGGTCGAGGGCGTCAGCTACGGCACCTTCATCGTCCCGGGCCTGATCATGCTCTCGGTGCTGACGCAGAGCATCGCCAACGCCTCGTTCGGCATCTACTTCCCGAAATTCACCGGCACGATCTACGAGATCCTGTCGGCACCGATCTCCTATTTCGAGATCGTGCTCGGCTATGTCGGCGCCGCCGCGACCAAGTCGATTATCCTCGGCCTGATCATCCTGGCGACCGCCGGACTGTTCGTGCCGCTGCACATCCATCATCCGATCTGGATGCTGGCCTTCCTGGTGCTGACGGCGGTAACGTTCAGCCTGTTCGGCTTCATCATCGGCATCTGGGCCGACGGCTTCGAGAAGCTGCAGATGATCCCGATGCTGGTGGTGACGCCGCTGACCTTCCTCGGCGGCAGCTTCTATTCCATCGACATGCTGCCGCCCACCTGGCGCACGGTGGCGCTGCTCAACCCAGTCGTCTACCTGATCTCGGGCTTCCGCTGGAGCTTTTACGAGATCGCCGACGTCAGCGTATCCGTCAGCATCGGCATGACGCTGGCCTTCCTGGTGATCTGCCTGGTCGTGATCTGGTGGATTTTCCGAACTGGATACCGGCTCAAGACCTGACCGCGCGGCGCTCGCGAAAATGTCAGCGCCGCCGGCCGGCGCGGCACAAAGCGGCCTTGCTTACGCCCGGCATCACGTTAACGATGGACAGGCTGGCCGCTGGAACCAACGCCGGGCCGCAGGCATAATGCACGCCGGGGGACGGAGAGCCGCGGCGCGAGCATGAACAGGCCGGAGGCCAGAAGTCAGATGCGTTCGTTTTTAATTGCTTTTGCATCCCTGATGCTTTTGAGCGTAAGCACCGCGCAGGCCAAGGTCGAGATCACCGTCGACAAGGACAATCAGCAGTTGACCGTCGCCGTCGACGGGGTCGCGCGCTACCGCTGGCCGGTGTCGACCGGCATCCCCTCGCGCGAGACGCCGAATGGCGCCTTCCGCGCCTTCCGGATGGAAGAGGACCACTATTCCAAGGAATTCGACGACGCGCCGATGCCTCACGCGATCTTCTTCACCAAGGTCGGGCACGCCATCCACGGCACGGACTCGGTCGGCCGGCTCGGCTCGCCGGCATCCCATGGCTGCGTGCGCCTGTCGCGCCAGAACGCCTCGACGCTCTATGCGCTGGTGCAGCAGCAGGGCGTGCTCAACACGACGGTGACGCTGACCGGCTCGGCGCAGGTGGCGCTGGCGCGCAATCCGCGCGGCCGCAATGCCAATGCGGTGGCCCGCGCCCCGCAGCCTGCTGAAGAGCAATACGCCACCACAGGCGCCCCGGCGAACCTGATGCCGCCGGCGCAGCCCGAGCGGCGCTACATGCCGCAGGACGACAACTACATCTACCCGGCCGACGGCAGCGACACCGGCGCGCGCTATCCGGCGCCGCGCCCGATCACCCGCCCCTATGGCACGCAGGCCTATCAACAGCTGCCGCAACCAACATACGACCAGGGCTACGGCCAGCAGGGCTACTATCATCAGCCGCAGGCCCGGCAATATTATCAGCCGCGCAGCTATTATTATCAGAACTGACGCAGCCTGAACGCGACGCCGGGCGCTGCAGCGAATCAAATCGTGCTGACGCGCCGGCGCCGCGGTGGCCGCACAGATTCAGGCCGGCCTAGGTAAGGATCAGCAGCTCCCCGACGCAGGAAGGCAACAGTCCCCAACCTTCGACGCCGCGGCGCCCCGGCCAAATTGACAAGCTTGGGGTCGCCCGTATTGTCGTTCCCATTGTTTCTGGGAAATGACATGACACGCGAGCAGATTTCGGATTTCTGCGTTACCGCGCTGGCCAATATCCTGCGCATCTCGAGGGATCGGGTCGACACCGGCACCAAATTCAACCGCCTCGGTCTCGATTCGGCGATGCTGGTCTACCTGATGATGGAGCTCGAGGAGAAGCTCGACATCGAACTGTCGACCGACGACTTTTACGACCATCCGACCGTTGAGGCCTTGTCCCGGTTTCTTGCCGACAAGCGCGCGATCCGACCGGCCGCCTGACACGGCCTGAACCGGCGCAATCCGATGGACACTCCCCGCTCGCTCGTGGCGCTCCTGGCCCGGCGCGCGGCGGAGCAGGCCAATGACCGCGCCTATGTCTTCGTCTCCGACCGCGGGACTGAAGAAGCTGCCCTTACCTTCCGCCAGTTGCGCGATTGCGCAAGTGCGCTCGCGGCGCGCCTGACCGCGGTCGCGCGCCCTGGCGACCGCGCCATCCTGGTATTTCCACCCGGTCTCGAATTTCTGGTGGCGTTCTTCGGCTGCCTGATGGCCGGCATCATCGCCGTGCCGATGATGATGCCGCGGCGAAACGGTGCGCGCGATGCCAGCGCCGCAATTCTCGCCAACTGTACGCCAGCGGTGGCGCTGACCAGTTCGGCCCTCTCGCTTCGCGGCGATCTGCAAACGCGCTTCGCACACGAGAACGTCCGATGGATCGAGGTCGATCTCGGTCCGGCGACCCTGGCACCGGTCGCGCTGGCGGATCCGGCGGCGGATGACATCGCCTTCCTGCAATACACCTCCGGCTCGACCTCCGAGCCGAAGGGGGTGATGGTCAGCCACGCCAATCTGCTCGCAAATCTCGAGATGATCCGGATCGCGCTCGGCAACACCAGGCGATCGACCTACGTCAATTGGGTGCCGCTCTACCACGATATGGGGCTGATCCTGAACGCGCTGCAGACGCTCTATGTCGGGGCGACCTGCGTGCTGATGGCGCCGAACGCGTTCATGCAGCGGCCGCTCGGATGGCTGCGCGCGATCTCGCACTATCGCGCCGAGGTGGCGTGCAGCCCCAATTTCGGCTTCGACCTCTGCGTAAGCCGCCACCGCGCCGACCAGATGGACGGCATCGACCTGTCCTCGCTGAGGATCGCCCTGAACGGCGCCGAGCCGGTGCGCGCAGAAACCATCGAGCGGTTCGCCGCGACCTTCGCGCCGCATGGCTTCGATCCGCGCGCGATGTATCCGGCCTACGGCATGGCGGAAGCGACGCTGCTCATTTCAGGGGGAACGCGCGGCGGCGGTCATCTGACGCGTCGCGTCAGTCGCGCGGCGCTTCAGGCGCATAGAGCAGAGACGGCCTCGGAAGCTGACGATGCGCAGATCGTGGTCGGCTGCGGGCGCGCGCTCGAGGGTGAGCAGATCGCCATCGTCGATCCCGGGAAATGCACACGCCTGCCCCCCGACTGCGTCGGAGAGATCTGGGTCAGCGGCGCCAACATCGCCGGCGCCTATTGGCGCAACGATGACGCGACGAACGAGCTGCTCAACGCGGAGATCGCCGGCGAGCACGGCGCATGGCTGCGCACCGGCGATCTCGGCTTCCTCGATGCAAGCGGCGAGCTGTTCGTCAGCGGCCGGATCAAGGACCTCATCATCATCCGCGGCATCAACCATTATCCGCAGGACATCGAGCGCACGGTGCAGTCGCTGGACGAGGGCTTGCGCGCAAACTGCGGCGCGGCATTCTCGGTGCCGGACGAGGGCGGTGAAGAAACGCTCGTCATCGTGCAGGAGGTGGAGCGCACGGCTCGTCACAAGATCGACAGGGACGAGATCAAGGACCGGATCCGAGAGTCCATTGCCGACTGTCACGAATTATCCGCGCGCCACATTGCGCTGATCCGGCCCGGCGCCCTGCCGAAAACCACCAGCGGAAAGATCCAGCGCAGGCTGGCGCGCAAGCTCTGGCTCGATGCGGCCTTCGACGAAATCGGCTGACCTGCTCAGAAATCGATTCTCGCTTTCTCGCCGTCGCGCAGGCTCGCGACAATCCCCTGCTCGATCTTGCGCGCCAGCACCGGGCGGTAGTGGATATAGTCCACGAAACTGGCGCGATCGCGCGTGAGCTCGTTGTCGACGCGATAGCTGACGAAGTTGCTGCGCGGCCGCCCGGCCACGACCTGTGCGAGCGCGGCATCGCAGGCGTTGCGCTCCAGCTCAGCTTGCGTGCCGGGCTTTGCCACGGTGGCAGCGAAGGTCGGCGGCACGATGATGACGACGGGCACGTCGACCGGCAATTTGCGGACGACGTCCTTGAGGGTCGCGATCTCGGGGAACACCGCTCGCGCCTCCGCAGAGGCCACGGGCGCGGGGTCTCTCGGAGCATTGGTCTCCTTGAATTGGCCGGGCGGCCAGATGTCCTCGTAGCTGACAAAGCCGTCACGGTTCATGCGCGGTCGCAGGCCCAGCCCGATGCCGATGCGTTGGAAGACCTGCTCGATCGCCTGCCAGGAAATCAGCCGCACCGCATAGGTGACCACGCTTGCGTCATAGAGCCAGTAGGGGAACGGAACGCCCTCCTCCTTCGGCCGGGCATGCACGCACCAGCCGGGATCGGCGGCGATGACCAGCGCGCCGACCTTCCGGTGTTTGCGCAGGAAGAAATCGAGCACGGCGAGCTGCTCGCGTGGGCTCGCACCGGTCATGTAGAGCTGGACGAAGCGGAATTCGCTCGCGCGGGACAATTCCGCCGGCTGGATCAATTGCCCGGTCGAATTGCCGAGGATGACGGAGTCGAAGCTCGCATCGCGTGCGCGGCTCGCTGCCGTGATTTGCGTCAGACGATTGTCAACCCCCTCGATGCCCAGCAGGCCGAGCTTGCCGCTGTCATAGGGATCGACCGCGACCATCAGTGCGACCACCAACAAAGCGGCGCCCGAGAGCGTGCCGAGGCACGCCAGCAGGCTCCGTCCCCAGCCGGGATCGGTCTCAGAACTTGAAGTAGACGAATTCATGCAGATCCCGACCACCCATGTGGAGCAGCAATGCGAACAATCCGATGCCGAGCAGACCGGCGAGCCACGGTTTGGGACGGCGCGTGAGCATCGCGACGATGTCCTGGCTCGCCGGCAGCAGGAAAGCGAACAGCGGCGCTGCGATCAGCGGCCATAGATGCTTGCCGCGCTCGAGCGGCAGCGGTGAGATCAGTCCCGAAAAGACATGCCAGGCCGCCTCCAACGATCCGGCGCGAAAGATCACGCCGGTCGCCAGCACGAACAAGACGGTGAGCGCCCAGCCGAGCCATGACGGAAACTCCGGCCCATAGCGGCGCCACAGCGCGCAGGCCACCAGCGCGAAGCCATGCAGCACGCCCCACAGCACGAAGGTCCAGCTCGCGCCGTGCCAGAGGCCGCACAGCGCCATCGTGATCATCATCGCGCCGAAGAACTGGACCGGCAAGAAGCGGCGCGGCAACAGGCGCAGATTGACCAGGGGATAGAAGACATAGTCGCGCAGGAACAACATCAGCGTGATGTGCCAGCGCTGCCAGAAATCCTGGATATTGGTCGAGCGCAACGGCGCATTGAAATTGTAGGGCAGCTGCACGCCGAACAAGCGGCCGAGGCCGATCGCGATGTCCGAATAGCCGGAGAAATCGAACAGGATCTGGAACGAAAAGCAGAAGGCGAGCCAGGCGTCGCCGCTTCGCAACGGTCCGCTTGCCGCCTGCGCATAGATGGGATCGAGCAGATGCGCGAGGCCGTCGGCGATGACGACCTTCTCGAACAAGCCGAACGCGATGAAGCACATGGCGATGCAGAATTGCCGCTGCCAGCCCGGCACGTAGACCTGCCGGCCGAACTGATGCATCACCTCCGACCAGCGCGCCAGCGGGCCCGCGATCGCCTGCGGAAAGAAGGCGATGTAGAGCGCGTAACGGTCGAGCGCATAGAGCGGCGCCTTGCCGCGCTTCAGATCGACCAGATACATGATGTGGTGAAAAGTGAAGAAGGAGATCCCGAGCGGCAGCCCGATGTCGAGTGCCGGAAACTTCGTATCCAGCACGAGTGCAAGATTGGCGAGCAGGAAATTGGCGTATTTGAACAGCGCCAGAACCGCGAGATCGAGCACCATCACCAGCGTCAGCACCGCCGGCCATTTCACCCGTCCGTAGGCCACCGAAGCGAGCCAGTTGATCGTGATGGAGGCGATCAGGAGCAGGATGAACGATGGGCTGCCCCAGGCATAGAAGGCGAGCGACAGCGCGACCTGCACGCCGATCCGCAGATTCGGATAAGGGTCTGCCAGGCGGTAGATCAGCAAGGCCGCAGGCAGGAAGACCAGGAGAAAGGGATAGTCGTTGAAGAGCATCGGATCAAAGCTGCGCCATCACCGGCCCTCGCGCCGGCCGGTGATGCTCAGCCCGCCTCCAGATCGGGGGCGGCATCGCCCGGCTGCCGCTGCATGCGCCGAGCGATCTTTTCCTCGCTCGGCACCTTGACGTCCCAGGCGAGCCCGAGCGCTTCCAGCGCGCGGATGAAGATGAAGCCGGGATCGAACTCGAACCAGCGCAGGCCGAAGGCCGCCGAATACGGGAAGGCGTGATGGTTGTTGTGCCAGCCCTCGCCCCAGGCGAGCCAGGCCATCACGCCGAGATTGCGGCTGTTGTCGTCGCGGGTGACGAAGGGCTGTGCGCCGAAGCTGTGCATGACCGAGTTGATGGCAGACATGGTCTGCTCGACCACGAACATCCGCACCACGCCGCCCCAGAGAAAGCCGGTCAGCGCACCCCACAGGCTCATCGTCGCCAAGCCGCCGATCAGCGCGGGCAGCAGCAGGCCAAGGCCGACCCAGGTGTAGTAATGGCTGTTGATCGCAACCAGCCTGCGGTCCGCCATCAGGTCCGGCACGTAGTGGGCGACGTTGGGATAATCATGCGCGATCATCCAGGTCAGGTGCGCGTGCAGGAAGCCGCGCAGGCGGCCGAGCAGACCCTCGCCATGCAGTCGCGGCGAGTGCAGGTCGCCGTCATGATCGGACAGCTCGTGATGCCGCCGGTGCATCGCGGCCCAGGACAGCATGGGGCCGCGGCCGGCCATCGAGCCCATGACGATCAGGATCGCGCTCATCGTCGTGGAGGTCGCGAAGGCGCGGTGCGTGAACAGGCGGTGATAGCCGACGGTGAGGCCGAGACCCGTGATCAGCCAGAAGCCGAACAACAGTCCGAGCTCCATCGCGCCGATCGGGCCGACAATCAACAGGCCCAGCGCAACCAGCGTGCCGATGAACGGCAGCACGTCGAAAATAATGAAATGCCGCCGCTGCATCCTGTGGAAGTGCCGGCTGCGGATGATGCGGTGATCGCGTTTCTGTTGCACGGTCGGGCTTCCAGGTCGGCTCATATGACTACATACAAGCCTGGCGGGCGCAACCCAAGCCGCGGCACCCAGGGTTTCAACAGCCGCGAAAGCCCATAGAATAGGCGAGCGACGCAAAATGCGTTCAAATCCGGTCCTTTCCGCTTGCCCCTCGAGGCCCCATGCCGTCACCTGTTGCAACCATTCTGACTGTGATCTCGATTGTGATGGCGGGACAGGCCATGGGATCCGATCTGGCCTTCGACCTCGAGGCGCATCGCGGCGGGCGGGCGCTGTTGCCGGAAAACACCCTGCCCGCCTTCGCCCATTCGCTGACGATGGGCGTGGACACGCTGGAGCTCGACGTCGGCGTCACCGCGGACGGCGAAGTGATCGTCTCGCATGAGCGCGGGCTCAATCCCGATCTCGCACGGCGGCCCGACGGGACCTACATCGCTCCGCCCGGCACCCCTTTCGTCAAGCTGCGGCTCGACGAGGTCAGGACCTATGACGTCGGCCAGATCCGCCCCGAGAGTGCCTACTCACGACAATTCCCCGACCAGCGTGCGCTGCCGGGGACGCGCATTCCCAGCTTGCGCGAGCTGTTCGCGCTGGTGCGCAAGTCCGGCAACACGCGGGTGCGCTTCAACATCGAGACCAAGATCGATCCGAATCATCCGGATGAAACGCTGGATCCGCAGGCCTTCGTCGCGAAGCTGCTCGGGGTAATCGAGACCGAAGGATTCTCCGACCGCGTCATGATCCAGTCGTTCGACTGGCGGACCCTGCTTCTCGTGCAGCAGCAGGCGCCGAAGATCCCGACCGTGTACCTGACGCTCCAGCGCGGCTCGGCCCCGACGGTGGCGCTCGACAAGGCGACGAGCTGGACGGCGGGGTTCAGCCCGGCCGATCACGCCGGCTCGTTGCCGCGGACGATCAAGGCCGCGGGCGGCGCGATCTGGTCGCCCAATTTCGGCGACGTGACCGCGGCGCTGGTTTCCGAGGCCCATGCACAGGGACTCCGCGTCGTGGTCTGGACGGTCAACAAGCGTGAAGACATGGCGCGGATGATCGAGATCGGCGTCGACGGCATCATCTCGGACAGGCCGGACCTGCTGCGGCAAGTCGCCGGGGAGAAGGGGATCGCGCTGCCGGCGGGGACGCCGGTGGCGCCGTAATCAATCTCGTGTCCCGGACGCGGAGCGGCATGCAATGACGCGACGCAGAGCCGGCACTCAGAATTGTGGGCCCCGGCTCTGCAGCGCACCGCACCGGACGTTGCTTCGCATCGCCGGGGAAGCGCTGCGCTGCGTCCGGGGCACCAGACCATTCGTGGCGCGCCCCCTACTCCCCGTCCTTCCAACGCCGATATAGCGCGCCCAGGATGTTGGAATAATCGTCGGTCCAGACCCGCGCCCTGTCGTCGGCCTCGGTCAGCTCCCATTGCTTGGAGGACGCGAGCCTGCCGACATCGGCCTCCTCGCGCGCGGAGATGACGACGTCGGTGGAGAAGATGTAGTCACCATCGCGGCCCGAATCCTCGTTGAAGACCCAGCTCTTGAGATCGTTGGCATCCGCAATGCCGACCACGACGGTCTCGAGATCCAGATGCCGGTTGGAGACGTGCATCACCACGGCACCGTGCGGTGCGAGCTTGTCCTTGTAGATCTTCATCGCCTCTTCGGTCGCAAGATGGATCGGGATCGCATCGGACGAATAGGCATCGACGATGATGAGATCATAGGCGCCATCGGGCTCCTTGGCGAAGGTGAGGCGCGCATCGCCGATGACGGGCTTCATGTCCGGCATGCAGCTCGATATGTAGCGGAAATTCCTGGGGTCACGCGCCGCGTCGACCATGGACTGGTCGATCTCGAAAAAGGTCCAGTTCTCCCCTGGCTCGGCGGCGCAGGCGAGCGTGCCGGAGCCGACGCCGATCGCGGCGACCTTCAGCGGCGCGCCCTTGCGCTCGCGGATCGCGCTGACGGCCTGACCGATGCCGCCGTCCTTGTGATAATAGGTGATCGGCTCGGGCTTGCCTGCGACCGGCGTGCCGTCGTTGTTGCGGAAGCGCTCGGCGCCATGAATGGTGGTGCCGTGCATCAGCACGTGGAAATAGCCGCCCGGCGTCACCACGATCTTGTGCACGCCGAAGAAGCTGCGCACGGTCGTGACGCGGCCCTCGTCTGCGGGATAAACGCGGATCAACGCCAGCGCCAGCGCGACGGTGGCAAAGATCTTCCAGCGCCCGGCATTGAGGATCAGCGCGAGCAGCGCGGCGAGCACGCCGACGGCGCCGGCGACCCAGACGCGATGATCCTCGAACCAGGTCGAGAGGCCGCCCGTCGTGTATGACGGCGCGATGAGCGCCAGTGCGAGCGCGGCGAGCGCCAGCCAGTACCATTTGACGACGCCACCCAGCCGCTCGTTCGCGGACGGACGGCACAGCGCGGCAAGCGCGATCAGGATCGGATATTCGGCGATCCACGAGAAGGTGAAGGGCGCAACGAGCCCCGCGAACAAGCCACCGACCATGCCGCCGAACGACAGCGCAACATAGAAGCCGGTGAGATATCTGGCGGCAGGCCGCGTCCGCGCCAGCTCGCCGTGGCAGGCCATGGCAATGACGAAGAAGCAGAGTTGATGCCCGCCGAGCGTCAGCAGCAGGTTCTGCTCGCCGCCGAAAGCCAGCAGGACGACGACGCCGGCGATCGCGACGGGCTGGAGCATCAGCATCCATTTGTGCGGCAGCAGCGGCCGCGACTGGAACACGACGACCCAGGTCAGCAGGTACAGAGACAGCGGCAGCACCCACAAGAGCGGCGCCGCTGCGACGTCGGTCGAGATGTGGGCGGTGACGGCGATGAGCAGGCCCGAGGGCACGGCGGCGAGGAAGATCCAGCGCAGCCGCGTCAAGAGGCCTGGCGCGGGTGCATTCACGTCCTCGGCCCGCGCGCCGGCCACGGCCAGCTTCGGCGAACGCAACAACAGCACGCCGCAGGCGCCGATGAGGAGGATCAGCAGGCCATAGCCACCGGTCCAGAACCGGTTCTGCATCTGCAGCGTGAACATCGGCTCCAGCAGGAACGGATAGGACAACAGTGCAAGGAAGCTGCCGATATTGGAGGAGGCGTAGAGGAAATAGGGATCATGGCCGGCCGGATGGCCGGTGCGGACGAACCAGGCCTGCAGCAGCGGATTGTTGGCGGCGAGCGCGAAGAACGGCAGCCCGATCGAGACCGCGAACAGGCCGAGCAGCCAGATCGCGTAGCCCGAAGCCGGCGGCTCGCCATAGGCAGAGGCGATGCCGAGCGGCAGCGTGGCGAAGGCGGCGAGCAGCAGCAGCAGATGCACCGCCACGGGGACGATCCGGTTCCGCGCCTGCATCAACAGATGCGCATAGGCATAGCCGGCCAGCAGCAGCGACTGGAAGAACACCATCGCGACCGACCACACCGCCGGCGAGCCGCCGAGCCGCGGCAGCACCATCTTGGTGAACAGCGGCTGCACCGAGAACAGCAGCAGCGCGCTGACGAAGATCGCAGCGGTGTAGACCGTCAGCAGCAGCCGGTTGCGCGACGACGACGGCTGCTCCGTGGCGGCGGGTTGCACGATCGAATCCATGAATGCTCCGGCTCAAACCCGGCGGGCGCCGGACCGCGCGCAATGGAGCACAAGGCGCCTGCACGGGCAATAAAGTGTGGCGTGATGTTGCAGCAAGGAATGCTTGATATAGAGATGTCATTCCGGGGCGCCTCGGAGGCGAACCCGGAATCTCGAGATTCCGGGTCTGGTCCTTCGGACCATCCCGGAATAACAGTGGAACAACTTGAATCCCTCATGACGGAAACCGACGTCGTCATCATCGGCGCAGGCCATAACGGCCTCACCTGCGCGGCCTATCTCGCGATGGCGGGTCTGCGCGTGCGCGTGGTCGAGCGGCGCAAAGTGGTCGGCGGTGCGGCGGCGACGGAGGAGTTTCACCCCGGCTTTCGCAATTCGGTCGCGGCCTACACCGTGAGCCTGCTCAACCCGCAGGTGATCCGTGATCTCAGGCTCGCCGAGCAAGGCCTGCGCATCGTCGAGCGGCGTGCGCAGAATTTTCTGCCCGCGCCGGATGGCAGCTATCTCCTCACCGGCGAGGGGCGGACGAAAGCTTCGGTGGCGCGGCTCAGCGCGCATGATGCGGAAGCCCTCGACGGCTTCACGCGCGAGCTGGAAGACATCGCCGACGTGCTCAGGCGGTTCGTGCTGCGCGCGCCGCCGAACCTGCTCGACGGCTTCGGCACAAATGCGATCCGCGAGGCCGTGAACGCTTTACAGAGCGCCAACATTCTGCGCGGCCTGACGCTGGAACAAAGCCGCAGCCTGCTCGATCTGTTCACGCGCTCGGCCGGCGAGATGCTGGACGAACGTTTCGAGCACGATCTGGTCAAGGCGCTGTTCGGCTTCGACGCCATCGTCGGCAACTATGCCAGCCCCTACGCCGCCGGCTCGGCCTATGTGATGCTGCATCACGCGTTCGGCGAGGTGAACGGCAAGAAGGGCGTCTGGGGCCACGCCATCGGCGGCATGGGCGCGATCACGCAGGCCATGGCACGCGCGGCACGCGACCGTGGCGTCGTGATCGACACGGATGCCGGCGTCCGCGAGGTCATCGTCGAGCGCGACCGCGCCGTCGGCGTCGTGCTGGAGAACGGCTCTGCGATCCGCGCGAAATATGTCGCGGCCAATGTCAATCCAAAGCTGCTCTACACGCGCCTGATCGCGGCCGAGGCTCTTCCGGCGGACTTCCTCGCCCGCATCCGGCACTGGAAGAACGGCTCCGGCACGTTCCGCATGAATGTGGCGCTGGATCGCCTGCCCTCCTTCACGGCGCTATCGGGCGAGGGCGATCACCTCACCTCCGGCATCATCCTGGCACCGAGTCTCGGCTACATGGACCGCGCCTGGGGCGACGCGCGCGCCCACGGCTGGAGCCGCGAGCCGGTGGTGGAAATGCTGATCCCCTCAACGCTCGACGACACGCTGGCTCCGGCCGGCAAGCATGTCGCGAGCCTGTTCTGCCAGCATGTCGCACCAAGCCTTCCCGATGGCAGGTCCTGGGACGACCATCGCGAAGAGGTCGCCGATCTGATGATCGCGACGGTGGACAAATATGCCCCGGGTTTTGCGGCGAGCGTGCTCGGCCGCCAGATCCTGTCTCCGCTCGATCTCGAGCGCCAATTCGGGCTGCTCGGCGGCGACATCTTCCACGGTGCGCTGACGCTGAACCAGCTGTTCTCGGCGCGGCCGATGCTGGGCCACGCCGATTATCGCGGGCCGCTGAGAGGCCTCTACCATTGCGGCTCCGGCGCCCATCCCGGCGGCGGCGTCACCGGCGCCCCCGGCCACAACGCGGCGCAGGCGATCCTGCGGGATCACCGCTCGCTGTTCGGAAGCCGTGGATAGGCCTGTGGATGGGTTGTGGACAGGCTGTCGAAAGGTCTGTGACCGGCCAGAGGATGTCCGGGCGAGACGGTCGGGAGCGAGCCTGGGGAAAGCCGGTGGAAAATCGGCGGGGCAATCGCGGGAAAAGTGGCGGACAGGGCCCTGACAAGCAGGCGGATAAGCTGTGCAGCCCTTCGAAGACCGCGAGCCCCAAAAGACCTCGCCCACCAGGGGAAACCCCTAGCGGGCGGTGATCAGGAATAGCCTTTGAAGAAAATAGCCCCCGCTTTGAAATGGCGGCGGAAATTACTTCAAGGAGGTGCTAATCGAAGTGAACTTCTCGTTCATGGTGGTGCCCAGCCCGTTCACCACGGTAATGATCGCCAGGGCGATGCCCGCGGCGATCAGGCCGTATTCGATCGCGGTTGCACCGGACTCGTCCGACCAGAACTTTTGAATCATGCGCTTCAAGACTCGCCTCCGTTTCAATTCCAAGCTGTGTTGGTTCGATTCCACATCCGGGAATGTACGGGGAACCCACTTCAGGCGGGTTAACCTGCGAACCGCAACTTGTCCGGAAACTCACCCGCAAAAGTTCCAAAAATTGAACTCAACGGAACCCTTAATGCAGTCTTCCCCCACCCATCGCGCCAGTTTTTCGATCGGCAGCGAAGCCGACGCCAAGCGGGTCGTCGATGTGCTCACCGAGGTGTTTTTCGACGGTGATGCGGCGGTCGCCGCCTTCGAACGGCCCGACGGACAATGGGACGTGACGCTGCATTTCGCCGATGCGCCGGATCAGGAATGGCTAGCCGAACTCGTTGCAACTTCAGCAGGAAATGAGATTGCGGCGACGCTCGTCTTCGACACGGTCGAAGCCAAGGACTGGGTCAAGGCCAGCCTTGAAGATCTCGTCCCGGTGCCGGCCGGGCGCTTCGTGGTGCACGGCAGCCACGATCGCGACCGTGTGACGCCGAACAAGCTCGCCATCGAGATCGAGGCGGCGCTCGCCTTCGGCACCGGTCACCATGGCACGACGCGCGGCTGTTTACTTCTGCTTGACCATGTCCTGAAGAGTTCCCGCCCGAGGAACCTGCTCGACCTCGGCACCGGCACGGGCGTGCTGGCGATCGCGGCCGCGAAGGCGCTGCATCGCGTGGTGCTGGCCTCCGACATCGACCCGCCCTCGGTGCGGGTGGCGGCTGAGAATGCCGCGCTCAATGAAGTGGGCAACCATGTGCGGGTGATCCGCGCCACCGGCTTTGCCGCGCCGGATTTTGCGCGTGCGGGGCCGTTCGACCTGGTGCTCGCCAATATCCTTGCCAATCCGTTGCGGCAATTGGCGGGCCCGATGGTGCGGCACCTTGCGCCTGGCGCCCGCGTCATCCTCTCCGGCCTCTTGACGCACCAGGCGCCCGCCGTGATCGCCGCCTACCGCGCGCGCGGCCTCGTGCCGGTGAAGCATCTCAGGATCGAGGGATGGAGCAGTCTGTTGTTGCGGAAGCTCTCGTAGGGCGGGCAATGCGACTTGCCCGCCGTAGCTCGAAGAGCGAAGGCTGAAGCGTGCCCACCATTCTTTCTACAATCGCGTCATTTTACAATCGCGGAATGACGGTGGGCACGGCGCTCTGCGCCTTTGCCCACCCTACAAAATCTCGCGCTACTCCGCCGGCTTCTCGTCGCGGCGTGACGCGCGCTGCCCCTGCAAGGCACGCCTCGCGCGGCGCTCTGCGAAACGGTCGATCATCTGGCTGATGAGGCCGCGCGGCTTCTTGGGTGTCGGAGTTGTCGGGGCGCGGCGCGCCGGCGGCGAAATCTTCTCAAAGGTGAACGCTGGCATCGTGTGTCCCCTCGCCGTTGAGATGAACCACCTGCTCGAATTTCCCTGTCATCCGGACGAAGCGCAACTGCCGCATCCTTTACTCCACTCAACTCGAATGGAACTATTCAAGCACAGTCCATGCCAGATGCGCCGCAAATGCGTCTACATTGCGGACTGATCCCCATGATCCTAAAGTGATCCACCATGTTCGAAGCGCACTTCCAGACATTCGAGGAGCCGCAGGCCGGCATCGCGTTGGCGGCACGGCTGGCCGCACTTCGCGAAGAACTTGCCCGTCGCAAGCTGACCGGCTTCGTCGTGCCACGTGCCGATCAGCAGCAGAACGAATATGTGCCACCATCGGAAGAGCGGCTCGCCTGGTTGACCGGCTTCACGGGCTCGGCGGGGCTAGCCGTGGTTCTGCCGCATGAGGCAGCACTGTTCGTCGACGGCCGCTACACGCTGCAGGCCGCCAAGCAGGTCGACGCCAAGGCGTGGGTGGTGGAATCGCTGATCGACCCGCCGCCCGAGAGCTGGGTGGCGGCGCATCTGAAAGCCGGCGACCGCCTCGGATTTGATCCGTGGCTGCACACTTTTTCGGCAGCCGAACGACTGTCCGCAGCCTGCGCCAAGGCCGGCGCCGAGCTGGTCGCCGTCGACAGCAATCCGATCGACGCAGTCTGGCAGGACCGGCCGCAGCCGCCGCTCGCCCCCGTCGCCGTGCACAGCCTCCAGCATGCCGGTGTCCCTGAAGCGGAGAAGCTGGCGCAGATCAGGGCCGAGATCGCCAAGCTCGGCACCGATGCGCTGGTGCTGTCGGACAGCCACGCAGTGGCCTGGACCTTCAACATCCGCGGCGCCGACGTCGCCCATACCCCGCTGCCGCTGTCCTACGCCTTGGTGCCGAAAGAGGGCCGTCCCACCATCTTCATCGACCACCGCAAGCTCTCCAACCTCACACGCGACCATCTCGAGCAGTCCGCCGACGTGCGCGAACCGGACGCCATGGCGCCGACGCTGATGGCGCTGGCCAAGAGTGGTGGATCGATCGCGCTCGACAACGCCACCGCCGCCGACGCACTCAGCCGGCTGATCACGGGCGCCGGCGGCAAGCCGGTGCGCGGCAGCGATCCGGTTGCACTGCTCAAGGCGGTCAAGAACGCGACCGAGATCAAGGGCACCAAGACGGCTCATTTGCGCGACGCTGTGGCGCTGGCGCGCTTCCTCGCATGGATCGATCGCGAGGCGCCAAGCGGCAAGCTCACCGAGATCGACGCGGTCGAGGCGCTGGAAACCTTCCGCCGCGACACCGGCGCGCTCAAGGACGTCTCGTTTCCCACCATCTCCGGCACCGGCCCGAACGGCGCCATCGTGCATTACCGCGTCACCCGCAAGAGCAACCGGCGGATCGCGTCCGGCGATCTCCTGCTGATCGATTCCGGCGCACAATATGAAGACGGCACTACCGACGTCACGCGCACCATGGCGGTGGGCGAGCCGACGGATGAGATGCGCGACCGCTTCACCCGCGTGCTGCGCGGTCACATCGCGATCGCGCGCGCCGTCTTTCCGGACGGCACCACGGGCGCGCAACTCGACACGCTGGCGCGGCAATATCTCTGGGCCGCCGGGCTCGATTTCGAGCACGGCACCGGCCACGGCGTCGGCAGCTATCTCTCGGTGCACGAAGGACCGGCGCGAATTTCGAAGCTCGGCACCACGCCGCTGAAGCGCGGCATGATCCTGTCCAACGAGCCCGGCTACTACAAGACCGACGGCTTCGGCATCCGCATCGAAAACCTCGAGCTGGTCGTTGCCGCCGAGGTCAAGGGCGCCGAGAAGCCGATGAACGCGTTCGAGACGCTGACCCTGGCGCCGATCGACCGCCGCCTGATCGATGTCGCGATGCTGAGCCGCGACGAGCTCGATTGGCTTAACGCCTATCATGCCCGCGTGAGGGATGACGTGCGGCCGGCGCTGGACGAGGCGACGAAGGCCTGGCTCGATCAGGCCACGGCCGAGCTGAAGGCGTAGTGCGCATAGCGCCACGCGGATTGTGCAAGGCTGTTACGACACGATAGGTGTCATGCCCGCGAAGGCGGGCATCCAGTACGCCGCAGCCCCTCGATCAATCATTGCCGTCTCTGGAATACTGATTCCCCGCCTTCGCGGGGAATGACCCCGAACTTTCAGCACGAGCGAAGCGCCCAAACGATCGCCATCGTGCCCTCATCATAACCGTCCCGAAATCCGAATAGCCGCATTCCGAATCGCCGATATCGGTCTTGCGTGGGCACGCTACAGTCGATTCGAATTCGGACGACGGACGACATATGCACGGCATGATCAGCAGGCCGCCGGACGCGGCGACGAAAAACATCGCGACTTCGCGCCTGGTGTTGCTGCTGCTGGTCGTGATGACCGGGGTCGCGCCGATCTCGCTCTACATCCTGGTTCCGGCACTGCCGGTGCTGGCGACGAATTTCGGCAGCGACATCTCGATCGCGCAGATGACGGTGTCGCTCTACATGGTCGGCATCGCGCTGTCGCAGCTGATCATGGGGCCGCTGTCGGACCGGTTCGGGCGGCGGCCGGTGCTGCTGGGAGGGCTGGCGCTGATGGTGGTTGCCAGCATCGGCTGTATTTTTGCCGAGACCCTGCCGCAATTGATCGCCGCACGCTTCTTCCAGGCGCTCGGCGGCGCATCCGGCATGGTGATTAGCCGAGCCATCATCCGCGACATCTACGAGCGCGACCGCGTCGCCTCGATGATCAGCCTCGTGGTCGCGGCGTTGATGATCGGGCAGATGGTCTCGCCGCTCACCGGCGGCCTGATCGAGACCGCGTTCGGCTGGCGCGCGATCTTCTACGCCATCACCATCGCCGCCATCGTCGTTGCCGTCGGTATCGCCTTCGCGCTGCCCGAGACCCGCCGCAGCCGCAGCGCCGGCAGCGGCTTCCGCGCCGATATCGGCACGCTGATCCGGAGCCGCGCCTTCGTCGGCTATGTGATGTGCCAGGTGCTCGCGTCCCAGATCATCTTCACCTTCGCCGGCGGCGGGCCCTACATCGTGGTGACGCAGATGGGCCGCAGCAGCGCCGAATACGGCGCCTGGTTCGCGACGACGGGCTTTGCGTTTCTGGTCGGCAACCTGCTCTGCGTGCGCTTTGCGCCGCGCCATTCGTTGGAGAAGCTGATCTGGTTCGGGCTCGCCCTGCAGCTCTGCGGCAGCTTTGCGAACCTCTTCTGGAGCTTCGCCGGCTGGAACGAGGCGCCCGCCTGGCTGTTCGGCACCCAGATGATCGTGATGGCCGGCAACGCCTTCGTGATGGCGAATTCCGCCGCCGGCGCCATCAGCATCCGTCCCGAAGCAGCCGGCACCGCCTCGGGCGCGATGGGCTTCCTGCAGCAAGGCATTGGCGCGCTGATGTCGCAATTCGGCGCCTATCTCGGCGGCCATTCCGCGACGACGCTGCCGCTGACATCAGCGGTTCTCGCGATCTCCCTGCTCTGCGCCTGCGTGATGATGTTCGTCGTGCCCCGCCGCGAGATGGTGCCGAGCGAAGCGCTGATCGAGCAGGCCGAGGAGGACGAGACGGGGATGATGTGAGGGGCGCTGCGCGCGCCGCACCCGTCTTTGCGAAGAGTCTGAAACGAAAGAGGCGGGGCTGGGCCCCGCCTCTCTCAAACTCATATCTGCGCTTTGGCTTATGCCTGGCTCGCGATCGCCTTGCCGAGCGCGGCCTGCGCCGCTGCAAGCCGCGCGATCGGCACGCGGTAGGGCGAGCAGGAGACGTAGTCGAGACCGATATGGTGGCAGAAGGCGACGGAGGCGGGATCGCCGCCGTGCTCGCCGCAGATGCCGACCTTGAGCGAGGCGCGGGTCTTGCGGCCGCGGGCGACGCCGATCTTGACCAGCTCGCCGACGCCTTCCTGATCCAGCGAGATGAAGGGATCGACCGAGAGGATGCCCTTCGCGACGTACGGACCGAGGAAGCTGGCCGCATCGTCGCGGCTGATGCCGTAGGTCGTCTGCGTCAGGTCGTTGGTGCCGAACGAGAAGAACTCGGCCGACTGCGCGATCTCGCCCGCGAGCAGGCAGGCGCGCGGCAGCTCGATCATGGTGCCGACCTGATAGGACAGCTTGGTGTTGGTCTCGCGCATCACGGCCTGTGCGGTGGCATCGATGCGCGCCTTGACCAGATCGAGCTCGGTCTTGGTCGCGATCAGCGGCACCATCACCTCCAGGCCGACCGCCTTGCCGGTGCGCTTCTGCGCCTCGACCGCCGCCTCGAAGATCGCGCGGGCCTGCATCTCGGCGATCTCGGGATAGGCGATCGCGATGCGGCAGCCGCGGAAGCCGAGCATCGGGTTGAACTCCGAGAGCTCGCGGGCACGGTCGGCGAGGCGCCGCGGGTCGGTGTTCATGGCGCGCGCCACTTCCTCGACCTCGGCATGGGTGTGCGGCAGGAACTCGTGCAGCGGCGGGTCGAGCAGACGGATCGTGACGGGCAGGCCCTTCATGATCTCGAACAGCTCGACGAAGTCGGCGCGCTGCATCGGCAGCAGTTTTGCGAGCGCGGCGCGGCGCGACTGCTCGTCCTCGGAGAGGATCATCTCGCGTACCGTGCGGATGCGCGTCTCCTCGAAGAACATGTGCTCGGTGCGGCAGAGGCCGATGCCTTCGGCGCCGAACTTGATCGCGGTGCGCGCGTCGTCGGGCGTGTCGCCGTTGACGCGGACGCCGATCTTGCGAACCTGGTCGGCCCAGTTCATCAGCGTGCCGAACTCGCCGGAGAGCTCCGGCTCGATCATCGGCATGCGGCCGGCGAGCACCTGGCCGAGCGAGCCGTCGATGGTGATGACGTCGCCGGTCTTGAAGGTGCGCGAGCCGATGCTCATGGTGCCACGGCCGTAATCGACGCGGATGGTACCGCAGCCGGAGACGCAGGGCTTGCCCATGCCGCGCGCGACCACCGCCGCGTGCGAGGTCATGCCGCCGCGGGTGGTCAAAATGCCTTCGGCGGCGTGCATGCCGTGGATGTCTTCCGGGCTGGTCTCGATGCGGACCAGGATCACCTTGCGTCCGTCACCCTGGAGCTTGGCCGCCTCGTCCGAGGAGAACACGATCTCGCCGGAGGCCGCGCCCGGCGAAGCCGGCAGGCCGGTGGCGATCACGTCGCGCTTGGCGTTGGGATCGATGGTCGGATGCAGCAGCTGATCGAGCGAGGCCGGATCGATCCGCGTCACCGCTTCCTTCTTCGAGATCAGGCCCTCATTGGCGAGCTCGACCGCGATGCGCAGCGCCGCCTTGGCGGTGCGCTTGCCGCCGCGGGTCTGGAGCATCCAGAGCTTGCCCTGCTCGACCGTGAACTCCATGTCCTGCATGTCGCGGTAGTGCTTCTCGAGCAGCGTGTAGATCCGCGTCAGCTCCTTGAACGCTTCCGGCATCGCCGCTTCCATCGACGCCTTGTCGGAGCCGGACTCCTTGCGCGCCTCCTCGGTGATGTCCTGCGGTGTGCGGATGCCCGCCACCACGTCCTCGCCCTGCGCGTTGATCAGGAACTCGCCGTAGAGCTTGCTCTCGCCGGTCGAGGGGTTGCGGGTGAAGGCAACGCCGGTGGCCGAGGTCTCGCCCATGTTGCCGAACACCATGGCCTGCACGTTGACCGCGGTGCCCCAGGATTCCGGAATGTCGTGCAGCTTGCGGTAGGTCACCGCGCGCGCGTTCATCCAGGATGAGAACACCGCGCCGATCGCGCCCCAGAGCTGGTCGTGCGGATCCTGTGGGAATTCCTTGCCGGTCTCGCGTGCGACCGCATCCTTGTACTTGCCGACCAGCTCGACCCAGTCCTCGGCGGAGAGATCGGTGTCGAGCGTGTAACCCTGGCTGTCCTTGAAGGTGTCGAGGATTTCCTCGAAGTGATGATGCTCGAAGCCGAGCACCACGTCGGAATACATCGTGATGAAGCGGCGATAGCTGTCATAGGCGAAGCGGCGGTCGCCCGACAGCTCGGCCAGCGCTTCCACGGTCTGGTCGTTGAGGCCGAGATTGAGCACGGTGTCCATCATGCCCGGCATCGAGGCGCGCGCGCCGGAGCGCACCGAGACGAGCAGCGGGTTCTTGGTGTCGCCGAACACCTTGCCGGTCAACTTGCCGACATACTCCAGCGCCTTCTCAACCTGCGGCTTCAGTTCCTTCGGGTAGGTCTTGTCGTGATCGTAGAAATAGGTGCAGACCGAGGTCGGGATGGTGAAGCCGGGAGGCACCGGCAGGCCGAGATTGGCCATCTCGGCGAGGTTGGCGCCCTTGCCGCCGAGCAGGTCGCGCATCTCCGAGCGGCCCTCGGCCTTGCCGTCACCAAACGTGAACACCCATTTGCCGGCCTTGGCCGCTGCCGGCGCCGCCTTGGGAGGCGCAGCCTTCTTCGGCGCGGGCTTCGCGGCGACCTTCGGCGGAGCGGCCTTGGTGACCGCCTTCACCGCAGGCTTTGCGGTGGGCTTGGCAGCGGCTTTGGCGACCGGCTTCGGCGCGCTCTTGGCCAGCGCCTTGCGGGCTGGCGGCGCTGCCTTCGCGGCGGCGGAGGGCTTTGATTTCGCTGGGATTTTCTTGGGCTTCGAGGCGGCTTTGGCCATAGCTTGCACACAACCTGCGAGAGGAATGGGAAATCGCGGGCCTTACACCACTTTGGGCGGGCCCGCGCAAGACGGACAGTTCCGAAAAGTGAACGCCTAGAAGCGGAGCCACTTCAGGAGCCCGAGCCCGATCGCGCCGTTGACGATGAGGAAGATCGCGACGATGAGGTTGAGAAGCCGCGGCATGATCAGGATGAGCACGCCCGCAATCAACGACAGGATCGGCGAAATGTGGGCGACGGTGATGTGCATGAACTATCTTTCTGTGAGGTGAGGCGAATCGCGCGGATGATACCCGGCTAGGTTCCGGGAGTAGAGATGCGCAAGCGAGCTTGCGAGTTCCCGGCCTCACGAAAACTGCCCGAAATTGCCGCGAATGCGGCAGGCCTTTTCCCGGAACATTGGCTTTAGGCACGCATTGGCAACCGGTCGCGCCGCTGGCGCGCCCGAAGAATCACGTCGAAGGAGTTGTCCATGCGGAACAGGATTCTTGCTCTCGCAGCGCTTGCGGCCGCGACCAGTGCGCCCCTTGCCGCGCAGGCGCAAAGCGATGTCACGATCGGACGCGCGCCCGCCGTGGTCGACAGCGCGCCGACGATTGCGGTCGAACAGCGGCCGGCCTTCCGCGAATATGTCGTCGAGCAACGTGTGCCGGCCTTTCGCATTCCGGATCGCGTGGTGGTCGGCACCACCTTACCCGAGGCAGGCGTCACTTATTATGACGTGCCGCAACGTTTCGGCGCCACGACCTATCGCTACACCGTCGTGAACGGCGAAACCGTGCTGGTCGAGCCGCGCTCGCGCCGCATCGTCGAGGTGCTGGACTAACAACGCTGCCGCTCCGTTCGATGTCCGGCGCGTCACATCAGGCTGGCGCGAGCAGTGTTAGATCGGACATCAGGCCCCGCCCGGTCCTCCCCCCGCCGGGCGGGGCTTTTTTGGACAAGCCACATCAGCAGCCGTCATTCCGGGACACGCCGGAGGCGTGGGCCCGGAATCCATACTCACGATCGTGGTTATGGATTCCGGGCTCGCGCTCCGCGCGCCCCGGAATGACAGCGGTGTTTGCGGCGCGGCCGCGTCTCAATCCTGGATCTTCGAGAAATCCGCCACCGCACGCGTGGCGCTGCGGATCTCGTTGAGGAGCTTCAGGCGGTTCTCGCGCACCTTCGGATCGTCATCGTTGACGCGCACCTTGTCGAAGAAGGCATCCACCGGCGGACGCAGCTTTGCCATCGCGCTCATCGCGGCGGCGAAGTCTTCCTTGGCCACCGCAGCGCTGGCTTCCGCCTTGACCTCACCGATCGCCTTGGCCAGCGCCTTCTCCTCAGCAAGGCTGTAGAGAGCGGCATCGGGCGCACCGTCGAAGCTGCGCTTGTCCTTCTTCTCCTCGATCGAGAGGATGTTGCTGGCGCGCTTGGTGCCAGCGAGCAGGTTCTTGCCGTCGTCAGAGTCGAGGAATTTGCCGAGCGCCTCGACGCGGCGGACGATCATCAGGAGATCGTCCTGGCCGCCGAGCGCGAACACGGCGTCGACGAGATCGTGACGTGCGCCCTGCTCGCGGAGCTGGACTTTCAGGCGGTCGGCGAAGAAGGCGAGCAGGTCGCTCGGAAGCTTCGAGGCATCGGCCGGCTTCACCGACAAGCCGGCGAGCGCGGATCCCGCCACCTTCATGAGCGACAGACGCAACGCGTTCTCGGCAATCAGTCGGATCACACCCAGCGCCGCGCGACGCAACGCATAGGGGTCCTTGCTGCCCGTCGGCTTTTCGTCGATCGCCCAGAACCCAACCAAGGTATCGATCTTGTCGGCGAGCGCCACGGCAACGCTGACCGGATCGGTCGGAACGCGATCCGCAGGACCTTGCGGCTTGTAGTGTTCCTCGCTAGCCGAAGCGACGGAGACATCCTCGCCCTGTGCGAGCGCGTAATACTTGCCCATCAGCCCCTGCACTTCAGGGAATTCGCCAACGACTTCCGTCAGCAGATCCGCCTTCGCCAGATGCGCAGCGCGCGTCGACTTGCCGACATCGGCGCCAACGAGCGGCGCGATCTCCGCGGTCAGACGCTCGATGCGCTTGATGCGCGCAGCCTGGGTGCCGAGCTTCTCGTGAAACACGATCTGCTCGAACTTCGGCAGCCGGTCCTCGAGCTTGGTCTTCAGATCCGTCTCGTAGAAGAACTTCGCATCCGACAGCCGCGCGCGGATCACGCGCTCGTTGCCGGCGATGATGGTATTGCCACCGTCAGTCGCCTCGATATTGGCGACCAGGATGAACTTGCTGGCGAGCTTGCCCGTCTTGGGGTCGCGCACCACGAAGCACTTCTGGTTGTTGCGGATGGTGGCGCGGATGACTTCGTCGGGGGTCTTCAAGAATTCCGGTTCGAACGAGCCCATCAGCACGACCGGCCATTCGACGAGGCCGGCGACCTCGTCGAGCAGGTTCTGGTCCTCGACCAGCTCAAAACCTTGCGCGAAGGCAAGCTGCTTGGCGTCGGTGAGGATGGCGTCCTTGCGGCGCTCGGGATCGAGCACGACTTTCGCGGCAAGAAGCTTGGCCTCGTAGTCCTCGAAGCGGCGCACCTGGACTGGCGCCGGCGCGAGGAAGCGGTGGCCGTAGGTGGTCTGGCCGCTCTCGATGCCGTCGACCTCGAACTTCACGACATCGGGCTCTTCGGTCTCGAGGCCGAAGGTCGCCGTGATCGCGTGCAGCGGGCGCACCCAGTTCAGCGAGCCGGGCTTGCCGGAGCGCGCGCCCCAGCGCATCGATTTCGGCCAGGGGAAGGTGCGGAAGATGACGGGCAGGATTTCCGCAAGCACGTCGATCGCGTCGCGGCCGGGCTTCTCGATCAAGCCGATGTAGAAATCACCCTTGGGGTCGCGCTGGATTTTTGCTTCCTCCAGCGACTTCAGACCGGTCGCCTTGAGAAAGCCCTGCACAGCCGCCTCGGGGGCGCCGACTTTGGGGCCGCGCCGCTCGGTCTTCAGGTCAGGCTGGCGCGCAGGGATGCCGTGCACGGTGAGCGCAAGGCGCCGCGGCGTCGCAAACGCCTTCGCGCCCTCGTAGACCAGGCCTTCGGCAACCAGCTTGTCGGTGACCATGCGGCGGAGATCGTCGGCCGCCTTCGCCTGCATGCGCGCGGGGATTTCTTCCGAGAACAGTTCAAGCAAAAGTTCGGGCATCAGGCCGCTCCGCCCGCTTCAGTGTGGATCCAGGCCTCACCGCAGGCCTTGGCCAGCTCGCGCACGCGCAGAATGTAGCTCTGCCGCTCGGTCACGGAGATCACGCCACGCGCGTCGAGCAGGTTGAAGACGTGGCTCGCCTTGATGCACTGGTCGTAGGCCGGCAGCGCCATCAGATGCTGCTTCTTGTTGCCGCCGTCGCGCCAGCCGGCATCGAGATATTTCCGGCAGGCCGCCTCGGCCATCTTGAACTGCTCGAACAGCATCGCGGTGTCGGCGTATTCAAAGTTGTGCCGGGAATATTCCTGCTCGGCCTGCAGGAACACGTCGCCATAGGTGACCTTGGCATCGCCCTCGCGGCCGTTGAAGTTGAGGTCGTAGACGCGGTCGACGCCCTGCACATACATCGCGAGGCGCTCGAGCCCGTAGGTGAGCTCGCCCGCGACCGGCGCGCATTCGAAGCCCGCGACCTGCTGAAAGTAAGTGAACTGGCTGACTTCCATGCCGTCACACCAGCATTCCCAGCCGAGGCCCCAGGCGCCCAGCGTCGGGCTCTCCCAATCGTCCTCGACGAAGCGGATGTCGTGCACGGCGGAATCGATGCCGATCGCGGCGAGCGACTTCAGGTACAGCTCCTGAAGGTTCGGCGGCGACGGCTTCATGATCACCTGGAACTGGTAATAGTGCTGCATCCGGTTCGGGTTCTCGCCATAGCGGCCGTCCTTGGGCCGCCGCGAGGGCTGCACATAGGCGGCGTTCCAGGGTTTTGGCCCGAGCGCGCGCAGCGTGGTCGCCGGATGGAAGGTGCCCGCACCCATTTCCATGTCGTAGGGCTGCAGGATCACGCAGCCCTGCTCGGCCCAGAACCGCTGGAGCGCGAGGATGAAGCCCTGGAACGAGCGTTCCGGGCGCATATGGGCGGGCAATGAGGCGTCCATCGTCAGATCGGGCTCTCGCGGGGGGTTTTGAATCGCGCGGGACCGTATCGACGGCGGGGATGGGAATCAAGGCGAAGGGGGTGGAAATGGCCGTCATTCCGGGGCGCCCGCAGGGCGAGCCCGGAATCCATTGCGCCGCTCGCTCTGTGGTTCGATGGATTCCGGGTTCTCGCTTCGCGAGCCCCGGAATGACGATCGAGCGGAAGGTCCCTAACCCGGCCGGTAAGCTCCGGTTACGGGGTCACGCTTCAGCGTCTGGATATCCCCCATGCGGGCGGCCTCAGCGACGCGCGACAGGCGCATCTCCTCCAGTTCCTGGTTGATCCGGACAGCGGTCTTGTAGGCCCAGCGGACCACGGCAAGCCCGCCCAGGACGCCCGCGAAAGCGACGAACGGCGGCATCGATCGATCCTCGTCTCATGCTCAGCCCCCACTTGCATTGTTGCGCAGATGGACCTGCGCCGCAATTGGTGCCGTCCGGGCGAAATGGCGCGGGAGCGCGAGCCCTAGAACCCGAATTTCGCCCAAATCGCCCGCGTTTCGACCGCCGAGATCAGCTCGTCCGGCAGGCCGGCCATTGATTCCAGGGCCGAAAGCTGCCCCGCGCCGGGCGATTTCCGGCCCAAAAAGCCGGAGAGCAGCCCGGTCGGCTGCGCGATCACGGGGGTGAGAACCTTCTCGCCATAGCGGGCACGAAGAGTTGAGCGGAGATCGCCGATGCTGTCGGCGAGCCCCAGCGCGATCGCGCTTTCGCCCGCCCAGTATTCGCCCGTGAACAGCGTGTCGTCGGCTCCCTTCAGCCGGGCGCCGCGGCTTTCCTTCACCAGCGAGATGAAGATCTGGTGGATCTCGCGCTGGATCGCCTTCAGTCGCATGACGTCATCGGGGTTTTCCGGAAGGAACGGGTCGAGCATCGCCTTGTGCTCGCCTGACGTGTAGAGGCGCCGCTCGATGCCGAGCCGCCTGATCGCCTCCTGGAAACCGAAACTGCCGCCGACCACGCCGATCGAGCCGAGGATCGAAGAGGGATCGCAGATGATCTCGTCGCCGGCGCAGGCGATCATGTAGCCGCCGGAGGCCGCGACGTCCTCGACGAACACGAGCACCGGCAGCTTCTTCTCCGCGGCAAGCTGCTTGATGCGCAAGAAGATCTGGCGCGACTGCACCGGCGAGCCGCCGGGCGAGTTGATCACCAGCGCCACCGCCTTGGCGTGCCGGTAGGAAAACGCGCGCTCGAGCACCCGCGCGACGCCGGCAAGCGTCAGGCCCGGACGCAGCGGCGTCACCGCACCGATTACACCCGACAGCCGCACCACCGGCACGACCGCCGTGCCGGGACGAAAGCGCGCCGGCAGATATTGCATGAGCTTGTCGGCCAGGCCGGAACTCTCACGATCGTTCAATTGTTCGTCCATGGCCTTACCTCTGATTAACCATTTCTTATCACGCGAGTGTCATTGAAAGTGCCTGGAACGTGTTTTGCAGAATCCCCGTTGGGAAGCTGCAATAGGCAGCGGAGGAAACGCCATGAAGATCTATCTGCTGTTGCTGCTGATCGGTGCGCTTTTCACGGCGATTCGCTTTACGTCCCCGCAAGAGCAGCAGACGGAATCGCTGCCGCAGTAAGCCGTCACGGCTCCGCCAGCGGCAACGCCGCCCTCCCCTCCAGAATATCCCGCACCTCTTTTTTAGGCACGTTTGACTCTTCGTTAAGCATGAGCCCGGGCAGCAATCGCGTCGGTGCCCGGCCGCCTTTGACTGCGCGCACCAGCACGCGGATCGCGGGCTTTCCCGCTTCGCCATGAACCGGTAGAATCGCAAGGCTGCCGAAGCCGCGTGACAGCGCTGCCATGACGTCGCCGAGTCCGTCCGCGCGCCAGATCAGAGTCAGCACGCCGCTCGATCGGAGAATACGCCGGGCCGCATGCACCCACGCATGCAGCGTCTCCTCTGTCGCCACATGCGCGATGTGGCGCGCCTGATCCGGTGAGCCGCGATGGCGTGCGGAATCGTTGAAGGGCGGGTTCATCAGCACGGCGTCGGCGCTGTCGGGCAGAAGTCCGTTCGCTGCAAACGCCCGCGCATCGGCGGTGACGTCGAGCACGATGACCTCGGCGGCGATCGCGTTCGCCGCGGCGTTGGCCCGCGCGAGCTCCGCCAGTTCCGGATCGATCTCGACCAGGCTGAGCCTGATCCCCGCGACGCGCCGCGCAAGCGCAAGGCCCGCCGTGCCAATGCCAGCGCCAAAGTCGACCACGCGGTCCCCCGCCTTAGCGTCAATCGCCGCTGCGAGCAGGACGGCGTCGTGCCCGGCGCGATGGCCCGACCGCTTCTGCATCAAGCGCAACTGCCCGCCGAGAAAGGCGTCCTCGGTAATATCCGCGGCCTCAATCATCGCCGCGCAATTCGTGGCTGAGGCCGGCCTCGGTGAGGAGCGCCCTGGCCTCCTCGGCGTCGTCCTCATGAACCAGGATCCGCCGCGGCAATATGCCGAGGGAGCCTTCGATGATGCTCATGTTCTGGTCGAGCACCAGATGGTGGATGTTGGCACCGTCGAGCAGCGCGCCGATCGCCGACACCAGCACCATATCGTTGGTCCGAACCAGTTCACGCAAAACGCAGATCTCCTGCCTGAAAGTGGCTAACGCGGCAAATGTCAATGGTTCCGCGGGCCTTGCCGCATTCGCCGCCAGTTTCTATTGTATTTCCATCAGAATAGCCCTTCCGGGGCAAATATTGGAGACCGGCGTGGCCGTCATCGTACCTTTCGAAACTCCCGGCGCGTCGATCGAAGAGCTGGTTGCCCTTGTCGCCCCCGATATGGAGCGCGTCAATGCCACGATCCTGTCGCGGACTGGCTCCGACGTAACCATGATCCCGGAAGTGGCCAACCACCTGATCTCCTCCGGGGGAAAACGCCTGCGGCCGATGCTGACGCTCGCCATGGCCAACCTCGCCGGCTACAACGGCGATGGCCATATCAAGTTAGCTGCCTCCGTCGAGTTCATGCATACCGCGACGCTCCTGCACGACGACGTCGTCGACGAGAGCGAGATGCGCCGCGGCAAGCTGTCGGCGCGCATGCTTTGGGGCAATGAGGCGAGCGTGCTGGTCGGCGACTTCCTGCTGGGCCAGGCCTTCCGCATGATGGTCGAGGTCGGCTCGCTACGCGCGCTCGACATCCTCTCCGCGGCCGCCGCCACCATCGCCGAGGGCGAGGTTATGCAGCTCGCGGCTGCCAAGAACACCGCGACCACCGAGGACGAATATCTCGCCGTGATCCGCGGCAAGACGGCCGAATTGTTCGCCGCCGCCTGCGAGGTCGGCCCGGTGATCGCCAACCGCCCGAAGGCGGAGCAGACCGCGTGCCGCTCGGTCGGCATGAATCTCGGCATCGCCTTCCAGCTCGTCGACGACGTGCTCGACTACGGCGGCAAGAGCGCCAAGCTCGGCAAGAACACCGGCGACGATTTCCGCGAAGGCAAGATCACGCTGCCCGTCGTGCTCGCCTTCCGCCGCGGCAACGACACCGAGCGCGCCTTCTGGATCCGTGCGCTGGAGCGCGGCGAGATCGGCGATTCCGATCTCGATCACGCCCTCGGCCTGATGAACAAGCACCGCGCGCTCGAGGATACGCTGAGCCGCGCCCAGCACTACGGCGCGATGGCCGTGGATGCGCTGGCGCTGTTCCCGCCCTCGCCGATGAAGAGCGCGCTGGAGCAGGTCGTGGCGTTTTGCTTGGCACGGTCGCATTAGGCCTGATGCCTTTCGTGGCCTCAGCTACGCTCCGGCACCTCAGGGTGACGGTGACGGATAAGTGCGCGCTGCTTCCACAGCGTCATTGCGAGCGCAGCGAATTGTCCGCCGAAGCCTTGGCGAAGGCGGAAGCAATCCAGAATCCCGCCCCGGAGACGACCTGGATTGCTTCGCTTCGCTCGCAATGACGAGGTCTGGCGCCACCGGCATCGCTCGCTCTCATGTCCCGGACGCGCTGCAGCGTGAAACGCTGCTGCGCAGAGCCGGGACCCATGCGACGTCCAGCGATGAGCAGTACTCTGCAGCGCACCGCCAAGAGGCGCTGCGCTGCGTCCGGGGTACGAGAGCGCGCTTTATCTCACCAGCAGAACCCTCATTCGCTCCACATGCGTCGCCCACCAGTTACTTGCATTTTGCAAGTGACTGCCCTACCTTCCCCGCCATGCAGCCCAAATCCCCTTCCAAGCTGGAATGCCCGGTCGGCCGCGCGGTGGAGACGGTCGGCGAATGGTGGAGCATCCTGATTCTGCGCGATGCGTTTCAGGGTGCGACGAAGTTCGACGAGTTCTCGCAAAGCCTCGGCATTGCGCCGAACATCCTGTCGCGGCGGCTTGCGCATCTGACCGAAAGCGGCATGTTCGTGCGTCGCCGCTATCAGGAGCGCCCGCCGCGCTACGAATATGTGCTGACCGACAAGGCGCGGGATTTCTTCCCCGTGATCGCTACGCTGCTGGCCTGGGGCAACAAGCATCTCGCGCCGAAGGGCGCATCCATTCTGCTGGCGAACCGGGGCGACGTCCGCCCGTTCGAGCCGGTCGTGGTCGATGCCGTCGACAAGCGCCCGATCACGCTCGCCAATGCGGTCGTCGTCGCGGGTCCCCGCGCCAGTCGCGGCATGCGCGCGCGGCTCGCTTCGCTCAAAGCCATGAACCCGGCCGTCGCGCCGGCCGGAGACTGACATGCGTCGTATCGTCGTGACGGGAATCGGCGCGGTGTCGCCGCTCGGCTGCGGTGTCGAACTGGCCTGGCGCCGGCTGCTCGCCGGCCAAAGCGGATTGCGCCCGTTGCCGGAATGGGCAAAGGCGCTGCCGGCGCGCATCGCAGGTCTCGTGCCCGACAAGGCCGATGATGCCGAAGGCGGTTTTGATCCGGCGCACGCCGCCGCGCCCAAGGATCAGCGCAAGATGGACCGCTTCATCCTGTTTGCGCTGCTCGCCACGGCGGAAGCCGTCGCGCAGTCCAAATGGACGCCGCAGGATGCAGGCGCGCTGGAACGCACCGCGACGATCATCGCATCCGGCGTCGGCGGCTTTCCGGCCATGGCGGAGGCGGTGCGCATCACCGAGCAGCGCGGCGCGCGCCGGCTGTCGCCGTTCACGATCCCTTCGTTCCTCGCCAATCTCGCCGCCGGCCACGTTTCGATCAAATACGGCTACAAGGGCGCGCTGGGCACGCCCGTCACGGCCTGCGCCGCCGGCGTGCAGGCGATCGGCGATGCCGCGCGCATGATCCGATCAGGCGAAGCAGACGTTGCGATCTGTGGCGGCGCGGAGGCCTGCATCGACATCGTCAGCCTCGGCGGCTTTGCGGCGGCGCGTGCACTATCGAGCGGCTTCAACGACGAGCCCGCGCGCGCCTCGCGTCCGTTCGATCGCAACCGCGACGGTTTCGTCATGGGCGAAGGCGCCGGCATCCTGGTGATCGAGGCGCTGGAGCATGCGCAAGCCCGCGGCGCCACCCCGATCGCCGAGATCGTCGGCTACGGCACGACCGCGGACGCCTATCACATGACGTCGGGGCCGCCGGATGGCGACGGTGCGCGCCGCGCCATGGAGATCGCGCTCCGGCAGGCCAAGCTTGCGCCTGCCGATGTGCAGCACCTCAACGCGCATGCGACCTCGACACCGGCCGGCGACGAGAGCGAGCTTGGCGCCATCGGCGCGCTGTTCGGCCGCAACCGCGGCATTGCCGTCAGCGCGACCAAATCGGCAACGGGTCACCTGCTCGGCGCCGCCGGCGGGCTGGAAGCGATCTTCACCGTGCTCGCGCTGCGCGACCAGATCGCGCCGCCCACGCTCAATCTCGAAAACCCCGATGCGGGCGCTGACGGCATCGACATCGTCGCAGGTCACGCGCGGCCGATGCCGATGCGGCATGCCATCTCCAACGGCTTCGGCTTCGGCGGGGTGAATGCCAGCGTGATCTTCCGCCGGATGGGCTGAACGAGAGGTATTGCAATCGCCGCCCGCTCCGCTACGAAAACGGGATGATCGAAACGAATTTTGGGCTGTTCCTGGCCGCAGCTCTCCTCATTGCCGCAATTCCAGGCCCCGGCATTTTTTACGTCGCGGCACGAACCTTGTCGGAGGGGCGTGCCAGCGGCTTTGCCTCGACCGCGGGCACGGCGCTGGGCGGATTGGTCCATGTGGTCGCGGGCAGCCTCGGCATCTCCGCCATCCTCCTGGCCAGCGCGGAGCTGTTTGCTGCCGTGAAATTCGTCGGCGCGCTCTATCTGGTCTGGCTCGGCATCAAGACGTTTCGCAGCGCCGGCAGCAACCTGTCGCTTGGGAGCGAGCCCATCGGTGACAAGCGCGCGTTCCGCGACGGCGTGCTGGTCGAGGCGCTCAATCCGAAGACTGCCGCGTTCTTCCTCGCCTTCATTCCGCAGTTTCTCGATCCCGCTGGATCGAACCCGACGCTGCAATTCATCCTGCTGGGTGCGATCTCGGTGGCGTTGAACACGCTCGCCGATGTCGTGGTAGTGCTGATGGCCTCGGCGACGCGCGCGCAGCTGATCGGACGGCCGCTTCTGATGCGGCGCCTCACGCAAGGCTCCGGCGTTTTCATCGCGAGCCTCGGCCTCTCGCTCGCCCTGGCGCGGCGGCCGGCAAATGGCTAGCGCCCCGCAAGACTGCTTCTATGAATCGCACGGCCTGCGGCTGCATTACGCCGACTGGGGCAACGAGGGCGCACCCGTCGCCATCCTGGTCCACGGCGGTCGCGATCATTGCCGCAGCTGGGATCACATCGCGCGCTCGCTGCAACCGCATTTTCGTGTCGTCGCGCCCGATCTGCGTGGTCATGGCGATTCCGACTGGACGAAAGGCGGCAGCTACGCGCTGACAGAATATGTCTACGATCTCGCGCAGCTGGTTCGCAGCATCGCAGCGCCTCAGGTCACTCTGATCGGCCATTCGATGGGCGGCATGGTGAGCCTGATCTTTTCGGGCGCATTCCCCGAACGGGTCACCAAGCTCGTCGTCCTCGACGGCGTGACCATGTTGCCGGATGCAGCAAAGCCGCCGGTCCATGAGCGCATCGGCAAATGGGTCGGCCAGCTCGACAGACTGCACGACCGCACACCGCGCCGCTATGCGACGCTCGAAGACGCCGCCGCGCAGATGATGCTGCATAACAGGCGCCTCGCCCGCGACCTCGCGCTGGATCTCGCCATGCATGGCGCGCGGCAGAACGAGGACGGCAGCTATAGCTGGAAGTTCGATCCCTACCAGCGCGCCGCTGCGCCGCACCGGCTCTGGCCCGACGATCACATCGAGCTATGGTCGCGCATTACGTGCCCGACATTGCTGCTCAATGCCGGCGAAAGCTTTCTGGCGGGCGCCAGAGCGGCGGGCCTGGAGCGCTATTTCCAGAACGCGCGCGTTAAGACCATCGCCGGGGCGGGACACTGGCTGCAGCACGACAAGCCGCAAGAGGTGTTGGGCGAGATTCGGCGGTTTCTGGGATTGGCTGAGGAAAGCGGCGACTAGCTCGCTGCCGTAGGGTAGGCAAAGGCGCAACGGCGCCGTGCCCACCACGCATCCAGATTGCGCGAATGGATTGGTGGGCACGCTGCGCTTTGCCCACCCTACGGCAGTGTGCACGCATCACGCAGCTACATCCACGTCATTGCGAGCGTAGCGAAGCAATCCAGGCTGCCACCGCGGAGGGATTCTGGATTGCTTCGCTGCGCTCGCAATGACGGATAGAGCTAGCTCAACGTGCCCGCATGCACCCACCAGCCGGGGTGATCGCGGCGGATCTTTTCAGCGGCGGCATGCGCCTCGGCAGGCGCGCCGTAGATCGCAAAGCACGTCGCCCCGGAGCCGGACATGCGGGCGAGCTTGACGCTGGCGGAGGAGCGCAAGGCTTCCAGCACCTCGCCGATCACAGGCTCGATGCGCAGCGCAGGCGCCTCGAGGTCGTTGCCGACGGTGTCGAGAACCTCGACCCAATCGGAAATCGAGCCGCCCTCCTCCGGCCAGGCCGGCGCGCGGATGACGTCGGTGACGCCAACGCGGAGTTCGCCGTTGCGCAGGCCCAGCGCCTGGAACACGTCCTTGGTGGCAACCGGCACGCGCGGATTGACCATGACGCAGGGCATGCTCGGCAGCGCGAGCGGCAGCAGCTGCTCGCCGACGCCGGTCATGTCGCAGGCGCGCGAGAGCAGGCACACCGGCACGTCGGCGCCGGTCGCGAGCGCGACCTTCTGAATGCGGGGATCGTCGAGCGACAGATCGTTGAGACGCGCCAGGAGCCGCAGCGCGGCCGCGGCATCCGCCGAGCCGCCGCCGATGCCGGCCGCAACGGGGAGCACCTTGTCGAGCGCGAAGGCGCCCAGCTTCAGCCCAGGGACGGCTTCGGCCAGCAGCTTGGCCGCCTTGAGCACCAAATTGTCGGCGGTATCGCCGCAGGCGGCAGCCAGCGGCCCCGTCGTGGTCAGCTTCAGCTCGTCGCCCGGCTCCAGCATCAGCCGGTCGGCGCAGTCGGCGAACGCGACCACGCTTTCGAGATCATGATAGCCATCGGCACGACGGCCGACGACGCGAAGGCTCAAATTGACCTTCGCCCGCCCCTCTTCAATCAACGCCGACATTGGCGATCAGCCCCCAAAGACTCACTTGTCTGCGCATGATCTTATCGGAAAACCGCTACACACTTTTCCGGATCATGCGCGTAGCTTAACCGCCCTTGCCGTCGTCCTTCTTCTTCTCGGCCTGCGCCGCAGAAGAGTTCGAATTGTCGTCGGGAAGGCCACCAGCGATCTTGGCCTCGATCTTCGGCAGCTCTTCCGGCTCGGGCTTGAGATCGCGCGCATGCGACCACTGGAATTTGGCCTCCAGCGTGCGGCCGACGCGCCAATAGGCATCGCCGAGATGGTCGTTGATGGTGGGATCCTCGGGCTTGAGATCGATCGCGCGCTCGAGGTTCTTCACCGCCTCCTCGTAATTGCCGATGCGGTAATAGGCCCAGCCGAGGGAGTCGACGATGTAGCCGTCGTCGGGACGTTGCTCGACGGCACGCTTGATCATCTTCATGCCTTCGTCGAGATTCACGCCCTGGTCGATCCAGGAATAACCGAGATAGTTGAGAACGTGCGGCTGGTCGGGCTGCAGCTCCAGCGCCTTCTTCATGTCGGCCTCGGCCTTGGCCCATTGCTTGGAGCGCTCCTCGCAGATGCCGCGATAATAGTACCAGACGCTGTTGGCCTTGTCGTTGCCGGCCGGAAGCACGTCGATGCCTTTCGAATAGGTCGCGCCGCACTCGCCAAAGCGCTTGCGGCCGCGCTCGATATTGCCGAGCGCCATGATGGCTTCGAGGTCCTTGGCATCCTCCGTCGTGACGCCCTTGAGGATCTTGATCGCGTCGTCGGTGCGGTCGGCGGAATCGAGATCGATGGCGAGCTGGATCTGCGCGTTGCGCTTGAGCGGCGAGTTCGCGGGCACGCGCTCATAGACCTTGATCGCCATCTGCGGCCGCTTCACCGATTCATAAAGATCGGCGAGCGAGAGCAGCGCCAGCGGATGGCTCGGCTGCAGGTAGAGCGAGAGCTGGAGATAGACCAGCGCCAGATCCTCGCCGCCGCGGCGGGTCAGCGTCGCGCCGATGCCGTAGAGGGCTTCGGCAGCGCCAGCCTGCGCGGAATCGACCAGCGGCGGCATCTTCTTGCCGGCCTTGGTGTCGCGCAGGCCTTCCTGGATCAGCGGATGGCGTGCGAGCTTCTTGTCGAAAGCCTGATAGACATTGGTGGCCGCGGCGGAATCCTTGTTGCGCGACAGCCAGCGCGCATAGGCCTCGGTGACGCGCAGCATGGAATCGTCGAGCTTGTAGGCGCGCTCGAAGCGGGTGCCGGCGTCCTTCTCCTTGCCGGAGAGCTCCAGGATCATGCCGGTGTGAAGGTCCTTGAACAGCGGGTACCATTCCGGACCTGCCAGCTTGTCGATGGTGGCGACACCGCCCTTGGCATCGCCCGCACCATAGGCGGCCCAGCCCGACAGCAGCGTGGCGACGAGATCGGTGATGGGACCGCGGATCGACTGGTTGATGTTGGTCTGCGCGGCCGCGTACTTCTTCACCTTGAGATCATGCACGCCGACGACGAGGCGCGCGACGCGGTTGGTCTTGTCGATGGTGAGGATGCGCTCGGCGAGCTTGACCGCCTCCTCGATGTCGCCGTCGGCGACCGACGAGATGAAGGCACGATCGAGCAGCTCGTTGTTCTTGGGATCGGTGCGGAGCGCCGAACGGTAGAATGCTGCGGCCGATGCCGCGTCGCGCTCGACGCTGGCGTGGCGGGCGGCGAGATAGCTGCCGGCGCCGGTGAGCGACTTCAGATCGTTTCGCGTCGGGAATTGCGCCGCCGTGTTCTCCGGATGATCCGGCGTCTGCGCCAGGACTGCGCCGGGGACCGTCGCGATCGCAGTGCCCATGAGGGCGATGGCGGCAGCAGTCCAGCGGTTGAAACGATTTGAAAACATCAGGGCTCGCCTTGAGTTGGTGGTGCCTGGGTTTGCAGCAGACGGCTGTATCGCAAGCGAACGCAGCCGGTGACATCCGGGCCCGGAACCGTCAGGCCGACAATGCCGCTTTTGGCGCTTCGCCGCAAGGATTCGGACCGGCCGCTCCCCTCCGCACGCCCCCAAATCGGCCAAGTTCGATCAGGAGCAGCCCCAAGACGCCGCCACTATGGCCTTATCGTGGCCGCGGCGGCTCGCCGCAGCCTCGTCCTCACGGTAACGTGCGCCAGGTCACCCTTGCGATGCGCCCTCACATCGCCTCGTAGTTCGGGCCGCCACCACCTTCCGGGGGAACCCAGGTGATGTTGCCGTTGGGGTCCTTCACGTCGCAGGTCTTGCAGTGGACGCAGTTCTGGGCGTTGATCTGGAAGCGCGGACCGGAGCCCTCCTCGATCCATTCATAGACGCCAGCCGGGCAATAGCGATTCGAGGGACCGGCGTAGACGTCGTGCTCTGAGGTCTTCTGAAGGTTCATGTCGGTGACCTTCAGATGGATCGGCTGATCCTCCTCGTGATTGGTGTTGGACAGGAACACCGAGGACAGCTTGTCGAACGTGATCTTGCCGTCGGGCTTCGGGTAGGTCCTGGGCGCGTAGCTCTTGGCCGGATCGAGCGTGGCGCGGTCGGGCTTGACGTGCGACTGCGTGCCAAACAGCGAGGCGCCGAACAGCGTATTGCACCACATGTCGAAGCCGCCCAGCGCGACGCCGAGCACGGTGCCGAATTTCGACCACAATGGCTTGACGTTGCGGACCACGAACAGGTCCTTGCCGACCGATGAGGAGCGCCAGGCGTTCTCGTATTCGACGAGCTCGTCATTGGCGCGGTCGGCGGCGAGCGCGGCCGCAACATGTTCGGCAGCCAGCATGCCGGTGCCCATCGCATTGTGCACGCCCTTGATGCGCGGCACGTTGACGAACCCGGCCGCGCAGCCGATCAGCGCGCCGCCGGGGAAGCTCAGCTTCGGCACCGACTGATAGCCGCCCTCGGTGATCGCGCGCGCGCCGTAGGCGAGCCGTTTGGCGCCTTCGAACGTGCCGCGGATCGAGGGATGGGTCTTGAAGCGCTGGAATTCGTCGAACGGCGATAGATAGGGATCGTCGTAGTTCAGATGCACGACGAAGCCGACCGCGACGAGATTGTCGTCGTAGTGATAAAGGAACGAGCCGCCACCGGTCTTGAGGTCAAGCGGCCAGCCGAATGAATGCTGGATCAAGCCCTTCTGGTGCTTGGCGGGATCAATCTGCCAGACCTCCTTGAGGCCGATGCCGAACTTCGGCGGCTCGCTCTTGGCATCGAGGGCGAATTTGTTGATGAGCTGCTTGGTCAGGCTGCCTCGGGCGCCTTCGGCGAACAGCGTGTACTTGCCGAGCAATTCCATGCCGCGGGTGTAGGAATCCTTCGGCTTGCCGTCGCGGCCGATGCCCATGTCGCCGGTGGCGATGCCCTTGACCTTGCCCTCCTCGTCATAGAGCACCTCGGCCGCCGCAAAGCCCGGATAGATCTCGACGCCGAGCGCTTCGGCCTTGCGCGCCAGCCAGCGGCAGACATTGCCGAGCGAGCCGATGTAGCAGTGATGATTGTCCATCAGCGGCGGCATCATGAAATTCGGCAGCTTGATCGCGCCGCCGCCGGTCATCCAGTAGAAGCGATCGTCCTTGACCTGCGTCTTCAGCGGGCAGTCGGCATCCTCGCGCCAGTCCGGGATCAGCTTGTCGAGGCCCGCGGGATCAATGACGGCGCCCGAGAGGATGTGCGCACCAACCTCGGAGCCCTTCTCCACCACGACCACATTGACATCAGCATTGAGCTGCTTCAGCCGGATCGCGGCCGCCAGACCCGACGGGCCGGCGCCGACGATGACGACGTCGAATTCCATGGATTCGCGCGGGGGAAGTTCTTCGGTGCTCATCTGATCTCAGCCCTTGAGACGGTCCTCGGTCGTTTGCGCCCCCTTGTTTCCGATTTTTCCGGGTAGGACAACCTCGGAATCGCGTTCCGCCGGGATGCAAGGCCGCTCAAGGTGATATAAAAGTCAGACTTTCCCATGATCCCCGAACCCGCACCCACCGTCCGAGAGCTGCTCGCCTTCTATCTGGAGGCCGGTGTCGACTGCGCGCTTGCGGAGGAGCCGATAGACCGCCTGGCGGAAATCGATACGCCGCCACCCAGTCCGCGCGCGGCCCCGCCAGCCGAGGCGCCGCGCCCGGTCGCTGCGCCCGCGGTCATGCGCGGGGAAGCTGCGCCTGCACCGGAGGTCGCCATCGCCTCGGCACGCGAGGCCGCCCGCACCGCGCCGACCCTGGAGGCGCTGCGCGAGCTGATGCAGAATTTCGAGGGCTGCGCGTTGAAGCACACGGCGACGCGGCTGGTGTTCGCCGACGGCAATCCGCAGGCGCGCATCATGTTCGTCGGCGAGGCGCCCGGCCGCGACGAGGACATCGAGGGACTGCCTTTCGTCGGGCGCAGCGGCAAGCTGCTCGATCTGATGATCGGAGCCATCGGCCTCAACCGCACCACCGCCTACATCGCCAACGTCATTCCCTGGCGGCCGCCCGGCAACCGCACGCCGACGCCGCAGGAGACGCAAATCTGCCTGCCCTTCATCGAGCGCCAGATCGAGTTGGTGAACCCCGACGTGCTGGTGACGCTCGGCAATCCCTCGACGCAGACGTTGCTGGGAACGCGCGAAGGCATCATGCGGACGCGCGGGCGCTGGTTCGACTACGACACCGGCCAGCGGGTGATCCGCGCGCTGCCGACGTTCCACCCGGCCTATCTCTTGCGCTCGCCGGCCTACAAGCGGCTGGCCTGGCAGGACCTGCGATCGATCGCGAAGGCACTGGCGGGGGCGTGAGGGGCCGGTCCCTTCCGTCATTGCGAGGAGCGAAGCGACGAAGCAATCCAGAATCCCTCTGCGGAAAGATTCTGGATTGCTTCGCTACGCTCGCAATGACGACGGAGAGAGCATACGCGGGCGTCACGTCCCCTTCGGCCGCACGATGGCCCAGCCGATGCGCAGGAGCTGCTGGCGGCCGGTCACCAGCCATTCGAAGGCGCGCGGCACTTCCGGCACGATGCCGGGGAAGCGCTTGAGGATCTCCGGCGGCGGGGTGCCGGCGGTGTCGGAGGCGCGCCAGACCACGACGCCGCCGGTCTCGCTGAACTTGGTCGGGTTCATCCACGGCGTACGCGCGGGGTCGGCGTCGATGAACAGATGCGGCCGGCCGGAATGCAGCGCGATCAGGCTGGCGAGCTGGGTTTCGCCGGCGACGGCCCGCAGGCGATGGTTGGTGCGGCGGGCGAAGCTCTCGTCGAAGAAATCAGAGATCGCGCGCGCCGGCATCGAGGTCGCAATTTCGTTGGCGCCCGTCCAGGGCAGGAACAGGATGGCGAGCACGACGCCGGCGGCGGGCGCGGCGACGGCGGCGGCCCAGACCATGCGCAGCATCCGCGCGCGACGCATCGCGATGAGATCGCCGGCCGCGACGACCACGGCAAGCCCCGACATGATCAGCACGACGCCGGGGCCGCCGACCACGGACTCGAGCCCCAGCAGGCCGGAGATCAGCACCGCACCGAGCGGCAGAGCGAACGCGAAGAAATAGACGAAGTTGCGCGCGAGCGGCTCGACCGGCGGGCGGTAGATGATCGGCGGCTCCTCGCCCTTGCCGGCGACCACCCCGGTGTTGAGAAAGGTCAGCGCCGGGATCGCTGCCGCCCCGAGCACCAGCCCGCCGAACAGCCAGGCCGCATGCAGCGCGCGCGCGTTGAGCTCGGCGACTTGCGGCAAGGCCGGCAGCGTCAGCGTCTCCGCACGCATCAGCCAGACCGCATAGGGCAGCGCCAGCACGGCGACCACGATCAGCGCGAACAGCGGATCGAGCCCGCGCAGCGTCCGACGACCGCCGGCGGTCGAGACCGCGAAGACGACGATCAGCAGCAGCAGGAAGATCGCG
Source organism: Bradyrhizobium sp. WBAH42 (assembly GCF_024585265.1). Taxonomy (NCBI): domain Bacteria; kingdom Pseudomonadati; phylum Pseudomonadota; class Alphaproteobacteria; order Hyphomicrobiales; family Nitrobacteraceae; genus Bradyrhizobium; species Bradyrhizobium sp. WBAH42. The sequence continues at coordinate 7,263,559 of NZ_CP036533.1, forward strand.
GCGGGCGTCGTCAGCAGCAGCAGGCCGGCTTCGATCGACCAGGCGAACCAGGCATTGCCGCGGCGCTGGCCGATGATCTGCCAGGAGTGCAGCAGCAAGAGCGCCCAGAGCGGCCGCGCCAGGATCAGCGGGCCGAAGTCCAGCGCCGAGGAGGAGAACGCCAGCACCGTCATGGTCAGGAGCACGGCGAGCACCGCCTGCTGCGAGCCGACCACGGCGCGGGAGAGATGATAGAGCGCGATGAATGTCGCGATCTCGCAGAGCTCGGCGAGTACGTAAACACCGAACATGTGGCCGCCGGCGGCGCGATAGGCGATGTCGGCGAGCCAGATTGGCAGCGGCGGGCCGAGATCAGTGCCGACCTGGTATTCCCTGCCGAAGGCCAAGAGGGCCGCGAGGGTGCCGGGCGGGCTGCGGTAGAACACCAGCGCCACGAACAGCCACATGGCGGCCTGCAGCAGCACGGCGATCCACACGATCAGCCGCGGCCGGGCGCGAATGAGCTCGATGACCAGGGAGGTAAACCGCATACAACGTCCGAAGGTGCAGCCAACCCGTCCAGCCGGCCCTATTCGCTCACCTCTGTTTTGATAATGGGCGTCACGGGTTGTGGCAACCGCCGCGGATCGTCATGCCCGGGCTTGTCCCGCCTGCGCGGCCATGACGCGCGGATGCCGTCGAAGGATCAGCTAGAGATTTACGGAGGCGTCGATCTCGACGCTCGCCTCGACGTGCACCTCGACCTCGGTCACCGAGAACAGGTCCGGCACCGGCTCGACGGTCCAGGGCATGTGCTTGGCGCGGGCGGCGGCAACGGGGGCGAAGAAGCTGCGGTGGTGGATGGAGGGGCCGAGGCGATCGAGCGCGTCGAGATGCTCGGGGACGGCGTAGCCCTTGTGCTGCTCGAAGCCGTAGCCGGGGCAGTCCTGCGCCAGCGCGCACATCAGCCGGTCACGGGTGACCTTGGCGACGATGGAGGCCGCGGCGATCGACAGCACGATACCGTCGCCGCCGATCACCGCCTCGCAATCGCATGCGGTATCGAGCCGGTCGCGGCCGTCGACGAAGACGTGCCTGGGCGCCTCCGGCAGGGCCACCACGGCACGCTTCAGCGCCCACAGCGAGGCGCGCAGGATGTTGTCGCGGTCGATTCGCCCCCGCGACGCGACGGCGACCGAGACCTGCGCGGTGGCGCAGATCTTGTCGAACAGCTTTTCGCGCTCCTCGGCGGTCAGGCGCTTGGAATCGTCGATGCCGCGCGGAATGCGGTCGGGGTCGAGAATTACCGCGGCGGCCACCACGGGACCTGCCAGCGGGCCGCGGCCGGCCTCGTCGCAGCCCGCGACCGGCCAGACGCCGCGCTTGATCAGCGCGCGCTCGCGGCGGAAGCTGGGGGGAGCGACGGCGATGATGCCTTTCTTGCCGGCGGCGGCAACCTTCGCAGCATTGGCCGCAGACGTCTTGGCCACAGGCGCTTTAGCCGCCTTGTCAGGCGCAGTCTTGTTCGCGGCCTGCTTCTTGGGCGCGTCTTTGGCTGGGGTTTTGGCGGACTTGTCCCGAATCATGGCCGGGATCGTGCGCCAGGGGGCTTCGCCAGCGCAACCGGGAACCCAGGATATTCCCGTTATTCAGGCCGGGCGCCCTACGCCCACCGCCAATCAGAACAGGCTGAGCTGATCGCCGTTCCGCTTCGGCCGCGCAAAGTGGTCCGTCGTCAGCTTGGAGCGCCGTTTGTTGAGGCCGAGCCTGTCGCAGGCGATCTCGAAGCGGCGGCCGACGGTCCAGGCCATCGGTCCCGTGCCCTTCATCCGTTCGCCCCATTTGGCGTCGTAGTCGCGCCCGCCCCGCATGTCGCGGATCAGGGTGAAGACGTGGCGGTAGCGGTCCGGATAGTTCGCCATCAGCCATTCGCGGAAGAGATCGCGCACCTCCAGCGGCAGCCGCAGCAGCACATAGGCGGCTTCCTTGACGCCGGCATGGGCGGCGGCATCGAGGATGCGCTCGATCTCGGAATCGTTCAGTGCGGGAATCACGGGCGCGACCATCACCGTGGTGGGGATGCCGGCCTCCGAGAGCTGCTTGAGCGCCTCCAGCCGCTTCGGCGGAGTCGAGGCCCGCGGCTCCATGGTGCGCGCCAGCTTCGGGTCGAGCGAGGTGACCGAGATCGCGACCTTGGCGAGGTTGCGCTTGGCCATCCGCTGGAGAATGTCGATGTCGCGGAGCACCAGCGCCGACTTGGTGACGATGCCGACGGGATGCCCAGCGCCCTCCAGCACTTCCAAAATGCCGCGCATGATTTTGCGCTCGCGCTCGATCGGCTGGTAGGGATCGGTGTTGGTGCCGATCGCGATCATCCGCGGCTCGTAACCGGGGGCCGCAAGCTCCTTCTCGAGCAGCAAAGGAGCATCGGGCTTGGCGAACAGCTTCGACTCGAAGTCGAGCCCGGGCGACAGGCCGAGATAGGCGTGGGTCGGCCGCGCGAAGCAATAGACGCAGCCGTGCTCGCAGCCGCGATACGGATTGATCGATCGGTCGAAGCCGATGTCGGGGGAATCGTTACGGGTGATCACCTTGCGCGAGGTGTCGACGGCGACCGTGGTCTTGAACGGCGGCAGCTCGTCCAGGCTCTGCCAACCGTCATCGAAGGCGACGCGCGCCTCGGCCTCGAAGCGGCCGCTGGCGTTGGATTGTGCGCCCCGCCCCCGCCTTCGCGCGCGGTCGATGGCGACGCCGAGTTCAGGGAAATCCGAAGGCGCACCCGCCGGCTCGGAGGGCGCCGTGACCGGCGGGTGCTTGAGAGCATGAGAGGATGCTGGACTCATGCAGCCAAGATAGCACGACACAGGAACAAATCAAGAACACAAACAAAAATCGTGAAAACAACCCCATGCACAGTAGAGCTGCCCAAACTTCGCGCGTCCGCCTTTGACCTCACGCAACACGGCCGTCACGGCCATCCCGTTTCATGCCCGACGGATCGATCACCGCGGAACCGGGTTGGTGACGATCGCGAAGTGAAGGTCGGCAGGAACATGACAATCCAACAAAAAACGGCCGAAGCGAGCAGCGACCTCGATCTGCTCGATCGCTATTGGCGCGCCGCCAACTACCTCTCGGTCGGGCAAATCTACCTGCTCGACAATCCGCTGCTGCGCGAGCCGCTGCGGCCCGAGCACATCAAGCCGCGTCTGCTCGGACATTGGGGCACGACGCCGGGCCTGAATTTCATCTATGCCCATCTCAACCGCGTCATCCGCGCGCTCGATGTCAGCGTGATCTATGTCTGCGGTCCCGGCCATGGCGGCCCCGGCATGGTCGCCAACACCTATCTCGAAGGCAGCTACAGCGAGATCTATCCTGGCATCGCGCGCGATGCGGACGGATTGCGCAAGCTGTTCAGACAGTTCTCCTTCCCCGGCGGCATCCCGAGCCACGCCGCGCCGGAAACGCCGGGCTCCATCCACGAAGGCGGCGAGCTCGGCTACGCGCTTGTGCACGCCTATGGCGCGGCATTCGACAACCCGGACTTGATCGTCGCCTGCGTGGTCGGCGACGGCGAGGCCGAAACCGGGCCGCTCGCTGCGTCCTGGCACTCAAACAAGTTCCTGAACCCCGCCCATGACGGCGCAGTGCTGCCGATCCTGCATCTCAACGGCTACAAGATCGCCAACCCCACCGTGCTCGGACGCATGCAAGACGCGGAGATCCGCGACCTCTTCCGCGGGCTCGGCCACGAGCCGCTGTTCGTCAGCGGCGACGATCCCAAATTGATGCACCGGGCCATGGCCGATGCGCTGGACGTCGCATTCGCCAGCATCCGCTCGATCCAGCAACATGCCCGCGACGGCCGCACGCGCGTCGAGCGGCCGCGCTGGCCGATGATCGTGCTGCGCAGCCCGAAGGGCTGGACCGGCCCGAAGCAGGTCGACGGCAAGAAGGTCGAGGGATTTTGGCGCGCCCATCAGGTGCCTGTCGCAGGCTGCCGCGAGAACCCGGCGCATCTCAAGGTGCTCGAAGACTGGATGCGCAGCTACGAGCCGGAAAAACTGTTCGACGAAGGCGGCGCGCTCATTGCCGAGCTTCAGGCGCTCGCGCCGGAAGGCACCAGGCGGATGGGCGCCAATCCACACGCCAATGGCGGCGTGTTGAAGAAGGAGCTGAAGCTGCCGGACTTCCGCAGCTTCGCGATCGAGGTGCCGCAACCCGGCGAGGTCGTGGCGGAAGCGACGCGCGAGCTCGGCAAATTCCTGCGCGACGTCGTTCGCCTCAACGCCCAGCATCGAAACTTCCGCATCATGGGCCCGGACGAGACGGCATCGAACCGGCTCGACGCCGTGTTCGAAGCCACCGAACGCGTCTGGATGGAGCCGACCGAGCCTTACGACGTGCACCTCGCGCAGGACGGCCGCGTAATGGAGGTGCTGAGCGAGCATCTCTGCCAGGGCTGGCTGGAGGGCTACCTGCTCACGGGACGGCACGGCTTCTTCTCCTGTTACGAGGCCTTCATCCACATCGTGGATTCCATGTTCAACCAGCATGCCAAATGGCTGAAGGTGACGCGCGAGCTGCCGTGGCGGCGTCCGATCGCCTCGCTCAATTATCTCCTGACCTCGCATGTCTGGCGCCAGGACCATAACGGCTTCAGCCATCAGGACCCCGGTTTCGTCGATCTCGTCGCCAACAAGAAGGCGGACATCGTCCGCATCTACTTTCCGCCGGACGCCAATACGCTGTTGTGGATCGCCGATCATGCCTTGCGCACCTACAACCGCGTCAACGTGATTGTCGCCGGCAAGCAGCCGGCGCCGCAATGGCTCTCGATGCAGGACGCCGCGACGCATTGCGATGCCGGCATCGGCATCTGGACCTGGGCGGGAACGGAGGACGGCAAGGGCGAGCCCGACGTGGTGATGGCCTGCGCCGGCGACGTGCCGACGCTGGAGACGCTCGCCGCCGTCGACCTCCTGCGCAAGACGCTGCCGGATTTGAAGATCCGCGTTGTCAACGTCGTCGACCTCATGACGCTGCAGCCGCGCGAGCAGCATCCGCACGGCCTGTCCGACCGCGACTTCGACAGCCTGTTCACGCGCGACAAGCCTGTGATCTTTGCCTATCACGGCTATCCCTATCTCATTCACCGGCTGACCTATAACCGCACCAACCATGCCGGCATGCATGTGCGCGGCTTTGCCGAGGAGGGCACCACGACGACGCCCTTCGACATGGTCGTGCTCAACGAGCTCGACCGCTACCATCTCGCGATCGAGGCCATCGAACGCGTGCCGGGACTGGCGACCAAGGCCGCGCAGGTGAAGCAGCAATTCCGCGACAGACTGATCGAGCATTCCCGTTATGTCCGCGAGCATGGCGAGGACATGCCTGAGATCCGCGACTGGGTCTGGCAAAACAGCGCCGGCGGCAACACGCCGACCGAGGCCGGCGACTAGCGATGACGGACGCGGTCCTCGTTCTCAACTCGGGATCGTCGAGCATCAAGTTCGGCCTGTTCGATGTCGCGGTGGCCGAGCCTGCCCTGCTTTGCAAGGGCCTGCTGGACGAGCACGAAGCCAAACCCCGGCTGGTGGTGAAGGGCCCCACGGGCGAAGACCTGTTCGAGACGAGGAAGGGGGCGCCGGAGGCAGCCGGCGGCCATCTGTTCGCCGACGTGCTCGCCTTCATCGAGGACCGGTTCGGTGGACGCAGCCTGCGGGCCGTCGGCCACCGCATCGTTCACGGCGGGCCGGATCATTCAGGCCCGGTGGTCCTGACCGACGACATCATAGCGAAGCTGGAGGCCTTGACGCCGCTCGCGCCGCTGCACCAGCCGCGCTGCCTCGCGCCGGTGCGCACGCTCGCGGCGATCAGGCCCGGGCTGACGCAGATCGCGTGTTTCGACACCGCCTTCCACCACGGCCTCGCACCGCCGGCGAACCGCTTCGCCATTCCCCGGCGATTCGAGGCGCGTGGCGTCAGGCGCTACGGCTTTCACGGCCTCTCGTTCGAATATGTCGCGGGACGGCTTGCCGAGATCGCGCCGGAGCTCGTCGCAAAGCGCACAATCATCGCGCATCTCGGCAATGGCGCCAGCCTCTGCGCCTTGCGCGATGGCCGCAGCATCGACACCACGATGGGGCTCACGCCGCTCGACGGCCTCGTGATGGGCACGCGTTGCGGTGCGATCGATCCGGGCGTGCTGCTCTATCTGCAACAGCACGAGAACATGCCGGTCGCAGAGGTCCAGCACCTGCTCTATCACGAGTCCGGGCTCATCGGCGTCTCCGGCATCTCTGCGGACATGCGCACGCTGCTGGCAAGCCACGAGGCTGCGGCGCATGAGGCCGTCGATCTCTTCACCTTCCGTGCCGCGCAGCAGGTCGCGATGATGGCGACCACGCTCGGCGGCCTGGACTGCCTGATCTTCACCGGCGGCATCGGCGAGCATGCAAAGGAGATCCGCAGCGCGATCGGTGAGCGGCTTGGGTGGTTCGGCATACGAATCGACGCAGCGGCGAACGAAACAGCATGCGAGCAGATCAGCGGCGCCGATAGTACCGTCGACGTATTCCTCATTCCGACGAACGAGGAACTAATGATCGCTCGGCATTGCGCAGCGGTGCTGCGAGCGATGTGAGCTCCAGCCGAAAAGGGAGTGTCGTAGGGTGGGCAAAGCGAAGCGTGCCCACGGCCGGTGGGCACGGCGCAAGTGCGCCTTTGCCCACCCTACGATTCTGCAGACGATGATCGCTCATCCGGCTAGCGGATGATATCCGCCAAGCCGTCATTGCGAGCGAAGCGAAGCAATCCAGACTGGTTCTGCGGCGGGATTCTGGATTGCTTCGCTTCGCTCGCAATGACGAAGAATGCGGCGGCCGCGCAGATCAATCGTACTGTCCTGTCATGCCTGCAATAGGATTCCCGCTCTCAGTGCGTCCCCGACCAAATCTGAAAACACCCGATCGCGACCTCGATCACGATCAGCACCACGACGGCAATCTCCAGGCGCAGCGAGCGCTGGGTATCGATGATGTCGGTCAATGCGTTGGCGGTCTCCGACACCGCGGCGAGCTTGCGCTCGAGCGTGTCGAGGCGCTCCTTCAATTCGTACTCGTCCTCGAGACGGGAATAGAGCCGGTCGAGCTCGGGCTTCTCCCAGAGCACGTCGGGCTTCTCCGCCACCGCGACGCGGCCGGCGACGCGCTGCTGCACCAGCAGCGCGTTGCCAATCAATTGCAGAATGCCCTTGCGTCGGCGCGGCGTGCGGCCGTGCTCGGCGAGCTCCCGTGCAAACGGCTCGATGACGTCGAACACCGCGGCGACGCGGCGCTCGTCGCGTGCCAGCGACGTGCTCTTGGCAAGCGCATCCGCGACCAGCAGCAGCCGGTCGTCGGAGAATTTGGCGAGGCAGATCGGCCCGCCCGGCTGGATCGTCTCGGCGGCTTCCTCGTTGCAGAGCTGCGCCTGCGCGATCTCCTCCTCGTACGGGCTGAGCTCTCCGGTCACGCGGGATTTCAGGTTGTCGACGAGGACCTTCTCCTCCGACGGCAACAGCCCGATCAGCACGACGACGCCGTAGCGAAAGATCACGGCAAGGCCGGCATGGACGCGGAAGGCGGCCGGCGTCGAGGACACCAGCGTGCCGATTTCGAGGCTGGACGCATTGATGCGCTCGCCCAGCATCAGCGCCCGGATCCGCAAGGTCGGCGCGGCCTCCTGCTTCGGCGACGTCGGCGCCGCGTTAACGGCGAGTTGATCGGCGTTCATACAAGGTCTCTCCCGGCACCGAGATCACGCATTTCGTTCGACCTTCCCCCAAGCTGCCGCCTCGTCCGAGGAAACCGACGGCCCGCGCGGCGTATGCCGCCATGAAGCTCCGGGTTAATACCGTCAGGATCAGCTTGTGCCGAAACATTCGGCAATATTGCCAGCCCGCGCCGGACACATTTGACTGCTAGAACTGGCCGCAGTTTACCATCGCACGCCGAAGCGCCGTCCGAAAGTTGCACTCGGCAGCGCGACGGGTCTATGACAACATCATTGCAAAACTACGCTTCTCCCGAAGTGCAGACACCGAAGCCTCAATCATGCTGAGCGTCATCATTCCGACCGAAGGCGTCGAGCAGACGGCGGTCGCAACCCTCGCCGCGCTGGTCCCCGGCGCGGCCGCCGGCGTGATCCGGGAAGTTCTTCTGGTCGACGGCACGCGCAACGGCGTCATCGAACGCGTTGCCGACGTCGCAGGTTGCCGTTTCATCGGTTTCGAGGGACATTCGCAAGGCGCTGCGCTCGCCGCCGGCGCGCTCCAGGCCCGGTCGCCATGGCTGATGTTCCTGCCTGCCGGTGCCGTGCTGGAAACCGGCTGGATCGAGGAGACCACCCAGTTCATCCAGGCCGTCGCCACCAGTGGCCGGGATCGTGCGGCGGTGTTCCGCTATGCGCGCTCGCCTTACGGAAATACCGCGTTGCGCGACGTCCTCTGGGCCGTGGCGCGAAAGCTCGTCGGTCCGCTGGGCGATCAGGGACTTTTGATTGCGCGTGATCATTACGATCGGATCGGCGGCTACCCGCCCCACGCCCGTCATTCCGAGGCGCGGCTGCTCCGGCGGCTCGGCCGGTCGTCCCGGACCATGCTGCGCAGCCGGATCGTCATGGTCGGCTGAAGCGCCGAGATACTTGCCAACGTCAAATAATTAATTGACAATGGCAAATATCGAGGTGATCCCATGCTATCGAAAGCTTCGCCGTCAAGCGCCGTGGCCGAACAGGTCACGGGCGACCATGTCGCGGCGGTCCGCGCCTTCAACCGCTTCTACACCCGCAAGCTCGGTGTGCTCGACCAGCACCTCGGCAAGAGCCCGTTCTCGCTCAGCGAGGCGCGGGTGCTCTACGAACTCGCCCATCGCGACGACCTTGCGGCAAAAGAGATCGGCAGCGAGCTCGGTCTCGATCCCGGCTATCTCAGCCGCATCGTCCAGAGCTTCGACGAAAAGGGGCTGATCACGCGAAAGCCCCTGCCCGCGGACCGCAGGCAATACCAGCTCAGCCTCACCGCCAAGGGCCGGCAGGCCTTCGCCAAGCTGAACCTGAGCTCGCAAAACGAGGTCGCCGCGATGCTGGCTCAGCTCTCGCCCGGCGATACCACGCGGCTCACACAGGCCATGGCGACCATCGAGGCCGTGCTGGAGCAACGCCGAAGCCAGCCCGCGTCCTTCATGCTGCGCAGCCATCGCGTCGGCGACATGGGCTGGGTCGTCTCCCGCCAGGCTGCCGCCTACGCCGCGGACTACAACTGGGACATCAGCTACGAGGCGCTCGTCGCCGAGATCTGCGCGCAGTTCATCAGGAATTACGACGCCGCGCGCGAGCACTGCTGGATCGCGGAGGTCGGCGGCGAGCCGGTCGGCTCGGTGTTCCTGGTCAAGGCCACGGACGAGATCGCCAAGCTCCGCCTGTTGCAGGTGGAGAAGAAAGCACGGGGCCTCGGTGTCGGCCGCGCACTGGTCGAGCAATGCATCCAGGGCGCCCGCGAGCGCGGCTACAGCAAGATGACGCTGTGGACGCAGAGCATCCTCGTTGCCGCACGCGGGATCTACAAGAGTACGGGATTCAAGCTGGTCGCGACCGAGCCGCATCGCAGCTTTGGTGCCGACCTGGTCGGAGAGACGTGGGAGCTGGATCTCTGATCTCGGTGCGGGCGCGATGCGCATTGCTGCGCCCTCTCCCCTTGGGGGAGAGGGCATCTCCGGTGGCGGACACACACTCGCTTGGGTGAGGGGTATGTCTCCGCGAGCATCAGTGCAAGCGGATAGATACCCCTCATCCGGCGCTTCGCGCCACCTTCTCCCGCAAGGGGAGAAGGGAAGAAAGCATCATCGTCCGCAATCAAACCGTCGCGCCCTGCGCCTTCGGCCTGCGCAGATGCTCGTCCAGCCGCGGCATGATCTCGACGAAGTTGCAGGGGCGCGTGCGGTAGTCGAGCTGGGCCGCCAGGATGCCGTCCCAGCCGTCGCGGCAGGCGCCGGGCGAGCCGGGCAGGCAGAAGATGTAGGTCGCGCCGGCGACGCCCGCCGTGGCGCGGCTCTGGATCGTCGATGTCCCGATCTTGGCGTGGCTCAGCAGATGGAAGGCGATGGAGAAGCCGTCCATGCGCTTCTCGAACAGCGGCTCGATCGCCTCCGGCGTGACGTCGCGTCCGGTAAAGCCGGTGCCGCCGGTGGTGATGACGATGTCGACGCCGCTATCGGCAATCCAGCGGCGTATCACGGCGCGGATCGCCTCGACATCGTCGGTAACGATCTCGCGCGCGGCGAGATGATGGCCCGCGGCGGTGAGACGGTCGGCGAGGGTCTGGCCGGACTTGTCATCCGCCAGCGCGCGCGTGTCGGACACCGTGAGCACCGCGATGTTGAGCGGGATGAATTGTTTGGATTCGTCGATGGAGGCCATTTGCGCTTCTTTCGTGTCCCGGACGCGATGCAGCGCGTCAGCGGTGCGTCGCAGAGCCGGGACCCATTTCGGAGGCTTGGGAGACCGGCAATGTGGGCCCCGGCTCTGCAGCGCATCACTTCGTGCTACGCAGCGTCCGGGGCAAGTCCTCGCCTACAACCCTCCGGCGCCGAACGTGTTGCAGGCCTGGACCGTGCCCTGCTGGTAGCCGGTCATGAACCATTGCTTGCGTTGCGCCGCCGAGCCGTGGGTGAAGGAGTCGGGCACGACGCGGCCGGTGGCCTGGCGCTGCAGCGTGTCGTCGCCGATCGCGCTCGCCGTGCTCAGCGCGGCCTCGATGTCGCCGGGCTCGAGGAAGTTCGGACGCTTCTTCGCCTCGCGGTTGACCCAGACGCCGGACAGGCAGTCGGCCTGCAGCTCGACCTTCACCTGGAGCGCATTGGCCTCGGCCTTCGAGCCGACCTGCTGCTGCAGCCGCGTCACGCGTGGAATGATGCCGAGCAGGTTCTGGATGTGATGGCCGGCTTCATGCGCGATGATGTAGGCCGTGGTGAAATTGCACGCCGACTTGCCGGAGCAGCCGCGGAAGCGCGTCTCGACCTCGCGGAAAAAGCCGGTGTCGAGGAAGATGGTCCGGTCCGGCGGACAATAGAACGGCCCCATCGCCGACTGCGCCATGCCGCAGCGCCCGCCGTTGGTGGCGTTGCGGAACAGCACGATCTTCGGACCGGTATAGGTCTGGCCGCTGGCCTGGAAGATCTCGGTCCAGCGATCGTCGATCTCGCCGAGGATGCCGGAGATCATGCTGCCCATCTCGTCGGTCGGCGCGCCGCGCTTGCCGGAGGAGGCCTGGCGATCGGTCTGGTAGCTCGGCGCATGGCCGCCGCCGGTGAGGATCTCGGCGCCGCCGATCAGGATGCGGGGATCGATGCCGAAGGCGTAGCCGACCAGGCCGAGGATGATGATGGTGCCGCCGGCGCGGTGCACGTCCTCGACATGCACGTCGGCGACCGACGGGGCGACCTTGCAGAGCACGGGCACGCGGCGCGACAGCCGGTCGATGTCGCGCATGGTGAACTCGACCTGCCCTTCATGCCTCGATGTCGTCGCTGCGGCGGAAGTCATCGTAGCGCATGGCGGCCTTTCCTCTGGGGTCCCTGATTTAAGTTTCGACGGCGCACGGAAACGCGAAAGCTCAACGCGCCACATACGTAAAATTTCCGTTGCTTTTATCAATATCGTGGCCGGCAAAAATTGCCTAGTGCGACAGCCTGTCGACGCCAGCAAATTTTTCCGAGGGCCGAGCAGTTTTTTCCGAGAGAAATTTACGGCCTTTTTGCCGCCACGATCGGTCCCGCGAGCCGCGCGAGCGCGAAATACACTGTAAAACAAGGCGAACGCGCACGACAACTCATGCACGAAGGATGATGCGAGGACTGCTCACGAAAGCAGCGGATTAAGTCGATTTTTACTTTGCCCCTTCAATGTAACGGCCAGTCGGTTGTTTGGTCCCGCGTCGCCGACAGCGTCGCCTGAGTCAGAGTTCTTGAGTCATGGTAGAGTCGCGTCGCGGGGCGTCTGCAAGGGCGCCCCGCACAAATTTTGAGTCCCCTTCGCATCGCATCATCCTCGGCGATTGCGTCGCCGAGATGTCGAAGCTCCAGGCAGCCAGTGTCGATCTGGTGTTCGCCGACCCGCCCTACAATCTGCAGCTCAAGGGCGATCTCAAGCGCCCCGACGAATCCCATGTCGATGCCGTCAACGACGACTGGGACAAGTTCGATTCGTTTGCCGCCTATGACGATTTCACCCGCGCCTGGCTGCTCGCCGCACGCCGCGCCATGAAGCCGTCGGCAACCATCTGGGTGATCGGCTCCTATCACAACATCTTCCGCGTCGGCGCCATCATGCAGGACCTCGGCTTCTGGCTGCTGAACGACATCGTCTGGCGCAAGACCAACCCGATGCCGAATTTCCGCGGCCGCCGCTTCACCAACGCGCACGAGACCATGATCTGGGCCGCGCGTGACGAAAAAGCCAAGGGCTACACGTTCAACTACGAGGCGCTGAAGGCCGCCAACGAGGACGTGCAGGCGCGGTCCGACTGGCTGATCCCGCTCTGCACCGGCGACGAGCGCCTCAAGGGCGCCGACGGCAAGAAAGTGCATCCGACGCAGAAGCCGGAAGGCCTGCTGGCGCGCGTGCTGCTGTCCTCGTCCAAGCCCGGCGATCTCGTGATCGATCCCTTCAACGGCACCGGCACCACCGGTGCGGTCGCCAAGCGCCTCGGCCGCTCCTATATCGGCTTCGAGCGCGACAAGACCTACGCCAAGGCCGCCGAGGCGCGGATCGCCAAGGTCGAGCCGCTGCCGGAAGAGAGCCTTGCCCCATTCATGACCGCGCGCGAGGCACCGCGCGTTGCGTTCTCCGAGCTGATCGAGCGCGGCATGATCATGCCCGGCACCAAGCTGTTCGACGCCAAGAAGAAGCTAGGGGCGCTGGTGCGCGCCGACGGCGCCATCATGCTCGGCGACAAGGTCGGCTCGATCCACCGCATCGGCGCGGTCGCGCAAGGCGCGCAGGCCTGCAACGGCTGGACCTTCTGGCACGTCGAGACCAAGAAGGGCCTCAAGCTGATCGACGAGCTCCGCGCCGAGATCCGCGCCGGCATGGCGGCGGAGTAGTTTTCCGCCGTCGCCCGCCCGGGAATGACGGAGTGTTGATCAACGACGTCCTCATTCGGGACTAGGATCACGCGTCAAACCGTCCTGACGGGCCGGCTCCCATGCGACGACAGTCCGAGACATTGCTGCTGGTGCCACTGCTGCCGATCTTCCTGATCGGCATGTTTCCCATGTTCCTGATCGCGCTTCTCGGGTTTTTCGGCCTGGCGCTGTTCGGCGTGCTCGTGATCTGCGTCGGGCTCGCCAGCAGCAACGAGGCGCACGACAACTTCAACCAGGACGTCATCGTTCACGGCTATTCGCGCGGTTCGGAGCGCGCGGCGCGGGCGTCCGACATGCATCTCGCCGCCCGGCTCGGCCTGCGGCTGGAGGCCGTGGGTGCGGCCATGGTCATCGCGGCGGCAATCGGCCTCTGTTACGCCGCCTGATCTGCGTACCGCGCAGACACCGCCCGGCAAACTCGCCGGTTGCTCTCTCCGACGAGGTTCAGGCAAGACAGGCTCGCCCAACGACGCCGCGTCCGCGCGCGGCCATAGACACCGGGGAGATGCTTGATGCTCAAGTTCTATTTCAATGGATCACCTAACCCGACCAAGGTCGCGCTCTATCTCGAAGAATCCGGCCTGCCTTTCGAGCCGGTGAAGATCGACACCCGCAAGGGCGAGCAGTTCACGCCGGAATTCCTCAAGATCAATCCGAACGGCAAGGTGCCGGCGATCGACGATGGCGGCACCATCGTGTTCGATTCGAACGCCATCCTGCTCTATCTCGCCGAGAAGGCCGGCAAATTCCTGCCCTCCAACCGCGCCGAATTGCTGTCGTGGCTGATGTTCGTCGCGAGCGGCGTCGGGCCCTTTTCCGGTCAGGCCGTGCACTTCAAGCATTTTGCACCGAAGGACCAGAACCACGACTACGCCCACAACCGCTATCAGTACGAGACCGACCGCCACTACAAGGTTCTCGACAGCCACCTCGAAGGCCGCCGCTACATGGTCGGCGACAGCTATTCGATCGTCGACATGGCGCTGTGGGGCTGGGCGCGGATGGTGCCGTTCAAGCTCGGCGACGACGCCTTTGCGCGATACCCGAACGTGAAGCGGCTGTTCGACGAGATCTCGGCGCGCCCGGCGGCGGCGCGCGCCATCGCCCTGAAGGACAAGTTCACCTTCAAGGCCGAGATGGACGACGAAGCGCGCGCCAACATGTTCAGGCACATGACGACCAAGGTGGCCTGATCGCGCCGCTTCGAGGCCACGCGCATGCGCGTGGCCTTTTGCGTTCGAGACTTCAGGCGGCGTGGACCGAGCTCAGGAACTTGGCGACTTCCTGCTTCAGCCGGTTGCTGTCGGCCGAGAGCGAACGCGCCGCCGACAGCACCTGCGAGGAGGCCGAGCCCGTCTCGGAGGCGCCGCGCTGCACGTCGCCGATATTGGACGAGACGAGCTGCGTGCCCTGGGCCGCCTGCTGGACGTTGCGGGAGATCTCCTGCGTCGCCGCGCCCTGCTGCTCCACGGCGGCGGCGACGGTCGACGAGATCTCCGACAGCCGCTCGATGGTGCCGCTGATCTCCCTGATCGAGCCGACCGACTCCTCGGTCGCGGCCTGGATGCCGGAGACCTGCTGGGCGATCTCGCCGGTGGCCCTGGCCGTCTGCTCGGCGAGCGCCTTGACTTCGGTCGCGACCACCGCAAAGCCGCGGCCGGCTTCGCCCGCACGCGCCGCCTCGATCGTGGCGTTCAGCGCCAAGAGGTTGGTCTGGCCGGCGATGGTGCTGATCAGCTCGACGACGTCACCGATCCGCGCGGCGGCCTTGGAGAGGGCGCCGACGCGCTCGTTGGTCCGGCTCGCCTGACCGACAGCCTCGGTGGCGATGCGGGCGGATTCCTGCACCTGGCGGGCGATCTCGGAGACCGAGGAGGAAAGCTCCTCGGTCGCCGAGGCGACCGCCTGCACATTGGCCGAGGCCTCCTGCGAGGCGCTGGCGACCCCCGTCGAGAGGTCCTGGGCCCGCGCGGCGGTCGTCGTCAACGTGCCCGCGGAGGCTTCGAGCTCGCTCGATGCCGACGACACCGTGTTGACGATCTCGCCCACCGCCTGCTCGAACTGATCGGCGAGCCTGGCCATGTCTTCCTTGCGGCTCTCGGCCTGCCGCGCCTCGAGCTCTGTCTGCTCGGCGCGCATGCGCTCGGTCTCGATCATGTTGTCCTTGAACACCTGGATCGCCTTGGCCATGTCGCCGATCTCGTCGGCCTTGCCGCGGCCGGGAATCTCGACCTCGAGATTGCCGCCGGCAAGCCGCCCCATCGCCTGCGTCATTGAGGTCAGCGGACCGACGATGCTGCGTGCGATCAGGACGGCGACGATGCCGCCGAACAGGATGGCGAGGATGCCTGCGATCTCCTGAACGGTCGTCGTTCCCGCAAGCACGGCTTCGGCATTGTTCCGCGAGTCCCGATAGTCCTTCTTCAGCGTGGCTTCCGTGGTCTTGAGCTTGCCGATGCTGTCGACGATGAGGGGCGCGAGGTTCTTGTGGTAGATCTCGTCGGCCTGAAGCATCGCGGCCGACGTCGCCTCGAACGCCGACTTGTAGAGGGCGAGCGAAGTCTTCACCGGCGCGAGCGCAGCTCGCAGCTCCGCCGCCTGCGGGCTCTTCTCGAGCGCCGCGAGCCGTTGCGCGGCCCTGTCGACGCTCGCCCTGAAGGTCGCAGGTCCCTGGGTATCGCGCAGCGCCAGAAAACGCCAGTTTGCGATCCGCACGAGCAGGATTCGGGATTCGAGATCGGCGACGAGGGAAGCGGTATCCTCATCGACGGCGGCGCGCGCCACGTCGACGAGCTTGCCCGTCTTGGTGGCCAGCTCCTCGCCGCTCGGCAGCAGCGTCGCCTTGCCCGTTCTCGTCTCGTTGACGGCGTCGCCGAGATTGTCACGCAGGCGTCGCATTTTGGCGATGTCGTCGATCAGGCCGCTGTAGAGCGCGCGCCGCTCCTCCGACAGCGTCCCCTGCGCGCCGACCCGCAGCAGCTCGGTCGCGGCGGTTTCCCGCTCCTGCGCCTCCTTCATTGCGGATTCGTTGGCGTCGTAGACGTAGCGCAAATTGGCGCGCTGAATCGCCTGCAGATGGGCCGATATTTCCAGCACCCGCGCCGTGCTGTCCGAGAGGGCGGATTGTCTTGCGACCTGATCCTGCACGTCCCGCAAATTCCAGACGGCAACCACCGCCATCACGAGACCGACCGCCACCAGGGCCATGAAGCCTGCGTACAGGCGTCCCCTGATCCGCAAACGAAATTTCGGCATTCCCACTGTCCACCCAGATGCATGTGAATTCGAGGGACCGAACAACTCCGGCGATTGTCACGGCCACTCCGACAGCCGCACGCCGCGCCACTGGCGGCCTACGCTGCACCGCGACACAATGGGGGACACTTCTTAATTGAACCTTCAAATTCCTCGCGCGCGCGGTCTCGGCCCGCAGCAAATCTGCTGATTTTGTCGGCAGCTATGCAAAGCCGCATGCGAATGCGCCGGGCCATGCAGACCGATGCATGCCGTTCGTCAGAGATGCTTCCGGACCACCCGCACTGACGCCGGTGGTCCGAGGCTGCATCCTGTATTGCGCTATGTCCATCGGAGAGGCTTCTTCAGCTCGTACGAAATCTCCGACCGCGTCATTCCGAAGTCCAGAAGCTCCCGCTCGCTCATGGCGGCGAGCTGGCGATGAATCCGCGCGTGCTCTCGCCGGAGCCGCATGAACTCCGCCAGCTTGCGCCAGACCGATGCGACCCTCGCAGGCCGAAACGAAAGGCGCCAGCCGGCAGACCAGATCGTGCTCAAGCCGTTCAGCTCGCTGCCCTCGCGGGAGCTTGCGGAAACGGGCCGAGCGCCTTCTCGGTCAGGACCGAGTCGCAGTACTCGCGGATCTCCCTGATCTTGCCGTCCTCCAGGCGAAACACCAGGCAATAGTCGTTGTCGTAGCGTGCACCCTCGGGCGTGACGTTGTCGCCCTTGGCTTCCACGACGACGATGTCGCCATCGGCGATGAAGCGATGGGCGATGGTACGCGTGCGGTCGCGCAGGCGCGTGCGGACATAGCCGTGCAGATCTTTGAGGATCGCCTCCTTGCCGGCAAAGGTGCGCGACCAGGAATATTGCCCGGTCACGACCCATTTGGCGTCGTCGGCGAGACTTGCGGTGAACAGGGCGCGGTCGCGCGCGGCGGGATCGGGATTGGCGGCCGCGGCAAAGATATCCTGCAGCAGTTTCTTGTTGGCGCTCGCGTTCATGGCGGCATTCTCCTCGTGGTGACAACGCGGAGATCATCGCCGGGCCGACGGCATTCTTCAAATCGATTTGAAATATGATATCTATTCACCTCATGAATTTGCATTCGCTCGACCTCAACCTGTTGACCGCGCTCGACGCATTGCTGCGCGAGGCCAATGTCAGCCGCGCGGCCATGAGGATCGGCCTGTCCCAGCCGGCGACGAGCCACGCGTTGCAGCGCCTGCGCGACATCTTCGGTGATCCGCTGCTGGTGCGCACGGGCGCACGAATGGAGCTGACGCTCCGGGCCCAGGCCCTGCGCGCACCGCTGGCGCAGGCGCTCGACCAGGTGCGCGGGCTGTTCGTGCCTGACGACTTCGATGCCGCGCGCAGCGAGCGGCAATTCCGTCTGATGATGCCGGATCTCGCGGTCGAGCTGTTGATGCCGAAGTTGATGGCGAAAGTCACGCGCCTTGCCCCCAACGTCCGCATCGACGTGGTGCCGTGGCGGGGACCGGCGATCTTCCACGCCGAGTTCGCCCGCACCATCGACCTCGTGATCTCGATCGGCAATGCCTTCAAGGGCTTTCACCGGCAATTGCTCTATACCGACAGCGATGCGCTTGCGGTCCGGCGCGGCCACCCCCTGGCCGCGAAGCTGAAGCGGCGCGAGACCTTCCTCGCCGCGCGCCATGTCGGAGTCATCATCCGCGGCCAGCAGGAGGACCTGATCGACACTTGGCTGCGAGCCAAGGGCATCGAGCGGCACGTTTCGCTGGTGGTGTCAGGGTATCTCGAAGCGCTGCACGTCGCCGCGCGCACCGATCTCGTCGCCTTCGTGCCGCGCCGGCTGATCGCCGCGCTGTCGCAGCAGCTCGGCGTCGTCGCGGTGACGCCGCCGCTCGATCCTGGGATCGACGAGCAGTTCATGTTCCATCCGACGCGCGCGCAGATGGATCCCGGCTCGATCTGGCTGCGGCGGCTGATGCTGGAGACCGGGCGGGAGCTGGAGCAAGCCAGGCGGAAGCTCCCGTAGGGTGGGCAAAGCGGAGCGTGCCCACCACTTCTATTGCAATCTTGGAAAGATGGTGGGCACGGCGCTCTGCGCCTTTGCCCACCCTACAAGAGCTACGACAGCCGCGCGGCCTTACGCCTTCTGCGCCGCCATCACCTTGCTCACCGCGGGACGATCGGTCATGCGCTTGAAGTGATCGGCGATCCTCGGCGTCGCATTGATGTCGACGCTGTCGCCTTCGAGCCAGGTCGAGAGCGTGTAGAGATAGGGATCGCAGACCGTGTATTGATCGCCCATCACCCAGGGGCCTCGAAACATCTTCTGCTCGATCAGCTTGAAGCAGGCGGCCATGGTCTTCGGCACCATCGCCTTCATGTCGGCGAACGAGCTCTCCTCCGTCGCCCAGCGCGCGCCGCGCATCTTGTGGGCGTGGTTGATGTGAACGGTCGAGCAGAGATAGGAGTTGAACGACTGCACCTGCGCGAAGTCGAAGGGATCGTCGAGCGGCGCGAGCTTCGCCTTGGGGAAGGTTTGCGCGAGATAGGCCAGCATCGCCGGCGTCTCGGTCAGCACGCCGCGGTCGGTGACCAGCGCCGGCACCCGGCCCTTCGGGTTGATCGCGAGATAGTCCGGGCTGTTCTGCTGGTTGTCCTTGAAGCTCAGCCGTTCGGCGGTGTAGTCGGCGCCGGCCTCTTCCAGGGTGATGTAGGTGGCGAGCGCGCAGGTGCCGGTGGCGTAGTAGAGCTTGAGCATGTCGGACCTCATGGGGAAAACCGGAGGTTAACGGTCCACCGCCGCGCCGTCCATAGGCGGCCTGTTCGCAGTTGCCCACGGCCGCCCGGCTGTGCGAAGACGCCGTCAATCGGAGGGGGATTTGTCATGACCGTACTCATCGCCGGTGGCGGCATCGGCGGGCTCACGCTTGCGCTCAGCCTACATCAAATCGGCGTTCCCGTGAAAGTGTTCGAGAGCGTCGCGGAACTGAAGCCGCTCGGCGTCGGCATCAATGTGCTGCCGCATGCGGTGCGCGAGCTGATCGAGCTCGGCCTGCTGGACAAGCTGGACGCCAGCGGCGTGCGGACGCGCGAGCTCGCCTATTTCTCCAAGCACGGCAAGCCGATCTGGAGCGAGCCGCGCGGCCTCGAGGCCGGATACAAATGGCCGCAATTCTCGATCCATCGTGGCACGCTCCAGCAGATCCTGCTCGACACCGCGGTCGATCGGCTCGGCCGTGACAACATCCTCACCAGCCATCATCTGACCGGCTGGACCGAGACGGCGGGCGGCGTGCGCGCCGACTTCGTCGACAGGGCGACTGGCAAGGCGACCGGCACTTACGAAGGCGCAATCCTGATCGCCGCCGACGGCATCCATTCCGCCGCGCGCGAAAAGCTCTATCCGAACGAAGGCCCGCCGATCTGGAACGGCCGCATCCTCTGGCGCGGCGTCACGGCGGCAAAGGCCTTCCTGACGGGCCGCACCATGATCATGGCCGGCCACGAGATCCTGAAATTCGTCTGCTATCCGATCTCGAAAGAACCGGATGCGGCGGGCAACCACCTCATCAACTGGGTCGCCGAGCGGCACATGCCGCCGACCTATCAGTGGCGGCGCGAGGACTACAACCGCACCGCGCGGCTGGAAGAGTTCCTGCCCTGGTTCGAAAGCTGGACGTTCGACTGGCTCGACGTGCCCGCCCTGATCAGGAACTGCCCGCACGCCTATGAATATCCGCTGGTGGACCGCGATCCGGTGTCGCAATGGACCTTCGGCAAGGTCACGCTGATGGGCGATGCCGCGCATCCGATGTACCCGATCGGCTCGAACGGCGCCTCGCAAGCGATCCTCGACGCGCGCGTCATCACCCGCGAGATCCTGGCGCACGGCCCGACGCAGGCGGCACTGCTCGCCTATGAAGCCGAGCGGCGTCCCGCGACGACTGACCTCGTCCTGCTCAACCGCAAGAACGGCCCCGAGCAGGTGATGCAGCTGGTCGAGGAGCGCGCGCCTGATGGCTACAACGTGGTCACCGACGTCTTGTCGCAGCAGGAGCTGGAAGACATCGCCGCCAACTACAAGCGCGTCGCAGGCTTCCAGGTCGAGGCGCTGAATGCGAAGCCGCCGATCGTGAGCAAGGACGCACGCCTGAAGGCATGATACTCCAAAGAGCGAGATGCACGTTGATGCGCCCTCTCCCCTTGCAGGAGAGGGCCGCGGCGCTGGTCAACGCAGACTCACTCGGGTGAGGGGTTGTTTCCGCGAGTCCAACTCGCATTTGAATTCGCTGAGAGATACCCCTCATCCGGCGCTTCGCGCCACCTTCTCCCGCAAGGGGAGAAGGGAAGAGGCTCCCGCGGAGAATCTATTTACCGACCACCCTCGCCGCCTCCAGCAGGCGCTCGCTGGCGCTGGCCGTCGCCAGCACGGTGCCGTCCTCTGCCATCAGCTTGGCTTCGACGAAGGCGATGGTCTTGCCGAGCTGCGTCACCCTGGCTTCGCCGATGATCGGGCCGGGCTTTGCGGGGCTGAGAAAATTCACGGTCATGCTGATGGTGGTGGTGTAGAGCCGGCCCTCGCTCATCACCAGCACCGCCGGACCCATGGTGTCGTCGAGCATGGCCGAGAGCATGCCGCCCTGGATGAAGCCCGCGGGGTTGCAGAATTCCGGCTTGCCCTCGAAGGCGAGCTTGATCCAGCCCTCCTCGGGACGCGCATCGAGCAGGCGCCAGCCGAGCAGCTCGGCACATGGGGGCCTACGTAAGTTATCGAGCGCGGTCTTGACCATGCGATATCTCCTGCCCCCTGTTAGCGCAAGGCTGCTGACAGCCTGCTGTCAGCAGGATGGATCCTAGAGACCCAAACCATGCGCGATGACCTTGCGCATCACGTTCGGCAGCGCTTCGCCCGCTAACGTTGCGATCGGCACCCAGCGCATGCCCTCAGGGGAGCGGGTGCGGGCTTCCGCCTTCGCGGTGTAGACCACCAACTCGAGCGGGAAATGCGTGAAGACATGGGTGACGACGCCCACCTTGCGCTGCCAGCGTGACAATCCCTTCAGCTCCGGCGCCTGCTGCTTCGCCATCGCATCGTCCTGGCCGGCGAGCCAGTCCGAGCCCGGCACCTCCGTCATGCCGCCGAGCAGGCCCTTTTCGGGCCGCGAGCGGACGAGCAACTCGTCGCCGCGCGTGACCACGAAAGCGGCGCCGCGCCTGAGCGTCCCGCTCTTCTTCGGCGCCTTGCGTGGGAACGTCTCCTGGGTGCCTTGCGCGCGCGCCGTGCAGTCCTCGTTCAACGGACACAGCGAGCAGGCCGGCTTCTTCGGCGTGCAGATCGAGGCGCCGAGATCCATCAGCGCCTGCGCACTGTCGCCGGCGCGAGAATCCGCCAGCAGCGTCGCGGCGAGTTGCTGGATGAGCGGCTTGGCTTGCGGCAGCTCCTCC
Organism: Bradyrhizobium sp. WBAH42; assembly: GCF_024585265.1. Lineage (NCBI taxonomy): Bacteria > Pseudomonadati > Pseudomonadota > Alphaproteobacteria > Hyphomicrobiales > Nitrobacteraceae > Bradyrhizobium > Bradyrhizobium sp. WBAH42. The sequence continues at coordinate 7,285,404 of NZ_CP036533.1, forward strand.
TCGACGGCGAACAGACGCGACACCACGCGCTCGATATTGCCATCGACCGGCATGGTGCGGCGGTCGAACGCGATTGCCGCGATTGCCGCCGCCGTATAGGGCCCGATCCCCGGCAGCGCGCGCAGCCCCTCCTCGGTATCCGGAAACACGCCGCCATGCTCGCGCGTCACAGCGATCGCGCAGGCATGGAGGTTGCGTGCGCGCGAATAATATCCGAGCCCGGCCCACATCCGCAGCACGTCGTCCTGCGAGGCGCGTCCCAGCGCGGTGACGTCTGGCCAGCGCGCGACGAACTTTTCGAAATAGGGGCCGACCGCCTTCACCGTGGTCTGCTGGAGCATGATCTCGGACAGCCACACGCGGTAGGGATCGGACGCCTCGCCCGGCGCGGCGCGCCAGGGCAGTCGGCGGCGATGGCGGTCGTACCATTGCAGGAGCGCGAGCGGGCGCGCCGACGATGACGCCGTATTCTGTTCCTTCTTGCGCGCAGTCGTGGAGAGCATACACCTTTACTAGAGGAGGATTCCGCCTGTGGCCAGCGCGACCGGACCGTTGCACGCTATAACGCCTTGCGTTATACACAGACATGATCCAGAGCTTCGCCAACTCCGAGACAGAGTTGATCTGGTCCGGTCGGCGAAGTCGAAAACTGCCGCCCGACATTCAGAATGTGGCTTTGCGAAAGCTGCGCTTGTTGAACCAGGCGCGGGTGTTGGCGGATCTTAGGGTTCCTCCGGGCAATCGGCTGGAAGCCCTGAAAGCCAACCGCGAAGGTCAGCACTCGGTCCGGATCAACGATCAGTGGCGCATCTGTTTTGTTTGGGATGAAGGAGGACCGAGAGATGTCGAAATCGTCGACTACCACTAGGAACAGTTTCCTCCGCAATCCCCATCCCGGCGAGATCCTGCTAGAGGAGTTCTTGAAGCCGATGGAACTCAGCCAGAACGCGCTGGCGCGGGCCGTTCACGTCCCGCCGCGGCGGATCAACGAGATCGTCCTCGGCAAGCGCGACATCACTGCCGACACGGACCTGCGGCTCGCCCGCTATTTCGGTCTGTCGGAGGGCTTTTTTCTGGGTCTGCAGATGGACTATGATCTGATGCAGCGGCGGCGCGAGATCGATCGCGATCTCAAGGCCATTCGGCCCCGAGCGGCCGCATAGCGGACCCGCCCCATGTCCAAATCCGGTCCCATCTTCAAGCCCGGCCCCATCAGCGCAAAACCGCTCGGGATCCTGCTCGACGACGTCTTCGCCGAGGCCTATGCCAAGCAGGGCTTTGCGGCGCGCGAGCTGGTGACGCGGTGGGCGCAGATTGCAGGTCCCGAGATCGCGGCCCATGCCGAGCCGCTCAAGATGCAATGGCCGCGGCCGGTGGAGGGGCAGCCGCAGGAGCCGGCAACGCTGGTGCTGCGGGTCGAGGGGCCGATGGCGCTGGAAATCCAGCACTCGGCCGACGTGATCCTGGAGCGGGTCAACCGCTTCTTCGGCTGGAGCGCGGTCGGCAAGCTCGCCTTCCGCCAGGCGCCGCTGTCGCGGCCGCAGGTCCGCAAGCGGCCCGGCCCGCCGGACCCCAAGGCCGTCGCCAAGGTGGCGGAGACCCTGACCGACATCGATGATGAAGAACTGAAGACGGCGCTGGCGCGCCTCGGGGCTGCCATCAAGCGAAATTGAGCCTCATTCCGCGGCCAAACTGGACCTGTCCGCAGCGCCCGCCATTGCCTCAAACGACGTTTCAAGCTAGCGACAGGCCGTCCGAAGGGGAACCTCGGGCGAACCTTGCCAATCCCGGGAGCCGACCTTGATCATTACCCGCCGCGCCTTCACCACGATGCTGTCGCTGACCGGGCTTGCCGCGTTCGCCGGGCTCTCGCCGCTGCGGTTCATCTCCGACGCCATGGCTCAGGCCGCCGCCGATGTGGCCAAGCCGGTGTCGCTGCCCGACATGGCGCTCGGCCCGAAGGACGCCGCCGTCACCATTACCGAATACGCCTCGATGACCTGCCCGCACTGCGCCGCCTTTAACGAGCAGGTGTTCCCGAAGATCAAGAAGGAATACATCGACACCGGCAAGGTGCGTTACATCTTCCGCGAGTTCCCGCTCGACATCAAAGCCGCCGCCGGCTCGATGCTGTCGCGCTGCATCGCCAAGGACGACGCGCCTAAATACTTCGCGGTCACCGACATGCTGTTTCGCCAGCAGAACGACTGGGTGATGAAGAACACCACCGAGACCCTGACGCGGATCGGCAAGCAGGCCGGCCTCACCCAGCAGCAGGTCGAAGCCTGCCTGAAGGACCAGGCGCTGCTCGACAAGATCGCCGCCGACCAGAAATACGCCAGCGACGTGCTCAAGGTGGATTCGACGCCGACCTTCTTCATCAACGGCGAGAAGATCAAGGGCGAAGCCTCGTTCGAGGAGTTCGCCAAGAAGATCAACCCGCTTCTGAAGAGCTGATTCGCTCGTCAAGATCCTGATTCGCATCTCGAAAGCCGTAGCTTTCCCGGCATAAATCCCTTGGGAAAAGCGGCTTTCGCCGGTTGCCCTCGCGGCGCACCGCGGCCATTGTCCAGCCGCATGAGGCGCCTGGCGCGACTCGCCCGGATAGCGACATTGCCTTCCATGGTATTGTCCCGGCAGGGGGATTCGCGCCTGCCAACAGAGATGCGTGCTTATGAAAATCACCCGCCTGCGACTTCACGGCTTCAAGTCCTTCGTCGAGCCCACGGACTTCGTCATCGAGCCCGGCCTGACCGGCGTGGTCGGCCCCAACGGCTGCGGCAAGTCCAATCTCGTCGAAGCGCTGCGCTGGGCGATGGGCGAGACCTCCTACAAGTCGCTGCGCGCCGCCGACATGGACGCGGTGATCTTCGCCGGCTCCGGCAACCGTCCGGCGCGCAACCACGCCGAAGTGACGATGACGATCGACAATGCCGATCGCACCGCGCCGGCGGCGATGAACGACAGCCAGCTTCTGGAAATCTCCCGCCGCATCGAACGCGAGGCCGGCTCGGTCTACCGCATCAACGGCCGCGACGTGCGCGCCCGCGACGTGCAGATCCTGTTTGCGGACGCCGCCACCGGCGCGCGCTCGCCCGCCCTCGTCCACCAGGGCAAGATCGGCGAGATCATCCAGGCCAAGCCCGAGCAGCGCCGCCGCGTGCTGGAAGACGCCGCCGGCGTCGCCGGCCTGCATGCCCGTCGCCACGAGGCCGAGCTGCGTCTGAAGGCCGCCGAAACCAATCTCACTCGCGTCGAGGACGTGATCGGCCAGCTCTCCGGCCAGATGGAAGGCCTGAAGAAGCAGGCCCGCCAGGCCGTGCGCTATCGCGAGGTCGCGGCCAAGGTCCGCAAGGCCGAGGCCACGCTGTTCCATCTGCGCTGGATCGGCGCCCATGCGGACGTCAACGAATCCGGCCAGACCCACGACCTCGCCGTGCGCGAGATGGCCGAGCGCACCCAGCACCAGGCCGAGGCCGCGCGCATCCAGGCGATCCGCGCCGCCGAGATGCCGGCGCTGCGCGACGCCGAAGCGCGCGCCGCCGCCGGCCTGCAGCGCCTGACCAATGCCCGCGAGCAGCTCGACCGTGAGGAAGAGCGCGCCAAGGAGCGCGTCGCCGAGCTCGAGCGCCGCCTCGCCCAGTTCGAGGGCGACATCTCGCGCGCCCAGCAGCAGACCATGGATGCCGACGTCGCGCTGCAGCGGCTCGACGCGGAAGATGCGGAGCTGAAGGAAGAGATCAAGTCGCGCGTCGAGAAGCGCTCCGGCGTCGACGAGCGCGTCGCCGAAGCCGAGGCGGTGCTGACCGAGACCGAGCAGCGCTTCGCCGAGCTCACCACCGCGCTCGCCGACCTCACCGCCAAGCGCAACCAGCTCGAGGCCAACGTCCGCACCCACCGCGACAAGCTCGCCCGGCTCGACCAGGAGATCGCCAACGTCACCGCGGAAGAGCAGAAGCTTGCCGCCGAGACCGGCGGCTTCGGCGATCTCGACGAGCTGACCGCGACGGTCGAGACCGCGGAGCAGACGCTGGCCGCGTCCGAAGCTGCGGCGCAGGCCAGCGAAGCTGCGCATGTCGCGGCACGCCAGACACTGGAATCATCGCGCTCGCCGCTGGTCGAAGCGGACAAGCGCGTGCAGCGGCTCGAGACCGAGGCCCGCACGATCTCGAAGATCGTCAACGGCGAAACCAAGAATCTGTGGCCGCCGATCATCGACGGCATCACCGTCGACAAGGGCTTTGAAAAAGCGATCGGCGCGGCGCTCGGCGACGACCTCGATGCGCCGATCGACCCGTCGGCGCCGATGCGCTGGACCAATGTCGGACACTCCGAGGGCGATCCGGAGCTGCCCGAAGGCGCCGTTCCGCTCTCCAACCATGTGCAGGCGCCGGCCGAGCTGGCGCGCCGCCTGGCGCAGATCGGCGTCGTGCCGCGCGAGCGCGGTGCCGAGCTGGTGTCGCAGCTCAAGACCGGCCAGCGGCTGGTCTCGCCTGAGGGCGACGTCTGGCGCTGGGACGGCTTCGTCGCCGCCGCGCATGCGCCGACCGGCGCGGCACGGCGCCTTGCCGAGCGCGCCCGCCTCGTCGACATCGAGAACGAGCTGGAGCAGGCCCGCATCGACGCGCAGATCAAGCGCCAGGCGCTGGAGAACGCCGAGTCCGAGCTGCAGATGGCAGCCAGCACCGAAGGCGCCAGCCGCGAAGCCTGGCGTGCCGCCCAGCGCGAGCTGAACGTCGCGCGCGAGCGCCATGCCAATGCCGAACGCGAGATCAGCCGACATGCCGCGCGCAAGGCGACGCTGTCGGAAGCGCACAGCCGTCTCGCCGCCGACCGCGCCGAAGCCGAGGCCGCATACGAATATGCCGAGGCCGGCATCGGGGAGCTGCCGTCGAGCGAAGACACCGAGACCCAGCTCGCCGCGGTCCGCAGCGACATCGAAGGCCGCCGCCGCATGGCCGCCCAGGTCCGCGCCGAGGCGCAGGCGCTGGCACGCGAAGCCGAGCTCGCCGACCGCCGCGTGCAGGCGATCCTCGCCGAACGCACCGAGTGGCAGAACCGCAAGGAGAGCGCGGCCTCCCACATCGACACCATCCAGGCCCGTATCGCCGAGCTCACCATCGAGCGCAGCGAGCTCGAGAACGCCCCCGCCGTGTTCGCCGAGAAGCGCAGCGCGCTGATCACCGAGATCGAATACGCCGAGAACGACCGCCGCATGGCCGCCGACGCGCTCGCCACCGCGGAAACCGCAATGGCCGAGACCGACCGTGTCGCCAAGCTGACGCTCGAAGCCTTGTCGAGTGCCCGCGAGGCCACCGCCCGCGCCGAGGAGCGCATGGAAGGCGCCCGCCGCCGGCTGGAGGACATCGAGCGCGAGATCCGCGATATGCTCGAGGTCGAGCCGCAGGCCGTCGCCGGCCTTGCCGAGATCGAGCCCGGCGCCGAGCTGCCGCCGCTGCACGAGATCGAGGAAGACCTCGAAAAGATGCGCCGCGACCGCGAGCGGCTCGGTGCCGTCAACCTGCGCGCCGAGGAAGAGCTGCGCGAGGTCGAGACCCAGCACACCGGCCTCGTCACCGAGCGCGACGACCTGGTCGAAGCCATCAAGCGGCTGCGCCAGGGCATCCAGAGCCTCAACAAGGAAGCCCGCGAGCGGCTCCTGACCTCGTTCGACGTCGTCAACAACCACTTCAAGCGCCTGTTCGTCGAGCTGTTCGGCGGCGGCGAGGCCGCGCTGCACCTGATCGAGAGCGACGACCCGCTGGAAGCCGGCCTCGAAATCATCGCCAAGCCGCCGGGCAAGAAGCCGCAGACGCTGTCGCTGCTGTCGGGCGGCGAGCAGGCGCTGACCGCGATGGCGCTGATCTTCGCGGTGTTCTTGACCAACCCGTCCCCGATCTGCGTGCTGGACGAAGTCGACGCGCCGCTCGACGACCACAACGTCGAACGCTACTGCAACCTTTTGCACGAGATGACCGGCTCGACCGACACCCGCTTCATCATCATCACGCACAACCCGATCACGATGGCGCGGATGAACCGGCTGTTCGGCGTCACCATGGCCGAGCGCGGCGTCTCGCAGTTGGTGTCGGTGAGCCTCGCCGAGGCGGTGGACATTCTCGACCAGAACGTGGCGTGAGTCCGCAGTCGCGCCACACCCATTGACGTCATCATCCGCCTTGTGCGCAAATTGCGCACTGGAGCGGACTGACCCAGTACGCCGCAGCTTCTCGGTTGACGGCACTGTCACGGAGTACTGGATGCCCCGCTTCGCGGGGCATGACCGCGGATGCAGATCTCCCCCACCCTTCCCGCCGAACTGAAGGCCGCGCTCGACGGCAAGCTCCAGGGCTTCTCCCGCAGCGACGCGGCGCAGCGCTCGCAAAGAATCTCGACCGCCTATCGCGCCGGTGGCGGCTCCGGCACGATCAAGTCCGAAGCCGATGCGCTCGCTTATGCGCTGGCGCGCATGCCTGCGACCTACGCGGCGGTGGCGGCCAGCGTCAATGCGCTCACTGAGATCGCGCCTGATCTCGCCCCCGAGACATTGCTCGACGTCGGCGCCGGCCCGGGCACCGCCAGCTGGGCGGCCGCGGAAGCCTTTCCGTCGCTGCAGGATTTCACGCTGCTCGACGCCAATGCCACGCTGAGCCGGCTCGCGCTGGAACTGGCACGCGACAGCACGCGCCTCGCGGACTGCCGCTATCTGCCCGGCGATGCCAGCGGCAATCTCGCTGAAGTCTCGCAAGCCGATCTCGTCATCGCCAGCTACGTCATCAATGAGCTCGGCGAGGCCGAACAGCGCAAGCTCGCGGAAGCGATGTGGGCCAAAGCGCGCCACGCGCTGGTGGTGATCGAGCCCGGCACGCCGGCCGGCTATGCGCGCATCCTTGCGCTGCGCAAGCAGCTGATCTCAGCTGGTGCCTTCGTCGCCGCGCCCTGCCCGCACGAAAGGCCCTGCCCGCTCATCGCCCCCGACTGGTGCCATTTCAGCCAGCGCCTGCCGCGGTCGCAGGCGCACCGCCAGATCAAGGGCGCCGAGGTGCCGTTCGAGGACGAGCGCTTCATCTACGTCGCGCTGACTCGCACGCCTCCGGCCATGCGCGCCGCGCGCGTGCTAGCGCCGCCGGACATCGGCAAGGCGGAGATCACGGCCAAGCTCTGCACGGAGGCTGGGGTTGCGCCGGCAAAAGTCCCGCGGCGCGACAAGGCGGCCTATGCCGACGCGCGGCGCTGGCGCTGGGGCGATGCCGTCATGTCCGAAAGTTAATTTCGCCGGCCGGGCCTGCCTTGAACTCGGGCCGTTCCTGATCCGACCAAGTCCTACCTTCCCTCCGCGCCGGGCTCTCATCCCGCGTCAATTTGGTCTACCCTAGCGCCCGCCTTCTTCCCTCTTCAGGAGTTCTTCATGTCGACCGGCTGGATCGTTCTCGGCGTCATCGTCGTCCTCGTGCTGTTCGCCTTCAGCGCCTACAACCGCCTGGTGGCGCTGAGCCAGCGCGTCGGCCAGGCCTTTGCCGACATCGACGTGCAGCTCAAGCAGCGCCACGACTTGGTCCCAAACCTGGTCGAGACCGTGAAGGGCTATGCCTCGCATGAGCGCGGCACGCTCGACGACGTCATCAAGGCGCGCAACTCGGCGATGTCGGCGCAGGGCCCGGCGCAGGTGTCCGCGGCCGAAACCCAGCTCTCCGGTGCGCTCGGCCGGCTGATCGCGTTGTCGGAGGCCTATCCGGACCTCAAGGCCAACGCCAATTTCCAGCAGCTCGCATCCGAGCTCTCCGACCTCGAGAACAAGATCGCAGCCAGCCGCCGCTTCTTCAACAACGCAGTCCAGGAATACAACACCGGCATCCAGCAGATGCCCGCCGCTCTGTTCGCCGGCATGTTCGGCTTCACCAGGAAGGAGTTCTTCGATCTCGGCGCCAGCCGCACCGAGGTCGAGGCGGCGCCGCAGGTGAAGTTCTGATTTGAGCCGATAGGCCGGCAGGGCATCGCGTCATGGCCGCGTATGGTCTCTACACGCACATCGCCTCGAACAAGTTTCGTTCGATGCTGCTGCTCGCCGGCCTGTTCGCGCTGGTCTACGTGCTGGTCTATGCCGGCGCGCTGGTGGCCGAGGTCGTCATCAACGGCAACGGCACGGTCGCCTATTATCTGACCCGGGCCTTCTCCGACCTGCTGAAGGCCGCGCCCTTCGCGACCGTTGCGGCGATCGCGTGGATCGCGATCGCCTATTTCTTCCACCAGTCGATGATCGACGCCGTGACCGGCGGCCACGCCGTCACCCGGCAGGAGGAGCCGCGGCTCTATAATCTGCTGGAAAACCTCTGCATCTCGCGCGGCATCACCATGCCGAAGCTGAAGATCATGGCGAGCCCGGCGCTGAACGCGTTCGCCACCGGTCTCAATCCGCGGCAATATTCCATCACGGTCACCACGGGTCTCCTCGATGCGCTCAACGACAAGGAGATCGAAGCGGTGCTGGGCCACGAGCTGACCCACATCAAAAACGGCGACGTGCAGCTCATGGTGGTCGCCGTCATCATCGCCGGCGTGGTCGGCTTCTTCGGCGAATTGTTCTTCCGCCTGTTCACGAATCTGAACTGGAGCTCCGGTTCCGGCGGCTCCTGGTCCTCGGGCTCCTCCTCGTCCTCGCGGTCGTCCTCGTCCTCAAGCGACAGCAAGAGCTCCGGGGGCGGTGCGATCATCGTCATCATCATCGCAATCGTGCTGATCGTGCTGGCCTGGCTGCTGTCGCAGGTGGTGAAGCTCGCGCTGTCGCGGTCACGCGAATATCTCGCCGACGCCGGCTCGGTCGAGCTGACCAAAGATCCGGATGCCATGATCTCGGCGCTGCGCAAGATCGAGAATCGCGGCGAGCTGCCAGGCGCGACCTCGGCGGTGATGGAGCTCTGCGTCGACAATCCGCGCGAGGGCTTTGCCGATCTGTTCGCGACCCACCCGTCCGTGCAGTCCCGGGTCGACGCCCTGGTCAAGTTCGCCGGCGGCCATGACCCCGGTCCGCTGCCGGACCCCACCGAAGAGACGGAACAGCCCGAGACCGAACAGGCCGAGGCGCAGGACGGTCCGCCGCCGCTCTCGCACGGGCCGTGGGGCGATGGCGCCGCTCCCGCCAATCCGCCGCCTGTTCCCGCGCCCAGCCCCTCGGGAGCCCCGGCAGCCAATCCGATGGGACCGTGGGGCCGTCACTGATGACGTGATTTGCCGCTTCATGCGGCAGGTTTCCCGGCAATCGGGAATATCCTCGGGAATTGCCGTGACTGGAGCGCAAGGAATTGAATTCTCCCTTGTTTCTGCCATGTTCGCGCCCAACAGCAGACTCGGGACGTCTTTTCGGACATCGATTTGGGGCCCGGCCGATTGCGACCTCGCGATCGGGGGCGCGCGTTAGGGGACAGCAATGGCAAAGCCGGCAGTGGTTGTGGTGGGCGCGGACAAGGGCGGGGTCGGCAAGACCACGGTATCGCGCACCCTGCTCGATTATTTCTCGGCCAACAACGTGCCGACGCGGGCGTTCGACACGGAGTCGCCGCGCGGAACCCTGAGGCGCTTCCACCCCGACATCACCGAGATCGTCGACATGACGACGACGGCCGACCAGATGAAGATCTTCGACACGCTCAACGCTGTCAGCCCTTCGGTCACCGTCATCGACGTCCGCGCCGGCCTGCTCTCGCCGGCGCTGGCTTCGCTGCGCGACATCGGCTTCCTCGACGCCGCCAAGGCGGGCCAGATCACCTTCGCGGTGTTCCACATCCTCGGACCCTCGATCGCCTCGCTGGAGGAAATCGCGGAGACCGCGGGCTTCATGTCCGGCGCGAAATATTTCCTGGTGAAGAACTTCATCAACGACACCCAGTTCTTCCAATGGGACCAGGCGACCTACAATTCCTACTTCCACCGCATCAAGGACGCGACCGAGCTGACCATCCCCAAGCTCAACGAAATGGCCTATGAGCAGGTCGAGGTGTCTTCCGTCCCGTTCCTGAAATTCGTCGCCAACAAGGGCATCAACGACGAGGCCGCGAACTATTCGTTCGTGCTGCGCGGCTATGTCCGGCACTGGCTGGCCAACGTCTGGAGCGAGTTCGACCGCATCCGCCTGACCGACATCGTTGGTTCGAAATCCGTCACCCGCAACAGCGAAAAATAGTTGCGGACCCCGGGCGGATACGGCTGGATTGGGCGGTGAGTTGGCCCAGATACTGGCTGTCGATGCCCGCAACGCCCGTCTACATCATCTGCTCGCCTCGCCCGCAGGTCGGCAAGACCTTGCTGGCGCGGCTGCTGACAGAATTCCTGCTGCTTAAGAACGGCAACGTCGCGGCCTTCGACGTCAATCTGAAGGAGCCGTCGCTGCTCGATTACCTGCCGAAGGTGACCGAGACCGCCGACGTGATCGACACTTACGGCAAGATGCAGCTGATGGACCGCGTCATCGTCGATGACGGTGTTGCCAAGGTCATCGACCTCGGCTTCCACGCCTTCGACGAGTTCTTCAAGATGACCGACGAGATCGGCCTGTTGAAGGAGGCGGCGCGCCGGCATGTGGCACCACAGATCCTGTTCGTCGCCGACACCGACCGTGTCTCGGCCCGCGCCCACGAGACGTTGCGCGGGCAGATCCCGCGGATGAACCTGGTCACGGTGGACAACGAATATGTCGTCCGCGGCGAGCTGCCGCCGGCGATGGGAGGTGGCCGGCTGTTCCGCCTGCCGGCGCTGCCGGGTTTCCTGAAGACGTATATCGACCGGCTGAATTTCTCCTTCACCGGCTATCTGCGGCAGGAGAAGGACTCTTCCACCGAGCTGCATCAGTGGATCCGGCGCAACTACCTCGCCTTCCGCGAGCTTGAGCTCAGCCTGATCCTGCAACGGTCCTGATTTATTTTACCCGGGCAATATTGACCGACCGCCCGGCGGCTTGTATGACCTCGCGTGACACCCTTCCTCGCGAGACCAAGCCCATGAGCATCGACCGAAAGGCCGCGATTGCCGCCTACAAGGAGCGCAAGACCGCCGTCGGCATCTACGTCGTCCGCTGCGTGGCGACAGGCGAAGCCTGGGTCGGGCAGGCGTTTGATCTCGAGAAGGTCGCCAACCGGATCTGGTTCACGCTGCGCCAGGGCGGGCATCCCTGCCGCGCCCTTCAAGCGGCGTGGAACGCGCATGGCGCCGCTGGCCTGACATTCGCCGAGTGCGAGCGGCTGGACGAGGAGGAAACGAGCTACATCCGCGATGCACTCCTGAAGGACCGCATGCTGCATTGGCGGTCGGACCTCAACGCCGAAGCGATCTAGTCGGCCACGTTCACTACCAGCCGCGCACCCTATCGGCGCTTTTCGCGGGCCGTGTCGATCGCCTGACATTTTCTTTGGCGCACCGATGATTTTGGCCCGCCTGCGCTGTCCTGATCCATAGGCGCGCCGGAATGATCCGGGTGGCCCGGACAGGGGGGTAATCCATGGGATCGTTGCAAGATAAAAATGTCGTCGTCGTAGGAGGCAGCCGCGGCGTCGGCCGCGCAATCGCGGAAGCCGCCCTCGGCGAGGGAGCGACGGTCCTCGCCGTCGCCCGCGAAGCAGCAGCCCTGACTCAATTGGCGAACGAGACGCCGAGGTTGAGAACCCTTGCGGCCGACGCGACGCAGGATACAGCGCCGGGGCAGGTTTTCGCCGCGCTGGCGCCGGACGTCCTGGTGATCTGCGCGGGCTCACTTGCCCCCAGCGCGCCTATACAGGACCTGACCTGGGAGGCCTTCTCCGCCAACTGGGAAACGGACGTCAAGGCGTCGTTCCTGTTTTGCAGGGCGGCGCTGCGAGGTCCGCTCAAGCCGGGAACACGGATCGTCCAGATCTCCAGTGGCGCGGCCTTCAGCGGCGGACCGCCGTTTGCCGGCGGGTATGCGGGGGCAAAGCGCGCGCAGATCTTCCTGGCCGGTCATTGCCAGAAGGAGTCGGATCGGCTCGGACTGGGCCTGCGCTTCATGGACCTGGCCCCCATGCGTATCATGCCCGGCACCCGCGTGGGCAAGGGCGGCGTCGACGGCTATGCCGGCTATCTGGGCATCCAGCCCGCGGACGTTCTCGCGGGCATGACCGACATGCAAACGCCGGCCGATGTGGGAAGGGCGGTGGTTGCCCTGGCCACCGGGACATCGGAGGGCAGTTCCTTCATGGTGAGCGGGAGCGGACTTGCGCCGGCGGCCTGAGGCACACACAGAATGCAGATCGAATTCAGCACTGCAGGCCCGACATGACAGGCCCTCCTGGCCCTTTCGAGCCATTGGGCGAGCCAGGCCAGCCGTTCCTCGATCGGCTGGCCTTCGAGCATTTCACGGCGGCTCACCGTCGCGAGATCAAGCTCCACTGCTACCGCATGATGGGCTCGCTGCACGAGGCGGACGACCTCGTACAGGAGACCTTTCTGCGAGCTTGGCGCGCGCGGTCGGAGTTCGACGGGCGAGGCTCGGTCCGCGGCTGGCTCTACACGATCGCCACCAACAGCTGCCTCAACGCTCTCAAGGCGAGGACCAAGACGCATCGCTTTCTCCAGCAGCCCGGACGGCCTCCCTCGCAGGGGCGGGCCACGGGCGGGCCCGCAGCCGAGCTTGCCTGGCTGGACCCTTACCCGGATGCGGAGCTTCCCGCCGTCGCCGACGACACGCCCGGTCCGGAAGCACGGTACGAGACCCGCGAAGCCGTGCAGCTCGCCTTCGTCGCGGCCATCCAGGATCTGCCGCCTAGGCAGCGGGCCGCGCTGCTGCTTTCCGACGTCCTGGGATGGTCGGCTGTCGAAACGGCGCGATTGTTGGGCGGCTCGACGGCCTCGATCAACAGCGCATTGCAGCGGGCTCGCGCAACCCTCGCGGCGCGATATCCCGAGGGACGTCCCGCCGTCGATCGCAGACCAGCCGAGAGGAGGGACTGCTGCTCGAGCGCTACATGCAGACCTGGCAGGCCGCCAATCTCGACGGCTTCATAGAACTCTTGCGGGAGGACGCCACCTTTAGCATGCCGCCATGGCGGGAGTGGTATCAGGGGCGCGCGGCCATTCGGGCTTTCTTCGAGACCATCTGGACCAGGTTTGCCGGCTTCCGAGCGGTCGCCATCGGCGCCAACGGCCAGCCGGCTGTCGGTGTCTACGCGCGCACCCATCAAGATCCGGCATGGCGCGCCCATTCGCTGCATGTCATCGAGCCTGCGGACGGCGGGATCGCCTCGCTGACGGTCTATCTGGGGCCGCTCGGGCCCGAGCTGTTTCCGGCCTTCGGCTTGCCGCCGCCCTAGCCAGGTCTGCGCTTGCCGCAGGCTCTCGCCGCAGCGGCGAGCACGCTCAATGCCCCTCGAACGTCATCAGCGTGCGCACCGGGACGTCCATCGCACGCAGCTTGGCGGCGCCGCCGAGCTCGGGCAGGTCGATGATGAAGCAGACGGCGACGACGTTGGCGCCGATCTGGCGCAGCAGCTTCACCGCGCCTTCCGCGGTGCCGCCGGTGGCGATGAGGTCGTCGACCAGGATGACGCGCTCGCCGGGCTGAATCGCGTCGACATGCATCTCCATCTCGTCGATGCCGTATTCGAGCGAGTAGGCGATGCGCACCGTGGTATGCGGCAGCTTGCCCTTCTTGCGGATCGGCACGAAGCCGGCCGAGAGCTGGTGCGCCACCGCGCCGCCGATGATGAAGCCGCGCGCCTCCATGCCGGCGACCTTGTCGATCTTGTTGCCGGCCCAGGGATTGACGAGCTCGTCCACGGCGCGGCGGAACGCGCGCGCATCCGCGAGCAGGGTTGTGATGTCGCGGAACATGATCCCGGGCTTGGGATAGTCCGGGATGGTGCGGACGCTCGCCTTCAGATCGTGGTCAAAGGTCATGGTTATCTCACTCTGGCTTTTCCACCGTCATTGCGAGCGAAGCGAAGCAATCCAGATCTTCTCCGCGGCAAGAGCCTGGATTGCTTCGTCGCCAGCGCAAAATTGCTTCGCAATTTTGTCGCGGGCTCCTCGCAATGACGGTCATACTCAATTCGCCCCAGCATCCAGCCGGAACGCGTTTTCGACGATACGTAACCCCACCTCGCCGCCGAGCGACATCAGCGATTCCGGGTGGAATTGCACGCCGGCGACCGGCAGGGTCTTGTGCTCAAGCGCCATGGCGACGCCGTCCTCGGTGCTGGCGGTGACGCTCAGGACCTCCGGCATGCTGTCGCGCTCGACGAAGAGCGAGTGATAGCGGCCAATGACGATCTCGTTCGGCAGGTTGCGCATCAGCCGGCCGCCGCGCACCTGCACCCGTGAGGGCCGGCCATGGGCGGGATGGGTGAGCTGGCCGAGCTCGCCGCCGAAATATTCGCCGATCGCCTGGACGCCGAGGCAGACGCCGAACACCGGCAGCTTCTTCTCCAGCGCCGCGTCGATTGTTGTCTTGATCCCGAAATCCTCAGGGCGCCCGGGGCCGGGCGACAGCACCAGCAAATCCCACCTCTTCCGCTTGAGCATGTCGAGCGCATGCACATAGCGGACCACGGTGACGCTGGCGCCGACCTGACGGAAATAATCGGCGAGCATATGCACGAAGCTGTCGTCGTGGTCGATCAGCAGCACCTGCTTGCCCGAGCCGGTGGCATCGGGCGCAAAGGTCGAGAGCGGCTTCGGCGGATCGCCGCGCAGCGCCTGGAACAGGGCGGCAGCCTTGACCTGGCATTCGCGATCTTCCGCGGCGGGATCGGAATCGAACAGGCAGGTGGCACCGACGCGCACTTCGGCGAGGCCATCCTTCATGCGGATGGTGCGGATGGTGAGGCCGGTGTTGATGCTGCCGTCGAAATTCACCGCGCCGATCGCACCGGCATACCAGCGCCGCGGCGAGCGCTCGTGGTCCTCGACGAACTGCATCGCCCACAGCTTTGGCGCACCCGTGACGGTGACCGCCCAGGCATGGGTGAGGAAGGCATCGAGCGCGTCGAAGCCGGGGCGCAGCATGCCCTCGACGTGGTCGACGGTGTGGAACAGTTTTGAGTACGTCTCGATCTGCCGGCGCGCTAGAACCTTGATGGTGCCGGGCACACAGACGCGCGCCTTGTCGTTGCGGTCGACGTCGGTGCACATGTTGAGCTCGAACTCGTCCTTCTCCGAGTTCAAGAGCTGGCGGATCTGCTCGGCGTCGCCGATCGCATCAAGGCCGCGCGCAATCGTGCCGGAGATCGGGCAGGTCTCGACGCGGCGGCCGTCCGAGCGCACGAACATTTCGGGCGACGCCGAGACAAGAAACTCGCCCTCGCCGAGATTCATCAGCGCGCCGTAGGGCGACGGGTTGATGACGCAGAGGCGCTGGAACACTTCGGCCGGTGAGCGGTCGCAGGGCTCGGCGAACAGTTGGCCGGGCACGGCCTCGAACAGATCGCCGCGCGCGAAGGCCGCGCGCGCGGTTTCGACCGTGGCCTGATATTCACCGGGCGCGTGATCGGCAAAACCCTGGCGCGGCGTCTTCAGGTAGGGGCTGTCGGCGGTTTCGCGCGGCAGGCCCTCCGTCGATTTGCCCTTCCAGGCGAAATCGTAAGAGAGCACGACGCCGCGGCCGGTGGCGCGGTCATAGGCCAGCAGGCGATCGGGCACGTACAGCACGATGTCGCGCTGGTCTTGCTCGCGCGGACGCTTCTGAACGAGGTCCTCGATCTGGAAGACGAGGTCGTAGGCGAAGGCGCCGAACAGGCCGAGCAGGCCATCATCATTGGCGGAGAAGGCGGCGACGAGGTCGCGCACCAGCGACATCACGCTGGCCCGCCGCGTGCGCTGGTCTTCCTCGACCGGGGCATCGCCGCGGATGATGTGGCCGGCCAAGCGCGCTGCAGCCTTCTCGGAGATCACCACGCAGGGGTCGCGCAGGACGTCGCCGAGGAAGGCGATCAGCACCTCTCCGCGCGCGTTCAGCGCTTCCAGCTTGAAATTGACGCCGACTGTCTCGAGCTTGAGCGGCGGATCGGAGAAGCCGAGGTCGAAGCTCTCGTAGCGGCCGGGCACGGTCGTGCCCGAGGACAGCACCACGCCGCGGCGGCGGTCGAGCAGGCTGATGAGGTCGTCGAGCCTGCTGGCGCCGCCGGTAAATTGCTCCGCCACGCGCGTGATCGCAAGCCCCGCGCGGGTCGCGTACTCACTTCTGGCCGGGAGGGCAAAGACTGTCCTGTTCATGTCGTCCTCTTACGAAACTTGCCGAGGGAACGCCACACAGGACAAACGATCGGGCCGCCGCACTGCGTGGCGACCTCTAGCGATTTTGAGAAATGAAATCGCACCGGCCACCTCTTTAGGAGGTGCGCCACCAAAGACGGGCTGGGCGGACGGCGGTGCTCATGGGCGGATACTCACCATGGCGCGAGGGCGGCGTCAAGGGTGGCTGGGGCGGCTTCAATCGCCAAAATGGCGACGGCCAGGTCTCAGCCGCTTCAAGCCCGCATCTGCAGGCTGTCGCGCCCTATGGCCGCGTCCGAAGCATGACGCTCGATCTCGGCTCGCGTTACCGTGAGCAGAAGTTCGTCGTCGGGTTCGACGACATTGCTACGGTCAGCCAAGGTTTCAACCATAACACCTGTCTTTCCTGTGACCGCACACCATGTGGCATGATCGTCGCTCACGCGTAGCGCCGTGATCATCGCGGCCGGATCCAGATCCAACTTTCGCAACAGCAGGTCGATGGCCTCGGCCGCCAGATTTTGCTCGGCAACTCTCAAGAAATTCCGGATCGTGTCAGCGCCTACCGTCGACAACCGCGCGCCCACCAGTGTGGGCGGAAAGCTCTTCAATACTTCATGCATGGCCGACGGCTTCGGGCTCTGGCTGCCTGGGCCGAATTCGTAAAGTTCTCCACCCGCCTCTTCGTAAACGCACAGGCGCGAACCCTTGTCAGTCTTGACGCCAATGGCAATGCCCTGCACCCCTTCAACATCCATATTGCTTCCCGCGAACGCCTGAACCTTGAGCTCCGGGTCAGGCCTCACCGCCCCGCACGCGGCGGCGATCGTGAGCTGCAGGCGGTCGGTGATCTGAGAGCTGATGTGGCGAACGCTCAGCCAGATCCGACGTTGCGACAGATGTGGGTTAAGTTGCGCAAGCCGTTCGATTTCGGAGGCATACTGTTCCTGCGCGACAGCATGCAATTCGGGCCAGCTTGCGATCCATCGGGCTGCAAGTTGTTTCATTGGTTGCTGTCGTTCTGCTTCATAGAAGCGACGATCAAGCGCATCGAGCGCCGAGGCTCGGTTCTCGAAGCCATTCTGCTGCACGCTCTCTTGGGGATTATCCCCTACCCAGGCGATCATTTCCTGCAATATACGATGTTGCGCGCTCGCTCCCATCGCCTCGAGTCCGGCGAGCGCATCGCCAGACGTCGTGGGAAGCATCGAAACGCCCGTGTTACCGATGAACTGGCTGTGACCGCCGTTGTTGACCTGAGCGAGATAGTAGTCTGCGTGATAGGCCTGCATGGCCACAGCGGGCAGTTCACGTCCGGAGTACACGCCGACGCGTTGCATTTGGTTGACGTAGTCGACCACCGCGTGGGTTAGATATTCGGCCTTCTCAGGGTCCTCGGGCGCCTCCAGCCGCTCGCGAGGCAAAACAACCGTCGTCAACCGACCATCCACAATCATCACCCCCTCCACAGTCGCGTAGCGAAGGGCTACACGGCTGCAGCCTATGATTGCAGCGAGCTGTTATCAATAGCGATGCAACACGTGCGCAGATCGACCCGCACCACTGCTGCTGCTACCCCAGATGCTTCCGGAAAAACTCCGTCGCCCGGCCCCAGGCGAGCTCGGCGGCTTCGCGGTCGTGCACGGCCTGGCGCTGCTCGTTGACGAAGGCGTGCTCGGCGTCATAGCGGAACAGCTCCAGCGACTTGCCGGCGGCCTTCATGGCCTTCTCGAAACCATTGACCAGCTCCGGCGTGCACCAATCGTCCTTGTTGGCGAAATGGGCCTGGAGCGGGATCTTGACGTCGGCGGGCTTGGCCGCCTGCTCGGGCGGGATGCCGTAGAACACGACGCCGGCCGCGAGCTCCGGGATCTTGGTCGCGCCGATGATGGTGACGGCGCCGCCGAGGCAGAAGCCGGTCAGCCCGACCTTGGCGCCGTTGCGCGACAGATATTGCGCGGCACCGCGCACGGTCTGCGCGGTGGCGTCCATGAAGTCGAGCGAATTCATCTCCTTGTTGGCGCTGTCCGTGTCGTGATACGGCACCACCTTGCCCTTGTAGAGATCGGGCGCCAGCGCGTCGAAACCGGCCAGCGCGAAGCGGTCGCACAGGCCCTTGATCTGGTCGGACAGGCCCCACCATTCCTGGATCACGACCACGCCCGGCGCATTGCCGCGCGCGGCGTTGGCGAGATAGCCCGAGGCGTCCTTGCCGTCCGGGCGCTTGAAGGTGATGCTGGTTCCCATGGTGTCCTCCGGTGAGTTTCTGGGGGATCGGTTGGCGGTATTTTGGCGGGTGCGGGGGTGTGACGCAATCCACACTCTCGTCATTCCGGGGCGCGCGATAGCGCGAGCCCGGAATCCATTGGGCCGCGGAGGTGGTGGATGAATGGATTCCGGGTTCGATGCTACGCATCGCCCCGGAATGACGGCTCAACAAAAAAGCCCCCTTGCGGGGGCTTCTTCATTCTCGTTTCGCGCCAAGCCGCTCAGTGCGAGTCGGCCCAGACCTTCTTCTTGGTGAAGTACATTAGGCCCGCGAAGATGATCAGGAACACGAAGACCTGGAAGCCGAGGCGCTTGCGCGCTTCCATGTGCGGCTCGGCGGTCCACATCAGGAAGGTGGTGACGTCCTTGGCGTACTGCGCGACCGTGGTCGGCGCGCCGTCGTCAAAGGTCACCTGGCCGTCGCTGAGCGGCTTCGGCATCTTGATGGCGTGACCGGGGAAGTACTTGTTGTAGTACGAGCCCTCCGGGATGGTGACGCCCTCCGGCACCTTCTCCTCATAGCCCTGGAGCACCGCGGCGACATAGTCGGGCCCCTGCTCCTGGTACTGGGTGAAGACGTCGAAGATGAACCAGGGGAAGCCGCGCTTATAGGAGCGCGCCTTGGTAATCAGGGACAGGTCGGGCGGCGCCGCGCCGCCGTTCGCCGCACGCGCGGCCTGCTCGTTCGGGAACGGCGAGGGGAAATAGTCCGCCGGCCGGCCCGGCCGCTCGAACATGTCGCCGGCATCGTTCGGACCGTCCTTGACCTTATACTCGGAGGCGAAGGCCGCCGCCTGCGCCACGGAATAGCTGGGCCCGCCGGGCTCGGCGAGGTTGCGGAAGGCGATGTAGGACAGGCCGTGGCAGCTGGCGCAGACCTCCTTGTAGACCTTCAGGCCGCGCTGCAGCGCGCCGCGATCGAACTTACCGAAAGGGCCCGAGAACGACCATTTGTTGCCGGGGGGCGTGTCGCTGCCTTCGGACGCCTTCGCGCTGTCGATCGAGCCCGCGAACAGCGAACCGGCGAGCGCCAGCACGATCGCGGTCGAGACCATCGGCGTCGACCGGCTGCCGGTCTTGGCCAGCACGGCATCCGAGATCGAGTTCGGCACCGGCCGCGGCTTCTCGATGCGCGAGAGCAGCGGCAGCACGATCAGGAAGTAGGCGAAGTAGCAGACCGTCAGGACGCGGCCGGCGACCACGTAGATGCCCTCCGGCGGCTGCGCACCGAGATAGCCGAGCAGAATGCAGACCACGACGAAGATCCAGAAGAACTGCTTGGCGAGCGGACGGTACTTCGACGACTTCGTCTTGGCGGCATCGAGCCAGGGCAGGAAGCACAGGATGATGATCGCTCCGAACATCGCGATGACGCCCGCGAGCTTGTTCGGAATCGAGCGCAGGATCGCGTAGAACGGCAGGTAATACCATTCCGGCACGATGTGCGGCGGCGTCACGCCCGGGTTCGCCGGAATGTAGTTGTCGGCGTCGCCGAGATAGTTCGGCATGTAGAAGATGAACCAGGCGTACAGCAGCATGAAGCAGGTGACGCCGAACATGTCCTTGATGGTGGCATGCGGCGTGAACGGCACCGTGTCCTTTTCCGTCTTCGGCTCGACGCCATCAGGGTTGTTCTGGCCGGCGACGTGCAGCGCCCAGACGTGCAGCACGACGACGCCCGCGATCACGAACGGCAAGAGATAGTGCAGCGAGAAGAAGCGGTTCAGCGTCGGGTTGCCGACCGCATAGCCGCCCCACAGCAGCGTCACGATGCTCTCGCCGACATAGGGAATGGCGGAGAACAGGTTGGTGATGACGGTGGCGCCCCAGAAGCTCATCTGGCCCCACGGCAGCACGTAGCCCATGAAGCCGGTCGCCATCATCAGGAGGTAGATGATGACGCCGAGGATCCACAGCACCTCGCGCGGCTCCTTGTACGACCCGTAGTACAGGCCGCGGAACATGTGGACGTAGACGGCGACGAAGAACATCGAGGCGCCGACCGCGTGCATGTTGCGCAGCAGCCAGCCGTAGTTCACGTCACGGACGATCAG
The DNA here is from genome assembly GCF_024585265.1 of Bradyrhizobium sp. WBAH42. Lineage (NCBI taxonomy): Bacteria > Pseudomonadati > Pseudomonadota > Alphaproteobacteria > Hyphomicrobiales > Nitrobacteraceae > Bradyrhizobium > Bradyrhizobium sp. WBAH42. The sequence continues at coordinate 7,305,938 of NZ_CP036533.1, forward strand.
CTCGACCGACTTGAAGGCGAGATCGGCGTTCGGCGTGTAGTGCATCGCCAGGATCACGCCGGTCAGGATCTGCATCCCGAGCATGAAGGAGAGGATGGCGCCGAAGGTCCACCAATAGTTCAGGTTGCGCGGGGTGGGATAGGCGACGAAGGAGGAGTGGATGAGACCAAAGATCGGCAGACGCCGCTCGATCCATTGCAGGGCCGGATTGCTCGGCTGGTAGTCGGATGGTCCGCTCATGATGCGATCCTGAGGAAATAGTACGACGAGACGGCGCGAAGCTTCGGACGAAGATCCGAAGCTCAGCCGATCTGGATTTTGGTGTCGGAAACGAACTGGTACGGCGGCACCGGCAGATTCGAGGGCGCAGGCCCCTGGCGGATGCGGCCGGACGAATCGTACTGCGAACCATGGCAGGGGCAGAAGAACCCGTCGTAGCTGCCTTCATGAGCGATCGGGATACAGCCGAGGTGGGTGCAGATGCCGATCACGACCAGCCACTGCTCGTGACCAGACTTGACGCGGGCCTCGTCGGACTGCGGATCGGGCAGGCTCGCCACGTTGACGGCGCGCGCTTCGTCGATCTGCTTCTTGGTGCGGTGGCTGATGTAGATCGGCTTGCCGCGCCAGAACACCTTGATGTCCTGACCTTCCGCGATCGGGCTGAGATCGACCTCGATCGGCGCACCGGCGGCGATGGTCGAGGCATCCGGATTCATTTGGGAGATGAAGGGCCAGAGCGCGGCCGCGCCCCCTACTGCTGCAGCTGCCCCCGTTGCAACGAATAAGAAATCACGGCGTGTCGGATGGTCCGCCGAAGACGCTGTCGTCACGATTCCAACCCTTTCTTCTTGTGCTACCGGTGGAACCGCTCCGAGGGGCGCCCAAGAGGTCCCCGGAAAGGCTGCCGGCGCCCGCGGCCCCCCGCGGCGGCAGAACTTGGCTTGTTCACCTCTAAACGGGTGAAACAGCAGTCCAGAATCGTTCTATTGGCACCCTTGCCGGGCGAGCGCAAGCCCGCTAACGGCGTGGGAGCGTGCAATGCACGAATTCCCGGGCGGGCGATGTTTTATTGAGACATTTTGCGCCCGCAAGCCAACTCGCCGCCGCCCATGCAGATCGCGCTTTTCCAGCCTGACATCCCCCAGAACACCGGCACGATTCTTCGCCTCTGTGCCTGCTTGGGGCTGGATGCCCATATCATCGAACCCGCGGGCTTCCCCGTGTCCGACCGTCTGTTCCGCCGAGCGGGAATGGACTACCTCGACCATGTCAGGCTGACCCGTCACGTCTCCTGGGCGACATTCGAGGACTGGCGCGCAGGCCAGGGCCAGCGGCTGCTGCTGTTCACCACCAAGGCTGCCACCGATTACCGCGATTTTCATTACCAGAGCTCGGACATCCTGCTATTCGGGCGCGAGAGCGCCGGCGTCACCGACGCGGTCGTCGAGGCCGCCGATGCGCGCCTGGTGATCCCGATCAACGCGGGGCTGCGGTCGCTCAATGTGGCCATGAGCGTGGCCATGGCCGCCGGCGAGGCGCTGCGGCAAACCCGGAACCCGCAAGTTTGAGAGATTGAGGAGAGAGGCTTGAGTTACGCGGTCAAGGAAATCTTCCTGACCCTGCAAGGCGAAGGCGCCCATGCCGGACGCGCGTCGGTGTTCTGCCGCTTTGCCGGCTGCAACCTCTGGAGCGGCCGCGAGGCCGACCGCAGCGAGGCAACTTGCAAGTTCTGCGACACCGATTTCGTCGGCACCGACGGCACGCTCGGCGGGCGCTACGGCTCGGCCGCGGAACTCGCCGATACCATCGCCGCGCAATGGACAGCGGCTGCCGCCAACCGCTACGTGGTGCTGACCGGCGGCGAGCCGCTGCTCCAGGTCGACGCTGCGCTGATCGACGCGCTGCACGCAAGAGGCTTCGAGATCGGCGTCGAGACCAACGGCACGATCGCAGCCCCTGATGGGCTCGACTGGATCTGTGTCAGCCCCAAGGGCGGCAGCGAGCTGGTGCTGCGGCGCGGCCACGAGCTGAAGCTGGTCTATCCGCAGGCGCTGGCGATGCCCGAAGCATTCGAGGATCTCGCCTTCGAACGCTTCTCGCTGCAGCCGATGGACGGGCCCGAAGTCATCGAGAACACCGCGCGCGCGATCGACTATTGCCTGCACCATCCGCAATGGCGGCTCAGCGTGCAGACGCACAAATCGCTCGGCATCAGATAGGAAATGATTTTGTAGGGTGGGCAAAGCGGAGCGTGCCCACGATTCAAGATGACGGTAAGAGACGTGGGCACGGCGCAAGGGCGCCTTTGCCCACCCTACGGCACACTCCACGTGGTAAGCGACCGGGAATGCAGATGGACGACACGACGATCGAAGACCGCAAGGCCCGCGCCCGCGGCTGGTTCGAAGCCCTGCGCGACGACATCTGCGCGAGCTTCGAGCGGCTCGAGGACGAAGCGCCGCAAAGCCTCCATCCGGGCGAAGCCGGCCGCTTCAAGCGCACGCCCTGGCAGCGCACCGACCACTCTGGCGCGGCCGGCGGCGGCGGCGTGATGTCGATGATGCACGGCCGGCTGTTCGAGAAGGTCGGCGTGCATTGCTCGACGGTGCACGGCGAGTTCGCACCCGAATTCCGGGCCCAGATCCCCGGCGCTGCGGAGGATCCAAAATTCTGGGCTTCCGGCATCTCGCTGATCGCGCACATGCGCAATCCGAACGTTCCCGCCGTGCACATGAACACGCGCTTCGTCGTCACCACGAAGGCCTGGTTCGGCGGCGGCGCCGACCTGACGCCGGTGCTGGAGCGAAGGCGGACGCAGGACGATCCCGACAGCATCGCCTTCCACGCCGCGATGAAAGAGGCCTGCGCGCAGCCGAGCGGCGTTGCCGATTACGACAAGTACAAGAAGTGGTGCGACGAGTATTTCTACCTGCCGCACCGAAAAGAGGCGCGCGGCATCGGCGGCATCTTCTACGACTGGCACGACAGCGGCGACTGGGACGCCGACCTCGCCTTCACCCAGGATGTCGGCCGCGCCTTCCTGAAGATCTATCCCGAGATCGTGCGGCGCAATTTCGCGAGCGCCTGGACGGCTGCGGACCGCGAGGAGCAACTGATCCGCCGCGGCCGCTATGTCGAGTTCAACCTGCTCTACGACCGCGGCACCATCTTCGGACTGAAGACCGGCGGCAATGTGGACTCGATCCTGTCGTCGCTGCCGCCGGAGGTGAAGTGGCCATGAACGCCGTGCTGCCGCCGCTTCCGCGCGCGATGCTGATCGACATGGACGACACCATCCTGTCGGCCTATGGCCGGCCCGAGATCGCCTGGAACACGATCACCGCCGAATTCGCCGAAGAACTCGCCCCGCTGCCGCCGCCGATGGTCGCAACCGCGGTGCTGGCCTTCGCGCGAAACTTCTGGGCCAATGCGGAAGCAGCGTGGCGGATGAAGCTCGCCGAGGCGCGGCACCTGACGGTGAAGGGCGGCTTCGCCGCGCTCGCGGCCGCAGGCCACCGCGCCCTGCCCGACGACCTCGCCATTCGCCTCGCCGACCGCTTCACCGCCTACCGCGAGGAGGAGATGTTCGTCTTTCCCGGCGCGCATGAGGCGATCGACCGGTTCAAGGCGCTCGGCATCAAGCTCGCGCTGGTCACCAACGGCGCCGCCGACATGCAGCGCGCCAAGGTCGAGCGCTTCGAGCTGGCGCATCGCTTCGACCACATCCAGATCGAAGGCGAGCACGGCTTCGGCAAGCCCGAGGAGCGCGCCTATCTGCACGCGATGCAGGCGCTCGGCGTCACCGCCGGAGATACCTGGATGATCGGCGACAATCTGGAATGGGAGGTCGTGACGCCGCAGCGTCTCGGCATCTATGCGATCTGGATGGACGTGCATGGCGAGGGTCTGCCGGAGGGCTCGACGGTCAAGCCCGACCGCATCATCCGCTCGCTCGGTGAGCTGCTTCCCGACCGGGCATGATCCGGACCCAAACAAAAACTGCGAAAACAACCCCATGCACAGTAGCCGGCCGCTGCAAAATCAAGGGCTTACGGATTTTACGAAATCTGTTTGATCCGTCGGGCAAAACAGGGGTATTATGTCATCGTCGCTATCTCTGCGGCGGTGTGCCTGCAGGCGGCCTTCCGGGCCGCTCACGGTTGTGCGGGCGGAAGCGGAGGCGCCGCTCTGCCTCTCGATGGGCATAGACGACGATCCGTTCCGCCGCCGCCCGGCTCGTCCAAAACGTGCCAATCATTGCGCAGCGTATCTCGCGGTCAGCGAATGACCGTGCAAGCTGCCGGAGAACACCACGATCGCCTTCGGCGACAACTCGGCCTGCAGCCTTCCCGTCATCATGTTGGGATTGGCCGGCGCAAGCGAAACGGTGACCGTCTTGCCGCCATCCTGAATCGTTGCGCGTCCGCGCATATCCTTCGTCGAAAGCGGCGATCCATCGTCGTCGCCGACGTAAAAGACGATGTCCGTCCCCTTGCTGACGAATTCGATCGGATGCCCTTGCGATTTGACGACGGGGCCGCCGTTGCTGCCCTTGGTCTGCGCCGCGGCAACATCCAGCGTCGCGATCATCACAGCGGTCATGGCGAGGCCGATATATGTTCTCATTGCGGGCTCCTCTTTGGTTTTCCGCGCGTATCAATAGGCTTCCGCGGGGGTGAACGTTGCAGCGTGTCCGGCCACCAGCCGCTGCAGCGGCTGCTGGCCGAACATCAGAAACAGAAGCGGGGTCACGATTGTGTCGAGGACCGTGGCGCTGAGCAGGCCGCCGAAGATCGTCACGGCCACGGGGTGCAGGATTTCCCGGCCCGGCTCGTCCGCGCCGATCAAGAGCGGCGTGAGCGCCAATCCGGCGCAAAGCGCCGTCATCAGAACCGGACTGAGGCGCTCCATGCTGCCTCGAATGACCAGCCCGGCCCCGAAACGCTCGCCTTCGTGGATGGCGAGATTGACGTAGTGCGAGATCTTCAAGATGCCGTTGCGCGCCGAGATGCCGGCCAGGGTGATGAAGCCGATCATCGAGGCCACCGACAAGGGCTGCCCGGAGATCTCTAGCGCGGCGACGCTGCCGATCAGGGCGAGCGGAATACCGCCCATGATGATCAGCGCCAGTGCGATCGACCGGTAGCGGCTGTAGAGGACGACTAAGATCATCGCCATCGACGCCAGCGACAGAATGCCGACGCGCCAGGACGCCTCCTGCTGGGCCTGGAACGCGCCTTCGAGGCTGGTCGTGTAGCCTTGCGGAAAATCGAGGTCGCGAACCGACCTCTGAATGTCGGCAGCGATATCGGCGATGTCGCGGCGTCCGTCCCCGTTGCCGTAGACGACGATCCTGCGCTGGGTCCCCTCACGCTGAATCTGGTTCGGCCCGTCTGTCTCGACGATGTCGGCCAAAGCGCTCAGCGGGACGAACTCCGAGCCGGTCGGGATGAGCAAATTGTGCAGTCCCGTTGTCGAACGGTCTTGCTCCGACAGGCGCATCACGACGTCGAAACGGCGATTGCCGTCGACGATCTGGGAGACCTTCCGGCCATTGGACAGCGCGTCGAGTGCCTGGGTGACCGCAGCCGGCGTCAGGCCGTGAAGAGCGGCGCGGGCATGATCGATTTGGACCCGCACTTGCGGGATCAGCACCTGCTTCTCGACCTGGAGATCGACCAGACCCGGGATCGTCGACAGACGCTGGCGCACCGTTTCGGACAGCCGCCGCAACATCTCGATGTCCTGCCCGAAGATCTTGAGCACGATCTGGGCACGAATACCCGACTGGAGATGATCGAGGCGATGGCTGATCGGCTGTCCGATGGCCACCGACGCCGGCAGCGCGGACAGCACTTCCCGGATGCTCGCATAGATGTCCGCCTTCAGGCGCTTGGACGGTGTGAGATCGACATCGATCTCGCTGTAGTGCACGCCTTCGGCGTGCTCATCGAGCTCGGCGCGGCCGGTGCGGCGCCCGACCGATTTCACCTCGGGCACCTTTGCGAGCAACTGTTCCGCCAATAGGCCAAGACGGTTCGATTCCGCGAGCGAAATGCCTGGATTGTACTGCAGCGACAGGACCAGCGTCCCCTCGTTGAAGGGAGGAAGAAAGCTGCGCGGCATCTGGCTCGCCGCATAGCCCGCCACCGCGACCGCAGCGGCGACGAAGACCAGCACCAGGCCCTTCCGCTCGAAGGCCCAGCCGAGCACCCGCCGATTGGCCTGCTTCAGCTTCGTGACGACAAAGCTCTCGCGGTCACCTGAATGAGCTCGTCCCGAAAGCAGATAGTAGGACAGCACCGGCGTCACCGTGATCGAGGTCAGCAGCGAGGCGATGATCGAGACCACATAGGCCACGCCAAGCGGCGTGAACAGCCGCCCTTCGATTCCCGGAAGGGCGAACAGCGGCACGAAGACGAGAACGATGATCATCGTTGCATAGACGATACTGGAACGAACCTCCTGGCTCGCGCCGGAGATCACGTCGAGGACAGGACGCGGCGTGCTCGACGCAGCGTTCTCGCGCAAGCGCCGCAGGATGTTTTCGACGTCCACCACGGCATCGTCGACCAGCTCGCCGATCGCGATGGCGAGGCCGCCCAGCGTCATGGTGTTGATCGTGAGGCCGAAGGCGCGAAACACCAGGACCGTCACCAGGATCGATATTGGAATGGCGGTCAGCGAGACGAACGCGGCGCGACCGTTCATCAGGAAGACGAACAGGACCATTGCGACGACGATTGCGGCCTCGGCCAGGACGCGCTCGACATTGCCGATCGACGTCTCGATGAAGGTGGCCTGCCGGAACTGCACGTTGGTGACGTTGATCCCGCCGCGCATGGTGCGTTGCAGGTCCTTCAGCGTGGACTCGACATTGCGCGTCAACGCCACAGTATCCGCAGCCGGCTGCTTCATGACGCTGACGATGACGGCGGGCTTGCCGTCATATCCGGCGTCACCGCGCTTGGTCCGCGCGGCAAAATCGACCGAGGCAACCTGCTTCAGCAGGATCGGCTGCTCTCCGCGGGTGACGACGACGGTGTTGCGGAGGTCCTCGATACGCCTGGTGAGACCGACATTGCGGATCAGATATTCGCGGCCATGCTGGTCGACGAAGCCGCCGCCGCTATTGGTGCCGAACCTTGCGACCGCCTGCTCGATCTGATCGTGGGTGACCCCGAGCGCCTGCATGGTGGCGACGTTCGGCGTCACGCGGTATTGGCGGACCTCGCCGCCGATGGGTATCACCTGGGCGACGCCGGGAATGGCGAGGAGTTGCGGCCGGACGACGAAGTCAGCGATCTCGCGCACATCCATGGGTGAAGCCGTGCCATCGCTCGTCAGCGCGATCAGCATGATCTCGCCCATGATCGAGGTCACCGGGCCCATCTGGGGATTGGCCGAAGCCGGCAATTGCTCGCGGATCAGCGCCAGCCGCTCCGAGACGAATTGCCGGGCGCGGTAGATTTCGACGCCCCAGTCGAACTCGACATAGACGACCGACAGACCAACGCCCGAGACCGAGCGCACGCGGATGACGCCGGGCATGCCGTTCATCGACGTCTCGATCGGGAACGTCACCAGCTGCTCGACCTCCTGGGGCGCCAATCCCTCTGCCTCGGTCAAGATGTTGACGGTCGGACGGTTGATGTCCGGCAGGACGTCGACCGAAACGCTCGGCAGGACGACCAGGCCGTAGCCGACCAGCGCGGCGGCGACCGCCAGCACGAACAGGCGATTGCGCAAGCTTGTCTGGACGATGAGCTTGAACATGGTCGGCTACCGGATCTGGTTGACGAGGTCGGTGCCGCGAACGACGATGTGTTCGCCTTCGTTGACACCGGCGGCCACGATGACGCGGGCTGCGTCCACCGGCACCACGCGAACCGGCCGGGGCTCGAAGCGCTCGGGCCCGGTGTGCAGCCAGACGATATTCTCGCCGTTGCCGCTTCGAACGACGGCATTGCGCGGCACGATCAGGCCGGACGCGGGCGCTCCGGTCTGGACCATCACATTCAACGGCTGACCGATGTTGAGACCTGCTGGTGGCTCCGGAATGGCGAACTGAACCACGGACGCATGCTGGCGCAGCGCCCGGCTCGTTCCGACGAAGCTCAGCGCGATCTGCTGCCCATTTGCGGCCATTGCCGTTGCGGCTTCGGGCTGCTTCAAGCCTATTTCGTCATAGGCGAGTGCCTCGACCCAAAGGCTGCGAGGGTCTGCGATCTGAAACAGGACGTCTTGCGGCTGTATGACCTGGCCCGGCGCGACCCTGGATGACGTGATGATGCCGTCGGTCGATGCCCGCAGCTCCTCGAACCCGGTGCGCGAATTGCGAACGGCTTCGCGGCGCGCCCGCAGGCCCTCTAATTCGCTTTCGAGGTCATTCACCTGGCCTTGCGGCACCGCGCCGCGTTCGGCCAGCGGCCGGAGACGCCGCAGCTTGTTCTCCGTGATTGCCATCAGCTGCTCGATTTCGCCGACCTTCTCGAGGATCGTCGTGCGATCGGCGATTGGCAGATGCGGCTCGATCCGAATGAGCAGATCGCCCTTGCGGACGGTTTGCCCGATGCGAGGGATGCCGTCATCGCCCGGAACCACGCGGCCCCCGTAGATGCTCTGCACGATGCTGCTGCGGTTGGGGTCGGCCATGACACGGCCGATCAGGGTGACGGCGGGATGAATCGTCTGCGGCTCGGCTGCAGCGGTCCGTACCTCGAGCAGACGCTGCGTCGGCTTGGCCGCGAAGACGGTGCCGTCTTGCAGGCGCCGCGGGGCATCGCTCAATGCGGGAGCATCCGGCGGATTTGGTTGCGTTGCATTCGTCCGGCCCTCGCCGAACATGATGGCCGCGAGAATGACGAAGGCCCCTGCCATCACGGCGGACATGGAGGCGGCCATGCCGCGGCCACGCCGCTTCCAATAGGCGAAGAGAAGGCCGAACCCCAAGGCGGCGAGCATGGAGGCCGCGATGGCCGCTCGGTTCGAGAGCAGCCAGCCGTGCTCGTGCTTCTGCGCCGCGGGCCGAACCTCTGCACGCGGCGTGAACGAGTCGACTAGCAGATCATTTCCCCTGCCGGCGCTGATCGAGAAGATCACCTCGACCGATCCGGGCGGTATGCCGTTCGGAATCGGGGCGGTGTAAACGCCATCCTCCCGGCTTGATGCGTCGATCGGGTCGGAATCGCCGATCGTGACTTGCAAGGCGGCGTCCGAAACCGGCTCGTTCGTCACTGCATCATCAACGAAGATCGACAGCTTGCCGTCTTTCAGGATGCCGACGACTTCGTAGAGCTCGGAGCGCGCGGCAATTCTTGGATATGCCGAGGACACGACCGGCGTCTTCTCGGCGTCGCCGTGATCGTGCCCTTCATGGGCAAAGGCCCCCGAGACACCCAAGAACAGGCTTGCCAACCAGACAGCGCCGGCCAGCCCAAGACTTGTGAGCCGCCCTTTCGGGCAGCGCTGATTCATGAACATCGAAAGATCCTTCAGACATGCGAAAAGGCGGCGGCCGAAACGCCGCCGGGACTACGCGATGCTGAAAGTACTTGGTGGCCGGACGAGTCCCTCGGGGCGCACCCCGACAATGGCCCGCGCGAGCGGCAGGTCCATGGCGCCGAGCACTTCGAAGGCGCTGGGCAGGTGAACGACCTGCGCTGAGGCGATCGAGGTGCCAAACATGTCCCAGGCCACGCCTGGAGCGCCGTCGTCGTCGTGATCCGGCCCGTCATGGACGTGGCCTTCGGCGTCGTCACCGGCGTGGGAATGCACGTGGCCTGCAAGCTGATCGTGGAAATGCAGGGAACCGCTGAGCATGACGGACGGCATCGGCATGTCGCCGACAGCCGCCTTCACCTGCGAGACCGAAATCAGAGAGACCTGAAGCACGAACGCAGATATCGCCACGAACATGGCCGTTCTGGCGAGTTGACGAAGATGGTGGAGGACACCGTGCAGCACGTCGAAAAACTAGGTCATGCCGACCGCGAATTCAAGGCGACGTTCCGCGCGGACGCATCGCGTGGGAGGTGGTCCAGACACCCTCCTCGCCCGCTCGACGAGCTGCCGACGCCCGACATCCGGCAGCCCGCCTGCCTCACTTGAAGTGAAATGCTTCACAAGCCGCAATCCGGGATTGCGGTAGCCTCGTGCCACGGGGCGTGGTGAGTTGGAGGCGACAATGAAGCAGGACCTTCCGGACCAAGCAGCGCGCACGCAGGCCGCAAGCGAGCCGGGCTTTTGGCAGAGAATTCAATCCTGGGACAGCCGCCTCTCGGTCACCAAGGGACTGACGGCCGTGACCCTGCTGACCGGCTTCCTGGGCGGATATTTCCAGTATCTGAATTCCTATGAGCAGAAGGTCGGCGAGCAGGCCAAGGCGGATATGCAGAAGGCGACAGACACCTTCCTCGAGATCTCCAATGCCTTCGCCGACGTGCAGATCCAGCAGGAGACCATGCTGCGCGAGCAGTTCGGCTCGCTGAAGGCGCAGGCAACCCCCGCTTTCATCCCGGTGGACTCCAAAACATTCGACTCGTTCTCGGACTATTGGAAGGCGCGCACGTCGCTGCGGCGGAACGGCGCCATCTTCGCGCGCAAGGCGGAGATCTACATCGACTGGCCCAGCGATCTCGGGCGCGATCCGGCCGCGGAGCACACGCTGGACCAGGATCCCCTGACGGCAACGCTGCTCACCAAGTATAATTTCGATTGCGATTCAGAAGCCAATCTCCCCCAATTCAGAGGCGCGATCTACAATGGCGCCGATCCCGGACGCCCCAGCGACGAATTGTGCAACGACCCGACGGCCAATGGGCTGAAGTCCTACGTCAACCTCTGTGCCAGGCGGGCGGATGGCGAGATCGATGCGTTGCAGAAGGTCGTGACCATCAACTGGTGGAGCGCCAAGCACCACGTCTTGGTGATGCACCATTGCTTCGAGGTGCTCCGCGGCGGGCCGAATGCGTTGCAAGCTCCGGCCTCCGGCAACGACGGCCCCAATGATCGCAAGCTCGATAAGCCGCGCGACAGCAACGAGCACAGGCTGCAGCTTCAGGCCCGCCGGCTGGACGCGTTCATGACGCTGACCATGGCGCAGCTGGACCGCATCAGGGTGCGATACCGTCCCACCGGCTTCTTCTGCCATGTTCCTTTCGCGCGCGATGCCATCGGCTATTTCAGCAACCAGTGCCTGCCGAACCAGCCGGCTACGAGCGAGCGCAGCTGAGGCGTACCGCGAGGACACCGGCGGATACTTTTCGGCACCGGCAGCCGGCGTGATCGGCCTGTCATGACGGCCTGTTAGCGTCGGCCCTGTCGATCAACCCGAAAGGACAATCCATGGATCTGAAGGCCGGCGATGTCGTGATGCTGAAATCCGGCGGTCAGCCGCTGACCGTCGCGGAGGTGAAGGACAACGAGGTGCTGTGCCTGTGGATGGGCATGGAAGGCGACCTGTTCCGCGAGACGCTGCCGCTCGCCGTGCTCGTGCAGGTGGAAGAGGACGACGAGGACGACGAAGACGAAGATGATGACGAGGAGTAGGCACTTCTCGGACCGCATTCTCGTGAGAGCCGCGCTCTTGCCCTGATGAGGGGCGCGGGTTGATCAGACGAGGATACGAGGCGCCGCCGTGGCTTTGTCTCCCGAATTCGGTGTCCCCGTCGGTTCGATCAAGAGGATGTGCACTTCCCCATGCGCCACCGGCCGGTGCTCGACGCCCTTCGGCACGACAAAGACCTCCCCGGGGTTGAGGGTGACCGTGCGATCCCGCAGCTCGATGTCGAGCGTCCCGCTGAGCACGAGAAAGAAGTCGTCCGTGTCCTCGTGCTTGTGCCAATGAAATGACCCCTCGAGCTTGGCCACCATGATGTCGTTGTCGTTATAGGTCGCGACGGTGCGCGGGGAGAAGCGATCAGTGAACGTTGCGAGCTTCTCGGCGAGATTTGCGGGGGCTTTCATCGCGTTTCCTCAGGTGACTTCCAGCCCGAATATGGTGACCGGCTACCCTCCTGGAAGCGATAGCACGACCCTATTTGGGAACACGAGACTGCGACGTGGCGGAATGTGGTTCTACGCGACCCGCGCGTAGAATGGGAGAGCCCTTACGAAACTCATCAGGGATGCTGCTCGCCGCACCGGCGGTGCGTGAATGATGACCAGGATCGAGGCGATGGGTTTCGCAAGGGCGAAACCCATCCTCCGAGCTGATGTCGGTCGGATCAGAACCGATAGTTGATGCCGGCCTTGGCTGTATGAAGCTCAACCTCGGTGTCCGTGAAGGACGCCCCGGGGAACGCAAGAGCATTGCCGTTCGACTTTCCGAGATTGATGTAGATGTACTCGGCCTTGAGCGTCCAGCGCGGGTCGAAAGCCCATTCAAGGCCGCCACCCGCGGAGAAACCCACCTGGACTTCCGACGAGGACGCGCTTCGCGTCAGGGCCGGGAAGAAGCCGTTGAAATTGGCAATATTCGGCGTGGCGAGATTGGAGGTGAAGATGCTGTTCTTGACGTGGCCCCAGGCGAAGCCACCGGTACCGTAGATCAAGAGATTGTTCGCCGCGAATCCGAGACGTCCGCGGACCGTGCCGAAGACATCGATTTCCTGCCTGAGATTGAATACGCCGGTGAAGGCGCCATTGTCGCCGCCGATCGTTCCAGTGACGCTGAAGGGGCGGCTCGCCGTCTCCTTGATGGCTGCGCCGCTGACGTCCGCCTCCAGACCGTACACAAACGTGCCGGACTGCCAGTTATAGCCGATTTGGCCGCCGCCGAATCCACCCTTGGGACCCACATCCAGGGAGAACGGCCCAGTGCCACCCGTGACGACATAGCCGGGGACCGTCCCGGTTGCGAGCGCGCCCGGATCGAAGGTCGCGGTCGGATCGCTCCAGCCATAACCGCCATGCACGCCGGCATAAAAACCGGTCCAGCTGAATGCGACCGGCGCGGGCGGCGCCTTGGTGTAAGCCCTGCCGAGATCGGCCGCGACGGCGCCCTGGGACAGACACAGAGCCGAGACCAGAAGGGCAGCAGAGACGATGGACTTCATAACTTCCCTCAACGTTGTGCGCGTGACAAGGCGGCGCCTTGCCGCGTGAGCACTCGTCAAACCGCCGATGACCGGCCGTCCGCTTGAGCCGAGTTATAGAGGTGATCTTGCATTGCGGCTGTAGCATCGGGAACACAGCGTAGCGCGCGAAGTTCGCCTGACGCGACGCAGCTGAGATTGTCGCGTCGTCAATTGCTCCTAAGACGCCAAGAACGCCATTTCAGCCGGCGTCGTCCAGGCCATGAGCTGCCTCGCCGCCGCCGCGATCATCACCAGTCCCCCGGTGATCACGGCGGCATCGAGGATCGCCGTGTGAATCTGCACCGGCATCCGTTCGACGAAGGCCTTTGCGAGGAACGCGCCGGGCACGGCCATGCCGCCGATCAGCAGCGCCAAGGCGAGCACCTGCGCGGTGACGGCGCCGGCGAGGCCGAACACCGAGATCTTGATGAGGCCGGTGCCGAGCGAGATCATCGCATCGGTCGCGATCACGGCGGCGCCTTCGAGCCCTGCGGCCATCAACAGCGAGAGCAGGATCACGCCGGAGCCCGAGGTGCCGCCGACCAGGACGCCGTAACCGACCGAGCCGGCGGCAAGGCCGGCGTCGCCGATCTTCACTGCGCGGCGGCGGAGCACGCGGCGCAGCGGCACGCTCAGGATCAGCATGGTGCCGATCACGAGCGCGGCGCCGGCATTGGTGAGGCGGGTGTAGCCATAGGCGCCGACTGCGGTGGTCAGCGCGGCGCAGGCCAGCACGATCAGCACGCGGCGGCGGTCGGCATAGCGGACATAGGCAAGTGCGCGGCTCGCATTGGTCAGCATCGCGGAGATCGCGATGATCGGCACGACGGGCTCGGCACCGACCATCGGCACCAGCACCAAGGGCATCAGCGCGCCGGTGCCGTAGCCGGCGAGACCGCCGATGATGGAAGCAAACAACGCCATCGCTGCGACCAGCAGAAGCTGCAGAAGCGAGATATCGGTGAAGCCTGAGACGATGGTCAATCTTTCTGGTCGCGCGTGACGCGGGCGACAGCTTGATCGGCGATGGCAGCGAGTGCGGCTTGCTCTAATGGGAAATCCGCCGCGAGCCAAGCGTCCTCGGCGAGCGTCAACACATGTCCGAGCGCGGGTCCTTCGGCGAGACCGCGCGCAATGAAGTCGGCGGCCTTCAGCGGAAATTTCGGCGCGCTCCAGCGCTGCGGCAACTCGGCGAGCGCGCGCCAGCGCGGCGACTGCACGTCAGCGGCAGCGCGGGCCCAGCCCAGCAATACGCGATCGTGATAGCGCTCGGGCCCGAGCCGGTACAGCAAGCGCCGTGCCTTGGCTTCGTCCTTGGTGGCGAAGCGCCACCAGCGGTGCCCCATCGAATCCAGCGCCTTGGCCTCGGCATTGGAGAGCCGCAGGCGCAAGGCGAGGCGCTTGGCGTCTTCGGTGACGGCGACCGAGAGCGCGGCGAGGCGCCGCGTGCTGCTGGGGCTGAGGCCGAGCTCGCGCTCGATCGCGATCATCGCCTCCAGGGGGCCCGTATAGACGACGCCGCCGATCAGCGTTTGGAGCAATCCGCCCTCGGCCATGGCGAGCGCTGCCGCGGAGGCGCCGCCGGCCAGCAGCAGCTTGAGCATCTCCATGCGCACCCGCTCGGCCGACAGGTTCGCCAGGCCCGCGCGTCCCCGGATGCAGGCGAGATAGCCGTCGCGGTCGGGCTCGCCGGCGCCGAAGGCGGCGTGGATGCGGAAGAAGCGCAGAATGCGCAGATAATCCTCGGCGATGCGCTGGTCGGGATCGCCGATGAAGCGCACGCGCCGCGCTTTGGCGTCGTTGATGCCGCCGACATAATCGTAGACGACGCCGCGCGCATCGACCGACAGGCCGTTCATGGTGAAGTCGCGCCGCTCGGCATCCTTCACCCAGTCGCGGCCGAACGCGACCTTGGCCTTGCGGCCGAAGGTCTCGGTGTCCTCGCGCAGCGTCGTGACTTCATAGGGGTGGGCGTCGATCACCAGCGTGATGGTGCCGTGGTCGATGCCGGTCGGCACGCTCTTGATGCCGGCAGCCTTGGCACGCCGTAGCACCTCGTCCGGCAGCGCCGTGGTCGCGATGTCGATGTCTCCAGGCGCAAGACCGAGCAGCGCGTTGCGCACGGCGCCGCCGACCACCCGCGCCTCCTCGCCATCGGTGCCGAGCAGCGCCAGGACGCGCGCGGTCCCGCCTGCGGTCAGCCAGGGCGCATCGGCGAGTAAAGGCTCCGCGCTCATGGGCCGGCCCCTATTTTTCCACGCCCGGCACGAGCTTGCCGTTCTCGATATGAGCGGGGACGTAGGTCGAATCCGGCGGCGCGCCGGAGAAATGCGCAAGCCCGATCAGGCCGGCGATGACCAGCACGATCGCCGCCAGCGCAAGGCGCGCGACGATCGCGACCGGCCAGGACGAGCGCGCGAACAGGCCGGAGCGCGTGGCGGCGAGGAACAGCGCATAGACGGCAAACGGGATGAGGAAGATTCCGATCTCGGTCAGAACCGTCCGGATCATGATGAATAGATCCGCTCATACAGCACACGCAGCATTCCGGCCGTCGCACCCCAGATGTAGCGTTCCGCGAACGGCATCGCGTAATAGGATCGCGGCGTGCCGCGGAATTCCTTGCTGTGCACCTGGTGGTTCACCGGATCCATCAGGAAGGATAGCGGCACCTCGAACGCATCATCAACCTCGGAATGGTTGATGCTGAGCGAAAAGCCCGGCCTGACCTTCGCGACCGTCGGCAGGATGCGGAAGCCGAAGGCGGTGCCGTAGAGATCGAGATAGCCGAGCGGCTCGACGAAGTCGCGTGACAGCCCGACCTCCTCTTCGGCCTCGCGCAGCGCCGCATCCAGCGGCGAGGCATCGGTGGCGTCGATCTTGCCGCCGGGAAACGCGATCTGGCCGGCATGGTCGTTGAGATGCGCCGAGCGCTGCGTCAGCAGGATGGTCGGCTCGGGATGGTCGACCACCGCGATCAGGACCGCTGCCGGGCGCACCGGCTGCTCGCGCGCGATGATCTCGAGCATCTTGTCGGTGCCGGGATCGCCCGAGGCGGGGATGATGTTGGGATCGTAGAGGCCGGGCGGCACGTCGAAGCCGAGCCTCGCCCGGGAGCGGGCGAAGAAATCCGCAGCGCCAAGCGCGACGGGCTCGTACGTCAGGATAGGGTTGTTCAAGTTCAAAGCGCCGCCCTCACCTGCTCTGCGTCGGCCATGGCGAAGAATTCGCCGGCCGACTCGACACCGAACATCGGCTGGCCATCGACCATCCGCTCCTCGCCCATGTCAACCAGATCGTAATAGAGCGCGCGCGTGACCTTGGCCCAGAGGTCGGCGCGAACATGCAAGTACGGCGTCAGTCCGCCGTCCGCCGCCTGCTCGAAGCGCAGCCTGTGCGCGGCATCGCAGGTGACCCAGTCGTCGACATTGGTGCGGAAGCGCAGCACGCGATGGCTGTCCTCGCCGTCCTTCTGCATCTCGACCGCCATGAATGGCGCATCATCGACGCGGATGCCGACCTTCTCCACTGGCGTGACCAGGAAATGCTTGTCGCCCTCGCGCTTGAGAATGGTCGAGAACAGCCGCACCAAGGCAAGACGCCCGATGGGCGTCCCCAGATAGAACCAAGTACCATCGGAGGCGATTCGGATGTCGAGATCGCCGCAAAACGGCGGATTCCACAGATGCACCGGAGGGAGGCCCTTTTTGGCGCCTTCGGCATTGGCAGCACTTTTGGCGGCGGCAGTCAGCCCTTCAAGACCGCGATCGGCGCTCTGCCCTTGGTTCGCCATGGTTTGCCCTGACTTTGTCATTTGGCACGATTGGTGCAGGTCTACGTTGTCGATTGGCGCTCGGTTCCACCCGGATTAGTCCGGTGTGGAGGTCGCCACTTCGTGATGCCGTACATACCCCGAAGCCGATAAGGTGGGGATAGGTTAATTCAACGAATACATGGCCTTCCTGCAAGTCTAGCATGGGGCCCATGATCTGGCGTGATGATCTGGCGTGATGACCTGACGCGACAGGCTCACGATGCAAGCAAGCCGCGCGGCAGGCTGAAGGAGCAAGCGAATGGCGGAGAGTGTCGAGAAACTCGAGGACGGGATCGTCCGTTCGGCCGAGCAGGTGTCGAGCCAGGTTCGCGCGGCCAAGGACGCGATCGCCTCCGTCATCTTCGGTCAGGATCGCGTGATCGAGAACACGCTGGTCACCATCCTCTCCGGTGGCCATGCGCTCCTGATCGGCGTGCCGGGCCTTGCCAAGACCAAGCTGGTGGAGACGCTCGGCGTCACGCTCGGTCTCGACGCCAAGCGCATCCAGTTCACGCCCGATCTGATGCCCTCGGACATTCTCGGCGCCGAAGTGCTGGACGAGAGCACCGCGGGAAGGCGCGCCTTCCGCTTCATTGCCGGTCCCGTGTTCGCGCAGCTCCTGATGGCCGACGAGATCAACCGCGCGAGCCCGCGCACGCAATCGGCGCTGTTGCAGGCGATGCAGGAGCAGCACATCACCGTTGCCGGCGCGCGTCATGATCTGCCGAAACCCTTCCACGTGCTCGCCACGCAAAACCCGCTGGAGCAGGAAGGCACCTATCCGCTGCCCGAAGCGCAGCTCGACCGCTTCCTGATGGAGATCGACGTCGATTATCCCGACCGCGATGCCGAGCGCCGCATCCTGTTCGAAACCACGGGCGCGGAGGAGACGCTGGCCAGGGGCGCGATGACGCCCGATGCGCTGATCACCGCGCAGCGCCTGATCCGGCGCCTGCCGGTCGGCGATTCCGTGGTGGAGGCGATCCTGTCGCTGGTGCGCTCGGCCCGCCCGGGTCCGGACGCCGGCGAAGCCGGCAAGTTCATTGCCTGGGGCCCCGGCCCGCGCGCCAGCCAATCGCTGATGCTGGCGGTGCGCGCGCGTGCGCTGATCGACGGGCGCCTCGCGCCCTCGATCGACGACGTGCTCGACCTTGCCGAGCCCGTGCTGAAGCACCGCATGGCGCTGACGTTCCAGGCGCGCGCCGAAGGCCGCACGATTCCGGACGTGATCCGGCAATTGAAGACACGGATCGGTTGATGGCAGCAGAGAACGGGCGGGCAGCGAAGGAGATACTGGCGATCCGACGTGCCGATGGCGAAAGCCGCACGCTCGCCGCTTCGTTACCGCGCCTGGTGCTCGAGGCCCGCCGTATCGCCGCCAACGTCATCCACGGCCTGCATGGACGGCGCCGCGCCGGCTCCGGCGAAAATTTCTGGCAGTACCGCCGCTTCGTCTCGGGCGAACCGGCACAGAACGTCGACTGGCGCCGCTCGGCGCGCGACGACCATCTCTACGTGCGCGAGCTGGAATGGGAAGCCTCGCACACGGTCTGGATCTGGCCGGACCGCTCGCCCTCGATGGCGTTCGCCTCCAAGACCGCGCGCGAGTCCAAGCTGGAGCGGACGCTGATCGTCGCCTTCGCGCTGGCCGAGCTGCTCGTCGCCGGCGGCGAGCGCGTCGGCATTCCCGGACTGATGGCACCGACCGCAAGCCGCAGTGTCATCGACAAGATGGCGCAGGCGATGCTGCATGACGATGCCGACCGCCTCAGCCTGCCGCCGTCCTTCGTTCCGGCCGCGCTGGCCGAGATCATCGTGCTGTCGGATTTCTGGTCGCCGATCTCCGAGATCAGGACGACGCTCGCCGGCCTCTCCGGCTCGGGCGCCCACGGCACGATGGTGCAGGTGGTCGATCCCGCCGAGGAATCGTTTCCCTATTCCGGCCGCGTCGAGTTCGTCGAGCCGGAAGGCTTTGGCGTGATCACCGCCGGCCGCGCCGAGAGCTGGGCGCAGGACTATACCGCGCGCCTCGCGCTGCACCGCGACCAGATCCGCGCCGAGACGGGCAAGCTCGACTGGCTGTTCACGACGCACGCCACCGACCGCTCCGCCGCCGAGCTCTTGCTGTTCCTGCATGCCGGCATGCAGGTGAGCAAGTCGGGCGCACGCACCACGACGATCAAGGCGGGGCCGGCCGCATGATGGGATTGCCGCTCGCCTTCACGCAACCGCTGCTCCTGATCGGCCTGATCAGCCTGCCCGTGCTGTGGTGGCTGCTGCGCGTGATGCCGCCGCGGCCGCGCCGCATCGAGTTTCCACCGACGCGGCTGTTGTTCGACATCACGCCGCGGGAAGAGACGCCCTCGCGGACGCCGTGGTGGCTGACCGCGCTCCGCCTGCTCGCCGCCGCGCTGGTGATCTTCGCCGCCGCCGGCCCGATCTGGAATCCGCAAACGGGCCTCGCCGGCAGCAAGGCGCCGCTGATGATCATGTTCGACGACGGCTGGAGCGCCGCATCGCACTGGGACGTCAGGATCAGGACCGCGGACGAGCTGATCGCCAATGCCGACAATGACGGCCGTGGCATCGCGCTGGTGCCGCTCTCGGAGCCGAACCGCGACATCACCCTGATGCCGGCGGGGGCGGCGCGCGTCGCGTTGCGGCAGCTCGCGCCAAAGCCCTATTCGATCGACCGCGTCGAGACGCTGGCCGCGGTCGACCGTTTCCTCAAGGTCACCGGCGACTGCGAGATCGCCTGGCTCTCCGACGGCGTCGACACCGGCCGCGGCGAGGACTTCGTGGCCGGCCTCGGCAAGACCATCGGCGACCGCAGCCTGACCGTGTTCGAAGGCGGCGCCTCCTCGCCGCTGGCCCTGGTCGCCGCGGAGAACGCCGCGGCGAAGATGACGGTGAAGGTGCTGCGCACCGATGGCGGGATTGCGGTCGGCACGGTGCGCGCGCTGGACCAGAAGGCATCCCCGATCGGCGAAGCGCGCTATTCGTTCGGTCCGCAGGACAAGGAAACCGAAGCGGCGTTCGACCTGCCGGTCGAGCTGCGCAACGACATCACGCGGCTCGAGATCTCCGGCGAACGCTCGGCCGGCGCGGTGCAGCTGCTCGACAAGCGCTGGCGCCGCCGCGCCATCGGCATCGTCTCGGGCGCGACCAGCGAGACCGCGCAGCCGCTGCTGGCGCCGACCTTCTATCTCACCCGCGCGCTGGCCCCGTTCGCCGACGTCAGGCTCGCCGACAAGGGCTCGCCGCAGCAGGGCATCACGCAGTTTCTGGACCAGAAGCTGCCGATGATCATCCTCGCCGATGTCGGCACCATCGCCCCCGAGCTGCGCGAACGCCTCAATGCCTGGGTCGACCAGGGCGGCGTGCTGGTGCGGTTCGCTGGGCCCCGGCTGGCACAGGCGGAGGACGACCTCGTGCCGGTCAAGCTGCGCAAGGGCGGCCGCACGCTCGGCGGCAGCCTGACCTGGGAGAAGCCGCAGCATCTCGCCTCTTTCGCGGGCGACGGCCCGTTTGCCGGCGTCGCGGTCCCCAAGGACGTCACCGTGAGCCGCCAGGTGCTGGCCGAGCCCGACGCCGTGCTCGCCACCAAGAGCTGGGCCTCGCTGGAAGACGGCACGCCGCTCGTCACCGGCGAGCATCGCGGCAAGGGCCTCGTCAGCCTGTTCCACGTCAGCGCCGACATGCGCTGGTCGGATCTGCCGATGTCGGGCACCTTCGTCGAAATGCTGCGGCGGGTCGTCGACATGTCCGGCTATACGGCGAAGCCCGGCGCCGGCGTTGCCAGCGAAGCGACCACTGAGACGGTGGCGCCGCTGCACATCCTCGACGGATTTGGCGCGTTCGGTCCGCCGCCCGCGACTGCCAAGCCGCTGCCTGCGGACTATCGCGACCGCGCCACATCAGATCATCCGCCCGGCTTCTACGGTCCGGCAGAAGGACCGCTCGCCGTGAACACGCTTGCCAGCGCCGACCGCATCGCCGCACTGAACACCGCGAGCCTGCGCGCCCGGCACGCCACCTACACCAATGCCGAGCCGCGCGACCTGCGCGGCTGGCTGCTGTCGACGGCGCTCGCGCTGTTCCTGATCGACGCCATCATCGTCGCGGTGCTCGGCGGCGGGATTGCCGCGCTGCTGCGCCGTCGCGCCGCGCCCGCGACGATCGTGCTCGCCCTGCTCGCGGGATTCGCGGCGCTCTCGCCGGCGCCGGCGCGCGCCGACGGCGTCACGGACGAGTTCGCAATGAAGTCGGTATCGCAGACCCGCCTCGCCTATGTCGTGACAGGGAATGCCGACGTCGATTCCATCGTCAAGGCCGGGATGAACGGGCTGACGCTGTTCCTGGCCCAGCGCACTGCGCTCGAGGCCGGCGATCCCGTCGGCGTCGATCCCGCGCGCGACGAGCTCGCCTTCTTCCCGCTGATCTACTGGCCGATCGTGCCGGGCGCGCCGAAGCCGCCACAGGACGCCATCAACAGGATCGACGCCTACATGAAGCAGGGCGGCACCGTGCTGTTCGACACCCGCGACGCGATCGAGGCACCGCCCGGCGCGAACGGCGCGGCGCAGACCCCGGCCATGCAGACGCTGCGCGAGATCCTGTCCTCGCTCGATGTGCCCGAGCTCGAGCCGGTGCCGCGCGAGCACGTGCTGACCAAGACCTTCTACCTGCTGCGCGACTTCCCGGGCCGCTTCACCGCCGGCCAGACCTGGGTCGAGACGTTGCCGCGCGAAGAGGACGATGAGAGCGCGCAGCGGCCGGCGCGCGGCGGCGACGGCGTCTCGCCGATCATCATCACCTCGAACGACCTGGCCGGCGCCTGGGCGGTGCGGCCCGACGGACAGGCCATGCTGCCGGTGACCGGCGGCGACCCCCGCCAGCGCGAATTCGCCTACCGCGCCGGCGCCAACATCGTGATGTACACGCTGACCGGCAACTACAAGGCCGACCAGGTGCACGCGCCGGCGCTGATCGAACGGCTGGGGCAATAGGATCGACATGAATTACGGCATCGCGTTCACACCGCTTGTTCCCTCGATCGTGCTGTGGCTCGCGCTCGCAGCGATCGTCGTCATTGCGCTTGTGCTGCTGCTGGCGCGAGCGCGCGGCGCTGCGGTGCGCGTGGCCGCGCTGGCGCTGTTCCTGCTGGCGCTCGCCAATCCCTCCTTCACGCGCGAGGACCGTGATCCGCTCACCTCGGTCGCCGCCATCGTCGTCGACAAGAGCCCGAGCCAGAACTTCGGCAACCGCACTCGCGAAGCTGCGCAAGCGCAGGAGGCGCTGGTCGACAGCCTGAAGAAGATCAAGGGCCTCGAGGTCCGCGTCGTCGACGCCGGACAGGCCGACGGCGAGACCGACGGCACGAAACTGTTCGGGGCACTGGCCTCGGCCTTGGCGGACGTCCCGGTCGACCGCGTCGCCGGCGCGTTCCTGATCACCGACGGCCGCGTCCACGATATTCCGGCGAACACAGCCGCGCTCGGCTTCCAGGCGCCGGTGCACGCGCTGGTCACCGGCCAGAAGGACGAGCGCGACCGCCGCATCGCGATCACCGCCGCACCGCGCTTCGGCATCGTCGGGCAGACCCAGACCATCTCCTACCGCCTCGACGACCAGGGCGTTTCCGGCGAGCGTGCCAGGGTCACGGTCCGCCGCGACGGCGAGGTCATCAACGAGCGCACGCTGTCGAGCGGCCAGGCCGCGAGCGTCGACGTCGACATCAAGCATGCCGGGCCGAACATCGTCGAGATCGAGGCTTCGCCGCTCGAGCGCGAATTGACGCCGGTGAACAACCGCGCCGTGGTGGCCATCGACGGCGTGCGCGACAAGCTGCGCGTGCTGCTGGTCTCGGGCGAGCCGCATTCGGGCGAGCGCACCTGGCGCAATCTGCTCAAGTCCGACGCCAGCGTCGACCTCGTCCATTTCACCATTCTGCGCCCGCCGGAGAAGCAGGACGGCACGCCGATCAACGAATTGTCGCTGATCGCATTTCCGACCCGCGAGCTGTTCCAGCAGAAGATCAACGAATTCCAGCTGATCATCTTCGACCGCTATGCCCGCCAGGGCGTGCTGCCGATCCCTTATTTCGAGAACATGGCGCGTTACGTGCGCGCAGGCGGCGCTGTGCTGGTCTCGGCCGGACCCGACTATGCCTCGAACAGCAGCATCTGGCGCACGCCGCTCGATTCGGTGCTGCCGGCTGAACCCGTCGGCGTCACCGAGAAGCCGTTCTATGCGCATCTGTCCGACATCGGCAAACGTCATCCCGTCACGCGCGGGCTGGAAGGCTCCGCCAGCGAGCCGCCGCGCTGGAGCCGGTTCTTCCGCACCGTCGACACCCGCAACGCGGTCAACCCGCCCGTCATGACCGGCGTCGACGGCAAGCCGCTGCTGTTCCTGTCGCGCTTCGGCGAGGGCCGCGTCGCGCTTCTGCTGTCCGACCACATCTGGCTGTGGGCGCGCGGCTATGAGGGCGGCGGCCCGCATCTCGACCTGCTCCGGCGGATGTCGCACTGGCTGATGAAGCAGCCTGATCTCGACGAAGAAGCTCTGCGCCTCCAGGTGCAGGGCAAGGACCTCGTCGTGGTGCGTCAGACCATGGCGGACAGCGTCCAGCCTGTCAGCGTGACCTCGCCATCGGGCGTGTCGCAGGATCTGACGCTCTCCCCCGGCGATCCCGGCGAGTGGCGCGCCAGCCTGCCGGCCAACGAGCTCGGCCTGTGGCAGGCCACCGACGGCACGCTGAAGGCGCTGATCAATGTCGGCCCGACCAATCCGAAGGAGTTTTCGGAAGTCACCTCCACGGTCGATACGTTGATGCCGCTGACACAGGCGACGGGCGGCGATGCCGTGCGTGTGGCCGCTGGCTCGAGCGTCGAGCTGCCGCGCATCCTGCCGGTTCGCTCGGTCGGCATGTTCCACGGCGACGGCTGGATGGGCGTGCGGATGCGCGATGCCAGCGTGGTCAAGGGCGTCGGCGTGCTGCCGATCTTCTCCGGCCTGATCGGCCTGCTGCTGCTGCTCGGCGCGTTTGCGGCGACGTGGGTCCGCGAGGGGCGCTAGTTGCCCGAACGACACATCGGCTGGGCGGCCTGCATGCGCCGATCCCGCCTGCCGTTGACATCCGCTGACCGATCGGGCGATGTTATACTATAACATCGCGGCGTCCTGGGATTGACGCCCCGGTGTGGGGGTGGCGTTTTCAGATGAAGTGGTTCCGGTCGAATAGCAGGCACGGCGCCCGGCTCGCGTTGTTCGCGATGCTGGTGCAGCTCGCGCTGACTTTCGGCCACAGCCATTGGTTCGCGCAGGCCGCGCCCCTCGCTCAATCCTCGGCCCAGCAGACCGACGGCAGCAAGGGCGATGCTGCGATCGACCGCGCCGCGGTGCAGAAGCAATCGCCTGCCGGCCCCGACCGCGAGCATTCGGGCGACGACAATTGCGCCATCTGCGCCATCATTGCGATGGCGGGCACGATCGTGTCGGCGACGCCGCCCGTGCTGTTGCTGCCGCAGGCGATCGAGCTGCTCCAGCGCACCCTCGACGCCGAGTTCGCTCATCTGAAATCTGCCGGCACGGCATTCCAGCCGCGCGGCCCTCCTGCGTCCTGATCTCCAACGCTTGATCACGCCCAGCCTCGCCGTGCATCGGCAAGTGCCTGGGAGAAGTTGAAGTCGAATTCCGTCGCGCCGCGACGGCAGGCCGCCTCCGATCAGCAGAGCATCATCCGGACGGCGTCTGAGTGGAATCAGGACCATGTCATTTCAATTGCGACGCGCGCAGCGCCTTGGCGGAGCAAGCCTGCTCCTGCTCGGCGCCGCCGCTACATCCGCGTTCGCCCAAGACTCGTCACAACAGCCGGCACAAGACAAATCGTCGACCGAGCTTCCCGCCGTCACCGTGACGGCGCCGAGCCCGATCGTGCGTCGAGCGGTGGTGCCGTCCCGCAACGCAGGCCGCGGCACGCGGACCGCGCGGGTGCGCAGCCGCGAGCAGACGGCGGAAGCGGCGCCGGCAGCGCCCGTGCCCGCCGCGCCCCAGCAGGGCGTGCTGCCGATCGTGACAAACCAGTTCGCCACCGTCACCGTGGTGCCGAACGAGGAGATCCGCCGCGAGGGCGGCGGTCAGCTCGGCGATCTCCTGTTCTCCAAGCCCGGCATCACCGGATCGAGCTTCGCGCCCGGCGCCTCCAGCCGGCCGATCATCAGGGGTCTCGACGTCAACCGCGTCGGCATCGTCGAGAACGGCACCAATGGCGGCGGCGCCTCCGACCTCGGCGAGGATCATTTCGTCCCGATCGATCCGCTCGCGACCAACCAGGTCGAGGTGGTTCGCGGGCCGGCGGCGCTGCGCTACGGCTCGACCTCGATCGGCGGCGTGGTCAGCGCCACCAACAACCGGATTCCGGACGCGCTGCCCTCCTGCGCGCCGTCGTTCCAGGCCTTCGGCCTGCCGACCAAGGCCCCGCTCGCGAACGCTGCGACGTCGCCCTGCGTCACCGCGGAGACGCGCACCGCGTTCTCTTCGGTCGACCGCGGCATCGAGAGCGGCGTGCTGCTCGACGCCGGCGGCGGCAATTTTGCCTTCCATGCCGACGCCTATGGACGCGCCACCTCGGACTATTACATCCCGAGCTATCCCTATCTGACCGACCAGTCGCGCCCCGTGAACGGCCGCCAGCCGAACTCGGCGACGCGCTCGGACGGCGCATCGATCGGCGGCTCGTACTTCTTCCAGGGCGGCTATATCGGCGCATCGATCACGCAGAACGATTCGCTCTACCACATCCCCGGCATCGACGGCGCCGACCACAAGACGCGGATCGACGGTCACCAGACCAAGATCAACGTCAAGGGCGAGTACCGCCCCGACGCGGCCGCGATCGATACGATCCGGTTCTGGGCCGGCGCGACCGACTACCGGCACAACGAGATTGGCCTTGCCGATTCCGCCGACCTCAACAGCGACGGCATCCGGCAAACCTTCACCAACAAGGAGCAGGAGATCCGCACCGAGGTGCAGCTGATGCCGTTCAACGCGCGCTTCGCCGAAGTGACGACGGCGCTGGGCTTCCAGGTCGGGCACCAGGAATTGAGCGCGCCGAGCCCCGACAATCCCGGCACGCTGTTCAACGGGCTGTGGGATCCCAACACCAACACGCGCGTCGCGGCTTACGCCTTCAACGAGTTCAAGTTCTCGGAAGCGACGCGGGCGCAGATCGCCGGCCGGATCGAGCATGTCGAGCTGCACGGCACGACGCCGAACTTCCCGGCGGATTACCTGCCCGACGGCACGCCGCAGGCGGCGATCGCGCGCAACCCGTCCTTCACGCCGAAGAGCGGCAGCATCGGCCTGCTGCAGGATTTGCCGGGCGGAATGGTCGGCAGCATCACCGCGCAATATGTCGAGCGCGCGCCGAAGGCAGCCGAGCTGTTCTCCCGCGGTGGCCATGATGCGACCGCGACTTTCGACATCGGCAATCCGAACCTCACGATCGAGACCGCGAAATCGATCGAGCTCGGCGTCCGCAGGGCGACGGGGCCGTTCCGGTTCGAGGCGACGGTCTACTACACGCATTTCGACAATTTCATCTATCGCCGCCTCACCGGCGTGAGCTGCGACGACGATTTTGCGTCCTGCGGCACGCCGGGGGCCGAGCTGAACCAGGCGGTCTACTCGCAACGCAATGCGAACTTCCGCGGCGGCGAATTCCAGTCGCAGCTGGATATCGGCGCGTTCCAGGGCGGCATCTGGGGCATCGAGAACCAGCTCGACGTGGTCCGCGCCACCTTCTCCGACGGCACCAACGTGCCGCGGATTCCGCCGGTGCGCATGGGCGGCGGCGTGTTCTGGCGCGACGACAATTGGCTGATGCGCGTCAACCTGTTGCACGCCTTCGCGCAGAACAACGTCGCCGTGATCGCGGAGACGCCGACGTCGGGCTACAATCTGCTGAAGGCCGAGGTCAGCTACAAGACCAAGCTCGACCGCAACTGGTTCGGTGCGCGCGAGATGATGGCCGGCATCGTCGGCAACAATCTCCTCAACGAGAACATTCGCAACCATGTGTCCTACACCAAGGACGAGGTCTTGATGCCCGGCATCGGCGTGCGGGCGTTCGCGAATTTCAAGTTCTAGGTGACGACAAACACCGTCATTGCGAGGAGCCCTTGCGACGAAGCAATCCAGACTGCCACCGCAGAAAGATTCTGGATTGCTTCGCTGAGCCTGTGTAATCCGGGGTCTCGCGTCGCGGGGAGACCTTCCCGGATTGCGCTGCGCTTTATCCGGGCTGCGCGCCACTCCTACTTCCGCGCCTTGCTCCAGTCGGGGCCGACCGCGCCCGACACGCCCTCGAAGGCGCCGTCGACGAGCTCGAACACCAGGATGCGGGCGGCATCGACGGGACCTGGCATGGTGACGCGGCCCTTCGGCACCGGCTTGAAACCGACGCGGCTGTAATAGGCCTCGTCGCCGACCAGCAGCACCAGGCGGTGACCTTTCGCCTTGGCGTCCTTCACCGCGCGCTCCATCAACTGACGGCCGATGCCGCGCTCGCGGAACGGCGGCTCGACGGTGAGCGGCCCGAGCAGCAGCGCCGGCGTGTCGCCGATCAGGATCGGCAATTGCCTGACGGAGCCGACCAGGAGCGTGCCGATGCGGGCGGTAAAGGACAGATCGAGCAGATGGTCGACGTGCTCGCGGATCCGGTAGGCGCTCAGCACGAAGCGGCCGGGGCCGAAGGTCCGTTCGTGCAGCCGCTCGATGGCCTGGGCGTCGCCGGCGGCTTCGGGAAGGATGGTCAGTGAGAGATCGTTCATGTCAATTCGCGGAGTAGCACTTGCGCCTGCGGAGGTCCATGGGCGCCATCGGTGCCGGGCCTCGCCTCTCTCCAGCGGAGCGAGCTGCGGGCCCGGCTCAGCCTGCGTCCCGGTTCGACGCCGGCTGGGACAAATAGGCCAGCATCTTCATCTCCCGCCGGCCTCGCGTCACCGTGTCGAGCACGAGCCCGGACGATGCCGCCAGCAGGGCCATGATCATCAGGCCCATCGACAGCACCGCGGTGGGCAGGCGCGGCACGAGCCCGGTTTCGATGAAGGTGATCACGATCGGGATCGCGAGGATGATCGAGGCCAGCGCCAGCAGGATTCCGATCACCGTGAAGAAGCGCAACGGCCGTTCGGAACGGTAGAGCTTCAGCATGGTGCCGAGGATGCGAAAGCCGTCGCGCCAGGTGTTGAGCTTGGAGAACGAGCCTTCGGGGCGCGCGTAATAGGGCGTCTCGACCTCGGCGACCGGCAGCGACAATTCCAGCGCATAGACCGCAAGCTCGGTCTCGATCTCGAAACCGTCGGAGAGGACGGGGAAGGATTTGACGAAGCGGCGCGAGAACACCCGGTAGCCGGACAGGATGTCCTTGAAAGCGTGGCCGAAGGTCGAGGACAAAAAGCCGGTCAGCATGCGGTTGCCGGTGCGATGGCCGAGCCGATAGGCGGCCTGGACCTGATCGACACGCAGGCCGACCACCATGTCGAGATGATCGTCGAGCAGCCTGTCGATCATGCGCGGCGCGCTCGGCGCATCGTAGGTCGCATCGCCGTCGACCAGCACATAGACGTCGGCCTCGACGTCCGCGAACATGCGGCGCACGACGTGGCCCTTGCCCTGCCGGCGCTCGCTGCGCACGATCGCGCCGGCTTCGCGCGCGACCTCGGCGGTCCGGTCGCGCGAATTGTTGTCGTAGACGTAGATCTGCGCCGAGGGCAGCGCCTTGCGGAAATCGGCCACGACGGTGGCGACCGCGGCCTCCTCGTTGTAGCAGGGCACCAGCACGGCGATGCGAAGCTGCGCTGAGGTCATCGCGACGGCACTCCGAGGCTTGTCGGCTCGCGCCCGAGCGGCGTGGCTTGTTGCGCCGCGGCCTGCTGCATCAGCCAGGCGAACGCGACGCTCCACAGCGAGAGCATCGCAATCGGCACGATGTAGTAGGGCGTGAAGATCGGATGGCTCAGGAAGAAGCCGAGATTGACGACGAGATTGCCGGCGGCGACGAGGGCCACCTGCCGCACGCTGCCCTCTCCCACCCGCAACAGAAAGGCCGTGGTGCCGATCGCCAGCACGATCAGCACGAATTGCATGTCGCGCAGATAATGGCCGAGCACGGCAAGGTCGAAGGCCGGCGCGACCACGTCGGCGCTGCCATAGGTCGTGGCCAGCGGGCTGCCGGCATTGATGGCCTGCGCAACCAGGGTCGGGGCCATGCCGACGAGGACAGCGACGCCGAAGCCGAGCCCCTGCGCGAAGCCTGACAGCGTCCGTGTCCGCAGGAACGCAAGGGCCAGATAGATGGCATAGCCGGCCGCGAGCAGCGCATTCGGCAATCTGAAATTGACGGAGGCACCGAGCAGGAGGCCGACCAGCGCAATCAGCAGCACGCTGCGTTTCTCCCTGGTCAGCCACAACGCGGTCAGGAATCCCGCGACCGCGCAGAGCGCCATGGTCGGTGCGATCGAATAGCTCGCCTTGGCCGGGTTGATCATGAGATAGACGGCAAGCGCGCCGAACAGGCCGGCGCCGACGATGGCAGGCAGCGTGCGCGCCATGGCAATGCCCGTCAGCGCAAGGCCGCAGACGATCAGGCTCGCGGCGATGTACAGCGGCACCACCTGGTTGCCTTCGGGAAACAGCGCCAGCAGGAAGCCGGTGCCCGGCGGATATTGCATCACGACCTTGCCGCTCGGCATCGGGTTGTGGCACGGCCAGCGCAGCGGGTCCTGCCATTCGGCGAACGCGATCTGCTTCAGCTTGCCTTCGAAATACTGGTCGTAGTCCAGGTGGGCATTGGTGTTGAGCCCACCGATGCCGAGGCGCTGGAACAGATGCGCCTGGCGGAGATAGCAGATGTCGTCATAGACCCCGCGCGCCTCGCTCCAGCGTGACATCGTGACGATGTTGCTGGCGAGGATCGCAAGACAGATCAGGCCGAAGGCGAGCTTGGCAATTTTCATCCGGTCTTCCGTGGCGCGCGTCAAGCGGGTTACTAGCACAGGCCGCCCTCAGCGCCACGTCGCAATCAAGGGCTTGCCACCGAGCACCTCGGCGATCCGCAGCCGCGTGCCGGGCGTGGTGCCCTCGGGCAACGCGGCGTTGTCGAAGAACCCGCATTCGACGATCTCGCGGTTTGGCTCAGGGACGCGGTCCTGCCTGAACTGCCTGACCACGTAGACCGCGACGTGGTCGCGGCGGGAGACGTGGCTGTTGAGGAAGACGCCGTGCAGGATCGCCTCGCCGGTCAGGTCGATGTCGCCCTCCTCCTTGAGCTCGCGCCGCAGCGCCTCTTCCATGGTCTCGCCGAAATCGACGCCGCCGCCAGGCAAATACCAGCCGCTGACGTAGCTGTGCCTGACCAGGAAGACGCGATTATCGGCATCCAGCACCACGGCGCGGACGCCCAGCGTCATGCCGCGGACGAGCAGGAAATAGACGTGGAAGACCCGCCGCAGCAGCGGCTCGGCTTTCCGTCGGGCCCGGTTCAGACGTTCTCCCATCAGGCTTCCTCGACGCCCCTGTTCGGGCCCTGCTTGCGCGACGCGCGCGACCTTGCCATTACAGCGGAGCAATAGCGAGGCATTCGCGCGCCATGACTCCCTTCACGCTGACTCCCTTCACGCTCGCCCATCTGTCCGATCCGCATCTGGCGCCTATGCCGAAGCCGCGTCTGATCGAGCTCGCGGGCAAGCGCGCGCTCGGCTATGTCAACTGGACCCGCAACCGCCACAAGTACCAGCGCCGCGAGGTGCTCGATGCGCTCGTTGCCGACATGAAGGCGCAGGCGCCCGACCACATCGCAGTGACGGGCGATCTCGTCAACCTGGCGCTGGAGGCTGAGTTCGCACCGGCGCTGGCCTGGCTCGAAAGCGTCGGCCCGCCCGACCGCGTGACCGCGATTCCCGGCAATCACGACGCCTATGTCAGCGCGACGCGGCATCGCTTCGGCGAGACGTTCCTGCACTACATCGCCGCGGACACACCCGGCGGTGCAGCCTTCCCCGCGGTGCGCCGGCGCGGGCCGCTGGCGTTGATCAGCCTGTCCACGGCGGTGCCGACCCTGCCGCTGATGGCGACCGGCACGCTCGGGCGCGATCAGCTCGCTGCGCTTGCGGAGGTGCTCGAGCGGCTCGCGGCGGAAGACGTATTCCGCGTGCTGCTGGTGCATCATCCGCTGAAATCCAGCGCGCGGGCGAAGCGGATGACCGACGCGCCGGAGCTGCTGGCGCTGTTGAAGCGCCACGGCGTCGAGCTGGTCCTGCACGGGCACGATCACATTCATTCGACGATGTGGTTCGAGGGTCCGAACGGCAACATTCCCGCGCTCGGCGTGCCCTCGGCCTCCGCGCTCGCGCACGGACGCTATCCCGCGGCGGCGTATAATCTGTTCACGATCGAGAAGGACAATGCCGGCTGGCGCTGCGAGCAGACGGTGCGAAGCCTCGGGGCTGGATTTCAGATCGGGCAGATCAAGCATGTGCGGTTGATTTGAGGTCTCGGTCATTCCGGGGCGCGCGAAGCGCGAGCCCGGAATCCATTCATCGCCATGCGCTGCTGCCCGATGGATTCCGGGCTCATGCTGCGCATGCCCCGGAATGACGGCGGAGAGAGCCTCACCAGTTCCGCAAGACCGCGAGCACTGCGAGCCCGAACAACGCGGCAGCGCCGAGCACGAAGCCGAACACGAACGGCCAGAGGCGCGAGCGGCGCGGCGGCGCGGCGGCCGGGGCCTGCGGTTCGGGCGCGATCACCATCGCACGCTCGCGCTCGATCATGCGGCGCGCGACATAGTCGATGACGGCCTCGACGATCATTGCGGTGTCGTGCGATTCGGCGAGCACGATGCGGCCGAAGCGGGTGTCCTGGACGAATCGGTACATCCGCTTGTCGCGGCCCATCACGATGTGGGCGACGACGTCGATCCAGAGCCGCGGCGTATCGCCCTGGCTGATGCCGCGGTCGAACAGGTCGATCTGATCGGGCACCTGCGCGAACAGGGGATCGAGCGCGTCGTTGAGGATCTCGAGCCGCGCCACCTCGGCGTCGCGCAAATCGACGACGACGCCGGTCCGGTCGGCCGCCTCAATCCGCGCGCGCAGCAACGCATCGCGCAGCCGCACCGGGCGCGGCTGGCCGGCTTGGGTCCCGCTGGTCTCGGGCTCTGACATTGTCGGCCTCGTCCTCGACTTATCCCGATTAACCTATCAGCAACCAAACCCTCCGCAAAGGCCCACAATTCCAGAGACTTACGGCGCCCACAGCCGTTTCGCCTGTGCCAAAAGCAGACGATCCCACCCAGGCTCGAGGCCTGGATGGGACCATCCGTCCTTGGACGTCTTCTTGTTTCAGATTGTTTCAGCTCGGCAGCTGCCGATCAGGCTGCCGGGGCGCGCTGCGGCTCTTCAACGATCGAGAAGCGGACGCCGGCCTTGTGGCGGCTCTCTTCCGATACCTCGCGCCAGCAGTCCTCGGCTTCCTTGCGGGTCTTGAACGGACCTTTGACCTGGGCCGAGCCTTCGACGAGCTTGTGGAAGTTCATCGAGCCGAACTCGCCGCCGATCACCCAGAAATTGCTGCCTTTGGTCATTGTCAGTCTCCTGTTGAGGTGCGTGACCGGCCTGGACTCCAAGCTGGCGTCCAGACCGGTCCGATCCGCCGTTAGCCGAACTGGTTCATCGTGTTGTGGGCGCCGCCCGCCTTCAGGGCAGCTTCGCCCGCGAAGTACTCCTTGTGGTCGTCACCGATGTCGGAGCCGGCCATGTTCTGGTGCTTCACGCAGGCGATGCCCTGACGGATCTCGGCGCGCTGGACGTTCTTGACGTAGCCGAGCATGCCCTGCTCGCCGAAATACTCGCGGGCGAGATTGTCGGTCGAGAGCGCCGCCGTGTGATAGGTCGGCAACGTGATCAGGTGGTGGAAGATGCCGGCGCGCTTGGCCGAATCCGCCTGGAAGGTGCGGATGCGCTCGTCGGCTTCCTTCGCCAGCGGCGTGTCGTCGTACTCCGCCTTCATCAGCTCGGCACGGTTGTACTTGCTGACGTCCTGGCCCGCTTCCTTCATCGCGTCGTAGACCTGCCAACGGAAGTTGAGCGTCCAGTTGAACGACGGCGAGTTGTTATAGGCGAGCTTGGCATTCGGCACGACCTTGCGGATGCGGTCGACCATGCTCGCGATCTGCTCGATATGCGGCTTCTCGGTCTCGATCCAGAGCAGGTCGGCGCCGTTCTGCAGCGAGGTGATGCAATCGAGCACGCAGCGGTCTGCACCGGTGCCGGGGCGGAACTGGTAGAGGTTGGAGGGCAGCCGCTTCGGGCGCATCAACTTGCCGTTGCGGTTGATGATGACGTCGCCGTTCTTGGCGTTCTCCGCGGTGATTTCCTCGCAATCGAGGAAGCTGTTGTACTGGTCGCCGATGTCGCCGGGCTTGTGGCTGACCGCGATCTGCTGCGTCAGGCCGGCGCCGAGCGAGTCGGTGCGGGTCACGACGATGCCGTCTTCGACGCCGAGCTCGAGGAAGGCGTGGCGGCAGGCGCGGATCTTCGCCAGGAAGACGTCATGCGGCACGGTGACCTTGCCGTCCTGGTGACCGCACTGCTTCTCGTCCGAGACCTGATTCTCGATCTGGAGCGCGCAGGCACCCGCCTCGATCATCTTCTTGGCAAGCAGATAGGTCGCCTCGGCGTTGCCGAAGCCGGCATCGATGTCGGCGATGACGGGCACGACGTGGGTCTGGAAGTTGTCGATCTTCTCGATCAGCTCCTTCTCGCGGGCCTTGTCGCCTTCCTTGCGCGCCTTGTCGAGCAGACGGAAGATGTCGTTGAGCTCGCGCGAATCGGCCTGCCGCAGGAAGGTGTAGAGCTCCTCGATCAGCGCCGGCACCGAGGTCTTCTCGTGCATCGACTGGTCGGGCAGCGGACCGAACTCGGAGCGCAGCGCCGCGATCATCCAGCCCGAGAGATACAGATAGGTGCGGTCGGTCTTGCCGCCGAAGTGCTTCTTGACCGAGATCAGCTTCTGCTGGGCGATGAAGCCGTGCCAGCAGCCCAGCGACTGCGTGTACTTGGTCGGATCCTTGTCATAGGCGGCCATGTCGGCACGCATCACGGCCGCGGTGTAGCGGGCGATGTCGAGGCCGGTCTTGAAACGGTTCTGCAGGCGCATGCGCGCGACGGCCTCGGCCGACACGCCATTCCAGGTCGGCTGGGTCTCGAGGAGCGCCTGAGCCGCCTTGACCTCGTCCTGATACGAGGACGGACCCTGGAGGGTGCTGATGCCGCGGGGCTGGTAGTTCATGTGCCTGATCCTTTCGCTGACGATGGCAGTACGGCCATCGACATTCTTGACAATGCATTGCGAGATGCGTGTCAGGAGCTAAAAGCGAAAAGACAAAGTTCGTATAGATGGCTTGTTTTTTATTGGTGATGTCATGTAACATCTGAACGTGTAATAGATGTTATTTTGTAAATCTTGTAACAATATAGGTCAGCTGTTCTGACCTTGATGAGCCTGGAGATCTGAGACATGCCCGCCGAGTCCGGCAAGAAACTCTTCGTTGGCCCGCGCTTCCGGCGGATCCGGCAGCAATTGGGGCTGTCGCAGACCCAGATCGCCGAGGGGCTCGGGATCTCGCCGAGCTATGTCAACCTGATTGAGCGGAACCAGCGCCCCGTCACGGCGCAGATCCTGCTGCGGCTGGCCGAGACCTACGACCTCGACTTGCGCGACCTCGCCACCGCCGACGAAGACCGCTTCTTCGCCGAGCTGAACGAGATCTTCTCCGATCCCTTGTTCCGGCAGATCGACGTGCCCAAGCAGGAGCTGCGCGACCTCGCCGAGCTCTGCCCGGGCGTCACCCATGCGCTGCAGCGGCTCTACGCCGCCTATACCGAGGCGCGCCAGGGCGAGACGCTGGCGGCGGCGCAGATGGCCGACCGCGACGTCGGCACGCGCTTTGAAGCCAATCCGGTCGAGCGCGTGCGCGAGCTGATCGAGGCCAACCGCAACTATTTTCCGGAGCTGGAGCAGGCCGCGGAAAACCTGCGCGACGAGCTGAACGTGCCCGCCGAAGGGCTGTACGCCGCGCTGGTCGCGCGCCTGCGTGAGAAGCACTCGATCCAGACCCGCATCATGCCGGTCGACGTGATGCGCGAGACGCTCCGCCGCTTCGACCGCCACCGTCGGCAGCTGCTGATCTCGGAGCTGGTCGATCCGCCCGGCCGCGCATTCCAGCTCGCCTTCCAGCTTGGCTTGGGGGAATGCGCGCAGGCCCTGGAGACCATCATCGGCCGTGCCGGCCCGCTGGACGACGCGCCGCGCCGGCTGTTCCGGATCACCCTCGGCAATTATTTCGCGGCCGCCGTGATGATGCCCTACCCGGCGTTCCTCGCGGCCGCCGAAGCGCTGAACTACGACATCCACGTGCTGGCACAGCGCTTCAATTCCGGCTTCGAGCAGGTCTGCCACCGCCTCACCACGCTGCAGCGGCCGAACGCGCGCGGCATTCCGTTCTTCCTCTTGCGCGTCGACAATGCCGGCAACGTCTCCAAGCGTTTCTCCTCCGGCACGTTCCCGTTCTCGAAATTCGGCGGCACATGTCCGCTCTGGAACGTGCACTCGACCTTCGACACGCCGGATCGCCTGCTCAAGCAGGTGATCGAGCTGCCCGACGGCACGCGCTATTTCTCGATCGCGCAGATGGTGCGCCGCCCCGTCGCGCCGCATCCGCTGCCGCAGCCGCGCTTCGCCATCGGCCTCGGCTGCGAGATCCGCCATGCCGCCCGCCTGACCTACGCCACGGGCATGGATCTGGAGAAGGCCGAGGGCACCCCGATCGGCGTCAACTGCCGCCTCTGCGAGCGTGAGAACTGCGCCCAGCGCGCCGAGCCGCCGATCACGCGCACGTTGATCCTGGACGAGACGACGCGGCGGGTGTCGAGCTTTGCGTTCTCGAATGCGCGGGAGTTGTGAGTGGCGTTCGCTTTGCTGGAAAGCGCACGCTCAATACACACTGTCATGCCCCGCGAAGGCGGGGCATCTAGTACGCCGCAACCTATCGGCTCTATTACAGCCGTCACGGCGTACTGGATCGCCCGGTCAAGCCGGGCGATGACAGTTGAGTGTGAGGCGAGAGCGATCCGCGCCCATCCTACGCCAGCGTATGCACGATCACCGGCCCCGCCACGGCGCGCGCGTCGCCGGCGAGCAGCGGGCCGAGATCCTTCTCGATCCAGGCGATGGCGCGCTTGTTCGCCTCCTCGGCCTGCTCGAACTTGTCGAAGATCGAGATCGCGGTGACCGTGTCGTCGCCGGCATAGACGACGTAATAGGCGCGGAAACCCTCGACGTCGCTGATGATGGGAACGGCACCGTCCTTGATGCGGCGCGTCAGCTCTTCCGCGCTCCCGCTTTTCGCCTTGGCCTGACGGATGGCGGCATACATGGCATCCTCCCCTTCCGGCTGTCTGGACTTCCGGGCCTGTTGCCCGGAGGCGGATGTTACGCCGAACCGTGCCGCCGATCCACGCTTGGTTAATCCTCTCCTAATCCATCTCCGCGATCTGCAACCAACGGTTAAGCACGCCTCAACATCGGCGCCTTAGTCTCGCCGCACTCACTTTTCGCAAACAAGGGCGGCCTAATCTGCCGGGCGAAGTGACATCAGGGGGTTCATCATGCGCATTGCGTTGCTGCTGACCGCAACCATCGTCGGCGCGCTGTTCGCCAATCCGTCCCGTGCCGGGTCGCTCGATGCTGACGCGGCGCAGTCGCTGCCGCCGGGCTTCCAGAGCTATCGCGGCTACATGTTCGACCTGTCGGAGAATTCCGACCGCAAGGACGTCGACAAGCTCACCGACAATCTGAAGCAGCAGATCGACGCCGTCGAAGCGGCCGGCCTGTCGCCCCGCGTGCTGCGCTTCTTCCGCACCGTGCCGATCATCGCGAGCGAGCTCGCCTGCCTCGATGAGGGCGCCGCAACCGCCTGCTACGGCCGCGTCGCCCCCAACGCCGAGCGCCGCGTGCCGCGGACGCTGACGGTGTGGGATCCTGCCAAGCAGCGCTGGACCAATCCGAATGCCGTCGACCTCGCGGTCGATTCCGGGCTCGGCGTGATCATGCTGCGGCCCGACATGATGCGCTACGAGAAGGAGGCCGTGCTGCTGCACGAGCTGCTGCATGCCTATCACGCGCGGCTGCTGCCCGACGGCTACGCCAACAAGGGCGTGATCGCCTATTACGCCCTGGCCAAGTCCAAGGATCTCCTGCCCAAGGAATCCTATGCGATGAAGAATCCCATGGAATTCTTTGCGGTGACCGCCAGCATCTTCCTGGCCGGCAAAAGCGAATTCCACGATCCGAAGTCGCGCGAGGCGCTCAAGGAGAAGATGCCGGACTATTACAAATACCTGGTCGGCGTGTTCGGTTTCGACCCCGAGCCGGCAGCCTCGAACGGCCCGGTCGCCTCGCTCAAGTGAGCGGAAGGCGCCAAGCCGAGCCAAAGAGCCGCGCGAACAGCGCGGCTTTTTTGTTTCGCACGCCGGAAGCTGCGGATGACGCACCGCCGGGAATTGCCAAGGCGGGGTCCGATCTGCATAGTCCCGCCCGCATCGATAGCGTTTTTCGAAGGGGATGAGAGAACATGGCGGACGCCGACCTGGATGTCGTGATCCGGCAACTGGCCAGACAGCTGCATACGGGTCTGATGACCCGTGCCAAGGAGCGGCGGGATCGCTTCAACAGCCTTGCGGCCAAGGCCAAGGGCAAGGAGACCGGCGAGCGCTTCAAGATGATGGCCAAGGCCACCATGGAGCAGGCCAATGCGGCCGCCAAGCGCCTGCAGATGTCCGCCGACAACGTCGCCGACAGCTACGCGCGATCGATGCGCCTGGCCGCCAGCACGCCTGTTACGGTGAAGGCGAAGAAGGCAAAGGACGAGAAACCGGCGAAGAAGGCCGCAAAGAAAGCGAAAGCGAAAAAGAAGACGTAGTCGTTGCACCTCCCTGATCGCCGCCGCGGGATTGGCGATCTGGAGGCTCGCCGGCCTGTCGCCTTATAGCTCCGGCTTGATCGGATCGCCGCGTTGCGCGTTTGCGACACGCTCCCGCGTGCCCGCTGCAATCGGGCCGGCCGCGACCTCAAAGATTCCTCCCGCCCTAAAGCGCGATGCGATTAGGATGAATCGTCATCGCGCTTTAGGCTATTGATTGAGCATGATCTTTTCGGAAAACCGCTGCACACTTTTCCGGATCATGCTTTAGGCATGTGCTGCTCGAACACAGTCGAGCGACATCCCTCACATGTATCGCCTCAAGCTGTCGAGAAATCGCTGTTTCTCGCCAGGCGCGTAGCCTTGGGACGCTCCATAATAGGGTTCATTGAACTGGTTATATGGTGCAGCCCGGTACTGGATCGGCGGCCTCGGTGGCGCGTAGGTCTGACGATGATGACGCCGAGAGTTCCCTCTGGCTGCCGCACCGGCGTAATACGGATTGAGGACGCACATCTGACCGTTTGCCGATGCCCTGCATTGGTCCATCGTCATGAAGCTGCATCGGTAGTAAGGGGTCATTCCGCGAGAAACCACGTTCAAGCAAACGGGAAAAGCCGGGTCATATCTTTGGGCCCGAGCGTCTCCCGCTATCAGGGCGATACCCACGGTCAAAATCGTCAAAGCCCATTTGCACATTGGAAGCTCCTCCAAGCGCGCACGACATGGATGCACTCTGGCCCCGGACAGTAGAGATCCAACTCATATTAGCCTAGTTGGTTCATGCGCGCAGCAGGCAGCCGACAGTCGTGCTCTCGCATCTCTCACCCGTCTCGCCGCTATACGGCAAGCCACCTGTCCTACAGACGCATCGTAGGGTGGGCAAAGCGAAGCGTGCCCACCGTTCGCGGCGATTGAGATAGGACGTGGGCACGGCGCTGCACGCCTTTGCCCGCCCTACGATTCCGGGTTCGCGGAGAGACTCCCCTCACCTTCGCGGCGCGGCAACCTGTGTCGGCTCGGCGCTGGCGATCTCCGCGAGCTTGGCGCGCGCGGTCTCTCGCGCGTGAGGGTCCTTGCCGGCGGGCAGCGCCAGCGCGGCCTCGAAATCGGCACGGGCGTCGTCGGCCTGGCCGCGGGCGAGGAACGCAAGGCCGCGATCGAGACGGGCCAGAGCATCGGCGGGATCGAGGCGGACGGCCGTGCTGTAGCTCAGGATGGCGCGGTCGAGATCGCCGGTGGCGGCAAGCGCAAGACCGCGCTGGTGATAGGGTGCGGCGAGCTTGGGATCATGCGCGATCGCCTCGTCGTAATCGGCAATGGCAAGCTCGAGGTCGCCGTTCTGCCGGCGCGCCAGCGCCCGGTCGCGATAGAGCGAAGCGCGGTTGGGATTGAGGTGGATGGCCTGGTCGAAATCGGCGATCGCCCGCCTGAAGTCGCCGTGACGCAGCGCGATCCGCCCGCGCCCCGCATAGGCGAAGGCGATCAGCGAGCCGCGCAGCGGCGAGAAGCCGATCACGGCCGAACAGATGTCGGGATCGTCCTCGTCGCCGCAATTGACGACCATGTGCGTGGACAAGCCGACGAGCACGCAAAGGACGATCAGCAATGGTACGGCAAATCTGGTCATCTTCGACGGTGGCCGGCAGCAGGCCGGCCACGCATCCCCTTTCGAAGAAATGGTCACGCGGAGGTGTTAGCACCGGTCGGGGACGCTCCTGTGTGCGCCAGATCACAAAGGCGGCCGCAAAATCCTTACCGGCTCCGTCAGCCCCAGGGACCACGTGAAGGACCACGTGAGGAGGAGCGCCCCCAGGGGCCGCGCGGCGGATAGTTCTCGTTGGCGCCGACCGACGGCGCCGCGCGCGTGCCGAGCTCGGCCGCGAGTTGCTGGAGCGCGGCGACGCGGTTCTGCGTCGAGGGGTGGGTGGCAAACAGATTGTCCACGCCATGACCCGACAGCGGATTGATGATGAACATATGCGCGGTCGCAGGGTTTCGCTCGGCCTCGACGTTCGGCACCTGGTGCGCGGCGCCCTCGATCTTCACCAGCGCGGAGGCCAGCCACATCGGCTGTCCGACGATGCGCGCGCCGAGATTGTCGGCGGCATATTCGCGGGTACGGCTGATCGCCATCTGCACCAGCATGGCGCCGAGCGGAGCGAGGATCATCAACAGGATCGAGCCGATGATGCCCGGACCGTTGTTGTTGTCGCGGTGGCCGCCGAAAAACATGCCGAACTGGGCGAGCATCGAGATCGCGCCGGCAATGGTGGCGGTAATAGTCATCAGCAGCGTGTCGTGATGCTTGATGTGCGCGAGCTCGTGCGCGATCACGCCGGCGAGCTCCTCGCGGCTGAGCTGGTTCATCAGACCGGTGGTGACGGCGACCGCGGCGTTTTCCGGATTGCGGCCGGTTGCGAACGCGTTGGGCTGGGCCTCATCCATCACGAACACGCGCGGCATCGGCAGGCCGGCACGGCCGGCAAGCTCGGCGACGAGGCCGACTAGCTCCGGCGCGGTCGAACGATCGACCTCATGGGCGCCGTACATCGACAGCACCATGCGGTCGGAGTTCCAGTAGGTGAAGAGATTGGTTGCGGCGGCAATGACGAGCGCGATCATGGCGCCCGAGGCGCCGCCGATCAGATAGCCGACGCCCATGAACAGGGCGGTCAGGCCTGCGAGCAGCATTGCGGTACGAAGATAGTTCATGGCCGTCTCTCCTGGAGCGGCCGCGGGCGCGAGCCTCTGGCCGGCTCCCCCGAAGTATGAATGCCGCCGACGACCGCAAGGTTCGTGCGTCGCCGGGCCGCAGATCCATCGCAGGTGCAGCCAGCCTTTCCACTCCCGCTAAACCTTGACGGGGATTTGCGCAAAAACACACTTGGAGACTTAGCAACCTGGAAAGCGCGGGGTTGGCTTAATCCGCGGTAACCGGGCACGTCGCACGGTTTTGTGCATTGACCGGTTCCGTTGGCATCTCGTCAGCAAGGTGACCCGTCATGATGGACCGCTCACGCGCCGCTTCCGTCGACCCTACATCCACTCCTTCCCCTAACGAGAGCAAGACTGACGCGAAGGGCTTGCAGGAGGCACTGCACGAGCAGCTGTTCGCCCACGACGAAGCCGGCCACCAATCCGATGGGCAGACTGCGCCGGAACCAGAACGCCGCCGGCTGTATCTGCGGCGCGGGGCCAAGATTGCCGTCGGGCTCGTCATCATCGCCGTGTTCGGCTGGCTGCCGCTGCGCGCGATCTGGGAGCATTCGAGCGTCGAGGCGGTGCTGAATTCCCGCCTCGTCACCTTGCGCACGCCGATCGGCGGCCGTGTGGCGGCTGCTCAGCGCTTCAGCGACCAGGCCAAGCTCGAAGCCGGAACCGTGGTTCTGCGCGTCGTGAACTCGCGCAGCGATCGGACCCGGCTCGACGATCTCCGGCGGCAGAAAGCGCGCCTTGAAAACGAACGGCCGAGCCTTGCCGCCAAGCTTACCTCGGCGAAGGCCGCACAAAAGGATCTTGCGCGGCAGGCCACCCAATTCCGCGAGGGGCGCGTGCTCCAGCTGGAGGCGCGCATTGCGGAGATCCAGACCTCGATCGAGGCGGCGGCCGCGCGGCGGGACGAGGCTAGCGCCGCTGTCGAGCGCGCCTCCTCGCTGGCGAAATCCGGCAATGTCTCGACGGTCGAGCTGGCGCGGCTGACGCGCGAACTTTCGGTCTCGCAACAGACCGAGCTCGGCGCGCGCAAGCGGCTGGACGCCGCCAAGGTCGAGCTTGCCGCGGCACAGAACGGCTCCTTCCTCGGCGACAGCTACAACGACCGGCCAAGCTCGGTGCAGCGCGAGGAAGAGATGCGCCAGCGCGCCGGCGACCTCGAGGCCGATCTTGCACGCACCGACACTGAGATCGCCTGGCTCGCCAATGAGATCATCGTGGAAGAGGTCCGCTTCGCCGATCTGTCCGAAGCCAACATTACGACACCCGTCGCAGGACCGGTCTGGGAGATGATGACCTCGCCGGGCGAGGACGTGCAGGCCGGCCAGCCCCTGCTCAAAGTGCTCGACTGCAGCGGCGCCGTCATCACCGCCAATGTCACCGAGAACGTCTACAACCGCTTGCAGCTCGGCGATCGCGCCACCTTCGAGCCGAATGATGGCGGCGAGCCGATCTCCGGCCGCGTGGTCAATCTCACCGGCGCCGCCGGCGCGCCCGCCAATCTCGCGATCAATCCGGATGCGCTGAGCAAGGAGCCCTATCGCGTGACCGTGGCATCACGCGATGCCGCGGCCCGCGCCTGCACCGTCGGACGCACTGGCCGCGTCGTGTTCGCCCGGCACGAGACCACGCCGTGACGACGGCGCTGACGCCCGGCATGATTGCGCTCGGCGCGTTCATGGCGATCGTGCCGCTGCTCAGGCGCGACAGCACGATGGCGCGCTCGTTCCTGGCCGTCGTATCGGTGGCGTTGCTGCTGCGCTATCTTCATTGGCGTGTCACGTCGACGCTCCCGCCACCGCATCTGACTATCGACGCCGTGATCGGTTACCCTTTCATGCTGCTGGAGGCGGCCTCGCTGGTCGCGGTCGCGCTATCGCTGTTGTTCCTGAGCCGGACGCGCGACCGCACCGGCGCGGCGAGGATCGACGACCGCGCCACCGACCCGCTCGCACCATTGATCGATGTCTTCGTCTGCACCTACAACGAGGAACGATCGATCCTCGAGCGCACGATCATCGGGGCGACCGGTATGGACTACGGCAACTATCGCGTCTGGGTGCTCGACGACGGAAGACGGCCCTGGCTGCGACGCCTGTCGGGCGAGCTCGGCTGCCATTATCTGACGCGGCCGGACAACCGGCACGCCAAGGCCGGCAACATCAACCACGCACTCAAGCATGTCGGCGCGCTGCCGGAGCGGCCGGAATTCGTCGCCATTCTCGATGCGGACTTCGTGCCGCGGCCGGACTTCCTGGCGCGCACCATCTTGCTCATGGACGATGCGTCGGTCGGGGTGGTGCAGACGCCGCAACACTTCATCAACCCCGATCCGATCCAGACCAATCTTGCCGCGACTGACGTCTGGCCCGACGAGCAACGATTCTTCTTTGACATCCTCATGCCGGCAAAGGATGCGTGGAGCGTCGCGTTTTGCTGCGGCACCTCATCCCTCATTCGCTACGCCGGGCTGGTGCAGATCGGCGGATTTCCGACCGACTCGGTGACCGAAGACTACCTCGTCACCCTGCGCCTGAAGGAATGCGGCCTCAACACGATCTATCTCAACGAGCGCCTGACGATCGGGCTCGCGCCCGAAGGCCTGAAGGAATACATCACCCAGCGCGCGCGCTGGTGCCTCGGCTTGATGCAGATCGTACGCGGCCGCAGCGGACCGCTCTCGCGGAAGTCGAAGCTTGCCTTCATCGACCGGCTCTCGCTGGTCGACGCCTTCATGAGCTGGGCCGCGGTCTACACCTCGAAGGTGGCCGGCCTTGTGGTGCCCTGGCTGTTCCTGCTGTTCGGCATCAAGGCTGTCCGGGCCGACCTGACCGAGCTATTGCGCATCTTTCTGCCGTTCTATGTCTGGAACAGTCTCACCATGGCCTGGCTGTCGCATGGCCGTTCGCTCGCCATGATGACGGATGTCTCGCAGCTCATCGCGGCGCCCGCCGTGCTCAAGGCGGTTGCGACCGGCCTGTTGAAGCCGAAAGGACACAGGTTCAAGGTCACCGCGAAAGGCGGCGACCGCGACAGGCGCTTCGTCGAATGGCCGTTGCTGCGTCTCTATGGCACCGCCCTGCTCATCACGCTTGCGGCCATCGCTTACGCCTTCATCCTGCACCTGCACGGCGAGAACATCGCCTATGGCGGATTGGCGCTGGCCTGGAGCCTCTACAACGCGCTCATTCTCACCGTGGTCTGCTTCGTCTGCATCGAGCAGCCGCGCAAGCGCAAGGCGGAGCGGTTCAATCGCAATGAACCGGTCCTTTTGCGCCAGGATGGCAGGTCCCATCTCGCGCGGCTCGCCGACATCTCCATCACCGGGGCCCGCCTGATCGATCCCGATCCGCCGAGGCCCGGCAGCACGATCGAATGCCGGATCTATGGCCGCTCGATCGCGGCGATGGTAGTGCGGCGGACGACGGAC
The DNA here is from genome assembly GCF_024585265.1 of Bradyrhizobium sp. WBAH42. Taxonomy (NCBI): domain Bacteria; kingdom Pseudomonadati; phylum Pseudomonadota; class Alphaproteobacteria; order Hyphomicrobiales; family Nitrobacteraceae; genus Bradyrhizobium; species Bradyrhizobium sp. WBAH42. The sequence goes on from NZ_CP036533.1 coordinate 7,350,028, forward strand.
GGATTCGCGGTGCGGTTCGAGGAGGGCCTGGACACGCGCGTGCACGCGATCAGGGCGTTTTATGCCGGCGAATATGTGCGCGCCTATCAGGGCGTCAAAGCGCTCCCGGTCGGCAAGGCGCTGCTGATGCGGCTGTTTGGATAGGCATGATCTTCTCGGAAAACCGCTTCGCACTTTTCCGGATCATGCTTTAGACTTCGGGCGAATCCACGCCTGCCCTCCCCGCCGGAACCCCCATGCTCCAGACCCGATTCGCGATCGCGGCCGTCGCGCTCCTCGCATGCTCCGCCACCGCCTCTGCCCAGTTCGCTCCGCCGCCCGCAAGACCCGCGGCGCCCAAGGCCAGTGCGCCGTCGCCGCGCGCGGCCTCCTGCCATAACGGCGCGAGCTTCGATCGCTTCCTCGCCGACGTGAAGCAGCAGGCCATCGCCGCCGGCGTGTCGCAGCGGACGATCGCGGACACATCGCCCTATCTCGTCTACGACCAGGGCATCGTCAACCGCGACCGCGGCCAGCGCGTGTTCGGCCAGCTCTTCACCGAATTCGCCGGCCGGATGGCCGCGCCCTATCGCATGCAGAACGGGCAGCAGCACATCAAGCAATACGCCGCGGCGTTTGCACGCGCGGAGAAGGAATATGGCGTGCCGCCCGCCGTGATCGCCGCGTTCTGGGGCCTCGAGAGCGATTTCGGCGCCAACATGGGCAACCTGCCGACGCTGAAATCGCTGGTGTCGCTGGCCTATGATTGCCGCCGCTCGGAGATGTTCGTGAACGAGACCATCGCGGCGCTGAAGATCATCGACCGCGGCGATCTGCATCCCGAGGAGATGATCGGCTCCTGGGCCGGCGAGCTCGGCCAGACTCAATTCCTGCCCGTGCACTACGTCAACTACGCCGTCGACTATGACGGCGACGGACGCCGCGACCTGTTGCGCTCGCCAGCCGACGTGATCGGCTCGACCGCGAACTACATCGCAAACGGACTGAAATGGCGGCGCGGCGAGCCGTGGCTGGAGGAGATCAAGGTGCCGCCGAACCTGCCGTGGGAGAAGACCGATCTTACCGTGCGCGAGCCGCGCTCGACATGGGCGCAACTGGGCGTCACTTATCCCGACGGCCGCCCCTTGCCGAACGACAATCTGGCAGCGTCCGTGCTGCTGCCGATGGGACGCTTCGGGCCGGCCTTCATGGCCTATCCGAATTTCGCCGCCTACACCGAGTGGAACAACTCGCTGATCTATTCGACCACCGCGGGCTATCTCGCCTCGCGCATCGCCGGAGCGGCGCCGATGCGCAAGCCGGCGGCGCCGGTCGCGCAACTGCCATTCAACGAGCTCAAGGAATTGCAGCAGCTGCTGGTGCGCGCCGGCTTCAACGTCGGCAAGGTCGACGGTGTGCTGGGACAGCAGAGCCGCGCCGCGGTGAAAGCGATGCAGGTCAAATACGGCCTGCCAGCGGATTCCTGGCCGACCGCCGAGCTGCTCGCGCGCATGCGCGGCGGCACGGTGCAGGCCCAGCCACAGGCGACGATCCGCTAAACCCTCCTCTGTCATGCCCCGGCTCGACCGGGGCATCCAGTACGCCGCAGCCTATCGATTCAATCATAATCGTCTCGGCGTACTGGATCGCCCGGTCAAGCCGGGCGATGACAGCGAGGGTGTGGCGGCGATGACACCGAAGAAGGTGATGCGGTAGAATTTTCGCACCGCACAAGCCGCTTCCACGATTGTATTATTCCATGAGGCTCCCATGTGAGTGGCTCAGGTTTCCTCCTGAGTTTTCCCTCATTGAAGAGAGCATCACATGTCCTTCTACGACGCCGTCGTTCCCGCCTATTTGCAAATGCTGAACAGCATGATCGGCCTGCTTACCAAGGCCGAGGCGCATTGCGCGGCCAGGAAGATCGAGCCGAGCGTCCTGCTCGGCTCGCGCCTCTTCCCGGACATGCTGCCGCTGTCGCGGCAGATCCAGCTGGTCAGCGACTATCCGACCAGAGGCTGCGCGCGGCTGACGCAAAGCGAGGTCCCCTCGACGCCCGACACCGAAACGAGCTTTGCGGAGTTGAAGCAGCGGCTGGCGAAGACGATCGACTACGTCAAATCCTTCAAGCCTGAGCAGTTTGAGGGCGCCGCAGCCAGGGACGTCACCTTTCCGGTCGGCCCCGGCAAGACCATCACCATGACGGGACAGCAATTCCTGACCTCGTTCTCGCTGCCGAACCTCTATTTCCACGCGGCGATAGCCCACGGCATCTTGCGTCACAACGGCGTCGAGATCGGTAAGCGCGATTTCATGGGCGCGAACTGATTTGTGAAATCGCACGGCCGCGACAGCGGAAATCCGCTGTCGCCGCCGAAATTGCACATGAATTATGCTACGCGGACGCTGCCGCGTAGCTCGCCTGCACTTTCCGTATGGCTCATCCCTTGCGCCTGATGTCGCGATGCACAAGTGTTCGAGACCTCTCACCGCCTGGAAGCATTCCCATGAGCCGTTCGACCAAATTGTTTGAGACCTACAAGCTCGGCCCGATCACGCTGGCCAACCGCCTCGTCATGGCGCCGCTGACGCGCAACCGCGCCGTACCCGGCAGCTTCGTGCCCGGTCCGCTCGCCGCCGATTATTACGCCCAGCGCGCGTCCGCGGGCCTCCTGATCACCGAGGCGAGCCAGGTCTCGCAACAAGGTCAGGGCTACCAGGACACACCCGGCATCTATAGCAAGGAGCAGGTCGCCGGCTGGCGCAAGGTCACCGACAAGGTGCATGAACGCGGCGGCAAGATCTTCATCCAGCTCTGGCATGTCGGCCGCATCTCGCATGTCGACCTGCAGGCGAATGGCGCAGCCCCGGTGGCGCCGAGCGCGATCCGCGCCAAGGGCAAGACCTTCGTCAATGGCGGCTTCGCCGACGTCTCCGAGCCGCGCGCGCTCGAGCTCTCCGAAATCCCTGCAATCATCGACGACTTCAAGCGCGCCACGAAGAATGCGCTGGAAGCCGGCTTCGACGGGGTCGAGATCCACGGCGCCAACGGCTATCTGCTCGAGCAGTTCGCCAAGGACGGCACCAACAAGCGCCTAGATGCCTATGGCGGCTCGATCGAGAACCGCGCGAAGCTGATGCTGGAGGTCTCCAAGGCGGTCGTCGCCGAGGCCGGCGCCGAGCGCACCGGCATCCGCATCTCGCCGGTGACGCCGGCCAACGACATCTCGGATTCCAACCCGCAGGCCCTGTACGATCACATCGTCGACGGCCTCAGCGCGCTGAAGCTGGTCTATCTTCATGTGGTCGAAGGCGCCACCGGTGGGCCGCGCGACGTCGCGCCGTTCAACTATGCGTCGTTGCGCAAGCGCTTCAGTGGCGCCTACGTCGCCAACAATGGCTACGATTTCGACCTCGCGACCAAGGTGCTGGCCGCCAACGCCGCCGACCTCATCGCCTTCGGCAAGCCGTTCATCTCCAACCCCGACCTCGTCGAACGCTTGAAGGCGGGCGCGGCGCTGAACGACTGGGACAAGAACACCTTCTACGGCGGCGGCGCTAAGGGGTATACGGATTACCCGACGCTGGCGGCCGAGCCGGCGGAGTAGGTCCACGCAATCACTGTCATGCCCCGCGAACGCGGGGCATAACAGTACGCCCCGGCCTCGCATGGCCGCACGGCGATGCGTATGCGCGCCAGATGCACTTTTGGACCGGTCATACCACGTCGAACTTGACGCCTTGAGCCAGCGGGAGCGTGCGGCCGTAATTGATGGTGTTGGTCGCTCGCCGCATATAGGTTTTCCACGCGTCGGATCCGGACTCGCGTCCGCCGCCGGTCTCCTTCTCGCCGCCGAAGGCGCCTCCGATCTCCGCACCGGATGGGCCGATATTGACGTTGGCAATGCCGCAATCAGAGCCACGCGCCGACAAGAATGTTTCCGCTTCGCGCAGATCATTGGTGAAGATGGACGACGACAGCCCCTGCGGAACGGCGTTGTGCAACTCGAGCACGGCGTCGAAATCGCGATATTTCATCACGTAGAGGATCGGCGCGAAGGTCTCGTGCTCAACCGGTCCGGTCTGCGCCGCGATCTCGACCAGCGCCGGGCGGACATAGTAAGCGTCGGCGGCCCCTTCGATGGCAATGCGTTCGCCACCTTGGACCTGACCTCCGGCAGCGCTCGCAGCCTCGAGCGCACGCTGCATCGCGTGATAGGCCGCGCCATCGATCAGCGGACCAACCAGGTTACCGCCTTCCAGCGGAGAGCCGACGGTGACGGACGCATAGGCCCGCTTCAGGCGCGGCACAAAGCTGTCGTAGATGCTCTCGTGGACGAACAGGCGACGCAACGTCGTGCAACGCTGTCCCGCCGTTCCCATCGCGGCAAAGGCAACGCCACGCAGCGTGAGGTCGAGGTCGGCCGTCGGCGCGACGATCGCCGCGTTGTTGCCGCCGAGCTCGAGCAACGCCCGGGCGAACCGGCTGGCGAGCCGCGGACCGACCGCGCGTCCCATTGCTGTAGACCCGGTTGCCGAGACCAGAGGCACCTTCGCATGGTCGACGAGCACCTCGCCGATCTCACGGCCGCCGAACAGCACCGCCGCGAGCCCCTGCGGCGCATCCCCGCCAGCCTCGTTGAAGCGTTTGACCGCACGCTCAAAAAGGGCGTGGGTCGCAAGCGCAGTCAGCGGTGTTTTCTCGGACGGCTTCCAGACGAGGCTGTTGCCGCACACCAGCGCCAGGGCTGCGTTCCAGGCCCACACAGCGACCGGAAAATTGAACGCAGAGATGATGCCGGTGACGCCAAGCGGATGCCAGCTTTCCATCATGCGATGCTCGCCGCGCTCGGTTGCGATCGTCAGTCCGTAGAGCTGCCGCGACAGGCCGACCGCGAAATCGCAGATGTCGATCATCTCCTGAACCTCGCCAAGGCCTTCGGAGACGATCTTGCCGACCTCGATCGACACCAGTCGGCCCAAAGCCTCCTTGCTGGTACGTAGCTCCTCGCCGAAGAGGCGCACGAGCTCCCCTCGCTTGGGTGGCGGTACCAGCCGCCAGCGAAGGTACGCCGCGTGGGCCTGATCGATCACGCCGGCAGCTTCGGCTGCGCCGATCTCCATGACGCGGCCAATGATCCCGCCCGTGATCGGCGTACGAACGACGATGGCGCCCTCCGTATAGTCGGAGCGCTTGACGCCGAGCTCGGCGAGAAGCCTGTCGACTTCGCCGGCAAGATCGGCATTGGCGGTATGCGTCTGCGGTGCTGATTTGACGGACATGGCGGTTTTCCAAATGTTGCAGTTGATCTTAATTCCCTAGCTGGCTCACGCGCCCATTCCGCAAGGCCGGAACGCAATGCGCTCCCAGGAAAGCCATGGCGGTATCCATCTCGCGCAGGACCATGCGCAGGATGGCTTCGGCGCCCGCCTCTCCCCCGGCCGCAAGACCCCACAGCGGCAAGCGGCCGAGAAGCACGGCTTCCGCGCCGAGCGCCAGATACTTCAGGACGTCGGTGCCGCGCCGAACGCCGCTGTCGGCCAGAACCGTCAGACGCCCCTTCACGGCGCCGACAATCGCCGGAATGCAGTCCGCAGGAGCCGGCAGACAGTCGAGATTGCGGCCGCCATGGACCGAAACCACGACGCCGTCGGCGCCGATCTCGACTGCCCTTTCGGCGTCCTCCACCGCAAGCACGCCCTTGATGGTGAGCTTGCCCGGCCAGATCTCGCGCAGCCAGCACATGTCATCCCAGCTCAGCCGCGGCTCGATCCGGACCGACTCGGCAATGTCAGCGCGGGTGATGGCGGTGCGGAACGCTTCCGGATAATGGCCGTAGGTCGGCATGCCCTCGCTCACCAAATAGCGCGCCAGAACCCCGAACAGCCAACTCGGATGCAGTGACACGTCGAGCATGCTGCGCAGCCGCGGTTTGAAAGGAATACCGAAACCGTTGCGTTCATTATACTCCCGCTTCGGCGAGACCGGCGTATCGACCGTGACGAGCAGGTTGTCGCAGCCGCAGGCGCTCGCCCGCTCCAGGAGGCGCGCGGTCAGGGCGCGATCGCGCCAGACATAGAGCTGGAACCAGAGCAAGGCATCCGGCGCCCCGCGCCGGATCGTCTCCACGGTTGTCACCGATTGCGTCGAGATGCAGACGGGAATGCCGACGCGCGAGGCCGCGCGGGCGAGCTTCGTCTCCCCATCATGCGAAACAAGCCCGGCGAGCGCCGTTGGCGCGACAACGAGGGGCGCGGCGAGCCTTCGGCCGAACAACACCGTGTCGAGATCGCGCCGGTCGCGCCCCGTCAGTACCGCGGGCAGCAGGGTAATGGCGTCAAGCGAGGCCCGCAGGCGCGTCAATGCCGTTTCGTCCTCCGAGCCGCGATCAATGTACTCGAACAAGCCGCGCGGGAGGAACCGTCGCGCTCGGCGGCGATAGTCGCTGGAATTGAGGAGCATCGGCATCGGCGTTCAGGCCGCGTAGCGCTTGAACTTGGACTTCGAGATCGAGGTTGCGGCAACGTGAACATGCTGAACGAGTTCGGCTTCGACACGCTCCGTGGTCCAACGCGTCGTGGGGACGGAGATGTTGACCGCGGCGATGGCCCGTCCGTGCTCGTCGATGATCGGCGCCGCAACGGAAATATCGCCCATGACGCTTTGGTTGATCTGGATCGAATAGCCGCGCTTGGCGGCGAGGTGCACCTGCTTCATGAGCTTATCCGGATCCGTAATCGTGTAAGGCGTGAGTGGCTCAAGCCGCGTACGCTTCAAGAGCTCCTGTTGCTCTGCCTCAGGAAGAGCCGCCAGGATGGCTATGCCGGAAGCCGTGAAGTACGCCGGCAGCCGGCTTCCGATCACGAAGTCGATATGGATGAGGTGCTGGCCGGGAAAGCGCGCCACGAACACGACCTCGTGGCCGTCCAGTTCATGCAGGTTACAGGTCTCGCCAAGATTGCGGCTGATCTCGAGAAGATAGGGCGAGGCCTTGTCGATGAGCTCGTTGGCCTTGAGATAGCTGTGGGAGAACTGCAGCACCTTCGACGTCAGCCCGTAGTTGCGCGTGCCCTCAACCCGCTTGAGATAGCCGAGCGATTCCAGCGTGTAGACCAGGCGCTGCGTGGCGCTGCGATCGAGATTGGCGGCCCGCGCGATATCGGCAAGTGTCATGAAGCGTCGTGGCCCGTCGAAGGCATGCAGAACCTGGAACGCCTTCTCGGTCGAGCCGACGAACAGAGACGAGCGCGGCTCGTCCGCCTTGTCAGTCGCCTTCGCCGCGGACTTTGCGCTTGTCTTGTCGCCTACCTTGGCGGCCTTTGCCTTCGCAGGCCGGCCGCCGCTCACGCGGCTGCTACGCGCCATGCTGCCATCCTCTCATGCGATGCCCTCCGAGATCGCCAGCTGCCGGCCGAGCTCGGCGCGCAAGGAGGCGATCAGCGCCGGCGCCGGCTGCACCAGCGGCGCCAGCATCCGCGGCGCCTCGACGCCGACCATGTCCATCACCGCCTTCATCGGTCCCGGATTGGTCTCGGCGAACGCCATGTTCATCAGTGGAATCAGGCGGCGATGCAGGCTCAGGGCCTCCGCCGTCTTGCCTGCGGTCGCCGTCTCGAAGATCTGACGCCAGGCGCGCGGCAACAGGCACGCGGTCACGATGATGCCGCCCCTGGCGCCCGCGGCGAGATGCAGCGGAAAGAGGCTGTCTTCGCCGCTCAGCACCGCAAAGCTCTCGTCGACGCCGGCCACGACCTGAAGGAAATGGTACATGTCGAGATTGCAGGCCTTCATGCCGATGATGTTGGGATGCCTGGAGAGCTCATGCAGGATCTTGGGCTCGATCGCGATCCGGGTGCGATAGGGAATCTCGTAGATCAGGATCGGCACCGGCGAGGCATCGGCATAGCGCAGGAAATAGTCGCGAATGCCCGCCTGAGTCGGGTTGGTATAATATGGCGTAAGAACCAGCAGGCCGTCCACGCCCTCGGCTGCGAATTCACGGCCCGCCTGCAGGGCATCGTGGAAGCCGGTGTCGAGCACGCCTGCGATGACGGGTCCCTTGCCGGCCATCGCCTTCGCCGACAGACCGGCCATCTTGATCCGCTCGGATCTAGCCAGCGCACCGTATTCGCCTGTGCCGCCGAGCGGCACCACGCCGTCGATACCCTGCTTGTTGAGCCAGGTGAACATGGAAGAGACCGCGCCGGCATCGATGGTATCGTCGGCCTTGACCGGGGTCGGAATGGCCGGGAACAGGCCGCGGAGACGATTGGCAGTGAGCATGACTTGAGAACCTCTGGTTGGACGGTGGCGCTTCTATCTCGCGGCGGCGCGCCGGCGCAGGCGTTCGGCCACGAAGATGAGAAGCCCCATGAAAACGAACAGGCAGGTCGAGACGGCGGCGATCGAGGGGGAGACCTGAAGCGTCACCTCGTCCCAGAACTGCTTGGGCAGCGTCGCATTGAGGCCGCCGGTGGCAAACAGCGCGATGGTCAGCTCGTCGAACGAGGTCGCAAACGCAAACAGAAAGGACGACATCATGCCGGCGCCCAGGATCGGGAAGGTGACGAAACGCAGCGTCGCGACCGGGCGCGCCCCGAGGCTCTGCGCAGCCTGATCCAGCCGCGTGTCATAATTGCGCAGCACGGCCATCATGGTCATGACCACGTAAGGCACGGCGACGACGGTGTGGCCGAGAATGAGGCCGACGGCGCTGCCGACGAGACCCATGCGCGCGAACACGTAGAACAGGCCGACTGCGATGATCATGCGCGGCACCACGATCGGCGACAGGATGAAGGCGAGCCACGCCGCCTTGCCGCGGATATCGCTGCGCACCAGCAGGAACGCGGCCGGCGTGCCGATCAGCATGGCGAGCAGACCGGTGCCGATGCCAACCAGCAGCGAGCGCAGCATGGCCTGGGTCCAGACCGGCGAATTCAGCACCGTCTCGTACCAATGCAGGGTAAAGCCTTGCGGCGGCCAATTCAGACCGCCGGTGCCGAATGACAGCGGGATCATCAGTATCGTCGGGGCGCTGATGATGAGCAGCATGGTCCAGACGAAAGCCTGCAAGCCCATGCCGGCCTGATCGGGATTGCGGTCGCGACGGCGTGACGGCCATAGCAGAACGATACGGTCGGAAATCGCGCCGAGCAGCGTCAGCAGCGCATCGCCTGTCCGCACGACCGGGCCCGACAGACGCGACGGCTTCGCATTGCTCGGTGCCGATGCGCCCGTCATGGTCGACAGGCCGAGCAGCCGGTCATAGGCGGCAAAGACGATGAGCACGACGACCAGCAGCAGCACCGAGATCGCACCGGCGAAGCCCCAGTTCATGGTCTGCTGGACCTGGTCGATGATGAGCTGGGTGATCATGGTCTCGCGGCGTCCGCCGAGCAGCGCCGGCACGATGAAGAAGCCGATCGCCGTGACGAACACCATGATTCCGGCAGCGGCAACGCCGGGCAACGACAGCGGAAAATAGATCTTCCAGAACGCCATGCCCGGTCGCGCTCCGAGCGTGGCGGCAGCGCGCGGCAGGGTGCGATCGATGTTCTCCATCACCGAGAGCATGGTCAGCACGGCGAGCGGCAGCAGCGCATTGACCATACCGACCAGGACGCTGCCGAAATTGTAGAGCAGGCTCGCGGGGCTCGAGATGATGCCGAGCGAGAGCAGGAGCTTGTTGATGACGCCGTTGCGGCCGAGCAGCACGATCCAGGCGAAGGCGCGAACGAGAAAGCTGGTCCAGAACGACAGCAGCACCCAGAACAGCAGCGTCGCCTTACGCTCCTTGCCGACGACCGAGATCAGATAGGCGATCGGATAGCCGGTGACGACGCAGACCAGCGTGGTCGCCAGCGATATCTTGAGCGTGATCAGGAGAACGTCGAGATAGACGGACGAAGCAAAGAGCTGGCGATATTGCGCAAGCGTGAAGCCATTGTCGCCGTAGACGCTGAGCAGCAGCAGCTGGCCGACGGGATAGACCAGAAACAGCACGAGCAGCAGCACCAGCGGCGCGCCCATTGCGGCCCGCGTCCAGGCCAGCCTCTGCGATATCGCGCGCATGCCAGCCAAGCTCAGCCCCCCTTCCCGTCATGGATGGCGACGGCATCCGCCGCATGCCATCCGAGCGACAGGCGCTGGCCGATCTCGTAAGGCGCCGCTCCGCTGCGGGTCGGATGGGCAGCAACGAGCTGGGGCAGGTCCGCGGTCTCCGGTGCGATGTAGAGCCGCGTCAGGCTGCCGCTGATCATCACGTCCGTAAGCCGGCCGGACAGCTGGCCGCCCTCGCCGACCACGAGGTTCTGCGGGCGCACCATGACCTTGACCGGCTCGCCGGCGACGAACCGGGAGCCATTGCCGACCGCGCGCGAGGCCGCAAGCTGCGCGGTGAGGACGATGTCGAGTCCCTCGCCGTCGACGCCGCGCACGGTGGCGCTGAGCAGGTTGGACTCGCCGAGGAAGTCGGCGACGAATACCGAGCGCGGCCGGAAGTAGAGATCCTGCGGCGTGCCGAGCTGCTCGATCGCGCCTGCGTTCATCAGGCAGATGCGATCCGACATGGTCATCGCCTCTTCCTGGTCGTGGGTAACATAGACGATCGTGGTGCCGAGCTCGCGATGGATGCGCTTGATCTCGAGCTGCATCTGGTCGCGCAGCTTCTTGTCGAGCGCGCCCAGCGGCTCGTCCATCAGAATGATGGCGGGGCGATAGACGATGCAGCGCGCCAGCGCGATGCGCTGCTGCTGACCGCCGGACAATTCGCGCGGATAACGCTTTGCGACGTGCGGCAGGCGCACCGTCTCCAGCGCCTCGGCGGTACGCCGGCGCGCCTCCGCATCAGAGACTTTCCGCATCTTGAGGGGAAAGGCGATGTTGTCCTCGATCGTCATGTGAGGAAACAGCGCGTAGTTCTGGAACACGACACCGATGTCGCGCGCATAAGCCGGGCTGCGCGTGACGTCGGTGTCGTCGATCAGGATCTGCCCTTCGTCGGGATGGGCGAGCCCGGCGATCAGGCTGAGCAGCGTGGTCTTGCCCGATCCCGAGGGGCCGAGCAGGGTGAGGAATTCGCCCTTTGCGACGTCGAGGCTGGTCGGCGCCAGCGCAACGAAGTCGCCATAGCGCTTGCACAGCGCGTGAATGCGCAGGCTCGACGAGACCATGGGCCGCTCCGATCCGCTGGCGCCTCCCTTGCCGATCAAGCCAGGATCCAGCTGTTGAAGCGCTCGATGACGGCGGCCTGGTTGTCGAGCCAGTATTTGGCGTTGATCTTCAGCCCGGCCTTGATGTTGTCGGGGTAGGTCGGGCAGTTCTTCGCGACTTCGGGCTTGACGTAGTTGAAGGCCTCCGGCTGCGTGAGACCGGCCGGGAAATATTCGACGAGCGCCGCCTGGCGCTTCGGATCAGAAGCGAACTTGATGAACTCGCGGCAGGCATCGGCGTTCGGCGTGCCTGATAGGATCGACCAATTGTCGCCGCCCCAGATGCCCTGATTCCAGACGATCTCGACCGGCGCGCCGGCTGCTTGGGCTGCCTGGGGACGCGACACCCAGGTCGGCAGCAGATCGATCTCGCCCGAGGTCAGCATCTGCTCGACCTGCGCGCCGCTGGTCCACCACACGGCGACCTGCGACTTGATCTTGTCGAGCGAGGCAAAGGCCTTGTCGAGATCGCAGGGGTAGACCTGCGCGGTCGGCACGCCCGCACCCATCAGCGCCTGCTCGATCGTGTCGAACGGATGCTTGCGCACGGCGCGGCGGCCCGGAAACTCCGCCACGTTCCAGAAATCAGCCCAAGACTGCGGTGCCTTGCGTCCTTTGAAGGCGTCCGTGCGGTAGGCCAGCACGGTGGTGTAGACGTTGGTGGCAACACCGTAGGGCGAAGCAAATTCGGCCGGGATCGACTTGACGACCGGCTCGGATTCGAGACCGTGCTTCTCCAGATATTGCTTGCCGCCGGTGGTCAGTATCTCGATCGCGGGCCAGGAGATCTTGGCCATGTCCCAGGTGTAGTTCTTGGTGTCGACCATGGTCTTGATCTGCGCGACCGGCTCGGCATTGGCCTGCACGCCGACGACCTCGATGCCGGTCGCTGCGGTGAACGGACGATAGAACACCGCGCCATAGGCCTTGGTGTAGATGCCGCCGTCGTCGCGCACGACGATGCGCTTGCCCGCGGCGCGGGACGGCGACCAGACGGACGGCGCGGCCAGCGCGACAGCGCCGGCTCCCGCGCCAAGCAGCAGACGACGGCGGGAAGTAATGAGCTTCGATGCGTTGGTCATGTCAGTCCCCTCTCTACGATGTTGCGGTGGTCGGCGAAATTGGGGCCACCTCAGGCGCCGATGACGGCGGCAGAACGCGGCCGGGATTGAACAGACCCGACGGGTCGAACGCCTGTTTCACCGCCCGCATAAGAGCGAGCTCGACCGGCGGCTTGTAGCGGCTCATCTCGCCGGTCAGCGTGCGCCCGACGCCGTGCTCGGCGCTGAAGGTGCCGCGCAAGGAGCTGGCGACATCGTTCATGGCGCGGCGGATCTTCTGCGCAGTCACGTCGCGGTCCGGCAGCGCGTCCCATTCGGCGAAGCTGAAGAAGGGGATGAGATGGATGTTGCCATCGCCCATGTGGCCGACGATGATGAACGGCAGGTCCGGCACGATCGCGCGCACAGCCGCCATGGCCTGGTCGATGAAGGCAGGCACGGTGGAGACCGGCACGGCGGTATCCGAGGTCAGGCCGACGCCGGCCTTCTTGTTGGCTTCCGACACGCTGTGACGCACCAGCCACATCGCCTTGCGCTGCGCCTCGCTCGACGCGACGACGCCGTCGCTGACCAGGCCCGCTTCAAGCGCCTGCTCGAGCACCGCCTGCATCGTCGCCGCGAGCGCGGCTGCATCGCCGGTGTCGGAGAGTTCAACGAGCACGTGCCAGGTGTCGATCTCTGCGACCGGGCAGCGCCGGCCCGGTACCTGCTCCAGCACGAGCTGGATCTGTTTGGCATTCATCAGCTCGAAGGCGGAGAGCCGCGAGTTGCAGGCCGCCTGGAACAGCCCGAGCACGTCGAGCGCCTGATGCGGACTGTCGACAGTGAGCCAGGCGACGGCTTCCGCCGTCGGCAGCGGATGCAGCTTCAGCACCGCACCGGTGATGATGCCGAGCGTGCCTTCCGAACCGATAAACAGATGCTTGAGGTCGTAGCCGGTGTTGTTCTTGCGCAGCGCGTAGAGGCCGTCCCAGATCGAGCCGTCCGGCAGCACGACTTCGAGCCCGAGCACATTGTCGCGCGTATTGCCATAGCGGAGCACGCCGGTGCCGCCGGCATTGGTTCCGATATTACCGCCAATCTGGCACGAGCCTTCAGCGCCGAGGCTGACCGGATAAAGCCGGCCGGCGGCAGCCGCGCTCTCCTGGATGGTCGCAAGCACGCAGCCGGCATCGACCACCATGGTATTGTTGACGGGATCGAGCGAGCGGATCCGGCGCATGCGCGTCAGGGCAACGATCACAGGCGGCTTGCCCTGCCCCGACGGCGTCGCGCCGCCGCACAGGCTGGTGTTGCCGCCCTGCGGCAGCACCGGCGTGCCATGGGCGACACAGAGACGGACGATCGCCGCGACCTGCTCCGTCGTCGAGGGCAGGACCGCACAGAGCGCGGGCGCGTGAAACCGGCCGCGCCAATCTTCGGTCAGACCCGCGAGATCCTCCTCGCGCGTCAGCACGGCCGTGTCGCCCAGCAACTGCCTGAACGCCTCGATCAATGCCATCCACCCGCCTCCGGAACGGGCCAATGCTGGCCCAAACGGCTTTCGCGAGTAATCGATATACGATTACTTCAATCGCATTATGCTGATCATGAATTCGATGTGATGGGGAGTCAAGCGGAGGCGCGGTCGACTACGCCGTCTCCCCGCGTCGTCCTGGCGAAAGCCAGGACCCATTTCCCCGGTGGGCGTTGTCTGGGCGCGACGAGGCCAGCATTGTTCGCCACAACAAAGTTCGGTGGTTATGGGTCGTGGCCTTCGCCAGGACCACACCGTGGTTGTGGTGGGCGCCCTCCTCAACAGACGCGTCGTTGGGAACTGCGCTTGCAGTGACGGGTGTGGAAGCAACACACCACCAAAACAAAAAGGCCGGGATTGCTCCCGGCCTTTCGTGGTTATGAGACGTCGCTTACTGCAGCGATGCGCGCTTGGGCGGAGTGGCGGGCCACGACTTGATCAGGGTGTCGTAGTCCACCGTCTCGCCCTTCGGCTTCTCGTTGGCGAGCTTGCGCTGCGGCGCGATGGTGCCGTCCTTCTGGGCCTTGGCGAACCAGAATTCGGCCGACTCCTTCTTGTGCAGCTTCGGACCGCAGGCGCCCTGCACGCCGGACTTCTCCAAGCGCTCCAACACGGAGTCCTGGGCCGCCGCGAGAGCATCCATCGCCTGCTGCGGCGTCTTCGCACCGGACGACGCATCGCCGATGTTCTGCCACCACAGCTGCGCGAGCTTCGGATAGTCGGGCACGTTGTTGCCGGTCGGGGTCCACTGCACGCGCGCGGGCGAGCGGTAGAACTCGATCAGGCCGCCGAGCTTCGGCGCACGCTCGGTGAACGACTTGTCCCAGATGTCGGATTCACGGATGAAGGTGAGACCGACATGGCTCTTCTTCAAGCTCACCGACTTGGAGACGATGAACTGGAGATAGAGCCAGGCTGCCTTGCGGCGATCCGGCGGGGTCGACTTCAGCAGCGTGGCGGAGCCGGCGTCCTGGTAGCCGAGCTTCATGCCTTCCTTCCAATAGGAGCCGTGCGGCGACGGAGCCATACGCCATTTCGGCGTACCGTCCGCATTCACCACCGGCAGACCCGGCTTCACCATATCGGCGGTGAAGGCGGTGTACCAGAACATCTGCTGGGCGATGTTACCCTGCGACGGCACGGGGCCCGACTCGGAGAAGGTCATGCCCTGCGCCTGCGGCGGCGCATACTTCTTCATCCAGTCGAGATACTTCGTGATCGAGTAGACTGCGGCCGGACCATTGGTGTCGCCGCCACGCTCCACCGAAGAGCCGACCGGGCGGCAGCCCTCCATGCGGATGCCCCATTCGTCGACCGGCAGACCGTTCGGAATGCCCTTGTCACCGTTGCCGGCCATCGACAGCCAGGCGTCGGTGAAGCGCCATCCGAGCGATGGGTCCTTCTTGCCATAGTCCATATGGCCGTAGACCTTGACGCCGTTGATCTCCTTGATGTCGTTGGTGAAGAACTCGGCGATGTCCTCATAGGCCGACCAGTTCACGGGCACGCCGAGCTCGTAGCCATACTTGGCCTTGAACTTGGCCTTGTAGTCGGCATTGGTGAACCAGTCGTAGCGGAACCAGTAGAGGTTCGCGAACTGCTGGTCGGGCAGCTGGTAGAGCTTGCCGTCCGGCCCGGTGCCGAACGACTTGCCGATGAAGTCGTTGACGTCGAGCATGGGGTTGGTGACGTCCTTGCCCTCGCCGGTCATGTAGTCCGACAGCGCAATGGTCTGGCCGTAGCGGAAATGCGTGCCGATCAGGTCGGAGTCGTTGATCCAGCCGTCATAGACGTTCTTGCCCGACTGCATCTGGGTCTGCAGCTTCTCGACGACGTCACCTTCCTGGATGAGATCGTGCTTGAGCTTGATGCCGGTGAGCTCGGAGAATGCCTTGGCGAGCGTCTGCGCCTCGTATTCATGAGTCGTAATCGTCTCGGAGACGACGTTGATCTCCATGCCCTTGAAGGGCTCGGCGGCCTTGGCAAACCACTCCAGCTCCTTCTTCTGGTCTTCCTTCGACAGCGTCGAAGGCGTGAATTCCGCGATCCACTTCTGGATCACGGCGTCGTCGGCGGCGCGAACCGGCGCCGAGACGGCGAACGACACTGCGATGATCGCAGCGGCGCTGGACATGGTCAAAAAGCTATTCTTGGTCAATGGACCTTTCCTTCTCCTAAACTGTCGCATGTTTTCCTCCGTTGCAGCGACAAACTTTTATACAGGCCCGGGTTGGTCCCGGATCTGGCCGTCCCTTCGCAAGCTTCAGACCGTGCGGAAAATGAGCGCGGCCGTGACCAGCGAAATTCCTGATGCGAGCCACAGGCTCGAGATCTCAAACCCCTCCTCGCCGACCGGCAGCGTGGCGATCGCGTCGGTGCCGACGAGGCCGATCCACGCGAGGTGGATGACGGCGGCCGCGATCAGCGAGATGAACAGGCGGTCGCCGCGCGTGGTCGGGATGCGCAGCACGCCGACACGCTCGGCCTCGGGATAGACCGCGGCGAGCCAGGTCATCACCGCCAGCGTGCACGCGAGCGCGGCAAAGAAGATCGCGGTCGGCAGCGTCCAGGCCATCCATGCGATGGATTCCATTGATGCCTCCTACACGCGGCCGAGCGCGAAACCGCGCGCGATGTAGTTGCGGACGAACCAGATCACCAGCGCGCCCGGAATGATGGTGAGCACGCCGGCGGCGGCGAGCAGGCCCCAGTCCATGCCGGCGGCCGAGACCGTGCGCGTCATGATCGCGGCAATGGGCTTTGCGTGCACCGAGGTCAGCGTGCGCGCCAGCAGCAGCTCGACCCAGGAGAACATGAAGCAGAAGAAGGCGGCGACGCCGATGCCGCTCGCAATCAGCGGCACCAGGATCTTGATGAAGAAGCGCGGGAAGGAATAGCCGTCGAGGAAGGCGGTCTCGTCGATCTCGCGCGGCACGCCGGAGACGAAGCCTTCGAGGATCCACACCGCCAGCGGAACGTTGAAGATGCAGTGCGCGAGCGCGACCGCCCAGGGGGTGTCGAACAGCCCGATCGCCGAATAGAGATTGAAGAACGGCAGCGCATAGACCGCGGCCGGCGCCATGCGGTTCGACAGCAGCCAGAAGAACAGGTGCTTGTCGCCGAGGAAGCGGTAGCGCGAGAAGGCGTAAGCCGCCGGCAGCGCCACGGCGATCGAGATGACGGTGTTGAGGACGACGTATTCGAGCGAATTGATGTAGCCCGAATACCAGCTCTCGTCGGTGAAGATGCGCTTGTAATGCTGCAGCGTCGGGGTGTGCGGCCACAGCGTCATCGTCGAGACGATCTCGCTGTTGGTCTTGAAGCTCATGTTGACGAGCCAGTAGATCGGCAGCAGCAGGAAGACCAGGAACAGCCCCATGATGAGGCGGCGGCCGGGGATCGAATGCATCAGGCCACTCCTTCCCTAGGCTTGAGTGCGGGCACGGGCTTGAGCGCGGCCGAGGGCTTGGGCTCCAGCGCCGGCTCGCTTTCCGCCTGGACTTTGCGTTCGACACCGGCGTTGGTCATGACGGTGTAGAAGATCCAGCAGACGATCAGGATGATGAGGTTGTAGACCAGTGACAGCGCGGCGGCCTTGCCGAGATCGAACTGGCCGAGCGCGATCTTGACCAGCTCGATCGACACGAAGGTGGTGGAATTGCCGGGCCCGCCGCCGGTGACGACGAACGGCTCGGTGTAGATCATGAAGCTGTCCATGAAGCGCAGCAGCACCGCGATCAACAGCACGCGGTTCATCTTCGGCAGCTGGATCGCCTTGAACACGGCCCAGCGCGAGGCGCCGTCGATCTGCGCGGCCTGGTAATAGGCTTCGGGGATCGACTTCAGGCCGGCGTAGCAGAGCAGCGCGACCAGGCTGGTCCAGTGCCAGACGTCCATCACGATGACGGTGACCCAGGCATCGACGTCGTTGGAGACGTAATTGTAGTCGAAGCCCATGGCGTTGAGAACGTAGCCGAGCAGGCCGATGTCGGGACGCCCGAAGATCTGCCAGATCGTGCCGACCACGTTCCAGGGGATCAGCAGCGGCAGCGCGAGGATGACGAGGCAGGCCGCGACGGTCCAGCCCTCGCGCGGCATCGACAACGCAACGACGATGCCGAGCGGCACCTCGATGGCGAGGATGACGAGCGAGAAGAACAGGTTGCGGCCGAGCGAGGCGAGGAAGCGGCCGCCGAGATCGGTGGAGGGATCGAGCAGCTCCTTGAACCAGCCGACGCCGTTCCAGAAGAACTGGTTGTTGCCGAAGGTGTCCTGCATCGAATAGTTCACCACCGTCATCAGCGGCAGCACCGCCGAGAAGGCGACGACCAGGAACACCGGCAGCACCAGGAACCAGGCTTTTTGGTTGACGGTCTTGTCCATCAGGCGGCTCCCTCCACCAGAAGGCTGTCGGCATAGACGTGGACGTGCGACGGATCGAATCTCAGCCCGGCGGTGCCGTCCGCGCTGGTGAAGCTGCTGGGGGCACGCGCCGCGAGCTTGGCGTCGCCGACGCGCACGCGCGCGAAGCGGATGCGGCCGAGATCGTCGATGCGCTCGATCCTGGCGGTGAGCAGGCCGGGCGCGGGCGCGACCACCTCGACGAATTCGGGACGGACGCCGATCTCGATCTTCGCCCCCGCGGGCAGGTTGTCGTAGCTGCGGTTCAGCGCGATGACGTGACCGCCAATGCGCGCCTCGCGCCCCCTCACCTCCGCCGGCAGGATGTTCATGCCGGGCGAGCCGATGAAATAGCCGACGAAGGTGTGCGCCGGCTTGTCGAACAGCTCGGCCGGCGTGCCGCTCTGCACCACGCGCCCGTCATGCATCACGACCACGGTGTCGGCGAAGGTCAGCGCCTCGGTCTGGTCGTGGGTGACGTAGATCATCGTGAGGTCGAGTTCGCGATGCAGCGCCTTCAGCTTGGAGCGGAGCTGCCATTTCAGCTCGGGATCGATCACCGTCAGCGGTTCGTCGAACAGCACGGCGGCAACATCGTTGCGCACGAGACCGCGGCCGAGCGAAATCTTCTGCTTGGCGTCGGCGGTCAGGCGCGTGGCCTTGCGGTTCAAATAGGGCTCGAGATCGAGCAGGCGACCGATCTCGGCGACGCGCCTGTCGATGTCGGCCTTCGGCACGCCGCGGTTCTTCAGCGGGAACGCCAGGTTCTGCCCCACCGTCATGGTGTCGTAGATCACCGGAAACTGGAACACCTGCGCGATGTTGCGCTTCTGAGTTGACAGCGGTGTGATGTCCTTGCCGTCGAACAGGATTTTGCCCCGCGACGGCGTGATGATGCCGGAGATGACGTTGAGCAGCGTGGTCTTGCCGCAGCCGCTTGGGCCGAGCAGCGCATAGGCGCCGCCCTGCCGCCAGGTCATGGTCACGGGCTTGAGCGCAAAGCTCTCCTGCGGCGCACCGTTGCCGCCGTAGGAATGGGCGAGATCGACGAGGTCAATGCGGGCCATGTCGCATCTCCCTCTTACAAGCCCGGCGCGGCGACCAGCCGGTCCGCCGCGTCAAATACGAAAACATCATTGGGATCGAGCACGGCGTCGAGCATCTGGCCGGGCTCGAACTCGTGCACGCCGTGCAGCACCGCCACCCAGTTCGATCCGTCGCGGGTCAGATGCACGAAACTCTCCGAACCGGTGATCTCGGTCACCGTGACAGTGGCGTGAAAGGCGTGACGGTCAGCCTCGCCATTGGCAAGCCCGAGCTGATGGGCACGAAAGCCGACGCGATAGAAGCCGTCGGGAAGGCCCGCATAAAGTCCGGACGCGGGTGCAGCGCTGCCGCCGGCATATTGAACCATGCCATCCCCTTTCTCGAGGCCCACCAGGTTGAGCGGCGGATCCGAGAAGACCTGGGCGACACGCAGGGTCCGCGGGCGGCGATAGACCTTCGACGTCTCGCCCATCTGCAGCGCCTGGCCCTCCCACATGCACACCGTGTTGCCGCCGAGCAGCAGCGCCTCGGTCGGCTCGGTCGTGGCATAGACGAAGATCGCGCCCGAGGCCTCGAAGATGCGCGGCAGCTCGGCGCGCAGCTCCTCGCGCAGCTTGTAGTCGAGATTGGCAAGCGGCTCGTCGAGCAGCACGAGATCGGCGCCCTTGACCAGCGCGCGCGCGATCGCGGTGCGCTGCTGCTGACCGCCGGAGAGCTGGAGCGGCGTGCGCTTCAAGAACGGCTCGAGCCGCAGCAGCTTTGCCGCCTCCGCCACGCGCGCCTCGATTTCGTCGCGCGGCTTGCCCTGCACGCGCAGGGGCGAGGCGATGTTCTCGTAGACCGTCAGCGAGGGGTAGTTGATGAACTGCTGATAGACCATGGCGACCGAGCGCTGGCGCACATCGGCGCCGGTGACGTCCTTTCCGTTGACGAACACCTTGCCCGTGGTCGGCTTGTCGAGGCCGGCGAGCAACCGCATGATCGAGGTCTTGCCCGACAGCGTCGGCCCGAGCAGCACGTTGAGCGTGCCGCTCTCGAGCGTCAGCGAGACGTCGCGAATGTGCGGCACGCCCTCGACGGTCCGGGTCACGTGATCGAGTGTCACGGTCATGAGCGTCCTCCCGCTTCCAGCAGGGGACTTTGCGCCACCGCGTGGCTCCTGATCCAGTCGTCGAGGGCCGCGATCTCGTCGGCAGATAGTCGCAGGCCGAGCTTGGAACGGCGCCAGACCACGTCCTCGGCGGTGACGGCCCATTCATTGGCCATGAGATAGCGGACCTCGCGCTCGGTCAGCGTGGCGCCAAAGGCCTGGCCGAGATCCGCTGCCGATTTCGCATCGCCGAGCAGCTTGATGGCGCGGGTGCCATAGGCGCGCGCCAGGCGCCGCGCATGCGCATGGCTGAGGAAAGGATAGCCGCTCTGCAGCTCGGCGATCAGGCCGTCGATGTCGGATACATTCATGTCGCCGCCCGGCAGCGGCCATTTGCCGGTCCAGCCCTCGCGCGCCTTCGCGCTGCGCAGATAGGGCGCAAGGCGCTCTAGCGCCTCCTCGGCGAGCCTGCGATAGGTCGTGATCTTGCCGCCATAGATCGACAGCAGCGGCACGCCGCCGGGCGTGTCGAGCTCGAACACGTAGTCGCGCGTGGCGGCCTTGGCCTCGCTGGCGCCGTCGTCATAGAGCGGGCGCACGCCGGAATAGGTCCAGACCACGTCGGCGGGCGCGACCGGCTTGGCCAGATATTCGCTCGCCGCCTTGCAGAGATATTCGATCTCCTCAGTCGTCGCCTTCACCTTGGCGGGATCGCCGTCATAGTCGCGGTCGGTGGTGCCGATCAACGTGAAGTCGTCCTGGTACGGGATCACGAAGATGATGCGGCCGTCGGCGTTCTGGAACATGTAGGCGCGGTCGTGGTCGTAGAGCTTCTTCACGACGATGTGCGAGCCCTGCACCAGGCGCACCTTGGCCTTCGCATTCACGCCGGCGCCGCGGCCGAGCACGTCCTCGACCCAGGGGCCGCCGGCATTGATCAGCGCCTTGGCCCGGATCTGCGAGCGCGCGCCAGTCAGCGTGTCGACCATGCTGACGGTCCAGAGGCCGTCCGACTGGCGAATCTCGGTGGCGCGGGTGCGGGTGCGGATCTCGGCCCCCTTGTCGGCGGCATCGCGCGCATTGAGCACGACGAGGCGGGCGTCGTCGACGAAGCAGTCCGAATATTCGAAGGCGCGGCTGTAGCGATTCGGGATCAGTGGCTTACCGACCTCATCGCGCTTGAGATCGACCGAGCGCGTCGCCGGCAGCAGGTGACGGCCGCCGATGTGATCATAGAGAAAGAGGCCAAGGCGCAGCAGCCAGGCCGGGCGCAGGCCGGCGTGATGCGGCAAAACGAAACGCAGGGGTCGGATGATGTGGGGCGCGATGCCCCAGAGGATCTCGCGCTCGATCAGCGCCTCGCGGACCAGCCGGAACTCGTAATATTCGAGATAGCGCAGGCCACCGTGCACGAGCTTGGTCGACCAGGACGATGTCCCGCTCGCCAGATCGTTCATTTCGCACAGGAAAACCGTGTTACCGCGGCCCACCGCGTCGCGCGCGATGCCGCAGCCGTTAACACCGCCTCCAATGATGGCGAGATCGAAAATACGCTCCAACAGACGCATCCCCCGGCGACCGCCCGTTCGTCGAGCGGCTACTTTCGCTTTTGATTAGATCACACCGGAAAACGAAAGCAAGATGAAAGAGAGGCGAAAGGAAGCGAAAGCGGAACTTTTTGGTGGGCAATGAGGCAGCGAAATCGGCAGGTGGACGGACAGATTTTGGGGCAAGTAGCTCGACCGAACGGCATCCAGGCACGGGCCAGTGGGCCGGCACGTCTTTGCACTTGTATGTAGCAACATTCCTACATAGCTTCCCAAGCGGAGCATGGCCACGGCTTGGAGGCTCAGACGATGGTGACCACCCTGACCAGCCGAGAATTCAATCAAGACACCAGCGGCGCCAAGAAAGCGGCATCGCAAGGACCCGTTTTCATTACAGACCGCGGCCGTCCAGCCCATGTCCTGCTGACCATCGAGGACTACTTGCGCCTCACCGGCGGACACATGAGCCTTGCGGAAGCTCTGGCGCAGACGAACGCGGATTTTGATTTCGATCCGCCTCGCGTGGATGAGGGCATCTTCAGGGCTACTGATCTCGACTGATGTTCCTGCTGGACACCAATGTCATTTCCGAATTGAGGCGACCGGACAAGGCCGACCGGCACGTCGTTGCCTGGGCAGGCGCAATTCCGGCAGCAAACTTCTTCATCTCAGTCATTTCGATTCTCGAGATCGAACTTGGCGCACGCCTGATCGAACGCAGGGACGCAGCGCAAGGTGCCATCTTGCGCAGCTGGATCAACAGCCAGATTCTGGCTCGCTTCGAGGGTCGGATCCTGCCTATCGATACGGCTGTCGTGCAGCGTTGGGCACAACTTCACGTTCCCAACCCGCGCGCCGAACGCGACGCGCTCATTGCTGCAACCGCGCTAGTTCATGGTTTGACGGTTGTTACGCGCAATGTAGAGGATTTCAAACCGACGGGCGTTGCGCTGCTCAACCCGTGGGACGACGCTTAGCCGCTATCTCAGCCGCACCACTGGCGCGGCTTCCGGTGCGGCGTCCTGGCCGTCGGTCGGCGCATCGTCGATATCCGCGCCCTTCGGCATCGCCTCGACCACCTCGATGCCCTTGCTGTGGCAGATGGTGGCGAGGCGCTCGGGCAGCTCCTGGTCGGTGACGAAGGTCTGGATCTGGGTGATGTGGGCGATGCGCACCGGCGCGCTGCGGCGAAGTTTTGTGGAATCGGCGACCAACATGACACTGCGGGCATTGGCGATGATGGCCTGCGCCACCTGCACCTCGCGATAGTCGAAGTCGAGTAGCGCGCCCTCTTCGTCAATCGCGGACGCGCCGATGATGGCGTAGTCGACCTTGAACTGGCCGATCAGCTGCGTCGCGGTCGAGCCGACCACGGCGCCGTCGGCGCGCCGCACCGTGCCGCCGGCGACCACCACCTCGATGCGCGGATGGCGGTAGAGCAGCATGGCGACGTTGAGGTTGTTGGTGATGACGAGCAGGTCCTCATGCGAGGTCAGCGCGCTCGCGACCTCCTCCGTCGTGGTGCCGATGTTGATGAACAGCGAGCAGCCGTTCGGGATCAGCGAGGCGGCGGCCGCCCCAATCGCCTTCTTCTCGTCGGCGGCGACGAAGCGGCGCGCCTCATAGGCGAGATTTTCGACGCCCGAGGCGATGATGGCGCCGCCATGGATACGGGTCAGCGATCTGCGCTCACAGAGATCGTTGAGATCCTTGCGGATGGTCTGCGCCGACACCTCGAAGCGGCGCGCGAGCTCCTCGACCATGACTCGGCCGGAGGCGCGCGCGATGTTGAGGATTTCGGCTTGGCGATGGGTCAGTCCGGTCACGGCAAAGGCCTCACATCAGGATGATGCATGGTGCGGCGGTTCGCGCCTGCGGTCAATGCGGATGCCGATCACGGTTAACGGATGGAGGTTCTCACGACGCCATTTCCTACCACGCCATGACGCTTGCAAGACGTGCGATCAGGTCCGGATCGTCGAACGCGCTGGCGGAGGCGACCGCGCCTGCTCCAATCAGGTCAGCATGGCTGAGGCTGGTGCGAATGCCGACGGTCGGAATGCCGGCGGCGGTTGCGGACTGCACGCCGGTGCGGGAGTCCTCGAATGCGATCGAGCTTTCCGGCCTCGCGCCGACGAAACGCAGCCCTTCCTGGTACGGTAGCGGATGCGGCTTGCCATGCGGCAGCTCGGCGCCGATCACGAGCGCCCTGAAACGATGCGTGATGCCAAGGCCGGAGAGCAGCAGCTCGGCATTGAGACGCGGCGCGTTGGTCACGGCGACCATGGGAATGCCGGCGCCATCGGCGCGGTCGAGCAGCGCCATCAGGCCCGGCAGCGGTGCGATCTGCCCGGCTACCAGGGTGCGGAAGACCTCCTCCTTCTGTTCGAGGATCAAGGCGCGCCGCTCCGGCGCCTCGTGGGGCAGAAAGCGATCGCCGATCGCGACATTGGCGAAGCCCTGCAGCTCGCGGGAGAAACGTGCGTGATCGAAGACGTGTCCGTGCGGGCCGAGCACCTGGTTGAAAGCCTTCAAGTGCAACGGGTCGGTGTCGGCGAGCGTGCCGTCGATGTCGAACAACAACGCCCGGCCCGTTCCATCGTGTTTGGTCTCGATCATTTCCGTACTTTCCCAAATGCGCGACGCATCGATGCGGAAGGCGTATCAATACGGCCTCGATCGCGCAATGACGCATCCACATGACCAGCAGGTGACGCTCGACAAAGCCGCGCGCGACTGCAACACTGGCCACAAGATCAAAAAGGAGGAAACGATGACGATCAACCGACGCGATCTGGCTCTCTCGACTCTCGCCGTCTCCGCGCTTGCGTTCGCGACGCCGGCGCTCGCCGCTTCGGCAGACGAGGAAGCCGTGGCGAAGAGGGTCGATGCCTTCCGCCTCGCCCAGATCGCGGCCGATCCCAAGGCGCTCGGCGCGCTGTGCGCGGAGGAGCTGAGCTACAGCCATTCCAGCGGCAAGGTCGAGGACAAGGCGACATTCATCGCCAACGCGACCGACGGCAAGTCCAAGTTTCTGTCGATCGAATACAAGG
Source organism: Bradyrhizobium sp. WBAH42 (assembly GCF_024585265.1). NCBI lineage: Bacteria > Pseudomonadati > Pseudomonadota > Alphaproteobacteria > Hyphomicrobiales > Nitrobacteraceae > Bradyrhizobium > Bradyrhizobium sp. WBAH42. The sequence continues at coordinate 7,374,936 of NZ_CP036533.1, forward strand.
ATCCCACCATCAAGGTGGTCGGCCCCGCAGCGATCGTGCGTTTCCACTGGCTGGGCGAGCAGGAGATGGCGGCCGATGGGAAAAAAGTATCGACCAACCTTCACATCCTGATGAACTGGCAGAAGCAGGGCGACGAGTGGAAGCTGTTGTCGCGGGCGGCGACGAAGTTGTGATGACTTATTACCCTCTCCCCTTGTGGGAGAGGGTGGCTCGCCGCGCAGCGGCGAGACGGGTGAGGGGTCTCTCTCCGCGAGCCACCCTTCACATGTGAGCTTGCTGAAGCAACCCCTCATCCGGCGCTTTGCGCCACCTTCTCCCACAAGGGGAGAAGGGGCAGCGGTGCGCTCGGCAAAAAATTCCGACCACGCCTCGCGCGTCGAAATCACCGGCGGTAGGTGCTTACGCCGCCTCCTTCACATCGCCGTTCACCAGCCTGCGCGCGGCGCGCTCGGCTTCGCGGGCGTTGCGGAAGAGCTGGCCTTCGAGACGGTTGAAGCGGTGCGACGAGGCGAAGAAGCAGTAGCCTCCAGAAGAACGAACGACGATACCTGCGGTCTGCGAATCGACTTCGATGATGTAGCTGTCCGGCATAGTCCGTGGATTCCTCAGTGCGGGCAAACAACGGTGCTCCTGCCCAAAGGTTCCCTAGGCATTTGCGGCCGTTTCCACCCCGAATCGACACGCAATTGAGTACGCCGGGACCTCATCCGTTTTATGACTGGTTCTTGGCGAAGCCGCGACGAGGTGACTTGCTCGTGCCGCGTTTTGCGGCGCTGCAAAGCTGCAAGATGAGGCAGAGCGCCGCGCGCGATTACGTCGCGATCGGCGGATCGTTTCGCTGGATCGCCTGCGGACGGCCGTGGTCGTCGATCGAGACATAGGTGAAATGACCGTCGGTGACGAGGAACGGATGCAGCTCCTTGCGCCGCAATGCCCAGGCCTCGAGATGCACGGTCAGCGAGGTGCGCCCAACGCGCACGAGATTGGCATAGACCGAGACGAGATCGCCGACATAGACCGCTTTGCGAAAATTCATCGCCTCGATCGCGACCGTCACGGTGCGCGACCGCGCAACCTTCGAGGCGAACACGCCGCCGCCGACGTCCATCTGACTGAGCAGCCAGCCGCCGAAGATGTCGCCGTTGGCATTGGTGTCGGCCGGCATCGCCAGCGTGCGGATGCAGAGATCGCCGCTCGGCCCGGTCGTGGCTTGCTCGTTCATGCCCCTCTCACGCGAGATTGCTCACTTGAAATTGTCCCAGCCCGGATCGGGCGCGAAACGCGCGCCGAATCGTTCAGCCAGCGCGCGAAGAGTGGATACAATGTTTTCGACGCCACGCGTGCGCGCATAGTTCAGCGGACCGCCGCGGAACGGTGCATAACCGGTGCCGAAGATCATGGCGCCGTCGACTGCATCGGCATCGTCGACGATGCCTTCGCGAAGGGCCGCGACGCAGACGTTGGACATCGGCAGCACCAGGCGGTCGATCATCTGGTCAGTGACGCGCGGACCGGTCTGCGGCAACGGCGTCTTCTCCGCCTTGCCGTCCTTCCAGGTGTAAAAACCCTTGCCGGTCTTGCGGCCGAGCTCGCCCTTGGTGACCTTCTCGCGCAGCCAGGCCGGCGTCGGCGGCAGGAGATCGCCGAACTTGGTGCGCAGCATGTCGCCGACGTCGAGGCAGATATCGAGCCCGACCTGATCGGCCAGCTCGATCGGTCCCATCGGCATGCCGAACTGCTCGGCCGCAGCGTCGATCAGGCGTTGGTCCGTCTTCTCGTCCAGCATCACCATCGCTTCCAGCATGTAGGGCGTCAACGCGCGATTGACGAGGAAGCCGGGCGAGCTCTTCACGGCGAGCGGCAGGCGGTCGATGGCGCCGACGAAGGCGAGCGCCTCTTTGAACACTTGCGCATCGTTGCCGTCATGGCTGACGACCTCGACCAATTGCAGCCGCGACACCGGGTTGAAGAAATGCAGGCCGACCAGCCGCTCCGGCCGCGCCAGCGTCGTGCGCAGGTCCTGGAGCGGAATGCTCGAAGTGTTGGTCGCGAGGATCGCGCCGGACTTCATCTGCGGCTCGAGCCCGGCATAGACCTTCTGCTTCAGCTCCAGCTTCTCCGGCACCGCCTCGATGATGAGATCGGCGTTGCGGACGCCCTCGCCGTCCATGTCGGGGATCAGGCGATCTAGCGCGTCGCGCACGTCGGTGGGCTTGCGGATGATCTTGCCGTAGAGGTCGGCCGCGCGTTTGACTGCGCCCGCGATCGGCTCCGGCTTCATGTCGGCGAGCGAGACGCGGAAGCCCTGCCCCGCACACCAGGCCGCGATGTCGCCGCCCATGGCGCCGGCGCCGATGACGTGGACCTGCTTCACCGTGCTAGCGGAGCCTGCCGCCTTCTTCATCTGCTCGCGCAGGAAGAAGACGCGGATCAGGTTCTGCGCGGTCGGCGTAACCATCAGCTTGGCGAACGAGGCCTGCTCGGCCTTCAGCATCGCGGACTTGCTGCCGCCGTGGGTCTCCCAGAGATCGATCAGCGCATAGGGCGCGGGATAATGCTCGCGCGATGCAGCCTTCGCGGCCTCCGCGCGCATGCGCTTGGCCAGCAGGCCGCGCACCGGCCCGAGATTGGCGGCGCGCGTCAGCAGACCGGGCTTGGCCCGCTTCAGACGGCCGAACAGCGCATCCTTCACCGCGCCCTGGACGTGGCGCTCCTGCGTCACGGTGTCGACGAGGCCGAGCGCCTTGGCGCGGCGCGCGTCGATGGTGCGGCCGGTCAGCATCAGCGCCATCGACTGGGTCGGATTGACCAGCGCGGTGAACCGGGCGGTGCCGCCGAGACCAGGATGCAGGCCGAGCATCACCTCCGGGAAGCCGAAACGCGCCCCCTCGATGGCGATGCGCGCCTGGCAGGCCAGCGCCACCTCGAGCCCGCCGCCGAGGCAGAAGCCGTGAATGACCGCGACCGTCGGCAGCTTTAGCGCTTCCAGATGGTCGACCACCGCGTGCGCGGCGCGGATGCGCGTCTCGACCATGTCGGGATCGGACGCGCCGCGGAATTCGTTGACATCCGCGCCGGCAATGAAGCCCGACGGCTTTGCCGAGCGAATGACGAGACCGGCGGGGCGCTCGGTCTCGATCGCCGCGAGCACGGCGTCGAACTCCTCCATCACGTCGGACGAGAGCGTGTTGGCGTTGCCGTCAGCGCGGTCGAACAGCAGCCAGGCGACACCATCCGAATGGCGCGTCAGCTTGAAGTGCTTGTAGGGACCATCCGGTGCGGGCCGCGGCCCGATCTCCAGCACGCGGCCGCCGAGCGCGGTCATGATCTTGGAATCCATGGTCACACCGCCTCGATCAGCATGGCGCCACCGAGCCCGCCGCCGATGCATTCGGTGGCAATTCCGCGCCGCGTGCCGAGCCGCTTCATCGCATTGACGAGATGCAGCACGATGCGATTGCCGGAGGTGCCGACGGGATGGCCGAGCGAAATCGCGCCGCCGTCGACGTTCAGCCTCTCGCGGTCGATCTCGCCGGCGGCACCATCGAGCCGCAATATTTCGCGGCAGAACTTGTCGTCGTTCCAGGCGGCGAGACACCCGAGCACTTGCGTTGCGAAGGCCTCGTTCAGCTCCCAGGTCTCGACGTCCTTGATGGTGAGGTCGTTGCGCTGGAGCAGCGGCGTCACCGACATCACCGGGCCGAGCCCCATGATGCTGGGATCGAGCGCGGCCCAATGGCTGTCGACGATGACGGCTTTCGGCGTCAGCTTGTGCTTTGCCACGGCGGCGTCGGAGGCGAGGATCACCCAGGACGCACCGTCGGTGATCTGGGAGGAATTGCCGGCCGTGACCTGGCCCCACGGCCGCTCGAATACCGGCCGGAGCTTGGCGAGCGTCTCGGCCGTCGAGTCCGGGCGCACGCCGTCGTCGTGGTCGAAGAACTTGCCGTCGCGGGAGAACGCAGTCTCGACCTCGCCCTTCAGATAACCCGCGCTTTGCGCATGCGCGAGCCGGCGATGGCTTTCGGCGGCATAGGCATCCGACTGCGCGCGGGTGATGCCGAAGAGATGGCCGACGACCTCGGCGGTCTGACCCATGTTCAGCTCGGTGACGGGATCAGTCAGGCCGCGCTCGAGGCCGATGATCGGCTTGAGATCGCGCGGCCTCAGCTTGAACGCTGAGGCAACCTTCGCGGCAACGCCCTTGGCAGTGGCAAGACCGGCGAACCAGCGCACGCCGGAATTCGGCCAGACCAGCGGCGCGTGGCTCAAGGCCTCGGTGCCTCCAGCCAAAATCATGTCGGCATGGCCTTCGCGGATATAGCGATAGGCGGTGTCGATCGACTGCATGCCCGAGCCGCAATTGATCTGCACGGTGAAGGCGACCATGTCCTCGCCCATGCCGAGCCGGAGCGCGGCGACGCGGGCCGGGTTCATCTCGTCAGCGATCACGTTGACGCAGCCGAGGATGACCTGGTCGAAGCTATCGGGCGAGAACGGCTGGCGCGCCAGCAGCGGCCGGCCGCACTGCACGGCGAGATCGACCGGCGTGAACGGCCCGGGCCCAGAACGCGCCTTCAGGAACGGCGTCCGGCTGCCGTCGACGATGAATACCGGTCGTGCCATCAGCTCGCCGCCCTCTGCTCACCGAGTTCCTGGAAGAACTGATGCACATTGACGGTTTTCTTGTAAATCGGCGACAGCGCCTCCGGCGCAAAATCGTCGACCTCTATCACTTTTGTGACGGCTTCATGAGCTGCAGCAAGCTGCTCGCCCTCAGCCTGGGTGACCACGCCCTTGCTGACGGCCTCCTTCCAGTCGCGGATATGCGCAGCACGCATGCGCCTGGCGATCGCATCTGTCGCCGCGACCAGCTTAAACGCGCGCTCCAGCCGGGCAAAGCCGCCGTCGTCGTCGACATGAGCGAGATCCGGGGTGAGGCGCTCGCGTGCCGCGGACGGGTCCAGCACGATGGCAGCGCATTGGTGCACGACGCGATCGGACGGGCCGAGCACGCGGGCGCCGAACGGCTGGACCACGAGCTTGAGGAGGCCGGCGACGAAGCGGTTCGGCAAATTGGCCAGGATTTCGGCAAGCCGGTTCTCGATGGTTTTGAGCCCGGTCGCCATGCACCATTCCAGCGCCGCGAAATCCTCCTTCTGCCGCCCCTCGTCCTGCCAGCGCTTCAGCGCGGCCGAGAGCAGGTAGAGCTCGGACAGGATGTCGCCGAAGCGGGCCGACAGCATCTCCTTGCGCTTGAGCGCGCCGCCGAGCGTCAGCAGCGCCATGTCGGCGCAGAACGCAAACGCCGCGGAGTAGCGCGAGAGCTGGCGGTAGAAAGGCGCGGCGTCGCCCGCATCCGGCGCCGGCGCGAAGGCGCCAAAGGTCCAGCTCCGGCCGAAGGCGCGGAACAGGGTCCGGAAGCTGTGGGCGACATGCTTCCAGAACGTCTTGTCGAACGCGCTGAGGCCGCGCTCGCGATCGGTATCGGCGAGCGCATTCATCTCGTCGAGCAGGTAAGGATGGGCACGGATCGCTCCTTGCCCGAACACGATGAGATTGCGGGTCAGGATATTGGCGCCTTCGACCGTGATGCCGACCGGAACGGCCCGATGCAAATTGCCGAGATAGTTTTGCGGACCGTCGATCACGGCCTTGCCGCCATGGATGTCCATGGCGTCATCGACCGCGCTGCGCATCCGCTCGGTCGCATGCAACTTCATGATGCCGGAGATGACGGCGGGATGGACGCCGGCATTGAGCGCCGCGCAGGTCAGCCGGCGCGCCGCATCGAGCTGATAGGCTGTGGCGACGATGCGCGCGAGCGGCTCCTCGACGCCTTCGAACTTGGAGATGGAAATGCCGAACTGCTCGCGGATGCGGGCATAGGCGCCGGTGGTGCGCGCCGCATAGGCGGCGCCGGCCGCCGACAGTGACGGCAGCGAGATGCCGCGGCCGGCGGCGAGCGCGGTCATCAGCATCTTCCAGCCCTGCCCCAGGCGCTCCTTTCCGCCGATGACATAGTCGAGCGGAATGAAGACGTCGCGACCCCAGTTCGGGCCGTTCTGAAAGACCTGCATCGAGGGCAGGTGGCGCTGCCCGATCTCTACGCCGGGCAAGTTCGTCGGGATCAGCGCCACGGTGATGCCGAGCTCTTCCTGGCTCCCGACGAGATGATCGGGATCATAGGCCTTGAAGGCGAGGCCGAGCAGCGTCGCGACCGGACCGAGCGTGATGTAGCGCTTGTGCCAGTTGAGGCGGAGGCCGACGACCTCGCGCCCCTCGAATTCGCCCTTGCAGATGATGCCGCTGTCGACCATCGAGGCGGCATCGGAGCCGGCTTCCGGGCTGGTGAGGCCGAAGCAGGGAATCTCGCGTCCGTCGGCGAGCCGCGGCAGCCAGCGCTGCTGCTGCTCGTGCGTGCCGAAGCGCATCAGGAGCTCGCCGGGGCCGAGCGAGTTCGGCACCATCACGGTGACCGCGGCCGCGATCGAGCGGGTCGAGATCTTGCGTACGACTTCCGAATGCGCGTAGGGCGAGAAGCCGAGGCCGCCGAACTCCTTCGGAATGATCATGCCGAAGAACTTTTCGCGCTTGACGAAGTGCCAGACGTCCTGCGGCAGGTCGCGCGTTTCCCAAAAAATCTTCCACTCGTCGAGCATGGCGCAGAGCTCGTCGACGGGGCCACTCAGGAACGCCCGTTCCTCGTCCGTCAGCCTCGCCTGCGGGACCTTCAGCAGCTTCGACCAATCAGGGTCGCCGGTGAAGAGATCGGCATCCCACCAGACGTCACCCGCCTCCAGCGCCTCGCGCTCGGTGCCGGACATCGCCGGCAGCACGCCGCGCGCCCAGGAGAAGATCGGCTTTGTGATGGTGTCGCGGCGGAAGCTCATGGCGGACCTCATGCATCGGCGCGGTGACAGGTCATTTTAGCGGAAAGTGGCCGGGGTGCGTGAACACTTCGCGGGCAAAAACAAGCGAATTGACGCGGCCGGGCGGCCGCCCAGGCGATAACGGCCGGGGCGTGGGGACAGTTCCGGGAGGGAATTGGGAGCAATGTCTCTCAGCGTCATTCCGGGGCGCGCCTCTTGGCGCGAGCCCGGAATGACGGAGTGACCTAATCCGGCCGGACCATCTCGAACATGTTTTCCGGCTTGATCTCGAAGTAATCGCCGCGCCGGCCGGCGCGGACGATGGGGCGGGCGGCGGCGGTCTGGTAGACGCCGTCCTTGATCAAGGCCTTGTCGATGTGAACGGCGACGACTTCGCCGAGCGTCAGCCAGGCGTCGGCCTCCTTGCCGTCGGCGCCCTTGAGGCGGACGATGTCTGACACCTTGCACTCGAAGGCGACGGGGCTCTCAGCTACCCGCGGCACATTGACGACCTTGCCGGGCACGGCCGTGAGCCCCGCGACCTCGAACTCGTCGACCTCCGGCGCCAGATGCGCCGCGGTCGCGTTCATGTGCTTGGCGAGATCCATCGTGGTGAGATTCCAGACGAACTCGCGGGTCTGCTCCATGTTCGCCACCGTGTCCTTCCAGTTGGTGGAGGAGAAGCCGATGATCGGCGGCACGTAGCAGAACGCGTTGAAGAAGCTGTAGGGCGCGAGGTTGACGTGGCCCCTAGCGTCGCGCGAGGAGATCCAGCCGATCGGCCGCGGCGCGATGATGGCGTTGAAGGGATCGTGCTTGAGGCCGTGGCCCTTGGAGGGCTCGTAGAAGTACAGGTCTTTGTCGGTCACGCTGGCTTTCCCCCGCTCGTCATTGCGAGCGCAGCGAAGCAATCCAGAATCCCTCCGCAGAGACAGTCTGGATTGCTTCGCTGCGCTCGCAATGACGGAGTTTGTTGGTCCGTCATTGCCCGCCACCGGCCCGTCATTCCGGGGCGGGACGGCTTGCTTATAGGAGCAAACGCCCCCGCCCGTCAGTGGCGCGGCGACAGACCCGCGATGACGAAATCGATCATCTGGTCGATGGTCGGGCCCGGCTTGGTGGCGCACTGGGCGATCATCTGGGGGTGGAAGAAGCGGATCATCGCGGTGCATGAGCAGAGCGCAGCCAGTTGCAGGTCCGGCGCCTCGAACTCGCCGGAGGCGACGCCTTGCGCGATCATCTGGCCGATGACGCCGGCGATGCACTCCATATGGGCGACGCAGACGTCCCAGTCCTCCTCCATCGCGATCGCGACCATCTCGTGCAGCTTGTTGTCGCCGACATAGCGCTCGGTGTTCATGCGATTGATGGTGGTGAGCAGCTCGCGGAAGCGCTCCTTGACCGGACCGGGCTTTGCCACGATCCGCTGCGCCTCCAGCTCGACCTCGCCCATCAGGCCCCGCGCCACCGCCTGATGGATCGCCTTCTTCGATTCGAAGAAGCGATACACGTTGGCGGGGCTCATCCTGAGCTCCTTGGCGATGTCGCCGACCGTCGTCTTCTGGTAGCCGATCTGGCGGAACAGCCGCTCGGCCACCTCGAGGATGCGATCCCGGGTGTCGACTTCGATATGTTCCGAAACAAGGGCCATCAGTCAGGACTCGTTGGTCAGCAGTCTTCTCATCTATTCAGCCGCTTCGGCAAGCGGAATTGCGTGCGGGTCATCGCTCCCATGCTGCGGCGCGGCAGGCTGCTCGGGCGTTCCGGCCTCGTCCAGGCTCTTGCGGAACCACAGGGCGTAGAGGCCCGGCAGGTACAGGAGCGTCAGGAAGGTCGCGACGAACAGGCCGCCCATGATGGTGATCGCCATCGGGCCCCAGAAGGCCGAGCGCGACAGCGGTATCATGGCGAGAATGGCGGCGAGCGCCGTCAGCACCACCGGTCGGGCACGACGGACGGTCGCCTCAACGATCGCCTCGCGCCGGGTCAGGCCGTGGCTGACGTCGGTCTCGATCTGGTCGACCAGGATGACCGCGTTGCGCATGATCATGCCGGCGAGCGCGATCAGGCCGAGCAGCGCCACGAAGCCGAACGGGGCGTTAGCGACGTTGAGGCCGAGCGAGGCACCGACGATGCCGAGCGGCGCGGTCAGGAACACCAGGATCAGGCGTGAGAAGCTCTGCAGCTGGATCATCAGCAGCGTCAGCATCACCATGACCATCACCGGGAAGAGGATGAAGATCGAGGCGTTGCCCTTGGCGGATTCCTCGAACGCGCCGCCCGGCTCGATCCGGTAGGCCGGCTCGAGGTGATCCTTGATCGCCTTCAGCTTCGGCGTGATCTGGTTGGTGACGTCGGGCGCCTGCACGCCGTCGACGACGTCGGAGCGCACGGTGATCGCCATGTCGCGGTTGCGCCGCCACATGATCGGCTCCTCGTGGGCATATTCGATTCGAGCGATCTGCTGCAGCGGCACGGCGACGCCATTGCGTGAGGTGATGGTGAGATCGCCGACGCCGCCGAGATCGAGACGCTCGGACGGGATCGCACGGGCGACCACGCCGACCTTCTCGATGCCGTCGCGCACGGTGGTGACCTGCGAGCCCGAGATCAGCATCGCCAGCGCCTGCGAGACGTCCTGCGGGGTCAGGCCCATGGCGCGGGCGCGGTCCTGGTCGACGACGAGCTTCAGGTAAGGCGACTGCTCGTTCCAGTCGAGCTGGACGTCCTTGACGCTCTTGTTCTCCCGCATGACGTCGCGGACCTGGTAGGCGATCTCGCGGACCTTGTTGGCATCCGGGCCGATCACGCGGAACTGGACGGGGAAGCCGACCGGCGGGCCGAAATTGAAGCGGTCGACGCGCACGCGCGCCTCGGTCAGGAAGCCCTCGGCAGCCGCGGTCTCGATCTTGGCCTTGATGCGCTCGCGCGCCTCGACGCCCTTGGCGACGATGACGATCTCGGCAAAGGCCTCGTTCGGAAGCTGCGGGTTGAGGCCGAGCCAGAAGCGCGGCGAGCCCTGGCCGACATAGGCGGTATAGGTCTCGATGTCCTTGTCGTCCTTGAGCAGCGTCTCGGCCTTCTTCACCGCCTTCTCGGTGACGTTGAAGGCGGTCCCCTCGGGCAGGCGCAGCTGCAGGAACAGCTCGGGCCGCTCCGACAGCGGGAAGAACTGCTGCTGGACATGGCCAAAGCCGACGATCGAGGCGACGAAGACGCCGACGGTCGCGACCACCACGGTGATGCGGTGGTTGACGCACCATTGCACGATGGCGCGCAGGCCCCGATACATGCGGGTCTCGTAGACCGCATGCGGATCATGGTTGTGGTGGGCCTTCATTTCGGGCAGCAGCTTGACGCCGATATAGGGCGTGAAGATCACCGCCACGAACCAGGAGGCGACCAGCGCGATCGCCACGATCCAGAAGATGCTGCCGGCATATTCGCCGACCGCGGAATTGGCAAAGCCGATGGGGAGGAAGCCAGCGGCCGTGACCAGCGTCCCCGTGAGCATCGGAAACGCAGTAGATTCCCAGGCAAAGGACGCCGCGCGCATGCGGTCCCAGCCCTGCTCCATCTTCACCACCATCATCTCGACCGCGATGATGGCGTCGTCGACGAGCAGGCCGAGCGCGATGATCAGCGCGCCGAGCGTGATGCGGTGCAGGTCGAGCGACATCGTGTTCATGACGACGAAGACGATGCCGAGCACCAAGGGCACCGACAGCGCGACCACGATGCCGGTGCGCCAGCCGAGCGCCAGGAACGAGACGAACAGGACGATGACGAGCGCTTCCATGAAGGAATGCACGAACTCGCCGACGGCGTGCTCGACCACCTTGGGCTGGTCGGCGATCAGCCTGACGTCGACGCCCTGCGGCACCGCCTTCATGAAGTCGGCCGTCGCCTTCTCGACCTGCTTGCCGAGCTCGAGGATGTTGGCGCCCTTGGCGGTGACGACGCCGATGCCGATGGCGGGCTTGCCTTCCTGGCGCACGACGAAGCTCGGCGGATCGACATAGCCGTGGGTGACGGTGGCGATATCGCCGAGACGGAACACGCGGCCGTTGCTCTCGACCGGCGTTTCGGCGACGGCCTTGGCACCGTCGAGCGCGCCGGTGACGCGCAGCGGCACGCGCTGCGAGGAGGTTTCGACCGTGCCGGCCGGGGTCACGTTGTTCTGCTTGGCGAGCGAATCGAACAGGGCCTGCGGCGTGATGCCGAGCGTGGCGAGCTTGGCATGACTGAACTCGACGAAGATGCGCTCATCCTGGTTGCCGTAGACGTCGACCTTGGTGACGCCGGGCACCTTGAGCAGGCGCTGGCGAAAGCCTTCGGAGACCTTCTTGAGCTGGGCATAGTCGGCGCCGTCGCCGGTCATCATGTAGAGGATGGAATCGACGTCGGAGAACTCGTCGTTGACGACGGGCCCGAGGATCCCTGCGGGCAGCTGGCCCTGCACGTCGACCAGCTTCTTGCGCAGGAGATAGAAGAGGTACGGCACGTCCTTCGGCGGCGTCGAATCGCGGAAGGTGACCTGGAGCGCGGTGAAGGCGGGCTTGGAATAGGTCTGCACCTTCTCGAAATACGGCAGCTCCTGGATCTTCTTCTCGATGGGATCGGCGACCTGGGTCTGCATTTCCTGCGCGGTCGCGCCGGGCCAGATCACGGAGACGTTGACCACCTTCACCGTGAAGAACGGGTCCTCGGCACGCCCGAGCTTCTCGTAGGAGAAGAAGCCGGCGACGCCGAGCACGAGCATCAGGAAGAGCACCAGCGTCGGATGGCTGACGGCCCAGGCCGAAAGGTTGAAGCGCTTCATCGCACTCTCCGAAAGACGATCCAGTTGCAAACAACGACAGCCGCTTTGCTCAAACCGTCGTCGCGAGGCAGCGAAGCAATCCAGGGGGCTGGGCAGGTTCTGGATCGCTTCGCCGCTTCAGCCTTTGCTTAGGGACAACGGCCGAAACTCACCTCACACGACGAACTCATTGCTCTTGCCGCTCCGGGGCGACCGCAGGGCGAACCCAGAGCGGTAAGAACTAGAAACTCAGCGACGACACGATCCGAACCCTCTGGCCTGGATCGAGCTTCTGCACGCCGAGGGCGACGATCTTGGCGCCCTCCTCCACACCGCCGGTGATGACGACGTCCTTGCTCTCGTAGGACTTCACCGTGACCGGCTTGAGCGTGACGCCACCGTTGTCGTCGACGACGTAGAAGGACGGCTTGCCGCCCTCGTTGAACAGCGCCGACAGCGGCAGCCGCGCGACCCGCTCGGTCGCGGCATCCGACAGCGTCAGCGTCGCGGTCATGCCGAGCGCGACCTTGTCGTCGGCCTCGGGCAGCGAGAACTTTGCCAGATAGGTGCGCGTGGCGGGATCCGCCGCCGGCGCGATCTCGCGCAGCTTGGCCGTGTATTTCTTGTTCGGCTCGGACCAAAGAGTGACGCTGGCGACGCCCGACTTGGCACGTCCAACCAGCGTCTCAGGGATCGCGACGACCGCTTCCTTCTCGGCAAAGCGGGCGACACGGATCGAAGCCTGGCCCGCGGCGACCACCTGGCCGGGCTCGATCAGCGTTGCGGTGACGACGCCGCGGGCGTCGGCAACGAGCGTCGCGTAGGAAAGGGAATTCTTGGTCAACTCGACCGAGCGCTCGGCCCGGTTCAAGCGCGCACGGGCTTCATCGGCGGCGGCGCGGCTCTGGTCGAGCTGCGCGTCGGTGGTCCAGCCCTTTGCCTTGAGGTCCTTGGCGCGCTGCTCGGCGGCGGCGGCTTGGGCCAGCACGCCGGTTGCGGCGCCCTGCTCGGCAACGGCCTGCTCGGCCTGGAGCTTCAAATCGACCTCGTCGAGGGTGGCGAGCGGCTGGCCGACTTCGACCGTCTGGCCGACTTCGACGAGGCGCTTGGCGACCTTGCCGGCGACCCGGAAACCGAGATCGCTCTCGATCCTGGGGCGGATGGTGCCGACGAAGCTGCGCTCCGGCGTCTCGGCATCGTAATGGGCGGTTGCCACCAGAACCGGCCGCGGCGGCTCGGCCTTTTCGGCAACGGTGTCATTGCACCCTGCCAGCGAAACGGCCATCAGGGCGAGCGAGGCTCCTACCAAAAGCTTGGAATAGCTCGACAAAACCGACCGGACGAACATCGAAGGACACTCCTGCATCTCGATTGAGAGGAATGTCGACTGTTCACTGATAAAAGTCAATAATCGTCAGTCATCAGGAATGCGTGATCGTTAAGGGGTGGTGGAGTACTGAGTGGATGGGCGACAGCGGTGCTATCGTAGGGTGGGCAAAGCGGAGCGTGCCCACCAATCAGGTCAGCGTAGGGGAAGACTGTGGGCACGGCGCGCAAAGGACGCGCCGTTGCCCACCCTGCAAGACCCTGCACTATCGCCCGTGGTCGGCGAATTCGTGCTTGCTGTCGTGGCCGCCGACGAACACCAGGATGCCCGCGAGCAGCGGCAGCACGGCGAGCACAAGCAGACCGGTCGAGGTCTGCCCCGTCGCTTCCTTGACCCAGCCAATCAGGTACGGCCCGCCGAAACCGGCGAGATTGCCGATCGAGTTGATTAGCGCGATGGCGCCGGCGGCCGCCGTGCCGGAGAGCCAGGCGGTCGGCAGCGTCCAGAACACGCCGAAGCAGCAGAACACGCCGATCGCGGCGACCGTCAGCACCACCATGGTCAGCGTGGGATCGGTGAGATAGGAGGAAATGCCGAGCGCAATCGCCGTGAGCAGCAGCGGCGCGCCGACATGCATGACGCGCTCGCGGCTCGCATCCGAATGCCGCGCCCACAGGATCATGGCGATGGTGCCGAACAGATACGGGATCGCGGTGACGAATCCGGTCTGGGCGTTGGTGAGGCCGAACGCCTTGACGATCTGCGGCAGCCAGAACTGCATGCCGTAGAGCGCGCCGACGAAGCCGAAATAGATCAGGCTGAGCGCGATTACCTTCGGTGAAGACAGCGCCTCGCCGAGCGAGAAATGCTTCACCGCCTGCTTGGCCGCAATCTCCGAATCGAGCTTCGCCTTGAGCCACGCCTTCTGCTCGGCCGAGAGCCAGTCCGCCTTCTCCGGCTTGTCGGTGAGGTAGAACCAGGTGACGATGCCGAGCAGCACCGACGGGATGCCCTCGATGATGAACAGCCATTGCCAGCCTTTCAGCCCCATCATGCCGTCGAGCCCGAGCAACAGGCCCGAGATCGGCGCGCCGATCACGGTCGAGACCGGCACCGCAATGGCGAAGGCCGCAAGAAAGCGGGCGCGATATTCGGCCGGATACCAATAGGTGAGATAGAGGATGATGCCCGGGAAGAAGCCGGCTTCGGCCACGCCGAGCAGGAAGCGCAGCACATAGAAGCTGGTGACGCCGCTGACCATTGCCATCAGCGCCGAGATGATGCCCCAGGTCACCATGATCCGGGCGATCCAGCGGCTGGCGCCGAATTTCTCCAGCGCCAGATTGCTCGGCACCTCGAAGATGAAATAGCCGATGAAGAAGATGCCAGCGCCCCAGGAGAAGATCAGCGGCGTGAACTTCAGGTCCGCATTCATGGTCAGCGCGGCAAAGCCGAGATTGACGCGGTCGAGATAGGAGAAGAAGTAGGCCAGCACCAGGAAGGGAATCAGGCGCCAGGAAATGGCGCGGATGGTCGCGGTTTCGATGTCGCTCTTGGCGCTCTTGGCACCGCCGACAGAACCGGCATAGGTGGTTTGGCTCATGGCTTCCCCCGGGTTGTTGCTTTTCTAGGGCTCAACAGGCGGTTTTGAGCATCGCGGGCAAAGAGTCAATGGAGCGAGCAATGCGCGGAGCGCAGCCGGATCAACCCGTGGCGCCGATGCGGATCTCGCTGATCCGCGCCGGCCTCGCGCTCGCGGTGATCGTCTGCGGGCTGTCGCTGCGCTGGTACGGATTCCCGCTCGGGTTTCCAGCCTTCGTGGTCAAGTATGGCGGCTCGCTGTTATGGGCCACGATGGTGTTTCTGCTGGTCGGAGCCGTGCTGCCGAGACTCACGCAGACGCAGATTGCGGCGATCGCGGCTGTGATTGCCGTCGTCGTCGAATTCTCCCGGCTGGTGCACACGCCATGGCTCGATGCGTTCCGGCTGACCACGGCCGGCGCGCTGCTATTGGGGCGCATCTTTTCGCTGTGGAATCTCGTGGCCTACGTGATCGGGATTGCGCTCGGCGTTTGGATCGATCGAGTTGCCAAGATGCACACCCTCGTAGGATGGGCAAAGCGCAGCGTGCCCACCACAAGCAGATGGTGGGCACGGCGCTAACGCACCTTTGCCCACCCTACGGGACCGGTGCCTGGTCTCACTCCGCCAGTTGAAACCGTTCGAAGCGATCGAGCTCCTCCTCGATCACGCGCTTCAGCTCCTTGCGGCCCGCCGTCTTCCTGCCCTGCCCGACCCAGGTCCATTTCTGCATCAAGAGCTTCTTGTTCTGCCGGTCGGTCTTGAGATCGAGCGCGGCGACGATCTCGTCGCCGACCAGCACGGGCAGCGCGAAATAGCCGAGCTTGCGCTTGGCCTTCGGCACATAGGCCTCGAACAGATGGTTGTAGCCGAAGATGAGGTTGGTACGCTTGCGCTGGATGATCAGGGGATCGAACGGCGAAAGGATGTGGACGAGATCGGGCGATACCTCATGCGGCTCGAGCGCTGCGGGCGAGGCCCAGTGCTCCTGCTTGCCGGCGCCCTCGATCGCGACAGGCACGAGCTCGCCGCGGCGGACGCGCGAGGCGATCAGGCGCGCGACCGGCTTCTTGCTCGGCGCATCGAGATGGCAGACCGAATCGAGGCTGACCACGCCCTGCGAGCGCAGCGCGCGATCGAGCAGATAGGCCGTGATCTCGCTTGCCGGCGCCGGCTTCGGCAGCCTGTCCCAGCCGAAATGACGCGTCGTCAGCTCATAGGTCTTGAGCATGCCCTGGCGCTCGCTGATGGTGACGGCGCCGGTATAGAAGGCGAGCTGCAGCGCCCGCTTCGACGGCTTGCGGCTCTGCCACAGATGCTCCTTCTCGACGAGCACGTCGTCGTCGATGTCACGGATCGTCAGCGGCCCGGTGCGCAGCAGCCGCATCACCTTGCGCGTGTCGGCCGGCTTCACCGCGGCGAACCATTTGTGCCCCTCGCGGCGGTGCTCGCGCATCGCCGGCAGGAAGAAGCGGAAGTCGTTCGCCGGCACGTAGGAGAGCGCGTGCGTCCAGTACTCGAACACGGTCTTGTCGATGCTCTGGGCATGGCGCAGATCGGCGCGGTGGTAGGAGGGGATCCGGCTGAACAGGATGTGGTGATGGCAGCGCTCGATGACGTTGATGGTGTCGATCTGCACATAGCCGAGATGGGCGACAGCGGCCGCGGCGGCCTGTGCGCCTTCGCCGAACGGGGCGCGCTGATCCAGCCGCTGGGCATGCAGCCAGATCTGCCGGGCCTGTGTCGTGGTGAGCGGGAGTGGTTTGGGCGCGCGAGACATTGCGAGGAGGAATGTAGCGAGATTCGCGCCGGGAGAAAGAACCTGAGCAGAACCGAAAAAGAAAAAGCCGCGCTGCCATCTGCTGCCAGCGCGGCCAGAACGTGCAAGTTCGGCAGGAAACCTTACTTCATCGCCAGAGATTTTTCGGCGCTCATGTAGTGCTTGCAGGCGGCGCTCATGTTGCCTTTGCTCATCTCGGAATTGGCCGAGGCCATCGACTTCCTCGCTGCCATCTTGCCCGGCGTGTCTTCGCCGCCCAGCCCGCCAACGAGCTTTGCCATGTTCGCACTGGTGCATGCCATCTTGGCGGCGGATGCGGGAGACAGAGCAAGTGCAACGAACGTTGCCGCGAGCAACAGGGTCTTCATCAATTTCTCCTCCGGAAACGAAGCCGGCTACATGCCGGCCAACGCAGCATCCATCTTTCCCGGACAAACGGCTCGCAGAGAAGATATTTTCGTTGCGCCTAACGTGCGGCTTTTGGGCGCTCCCCGACGCTGCCGGTCGCCACATCGGGTTCACACGACGCCTTGCCGCGCCCCTCCGACTGGCACCGATAGACACTGCCGGTGAGACGATCGACCAGCCAGATGTTCTCCTCGGTCGGCCCTTCCAGGCCGACATAGCGGGAGGTCAGCCCCGTGATCAGTGTCGACAGCAGGATCGCCACCGCGATCATCGCCGCGCCGATATAGATGGGCATTGTGCTCGGGGTCACTGTCCGGTCCGGCGGGCCGCTGCGATGGAACTGATAGTCGCGCTGATAGTCACTTGGCCTCGGCACAGGACGGAACTCGCCTCCCTTCGCGTCAAATTGTCGAATGATTGAAGCGTGCTAGGCGGGCATCTGGTCGAATTCTTGTTCGCGGGCGGGCGGTGCGGCGACGCCTTTGCGACGTTCGGGTTTCCCGGAACCCGCGACTGCCGGCTCGAAAGCAGACTGCGAACGATCGAACCGGACCAGAGTGCCCTCGGCTCGTCGTTTCGAATGTGACCAAGATCACATCGACGCCGTTGAACCTGCCTTAGGCTCGCAGCATCAAATCGCCATCAGGCGTAACAGCGAGGATACGACAATGACCCGTTTTGATAAATTCTTTGGACTGAAGGCGATAACCCTCTCCGCAGCCCTGTCGATGACGGCGGGCCTTGCGCTGGCCGGCGACAACAACTTCTCCGCCGACCAGATCGTCGATGCGCTGAAGCCGAAGCCGGCGACGCGCGGCCTGTCCGTTGGCCCCCAGGCCGACACGACCGTGCAGGCCAAGGAAGCGACCTTCCTGAACACCGTGCGGAACCGCTCGACCCGGTCGCTCTCGACGGGCGAGCGCGAGCAGATCGCCGAGCTCGCTGCGACCAAGCCGAAAATCGATCTGGAGATCCAGTTCGACTACAACTCGGCCGACATCGCCAAGACGTCGGTGGCCTCGGTCCAGGCGCTCGGCAAGGCGCTGTCCGATCCGGCGCTGAAGGGCTCGACCTTCGTCGTCGCCGGCCACACCGACGCGACGGGTGGCGAAGCATACAATCAAGGTCTCTCCGAACGGCGCGCCGACACCATCAAGAAGTACCTGATGCAGAATTACGGCCTCAACGGCAACGATCTCGTCACCGTCGGCTACGGCGAGACCAAGCTGAAGGATGCAGCCAACGGCGCCGACCCGATCAACCGCCGGGTCCAGGTCGTGAACATGGACACCAAGACCGCGGCGAAGTAACTCTCCGCCCCTGGGTGAAACACGCCGCCTGCCGCAGCCCGGCAGGCGGCGAAATCATATCCAGCTTTGGAACAGCATCAGCCGGTTGAAGCTTCCCATCGAGGTGCCGACGAATGCTGCGGAAATCGGCAGCATCACCGCAAAGCCGGCCGCGGCGATGCCGACATAGACCCACAGCAGCCAGCGCGGCAGCCCATCGCGGCGCATTGCATAGACCAGCGCCAGCGACGCCGCTGTCGCGGCCGGCAGATAGTAGTAGATGAAGCCCAGCGTGCGCGGCAGCAACGCCCAGGCGAGCCAGGGGCCGAAGTAGAATGCCGCGATCAGGAATGCGTCCCAGCGCCGCGCCACGATGAAGTCGCGCAGCACGATGGCGAGTGCGAGCAGTGCCGGCCACAGCACGAGGGGATTGCCGAGGAAGACGATCGCAGCGACGTGGTCCTCCGCCGTCTTGTCGAACAGGAACCAGACCGGGCGCGCGAGCAGCGGCCAGGACGGCCATGCGCTCATATAGGTGTGGCCGGCGATGGCCGTCGTGGTGTTGTCGGCAAAGATCCGCCGCTGCGCCTCGATCAAGTCCGGCAGTGACAATCCGTAGAGCGGAACGAAGGCGGCAAGATAAGTCATGCCCGGCAGGACGGCGAAGCAGAGCGCGACATGATGCAGCTTCAGGCCGGGCCAAAGCTCCGGCCGATACCAGTCGTCCGGCTTTGCATCGGCGAACAGCGTGTGCCAGCCCTGCATCAGGCGGATCACGGCAACGGCGACGATGCAGACG
The DNA here is from genome assembly GCF_024585265.1 of Bradyrhizobium sp. WBAH42. Taxonomy (NCBI): domain Bacteria; kingdom Pseudomonadati; phylum Pseudomonadota; class Alphaproteobacteria; order Hyphomicrobiales; family Nitrobacteraceae; genus Bradyrhizobium; species Bradyrhizobium sp. WBAH42. Next base: position 7,393,793 of record NZ_CP036533.1, read on the forward strand.
CCGAGCGGGAACAGGCCGCTCCATTTACACGCGGCCGCAAGGCCGAACAGGCTGCCCGCCACCGCGAACAGCGCTTGCGGCCGCTCCCTGCGAAACCCATGCATGAAGGCGGCGGTCGCGAGCAGGCCGAAGCCGAGCGCGAAGATGTCCAGCATCGCGATGCGCGCCTGCACGTAGAGCATCTGGTTGAAGGCCGCGATCAGCGCGGCGGCGATCGCCGGCGACTGCCCTGCGAACAGCGCGAGTCCGCACAGATAGATCGCGACGATCGCGAGCGCACCGAACAAGGTCGCGGGATAACGCCAGCCGAGCGCGCTGTCGCCGAAGGTTGCGATCGATGCCGCGATCAGCTCCTTGGCCAGCGGCGGATGCATCGGATTGAGCATCGGCTGCGACATCGCAGGCGCCAGCATCTGGCGCGCCGCCGGCACGTAATGCACCTCGTCGAAGACGAATTTTTCCGGCGTGGTGACGCCGATCAGCAGCGCGAGATGCGCGATCAGGAAGATCGCGACAGCGATCACTGCGCTCCGCGACACCGCCGGAACCGCAGGCAATTCGCGCGTCTTTTGTGGGGCTGTCTTGCGTGGCAAATTGGCTGCACCGCGGAGAAAAAGAAACTGCTCCACGTCATTGAACGCATTCTGCCGCTACTGTCACTAAGCATGACGCACGTCCTGCGCCGCTTGTGATAATTCCGCCACATCAGAAGCGCGCGCGATCCGGTACGATCAGGGACACATCGATCGGTTGCGAAATGAATTTGCGTTTTTGGCTTTTACCCACACTGCTCACGGCCGCAATCTGCGCGACGTCCGGCGCAAAGGCGCAGACGCGCGTCGGCGAGGCCGTCGTGATTCAGAACGAAGTGGTGCGCGTCGCCGCGACCACGACGCCGATCAATGTCGGCGACAGCATGCTGCGCGACGAGACCGTGCGGACCGGCGCCGACAGCGCGGCGCGTTTCGTGATGGCCGACAGCACCAACCTGTCGCTCGGCCCGAGCGCAACGCTGAAGCTCGACCGCACCGTCTTCAACGACGAGCACAGCTATCGCGACGTCGCGATCCGCATGACCACCGGCGCCTTCCGCTTCGTCACCGGACGCTCCGACAAGGCCGCCTACAAGATCACGACGCCGCTCGCCACCATCGGCGTGCGCGGCACCACGCTCGACATTCTCTCGCAGCGCGGGCGCTCCGTCGTCGTGCTTCAGGACGGCGCGGCCAGCGTCTGCACGAAGAGCGGCCAGTGCGTGCAACTCACGCAGCCCGACGACACTGCCATCATCACCTCGACCGGCGGCAAGGTGAGCATCACCAAGACCAACACGCCGCCCTGGACCTTCGCCGCCAACTGCGCCGCGAGCGCCGGGTTATGCGCGGTCAACCAGTACGCCGGCGCCTCGCCGACCATCACGCCCGCCGTCCAGGACGACGGCATGCTGTGCGGGCGGTGACGATGGCGCCCCCCGGCTTCAGACGAATCATCCTCTCGGGCGCATTGATCACGGGGGCCGTTCTTGCCTTCGCGACGCTCAACGCGCGTCCGGCTACAGCCCAAGCGTCGTGCCAGTCCGAGTGTACCCAGCCGACGCCAACGCCTACATATTCTCCCTCACCTTCGCCCTCCCCGTCACCGAGCCCCTATCCGTCGCCCACGCCCAGCCCGTATCCGTCGCCGAGCCCGACACCGACCGGCGCGGATTCCAGCGGCAATTCGATCGGCGGTCTCGCCAATCAGCGCTTCAACCAGATGATCACCAACCGGGTGCTCGGCACGGTGTTGCTCGGTGTCAACGAGCAGGTCAATTGCAGCGACTGCATCAGCGCGTTCGGCTCTGCCGGCTCGTTCTCGGCCGGCATCCACGGCCGCAAGGAGCTGACCAACAATCTGTCGCTGCTCGCCGGCATCGCCTACACGCACTACAACGAGGGCGGCTACAAGATCACGAGCGCACCGATCGGCGCCTTCGCGCTGCGCTATGACTTCACCGACTGGGGCTCGTCGCGCCCGTTCTTCGACGTCGGCGCGATCCTGACGCCCTGGGAGAAGGCGCGCTACACGCGCAGCTACGACACCAGTCTCGGCCCGGTGAGCGTGACGAGCTCGACCAACGCGTCCAACTACGCCGTTTACGGCCGCGCCGGCTGGATGAGCCGCCTCTCGCCGCGCGACGAGGTCGCGGCCTCGATCGAGGTCTGGCAGCTCTGGCAACGCGTCTCCGGCTATAACGACAGCGCGGTGGCATTCAATCCGTTCGACGCCAGCATCGCTGATGGCACCGACCGCACCGGCCTCGTCAAGATCGGCGGCCAGTGGACGCATCTGTTCGGCAGCAACATCGAGACCAACATCAATGGCGGCTGGGTGCAGTCCTTTGCGAGCCACAGCGGCATCGTCGCCACCGTGACCGGCCAGGGCATTGTGGTGCCGACCATAGGCAACCAGGGCTGGTTCGAATATGGCGGCCGGCTCGGCTTCCGCGTGCAGAAGGGCTGGATCGTGGACCTCTTCGCCAACGGTACGCTCGGCCCGCAGCCGGTCGGCAACACCATCCATGGCGGCGTGGGGCTGAGGATTAATTATTAGCGGCGAGGTCTCACCTCACACCGGCTGTCATGCCCCGGCTTGACCGGGGCATCCAGTACGCCGCGGCCTCTCCGTCTCGGAGTACTGGATCGCCCGGTCAAGCCGGGCGATGACACCGATCGAATGGCGAGAGAATCAGGCTCACGCCGCCGACTTGCCTTCGAACGCGCGCCGCAACACCTCGACGTCCAGCTTCACCATCTTCATCATCGCCTGCATTGCGCGCGCGGCTGCGGCCTTGTCCGGGCTCGACAGGAACTCGAACATCACCTTTGGCACGATTTGCCAGGCCACGCCCCAGCGATCCCTCAGCCAGCCGCACTGCTCCGCCTTGCCGCCATGGGCGAGGAACGCGTTCCAGACGCTGTCGACCTGGGCCTGGTCGTCGCAATGGATCATCAGCGAGATCGCATGGGTGTATTCCATCTTCATGCCGCCATTGAGCGCGACCAGCGGCTGCCCGGCCACCGTGAACTCGACGACGAGCACGGAGCCTTCCTTGCCGGACGGGCCATCCGCAACGTTGCGCTGAACGTGCGTGATCGCCGAATTCGGGACCAGCGAGACGTAGAATTTTGCAGCGTCCTCGGCATCGCCGTTGAACCACATGCAGGGCACGAGCTTGGACATGATGAATGCTCCTCGTGAGGTCTATGGGTGTCTGCTCAGGCGTTCGCCAAGTCGGGCTGCAGAGGGGCGGCCGCAAGATCCATCCAGTTCACGCCCCACATGTGCCCGTCCGGATCCTCGAAGCTGCGGCCGTACATGAAGCTGTATTCGTCCTTCGGGCCGGGATCGGCCACCCCGCCCGCCGCCTCCGCCTTGCCGACGATCTCGTCGACCTCGTTGCGGCTGTCCGCGGACAGGCAAAACAGCACCTGGTTCGAGGTCCTGGCGTCCGCGATCGGCTTCGGCGTGAACTGGCGGAATTTGTCGTGGGTCAGCAGCATGGCGAAGATGGTCTCGGAAAAGACCATGCAGCTCGCGGTGTCGTCGCTGAATTGCGGGTTCTTGACCGCGCCGACGGCCTCGTAGAAGGCGGTCGCGCGCTTGAGGTCGGTCACCGGCAGGTTGACGAAGATCATCTTGGGCATCGGAAGCTCCTTGGCGGGGTTCTGCCCAAGGACGGACGGCCAGGCCGCTATCCGACACCGCTTCCGACAATTTTCTTGACCCCGATCCGCGGGGTCTGTCGTACCGCCCCCGCCCCCTGAAGGGTCTTACTTCTTCTCGTTGGGATCGCGGTGCACCGGGTCGATCCATAGCACGGTCTCGGGCTTCTCGACCGGCTCGATGTCGAGGTTGATCGCCACCGCCTCGCCGTCGCTGCGCACCAGCACGCATTCCAGCACCTCGTCCGGGCTGGCATTGATCTCCTGATGCGGCACGTAAGGCGGGACGAAGATGAAATCGCCGGGGCCGGCCTCCGCGGTGAACTGCAGGCTCTCGCCCCAACGCATGCGCGCCTTGCCCTTCACGACGTAGATGACGCTTTCGAGATGGCCGTGGTGATGCGCGCCGGTCTTGGCGTCCGGCTTGATGCTGACGGTGCCCGCCCACAATTTCTGGGCGCCGACGCGGGCGAAATTGATCGCGGCTGCACGGTCCATGCCCGCTGTCGACGGCACATTGGTATCGAGCTGATTGCCGGGAATGACGCGAACGCCGTCATGTTTCCAGCGGTCATCATGATGATGACCATGGTCATGGTGGGAATGCGAATGGTCATGGCCGGTCATGGGACTTGCTTTCTGTTGGTTCCGTGCGCGGCAAACTAACCCAAAGCCGCAGCCGCAAGCCATACCAAAATCGGAACCCTCGTAGCCGCCCAGCGTTGTCATTCCAAGCAACTCGAAAGGAGATTTTCATGGGCAGCACGACCGACAAGATCAAGGGCGCCGCCAACGAGGCGATCGGCAAGGCCAAGCAGGGCGTCGGTGAAGCCACCGGATCCGATCGCATGAAGGGCGAGGGCGTCGTGCAGGAAGTGAAGGGCAAGGGCCAGCAGGCCATGGGCGATGCCAAGGACGCCGCAAAGGATGCGATGGATCGCGCCGCCGCTGCGGCTCGCCGCGCCGCGGAGTGACGCGCGTAAGATTGAAAATGAAAAGACCGGCCGCAAGGCCGGTCTTTTTGTTGTGCCGTCACTTCACCGCGAGCAATTCCACGTCGAACATCAGCGTCGCGTTCGGCGGGATCACGCCGCCGGCACCGCGGGCACCATAGCCGAGCTGCGGCGGGATGATCAGCGTGCGCTTGCCGCCGACCTTCATAGAGGCGACGCCCTCGTCCCAGCCGGCGATGACGCGGCCCTTACCGATCGGAAACTCGAACGGCTCCTTGCGGTCGACCGACGAGTCGAATTTCTTGCCCTTCTGGCCGTTCTCATAGAGCCAGCCGGTGTAGTGCATCACGCAGATCTGGCCGGGCTGCGGCGAGGCACCGGTGCCGACGGTGGAGTCGATGATCTGCAAGCCTGAAGCTGTGGTCATGGTCTTTCCTGCGGTCTGGGCCGAGGCCGTGGTGGAAACGAAATGCGACACGCTGGCGATCACGGTGATCGCGAGTGCCGACATCAGGGCGAGGAGCGCGCGCTGGAAACGCTGCATTAAACACCTTCCGTTTGAGGCGGGAGGTGTCTAACCCAAGGCGGTCGCCGTTTCCACCCCTTTAGACCTCGATATTTTCCAGCCGCACCGGCAGCTTGCGGATGCGCTGGCCGGTGGCGTGATAGATCGCGTTGCAGATCGCCGCATTGGTGCCGACATTGGCGAGCTCGCCGAGGCCCTTTGCGCCCACCGGATTGATATGATCGTCCTGCTCGGACAGCATGATCACCTCGACGCCGGGCACATCGGCATTCACGGGCAGGAGGTAATCGGCAAGATTGTCGTTGACGTAGCGCGCATAGCGGTCATCGATCTCGGTGGCTTCCAGCAACGCCGAGGACATGCCCCAGATCAGGCCACCCATGAGCTGGCTGCGTGCGGTGCGCGGATTCATGATCCTGCCTGCCGCGAACGCGCCGACCAGGCGGGGGCAGCGGATCTCGTGCGTGAAGCGATTGACGCGGACCTCGACGAATTCGGCGCCGAAGGCGTAGGCGATCTTGTCCTTCATTTGGTGGCCGCCGACCAGCCGTACCTGCCCATTGTGCATGGCGCGGAAGGAGTCCATCGGCGCGCCTTCCGGCTTCCACTCGCCATATTCTTCGACCACGCCGACGCCGAGCGCATCGAACGCCTTCTCGATATCGAGCGGACGATCGCCCTTGGCCGCTTGGGTCGACGGTGCCGGGCTGATGCCGACGGTCTCCTTGGCCTTGTCGGCGAGGCTGTCGCTCGGCATCACCGCCTTGAGCAGGCGCCGTCGGATCTGATCGCACACCATCATCACGGCCGAGCAGGTGCTGGCGGTCGAGTTGGAGCCGCCGGCAACCGGCGCGGGCGGCAAGTCGCTGTCGCCCATGAAGACCGCGACCTTCTCCAGTGGCACGCCGAGCCGCTCGGCCGCAGTCTGGGCGATGACGGTGTAGGCGCCGGTGCCGATCTCGTGGCCGGCGATCTCGACGCGAGTGCGGCCGTCACGCTGCAGTCGCACGCGTGCGGCGGACGGCGCCATCGCCGTCGGATAGCAGGTGGCGGCGCAGCCGTAGCCGATCAACCAGTCGCCATCGGACGTCGATTTCGGTTGCGGCGATCGCTGCGACCAGCCGAACGCCCTGGCGGCTTCGTCGAAGCACGCCATGAGCGATCGCGACGTGTAGGGCTTGCCGTCAATGGGATCCCTGGTGGCGTCGTTGATACGGCGAAGCTCGACCGGATCCATGTTCAGTTTGACGGCGAGCTCGTCCAGCGCGCTCTCCAGCGCAAACAGATACGGCACCTCCGGGGGCGAACGCATGAAGCCGGGCGTGTTGCGATCGGCGCGCACGATCGACACCAGGCTGTCCACGTTCGGACAGGCATAGAGCCGCGTCGTGGTCTTGGTGCCGCCGACGCAATAGGCATCGGGGCGCGAGGAGACTTCAGCCCCCTCATGCCTCAAAGCGACCAGCTTGCCGTCCCGGCTGGCACCAAGCTTGATCTCATGCCGCGTCTCGGCGCGGTAGGTCGCGATGGTAAAGCCCTGGTCGCGGGTCGGGACCAGCTTGATCGGGCGGTTCAGGCGCCTGGCAATGGCGGCGATGATGGCGGTCCGCGGTGTCATCGAGCCGCGCGCGCCGAAACCGCCGCCGACGTAAGGGTTGACCACGCGCACCTTGTCGGCGTCGATGCCGAGCTGCTCGGCCACGCCGTTCTTCAGACCATGGACATACTGGCTGCCCTCGTAGATGACGAGATGGTCGCCCATCCAGGTGCAGCTGGTCGTGAACAGCTCCATCGGATTGTGATGCTGCGTCGGCGTGTCGTAGGAAGCGATGAGCTTGACCTCGGCCGCATCGAACGCCTTGGCGAAATCACCGACCTTCGGGTCCTCCTTGAACTGCGAACTTTGTCCTTTCGCGGCGGCTGTCGTCGTCCCCGGCGAATCGAAGGTCGCGCTGGGCGCAGCAGCCGTGTAGCTGACCTTGACGCGGTTGGCCGCCTCGCGCGCGGCCTCGTAACTCTCCGCGACCACCACGGCGATGATCTGGCCGTCATGGGCGATCTCGGCCGATTTCAGCGGCTGGATCGTGGTGCCGGCATAGCCGCCATTGCTGAACAGCTTCGAGTCCTTCAGCTTCGGGGCGTTCTCGTGCGTGACGATGTCGATCACGCCGCGGACGCGCTTGGCATCGTCAAACTCGAAGCGGTCGATGCGGCCCTTGGCGATGGCGCTGGTGACGAGGAACGCGTAGGCCGGATTGTCCAGCGGCATATCGGAGGCATAGGTCGCCCGCCCCGTGACCTTTGCGGCCGCATCATAGCGCGGCACGGGCTGCCCCATATTCGTCTTGGGCCCGGGAGCTGCAGCGGTCATGATCAGATCTCCATCGTTACGGCCTGCTGGAGCGCGCGTGCCACCACACGCTTGCCGAGCGCGATCTTGAAGCTATTGTGCCGGCGGCCGCGGGCGTCTGCAAAAGCTGCATCGGCAACACGTTGCGCGAGGCCGTCATCGAACTTCTGTCCCTTCAACAGCGCCTCCGCCTCACGCGCGCGCCAGGGCACGGTGGCGACGCCGCCGAGCGCGACGCGCGCGTCCCGGATCGTGCCGTCCTGGACGTCGAGCGCGACCGCTGCCGAGGACAGCGCGAATTCGTAGGATTGCCGGTCGCGCGTCTTGAGATACACCGAGCGCGGCCAGCGCCCGGAAATCGAGAACGCCGAGATCAGTTCGCCGGGCTGAAGCGCGGTCTCGATATCAGGCGTGCTGCCCGGGGCCTTGTGAAGCTGAGCGAACGGCATGCTGCGCGTACCGGCTTTGCCGGTGATCTCGACGATCGCATCGAGCGCGATCAGCGCCTGTGCGAAATCGCCGGGATAGGTCGCAATGCATTGTTCGGAGACGCCGAGCACCGCATGCATGCGGTTGACCCCATCCATTGCGGCACAGCCGGAACCGGGATTGCGCTTGTTGCAATTCTCATAGGAGACATCGCGGAAGTAGTTGCAGCGCGTCCGCTGCATCACGTTGCCGCCGAGCGTTGCCATGTTGCGCAGCTGGGCGCTGGCGGCGAGCTTCAGCGAATCCGCGATCACCGGATAGCTGCGCTGGATCTCGGCATGCGCGGCGACGTCGGACATCCTTGCCAGCGCGCCGAGGCGCAAGCCATCATCGCCTGGCGCGATCGCCGACCAGGCGTTGGCCAGCGGATTGATGTCGACGATCGCAGTGGGCCGCATCACGTCGAGCTTCATCAGATCGATCAGCGTGGTGCCGCCGGCAAGCGGCTGCGCCGACGCCTTCGTCAGTGGATCGTTGGCGGCCGCGGCGGCGCCGAGCGCTCGCACGGCCATGTCGGGGTCTGATGCTCTCTGGTACGAAAACGGTCGCATGCGCCTAGCCTTTCATGATCTCGGGCGCGGCCTGCTTCACGGCGGCGACGATGTTGGGATAGGCGGCGCAGCGGCAGATGTTGCCGCTCATGTATTCGCGGATGTCGGCCTCGCTGCCGGCATGGCCCTCCTTCACGCACGCGATCGCCGACATGATCTGACCGGGCGTGCAATAGCCGCACTGGAACGCATCATGGTCGATGAAGGCCTGCTGCATCGGGTGCAAGCGGTCGTCGGTGGCGAGGCCTTCGATGGTCGTGATCTCCTGCCCTTCGGCGGCCAGGGCCAGCGTCAGGCACGACACCACGCGGCGATCGTCGATCAGCACCGTGCAGGCGCCGCACTGGCCGTGGTCGCAGCCCTTCTTGCTGCCGGTGAGCTTGAGATGTTCGCGTAAGACATCGAGCACCGTGGCGCGCGCATCGATGCTCAGGCGCTTGTCCGTGCCGTTGACGCGCAGTGTGACCTCGACGGGAAGCGACGGATCCTGCGCCGCTGGCGCCCGCGCGTCCTCGGGCGCCGCGCGCGCCGTCATCGGAATCAGCGCGCTGCCAGCCGCGCCGGCCATGAAGGCGCGTCGGTCGAATCCGGATGATCTGGAACCTGGTTTGTCGGGCATGGCAGGCCTCCGCCGCTGATCTGCTAAAGCAGCGCACGCCTGCACCGCTCATCGCCCCTTAACCGGAAGCAATGAGTGCAGTTCCGAATGAGAGAAGGGCGGCGCAGCAAATGCCGCGCCGCCCTTCGTCAACTTTTCCTGATCTCGCGTGGGGAACTGCGCGGCCGATCAATAACCCAGCGCGCAGCCGTCCTTGCGGGGATCGGAGCCGCCGGTGAGCGTGCCCTTGTCCCAATCGATCCAGATCGCCTGGGCGCCGCCGAGCGGGCCGACCACGCTGGTGGTCTTGTGGCCGAGCTTCTTCAGGCCCTCGACGATGGCGGCCGGCACGCTGTCCTCGAGCTGGTACTGGCCCTCGTAGTGCAGACCGCGCGGCATGTCGATCGCCTCCTGCACGTCGCAGCCGTAGTCGAGGATGTTGGTCAGGAGGTGAGTCTGGCCCGTCGGCTGGTACTGGCCGCCCATGACCGCGAACGACATCGTGGAACGGCCGCCCTTGGTGAGCAGGCCCGGCATGATCGTGTGCAGCGGGCGCTTGCCGCCTTCGATGCAGTTGGGATGGCCCGGCTGGATGCGGAAGCCGCCGGCGCGATTCTGGAACAAGACACCGGTCTTGTTCGAGACGATCGCCGAGCCGAAGGAATGCGCAACCGAGTTGATGAACGAGCAGACGTTGCGGTCCTTGTCTACGACCGTGATGTAGATGGTCGAGGGATTCATCGGCGGCGCGACGTTCGGCAGGTCGAGCATGCCGTCCATGCGGATCTTGCTGATGTACTCGTCGGCAAAGCCCTTCTCGAGCATCTCGGCGACGTTGATCTTCATGTGCGCAGGCGAGGCAACATGCATCTCGCGGTTCATGTAGGCGATGCGTGCCGCTTCCGCCTCGAGATGGAAGCGCTCGACGCTCACTGGCGCATACTTGGTCAGATCGAAGCGCGACAGGATGTTGAGCATCAAGAGCGCGGTGACGCCCGGGCCGTTCGGCGGGCACTGCCAGACGTCGTAGCCCTTGTACATGGTGCCGATCGGCGTGGTCACTTCGGTCGTGTGCACGGCGAAATCGTCGAGCGTGTGCAGGCCACCGATGCCCCTGAGGGTCTCGACCATGTCCTCCGCGATCTCGCCCTTGTAGAAGGCGTCGCGGCCGTTCTTGGCGATCGCGCGCAGCGTCTTGCCGAGCTCGGCCTGGCGGATGACGTCGCCTGCGACCGGCGGCTGGCCGCCCGGCAACAAATAGCGCACGGTGTTGGTGCCATTCTTCAGCTTCTCGAACTGGTTCTTCCAGTCGAAGGCGATGCGGGGCGCGACGACATAACCTTCCTCGGCCGCCTTGATCGCAGGCTGCAGCAGCCGGTCGAAACCGAACTTGCCGTGATCGCGCAGCACGGTGGCAAAGGCGTCGATCACGCCGGGGATCGAGACCGCATGCGCCGAGGTGAGCGGCACGGAGTTGATCTTGCGCTCGAGATACCAGTCGGCATTCGCCGCCTTCGGCGCGCGGCCGGAGCCGTTATAGGCGACGATCTTGCCCTCGCCCCGCGGCTGGATCAGCGCAAAGCAATCCCCGCCGATGCCGGTCGATTGCGGCTCGATCACGCCGAGCAGGGCCGAGCCGGCGACCGCCGCGTCCACCGCGGTGCCGCCCTCGCGCAGCACCTCGATCGCGGCGAGCGAGGCCTGCGGATGCGAGGTCGCCACCATCGCGTTGGTGGCGTGGACCGTGGACCTGCCGGGGAAATGGAAGTTTCTCATCGAATGTCTTGCTCTCTTGGCCGTCGGCGCGATGGGCGCGCCATCTCGAAAACCGCGTCTACATGACACATTCCCGCCCGGCGGGGCAATGCTGGCATACCAGGAAAATGGCAGCCATCCGCTGGGCGTATAGACCTTTTTCCGGCTTTCGCGATGCGGGTTTTCCGGGCGCCGTCGGCCTGCTAAACGAGCGGCCATGAATACGGCTTACAAGGTCTGCGCCTTCTATCAATTCGTCGCCCTCCCGGATTACCGCGAGCTGCGCGAGCCGCTGCGCGCCTGCTGCGCCGGCCTTGGGCTGAAGGGCAGCGTGTTGCTGGCGCAGGAGGGCATCAACGGCACGATCGCCGGTGCGCCGGAGGCGATCGACGCCTTCGCTCATGAGCTCGCACACGGCGACATGTTCGGCGGCAGGCTCGTCAATCTCGAATTGAAGTTTTCCGCTGCTGAGGCGATGCCGTTCGGACGGTTGAAGGTGCGGCTGAAGAGGGAGATCGTCACGCTGGGCGATGCGGCCGCCGATCCGACCCGCCAGGTCGGCACCTATGTCGACGCGCGCGAATGGAACGCGCTGATCGCGGCACCCGATACCCTAGTGCTCGACACCCGCAACGCCTTCGAGGTCGCGATGGGGACGTTCGAGGGCGCGGTCGATCCCGGCATCAAGAGCTTCGGCCAGTTCAAGGACTTTGCCGCCGAGCGGCTCGATCCGACACGGCACCGCAGGATCGCGATGTTCTGCACCGGCGGCATTCGCTGCGAGAAGGCGAGCGCGCATCTGCTCGCGCGGGGCTTTGCCGAGGTCTATCACCTCAGGGGCGGCATTCTGAGATATCTGGAAGAGGTGCCGGAGGCGGAGAGCCGCTGGCGCGGCGAATGCTTCGTGTTCGACGAGCGCGTGGCGATCGGCCACGGTTTGCGCGAGCGAAACAAGGACGTAACGCGTGACGAATGAGATCAAGACGCTGAGCGAGCGCATCGACAGGCTGGAGACGCGCCTCGCCTATCAGGACGACACGATCGAGACGTTGAACCAGACCATCACCGCGCAGTGGAAGCAGATCGACAGGCTGACGCGGCAGATCACCGAGCTCAATGCTCGGCTGCAGGAGGCCGAGGCAAGTGCGCCAGGGCCTGCCAACGAGCCTCCGCCGCATTATTAAGCGGTGTTACTGGCCGGACGCCTTGGGCAGCAGGTCCATGACCTCGCTGGACATCACCAGGCGGTTGCGGCCTGCGGCCTTGGCGGCATAGAGCGCCTGGTCGGCAGCTTCGACCAGCGCAGCGACCCCTGCGGTTCGTTCGAACGCCGGCCTGCAGGCTGCGCCGCCAAGCGAGGCCGTGACGCATCCGGCCGCCAGGTTGCTGCCATGAGCGAGGCCGGCCTCGTGAATGGCGTTGCGGATCCGTTCGCCGACGCGGGCGCAGCCGGCGGCGTCGATGTTAGGCAGCAGCATGGCGAATTCCTCACCGCCATAACGCGCCGCCAGATCGCCGACGCGCTGCGCTTCGGCCGCGATGATCTTTGCGATCAGGCGCAGGCACGCATCGCCCGCGGGATGGCCGTATTCGTCGTTGTAGGCCTTGAAGTGGTCCACATCGATCATCAGCAAGGCAAGGCTGGAGCGGTCGCGATAGGCACGCGCCCATTCCTCCTTCAGACGCTCGTCGAAGCGGCGGCGATTGGCAAGTCCGGTGAGGCTGTCCTCGATCGCCAGCGTCTCGAGTCTCGTTTCCAGCTTCTTGTGCTCGGTGATGTCGCGGGAGATCGCGACCACGCCGTCGACGCGGCCGTCGTCCTTGCGCGTCACCCGCATGGTCGATTCGAGCCAGATCTCGCCGTTCTGCCGGTGCGAGTTGCGGTAGGTGAGACGCGCCTCCTCCTTCTCGCCGCGCTTCATGGCATCGACGATCGCCTGGACCTCCGGCAGATCCTCCGGATTGACACCCGCGAGGGCCAGCGAACCGATCAGCTGATTTGGACGCCAGCCGACGACGCGGACCGACGAGGGCGAGACATAGCGCAGCCGCTCGTCGAGGCCGATGCGGGTCACCATGTCGCTAGAGCCTTCGGCGAGCAGGCGGAAATGCGCCTCCGTCTCGGCCAGTGCGACGGCCATGCGCTGACCGCGCTGCAACTGCCGCACCAGCACGCCGCCGATCACCGCGATCAGCATCACCAGCGCGAGCACGTAGAGCATGCGCGAGATTGCCGCCGTGCGCCAGGGCGCGAGCAACTCGTCCTTGTCGACGGTGGCGAGCAGGAGGAGCGGGAAGCGGCTGCTGCGATTGAAGAAGCTGACGCGTTCGGCGCCATCCAACGGCGACGTGAAATGATAGGCGCCACTCGGCCGTTGCAGGCTCGGCTCGCGGAACAACGGCTTGTCGGCGACGCTCCGCCCGACGAATGTCTCGTTGCTGGGATTGCGCGCGACGATCAGGCCGTCGCCGTGCGCCAGTGACACGGAGCTGTTGCGGCCGATCTCGAACTGCTCGTAGAAATGCGAGAGATATTTCGAGCTGATGCTCGCGAGCACCACGCCGCCGAAGCTGCCGTCCTGCTTGTTGAAGCGGCGTGACAGGGTGACGACCCATTCGCCGTCCAGCAGGCTCTTCACGGGACGGCCGACATGGGCCTCGCGCTTCGGCGAGAGCTGGTGATATCGGAAGAAGGCATCGTCGCTGAAGGTCGCGCCGATCGTGCCAGGCGAGGTCAGCCAGTTGCCCTGATCGTCGATGATGTCGAGGCTGTGAATGCGCGCGATCGCCTTCTTGCGCACGTCCAGCAAGGTGCGCAGCTTGCCGATCGTGGCCGGCGCGGTGCCGTCCATCTCCAACCGGCTGACCACGCCCACGACACCGGAATCCAGGAGATCGAGGCTGTCCTCGGCATGCTGGGTCAGCGAACGCGCAACGTTCGCCATCTCCGTCTCGGCGCCCTTGAGGACCGCATCGCGTGCCGCCCATTCACGCCAACCGCTGACGCCGAGGATGGTCGCGCAGGTCAGCGCGACGAAAGCCGCCGCGCGTAGCGGCAGACGGCTCCATCCGGCTCGTTGGGTAGCACTCATGCGGCAGGGTCCTCCGATCGTCGGAAACCTCTGCCGCTTCTGTTATTTAATCCTGAAATCCCCACCGGAATACGCGGCGGTTTCCGCCGTTTCCAGTAGTCTTACGGACTCGGCGATCGACGCATCGCTAACAAGACATTAGCAGGCCTATCGGAATCCGGCGCCCCCGACGCCGCTAGCTGAAGATGGCCTTAACCTTGGCCCAGAGCGAAGGATGCTCGGCATCGGCATCGGCCTTCGAGGGCGTCGGCTGCGCGGCGCTCACGGGATCGGAAGCTGGGAACGTGTCCCTCAGCCCGTTGTCGAGCTTGGACTGCCGATCGGCAGCGAGCGCCTCGCGCAGGTCTTCGGCGTGCTTGTCGTGCGGCGCGGGATTGAATGTCTCAGCCATGATCTCCTCCATTGGCTGGTCAACGCGGCCCGATCGTCCAGGTTCCCCTGTTCCGCTGAGGGCCGCGGCGGTGTATCAGGAGGCACAACCCTCTTCAGGACCATTCGTGCCCCAGTCTTCGACGAAACCCTTCATCGACGTCCTCTCCGGCCAGCGCCAGAGCGTCCCGCCCATGTGGATGATGCGCCAGGCCGGACGCTACCTGGCGGAATATCGCGAGGTGCGCGCCAAGGCGGGCGGCTTCCTCGATCTCTGCTTCAACCCGGAGCTTGCGGCCGAGGTGACGCTGCAGCCGATCCGAAGGTTCGGCTTCGACGCGGCGATCATCTTTTCCGACATTCTGGTGATCCCCTACGCGCTCGGACGTGAGGTGCGCTTCGAGGTCGGCGAGGGCCCGCGGCTCGAGCCGCTCGACGATCCGGCCAAGGTGGCGACGCTGGCGCGGCGCGCCGATTTCGGCAAGCTCGAGCCGGTGTTCGCGGCGCTGAAGATCGTGCGCGGCGCGCTCGATCCCAAGGTTGCGCTGATCGGCTTCTGCGGCGCGCCGTGGACGGTGGCGACCTACATGGTCGCGGGCCACGGCACGCCGGACCAGGCGCCGGCCCGGATGATGGCCTACCGGCATCCCGAAGCTTTCTCTGAGATCATCGACGTGCTGGTCGACAACTCGATTCAATATCTGCTGGCACAGCTCGCCGCCGGCGCCGACGCGTTGCAGATCTTCGACACCTGGGCCGGCGTGCTGCCGCCGACCGAGTTCGCGCGCTGGTCGATCGAGCCGACGCAGCGCATCGTGGAGGGCGTAAGGGCCAAGGTGCCGGACGCGAAGATCATCGGCTTCCCGCGCGGGGCCGGCGCGCTGCTGCCGGCCTATGTCGAGGCGACTGGCGTCAACGCGGTCAGCATCGACTGGACCGCGGAGCCGGCCTTCATCCGCGAGCGGGTGCAGAGCAAGGTCGCGGTGCAGGGCAATCTCGATCCGCTGGTGCTGATCACGGGCGGCGCCGCGCTCGACCGCGCGGTCGACAACGTGCTGGCCAATTTTGCTGCCGGGCGGCTGATCTTCAATCTCGGCCACGGCATCCAGCCGGAAACGCCGATCGCCCATGTCGAGCAGATGATCAAGCGCGTGCGCGGCTGATTTGTTTCGCCCTTTTGGGCGCGGCAAAACAAAAGTGCGAAAACAACCCCATGCACAGTAGCCAAGTCATTGAAAACCTTGGACTGGCATGACTCGCCTGTGCGTTTTGACTTGTCGGGCAAAACAGGCGCAAAATGACATCATCGCAGATCGTGATTTCGGCAGGGCTTACCGAGGCGGGCTGCGCTCGGAGAGAGGCCACATCAAGCGAGGAAATCGCTGCGATTCACTCGGCTGAGCGACGTTTCTAGCCGGAGATCGTCGCGCCTGATCTCTTCGACCGTCTCGAAGGTGAAACGGATGTGCTCGGCCGCAGCCGCTTCAGCCTCCTTGGTCTTGCCTGCGATCACCGCCTCCGCGAGCGCCAGATGTTGCTCCAGCAGCTGGTCGCGGACGCCCTCGCGCAAATAGAGTTGCGCGCGGCTGTAGAAGATGTTGTTGCGCAAGAGGTCGGCAAGCGCGCGCATGACGTGGAGCAACACCACGTTGTGGCTCGCCTCGTAGATCAGGAGATGAAGCTCCACGTCGGCATCACCCTCCTGGCTCGGATCTTCGAGCTTGTGGACCTTTCGCATCCGATCGGCGCAATCCCGGATCGCCTGACGGTCGAGATCGGTGGCGCGTAGCGCGGCGAAGCGGGCGGCGTGCGCCTCCTGAATCCTGCGAAATTCGAAATAGTCGGCCGTGACACGCGGCTTGTCCTGCATCAGCGTTGCGAGGGGCCGCAGCAGCGGCGACAGGAACTGGGCGACGAACGTCCCCGAGCGGGTGGTGGCGAGCAGCCCACGCTTTTCGAGGATCTGCAGCGCCTCGCGCAGCGAGGGTCGCGAGATTTCCAGCTTCTCGGCGAGATCCCGCTCAGCCGCGAGCTTTTCTCCGGGCCGCAATACGCCCTCGAGGATCAGCTTCTCGATGTGATCGGCCATCGCTTCCGCAATTTTCGGGGTCCGGACGACGTTGCTCAAGATGGCACCTATCCCTTTGACGCGGCGTGAGATTTCGCTTGCGAAGTATGGCGCTTCCGCGCCGTCGGTCAAGCCTCATCCCCACCATCGATACACGATGAATAATATTTCCCAATTGACAGTTGTGGTAAATTAATTTTACCAAAGTGGATATCCGACAAATTTCGATGCCCAAGACCGTGGACCAGCGCGGCGGCGGATGAGGACAACCCGAGGAGATTTTCGTGGCGTGGACCCAGGCTTACGACCCCTTCAACAATCCATGGCTCTCGACCGCCGCGGCGGCGCTGCCAGTCATCGTGCTGCTGAGTGCAATTGCGGTCTTCGAGATCAAGGCGCATTGGGCGGCGGCCATTGGCCTCGTCACCGCCCTCGGCGTAGCCGTGTTCGCGTTCGGCATGCCGGCGGGCATGGCCGGAATGGCCGCGGTCTACGGCGCGGGCTTCGGGCTCCTGCCGATCGGCTGGATCATCATCAACATCATCTTCCTCTATCAGCTTCTGAACGAGAAGGGCGAGTTCGCGGTGCTGCAACGCTCGGTGTCTTCGATCAGTGACGATCGCCGCCTGCAGCTGCTCTTCATCGCGTTTTCGCTGGGTGCGTTCTTCGAGGGCGCCGCCGGGTTTGGCACGCCGGTTGCGGTCACCGCCGCGATGCTGATAGGGCTTGGCTTTTCGCCGCTCGCCGCCTCCGGCCTGTCGCTGATCGCCAATACCGCGCCGGTCGCCTATGGCGCCCTCGGAACGCCCGTGATCGCGCTCAGCGCGGTGACCGGACTGGATCTCCAGGAGCTGAGCGGGATGATCGGGCGGCAGCTGCCGTTCTTCTCGCTGCTGGTGCCGTTCTGGCTGATCTGGGCCTTCGTCGGCTTCCGCCGAATGCTCGAGATCTGGCCCGCTATTCTGGTGGCCGGCGTCTCGTTCGCCGTTCCGCAATATCTGGTCTCGAACTTCCATGGCCCGTGGCTGGTCGACGTGATTGCCGCGGTGGTGTCGATGGCAAGCCTCGCGCTGTTCCTGCGCGTCTGGCGGCCCAGGCATGCGATGAAGGAGATGCCGGCGCGCTATGGCGCCCCGCTATCGGACCAGGCTTCCGTCGGCAAGGCCACCAAGGCGGCTGTCGCCAAGGCATGGACGCCCTGGCTCATCTTCTCGGCCTTCGTCTTCGCCTGGGGCACGCCGCAGGTGAAGAGCTGGCTCGACGGCATCTGGGTCGCCAAGTTTCCCGTGCTCGGGCTGCACAACCTCGTTCAGAAGGCGCCGCCGGTCGTGGCCAAGCCTGTCGCAGAGGGCGCGGTCTATGCGCTCAATCTGCTCTCGGCGGCCGGCACCGGCATTCTCCTGTCGGCGATCATTTCGGGCCTGCTGGTCGGCTACGGTCCGCTCGGTCTGATCCGGATTTATGCGCGCACGCTCTATTTGACGCGCTACTCGCTCGCGACCATCGCCTGCATGCTGGCGCTCGGTTTCGTCACCCGCTACTCCGGCACGGATGCCACGCTCGGACTGGCCTTCGCCAAGACCGGGGCGCTCTATCCGTTCTTCGGCGCGCTGATCGGCTGGCTCGGCGTCGCGCTGACGGGGTCGGATACGTCCTCGAACGTGCTGTTCGGGGGACTTCAGCGCATCAGCGCCGAACAGATCGGCGTCAGTCCGGTGCTTATGGCAGCCGCCAACAGCTCCGGTGGCGTCATGGGCAAGATGATCGACGCGCAGAGCATCGTGGTCGCGTCCACCGCCACCAAATGGTACGGCCACGAGGGCACGATCCTGCGCTTCGTCTTCTTCCACAGCTTCGCGCTCGTCGTTCTCGTCGGCATCCTGGTGCTGGGCCAGGCCTATGTCTGGCCGCTCAAGCTGCTCGTGCCCTGATCGGGGGCTGGCGATGCGATTGTCACAGTGTCACAATTTTCACGACTTCCGGCGGCTGGCGCGTCGCCGGCTGCCCGGGCCGATCTTCGACTACATTGACGGTGGGGCGGACGATGAGGTCACCCACCGCCGCAACACGGCGAGCTTCGAGCAATGCGACCTCGTGCCCAATGTGCTGCGCGGCGTGCAAGAGGTCGACCTCTCGGTCACCGTCATGGGACAGAAGCTTGCTCTGCCGTTCTATTGCTCGCCGACGGCCTTGCAGCGTCTGTTTCACCATCGGGGCGAGCGTGCCGTCGCTGCGGCCGCGGCGCGCTACGGCACCATGTTCGGCGTCTCCTCGCTCGGCACGGTCAGCCTCGAGGACCTGCGCAAGGCCCATGATACGCCGCAGGTCTATCAGTTCTACTTCCACAGGGATCGCGGGCTCAACCGTGCGATGATGCAGCGCGCCAAGGACGCCGGCGTCGAGGTGATGATGCTGACGGTCGACAGCATCACCGGTGGAAATCGCGAGCGCGACCTGCGGACGGGATTCAGTATCCCCTTCCGTCTGACGCTCGCCGGCATGCTCCAGTTCGTGATCAAGCCGCAATGGGGCATCCAGTATGTCACCCACGAGAGATTCAGGCTGCCGCAACTGGAGGAGCATGTCGACATGAGCGGTGGCGCGGTGTCGATCGGCCGGTATTTCACCGAGATGCTGGATCCGTCGATGAATTGGGACGATGTCGCCGAGATGGTGCGAAGCTGGAACGGGCCGTTCTGTCTGAAGGGGATCATGTCGCCGGCCGATGCGCGCCGCGCGGTCGAGATCGGCTGCGCCGGGATCATCCTGTCGAACCATGGTGGCCGGCAGCTCGACGGTTCTCGCTCCGCCTTCGACCAACTCGCCGAAATCGTCGACGCCGTCGGCGATCGCATCGACGTGATGATGGATGGCGGCATCCAGCGCGGGACCCACATCCTGAAGGCGCTCTCGCTCGGTGCCAAGGCCGTCGGCCTTGGGCGCTCCTATCTCTATCCGCTGGCGGCGGCCGGCCAGCCCGGCGTCGAGCGGGCCCTCGGCCTGTTGCGGGCCGAGCTCGAGCGCGACATGAAGCTGATGGGATGCACCTCGATCGGCCAACTCTCGCGCGCCAATTTGCGCTTCAAGTCGGCGGCGTGAAACACCGGCGCGACGGCATCGATAGGAGGCTGTCATCAATTTGAGCGGCGCGCGCGGGACCTGACGGTTTTAGCGCGGCCGGCTGCGCTCGATGATCTCCGCTGCACCCTTCGCCAGCAGGTCCAGTCCCACCGCGCGGCCGAGCTCGCGCGGGCGGTTGGCGGGCCCGGCGCGCGAAGCTTCGATGATGGTGTTGCCGGAGAGATCGAGCACCGAGGCGGTGAGCGACATCTGATCGCCTGTGATGGTCGAGAAGCCCGCCACCGGCGAATTGCAGTGGCCGTTGAGCACCCAGAGCACCTCGCGCTCGGCGTCGGCGGAAGCGTGCGCAGAGGCGTCGTCGATCGACGACAGGATCTGTCGCGTCTGCCAGTCCTGCGCGGCACATTCGACCGCGACGATGCCCTGCCCTGCCGCCGGCAGCATCTCCACCGCGGTGAATTCGTAGGCGATGCGATGCGCCAGCCCGACGCGATCCAGGCCCGAGCGCGCCATGATCAGCGCATCGGCCGGCCCGACTGCCCCGCCATCCGGAAGGCGCTGCTTCTCGCCATTGTCGAGTTTCCGCACCCTTGTGTCGGCGGCCCCACGGAAATGGATCACCTCCACCTCTGGGAACAACCGCCGCGCGTAGGCGGCGCGACGGACGGCATTGGTGCCAATCTTGAAGCCTTTGCCGCGGGACTGGCGTAGCGCTTCCAACGACACGCCGTCGCGCAGCACCAGCGCGTCGCTGGGCGGATCGCGCGACAGCGTGGCACCGATGACAAGGCCGGGCGTGTCCTCGTTGCCGGGCATGTCCTTCAGCGAATGCATCGCTGCCTGAAGCTCACCCGACAGCACCGCGGCGCGGATCTGAGCCACGAAGGCCCCGCCCTTGCCGCCATGCGGCAACAGCTTGCTGGTCTGGTCGAGATCGCCCGTGGTGTCGAACTTGACGATCTCGACGTCGAGACCGGGCACGGCGGCGGTCAGGCGGCGCGCAATCTCTTCCGTCTGTGCCAGCGCCATGGCGCTCTTGCGTGTGCCGATCTTGAATCGCGTAGCCAAGTCCAAACCCTCTCAAGCAGCGAAGTTTATCGCGCATCCTCCAATATCATGTCGGAGGCCTTTTCGGCGATCATGATGATCGGCGCATTGGTGTTCCCCGACACCAGATCCGGCATGATCGAGCCGTCGACGACACGCAAGGCTTCGAGTCCCCTCACCTTCAGCCGCTGATCGACCACGGCGAGCGCATCGTTGCCCATACGACAGGTCGAGGTCGGATGATAGATGGTGCTGCCCCGGTCGCGGCAATAGTCCAGGATCTCGGCGTCCGTGGATACCTTCGCCCCGGGATCGTACTCGTCCACCACGAACGGCTTCAGCGCCGGTGCGTTCAACATCTTGCGC
This sequence comes from Bradyrhizobium sp. WBAH42, assembly GCF_024585265.1. Classification (NCBI taxonomy): domain Bacteria; kingdom Pseudomonadati; phylum Pseudomonadota; class Alphaproteobacteria; order Hyphomicrobiales; family Nitrobacteraceae; genus Bradyrhizobium; species Bradyrhizobium sp. WBAH42. The sequence goes on from NZ_CP036533.1 coordinate 7,414,742, forward strand.
AGGATCTTGATGCCTTCGACATTGGTGGTGCGGTCGGTCTCGGTGGACATGTAGTTGATGCGGATCTCCGGCGGCACGGTCGGGTCTGCGCTCTTGATGCGCAAGGTGCCGCGGCTCTCGGGCCGGAGCTGGCACACCGACGCCGTGAAGCCGGAGAAATCGTGCAGCTTCTCGCCCATCTTGTCGGTCGAGAACGGCAGGAAGTGCACCTGGATGTCGGGCGAGGCGAGGCGCGGACTGGTCTTGAAGAATGCGCCCGCCGTGCCGGCTGCGATCGTCAGCCAGCCCTTCCGAAACAGCGCGTAGCGCGCGCCGGCCATGGTGCGGCGAAGCGGATGATTGATGGTGTCGTTGAGCGTGATCTTCTGCGAGCAGCGCATCACGATGCGGACCTGCATGTGATCCTGCAGATCGTGACCGACGCCCGGTGCGTCCAGCACCACATCGATGCCGTGCCGGCGCAGGAGATCGCCGGGGCCGACGCCGGAGAGCTGGAGCAGCTGCGGCGAATTGTAGGCGCCGCTCGACAGCACCACCTCCTTGCGCGCGCGGGCGCGGCGCAAGGAGGCGCCTTGCCGGTATTCGACGCCGACCGCCCGGCGCCCTTCGAACAGGATGCGCTGAGCGTGTGCGGAGGTCTCGATTTTGAGGTTGCTGCGCGCCCTCGCGGGACCGAGATAGGCGACCGAAGTCGAGGCGCGGCGACCGTTGCGCGTCGTGGTCTGGAACAGGCCGACGCCTTCCTGCGTCGCACCGTTGAAATCAGGATTGTAGGGCAGACCGGTCTCGACTGCGGCATCGATGAAGGCTTTTGACAACGGATCGGTCACGATCATGTTGGACACCGGCAGCGGCCCGCCCGTGCCGTGATAATGATCGGCGCCCCGCGACTGGTTCTCGGCCTTCTTGAAATAGGGCAGCACGTCGTCATAGCCCCAGCCGGTGTTGCCGAGCTGGCGCCAGCGGTCGTAATCCTCGTGCTGGCCGCGGACATAGAGCAGGCCGTTGATCGAGCTCGATCCGCCCAGCGTTTTTCCGCGCGGCTGGAATACCTGGCGGCCCTTGAGCTCGGGCTCCGGCTCGGTCTGGTACATCCAGTTGACGCTCTTCTCCTTGAACAGCTTGCCGTAGCCGAGCGGGACGTGGATCCAGATATTGGAATCCTTCGGGCCGGCCTCGAGCAGCAGCACGCTGTGCTTGCCGTTCGCCGAAAGCCTGTTGGCGAGCACGCAGCCGGCGGAGCCGGCGCCGACGATGATGTAGTCGAATTCGGGATCGGTGGGTGCGAGGGCGGAAGTTGCGTTCATGCGCTACTGTTCTTCTTGTTGGCGTGGGCGTTTCCGACTTCACCTCTCCCCGGCGGGGAGAGGTCGGATTGCGCGCGGCGATGCGCAGCATCGTCCGTAGCAATCCGGGTGAGGGGCCGCAACGGAAAGTGAGACCGTAACCCCTCACCCGGATCGCATCTTCGATGCGATCCGACCTCTCCCTACGGGAGAGGTGAAGCGAACTCGGAGTCGACACCACCCACATAGCTGGCTCCGCGTTAAGGCGATCATGCCTTGACGCGCAGCGCTTCCACCAGCGACTTGAACGCACGGGCATATTCCGCGCCCGCCTTGGCGATATCGGCGCGTCGGGCGCAGGCGACCGCGGCCTCCGTGACCGCCCCGAGCAGCAGCCGCGCGAGCGGCTCGACAGGCTGCCGTGCGATCAGGCCGGCCTCCATCGCGGCGGAGAGCGCGCGCGGGATCTTGCCGCCGAAGTGCTGCGCGTCGATCTCGCGCCAGCGTTCCCAGCCAAGCACCGCCGGGCCGTCGCGCAGGATGATCTGGCCGGTCGGCCCCTTCGCGGTCGCTGCGAAGTAGTGCTGGGTGCCGGCAACCATGGCGGCGAGCACGTCCTTCTCGGCGCGTGCCGTGCGGTCGATCTCGACAACGAGGTCGCGCGAGACCTGGTCGAACACGGCCTCGAACACCGCCTCCTTGGTCTTGAAGTGATGATAGACCGCGCCCTTGGCGACCGAAGCGCCTTCGGCAATGTCGTCCATGGTGGTGGCGGCAAAGCCGTGCGTCCCGAACAGGCGCCGCGCCGCCGTCAGGATCGCCTCCGATGTCGCCGCCCGCCGTTCCGCCTGTTTGACCATGGGTCTTGTCTCCACCTCTCCCCACCGGGGAGAGGTCGGATTGCGCAGCAATCCGGGTGAGGGGCTGCTGCAGCGTTGGGTAAGACTGCAACCCCTCACCCGGATCGCATCTTGCGATGCGATCCGACCTCTCCCTACGGGAGAGGTGTTTCGAGTTCTTGGCTCGCATCGACTCAATCTTCCTTCCCGTCTAGTCGAATTCAGTTCGGGCGGCCAGTTGACTTTTCGACTATCGGTCGGTATTTACCGACCATCAGTCGGTTTTAGCCTTGAGGTGACAACATGCCGAGCCGAGAGATCGTCGAAGCCTTTGCAAAGCGGCTGGAGGATGGCGACTTCGTCGGCGCGATCCTCGACTACTACACCCCCGACGCATCAACCTATGAGAACCTCGCCGCGCCCGTGGTCGGACGCGACAAGCTCGCGGACAAGGAGCGCGGCGTGCTGGCGGCGTTCAAGGAGGTCACTGCCGTGCGCCTCGGCCCGAGCCTGATCGATGGCGACATTGTCGCCAGTCGCTGGAAATTCTCCTTCACCAACGCCGAGGGCGTGACACGGACGCTGGAGGAGATCGCGTGGCAGACCTGGCGAGGCAATGAGATCATCGAAGAGCGCTTCTTCTACGATCCGAAGCAACTCGGACGCTGATCAGGATTTCCCTATCGGTACAGCATGACCACGGCAATGCCGACGAGAGGCGCAAGAAACTGAACGGCCTGCCATGCAGAGCCGGTGATGGACCACCGTCCATAGACGATGGTGCCGCCGGGCTGCGATGGCGGTCCGGCCCGATCCCTGAAGGCTTTCCATCGCGCCTCGGCGGGCCCGAGAAAATCATCGGGCTTGACTGTCATGTCGGCGCTATTGAGCACGACCTGAATCATCTCGCCTTTCGACTGGAACATGGCCTCGGCCCCGGGCGGCGAGAAGAAGCTGCGCTTCGGGGCGATATGCTGCTCATAGAAGTTCTGACCGACCGTGACGGCAGCAGCATACGGACTGACAAACGGCACCCCCGAGATGCCAGGGACCTCGAGGTGGCCCACCCCACGCACCTCCTGCCAGGGGATGAACAAACCCTTGAGCCAGGGTCTGTGAAAGCGGATGCCCGCGGCAGACATGGAGACGACTGCCCGATCCGCATAGAAGTGCCGGTAGGACGAGAACGCGATCCATCCCAATCCCAAATAGAGCAACATCCAGCCGAAAACGTTCAGCGATGGGTTCACGAGATGGCTCCAATAGAGACTGCGCATCGCGCCGACATAGCTGGAGCCGCCGCCCGACCCGCCGACTATCAAGCTGATCCCACCGATGAGGGCGGAGACGACGATCAGGACAAGGACGCCGATCAACAATTCCAGAAGCAATGGCAGGCCGGACCGTCCGATCAGGGCCGTCAGTGCATAGCCTGCGAACGCCAGACCTAGCAGAGCCAAATAGATCGTGGCCAAAACCGCTCCATTCTGGCCGCGGCTCTCGGCGTGAAGCCCGATCGCAAGGCCGGCGACGCAAGCCCACATGGCCCAGGGGACCCGGTCCATCCGCCATTGGTCCATCGTGTATTCGACCGTTGCCGACACGTCAGCTGAAGGCTCGCTCATCGACAGGCCCTCGGGATTTCGAATGCATCGGGTGCCGACGCGGCGCACGGTGCCTGTCGGTCCGCGAAACCTATCACGCGATCGAGGGGGGCGTCTCGATCTGGCCGGGTGCGGCAAAAGGCCGATCGAAGAGCCGCTCTCCAGGAGCCCCTCAGGCCTTGATGCGAGACGCTGACGCGCCTGAGGCCGGACATTGGCGCGACTCCCATTCGGAAGGGATGAAGATTCATCCGGAGCGCTCCACGCGCAAGTCCCGTGCGTCGCTTGCCATTTAAGGACTGATTGGTCTATATATATCGGCATGCGGCAGACAACCCCAGCGCGGCTGCCCCGTGGCCGGCCGCGAAGTTTCGATATGGAAATCGCCGTCGAGCGCGCGATGGAGGTGTTCTGGGCGCGTGGCTATCATGCCACGGCGCTGCCCGACCTTCTTCGGGCGACGAGGTTGTCGCGGGGCAGCCTCTACGCCGCTTTCGGCGACAAGCATTCGCTGTTCTTGCGTGCGCTTGATCGCTACATCGCGGACGCCTCGAGGCGTATGGACGGGGAATTCGATCCCCGCAACGATCCGGTGGCGGGCCTGCGGGCCTACCTTGCCGGCTACGTCGAGCGCACCAGCGGGAGCAACGGTCGGCGCGGATGCCTCTTGGTGGCCACAGCGATGGAATTGGCCGGCCAGGATGCCGAAGTCGGTCGCCGCGTTGCGAGTTTCTTCAAGGCCATGGAAGCCAAGGTGACGGATGCACTGTCCCGCGCGAAAGCGGCCGGCAAGTTGGCCGACAATGTCGAGCCCGCGATCGCCGCCAACATCCTCGTCCGTTTCGTCGAAGGACTGCGTGTGGTCGGCAAGACGGGGCCGGCACGGATCACATCGCAAGCCGCCGCCGACGCTCTCCTCGGCCGCTTCGTGAAGTAATCCCATGGATGCCTTTGGCATATCGGCGCATCCATATATGGACCGATCGGTCCTGAAAGGGTGGGCCATGTCTAGCATCCAGATCGTTTGCGCCATCGCCGTTCCCATGATCTGGGGATATCAGTTCGTCGCCATCAAGGTGGGCGTCGCGGAGTTTCCGCCGCTGTTCTTCCTCGCACTCCGCTTTCTGGTCATCGCTGTGCTGCTCGTTCCCTTCGTCGACAGGCCTACGCGTCGGCAACTCGGTCCTGTTGCGGCCATTTCGCTGTTCCTGGGCGTACTGAATTTCGGGCTCTTCTATGTCGGGCTTGGACTCGGCTCGGGAAGCATGTCGGCCGTCGCGTACCAGCTCGCCACGCCCTTCACCATCCTGTTGTCCTGGCCCATTCTGGCGGAGAGGCCGTCTCTCGCCACCTCTGCCGGAGTCGGACTTGCATTCGTGGGCGTGACCGTGCTCGCGGCGGAGCCGGGCCTGTCGACCAACCTGATTCCGCTGCTGCTTGTAGGTGGTGCCGCTTTTGCCTTCGCGGTGTCTAACGTCTTGACGAAGCGTTACGGCCCCTTTGATCCCTTGATGTTGATGGGGTGGTCTTCGCTGCTCACGGTACCGCAGGTCATGTTGATGTCGCTGCTCCTTGAATATGGACAAGCGGCGAGCCTTGTGACGGCGGGCGAACTCGGCTGGCTGGCGCTCGCCTACACGATTTTAGTGGGGGGAATTGTCGGGTTTGGCCTCTGGTTCTGGCTGATCGCCCGTTGCTCGATGGTGCGCGTTGCGCCCTTCGGTCTGCTGCTTCCGGTGTTTGCCTTGCTTTCGAGCGTACTGTTTCTCGGTGACCGGCTCACGCCAAAGCTGATCGTCGGCGGACTGCTCGCGATGTCCGGGGTCGCCATCACTCAGCTGAGACCGCGCCCCCGCCCCGCTTGATGTCCGGCCTGTCGGGCATTTGTATCGATTTGTTATCGATACTGCGTGACGAACACGCAGAAGTGGTTACGGCGCGCCCCGCAGCCGTGGATAATTCATAGTTCGTCAAAGGTTTGCGGCGAATTCTCCGGATCGAGCCGAAAGGAACGGCCCTGGTGCTAGGCTCTGGAATGCGGACTCAAACGACCAACTATGTCGCACGGCTGTTCGCCGGCGATCTGTCGGCCTTTGGCGGTCCCGCAGCCGACGAGGCCGTCGCCGGCCAAATCCGCGCCGAGCAGATGTCGCTGGTGCTCGGCTATTCGGTCGGCATCATGCTGGCCAATGCCTGCAACGCCATCGTGCTCGCGATCGCGCTGTGGCCGTCGCCGGACAGGATCCCTGCGCTGATCTGGGCGGCTTCCGTCGCCGGCGCCGCGATCGCGTTCGGCCTGCAATCGCACGCGGCGCGCCGCATCACCAAGCCGCAATTCGTCTCGCGTCGCGCGATGCACCGGCTGGTGCGCAACGCCTTCATCCTCGGCGCCGCCTGGGGCATCGTCCCGGTCGCCTTCTTCGCCGGCGCTTCGACCGGCGGCCAGCTCGTCATTACCTGCCTGTGCGCGGGCATGCTGGCCGGCGGGGCACTCGCCTTCGCCACCATCCCGATCGCGGCGATCGCCTTCACGGCGCCGATCTTCCTCGGTATCGCCATCTGCCTCGGCCGGAACGGCGATCTCGCCTTTCTCCTGATCGCCTTTCTCGTCGTGGTCTACGGCAGCGTCCTGCTGCGCAGCGTGTTCGTCAATTCGTTCTCGTTCGCCCGGCGCGTGATGCGGCAGATCGAGGCCGAGCGCACGGTGCGGCTGGATTCCCTGACCCATCTGCCCAACCGCGTCGCCTTCAATGAAACGCTCGACGCCGCGCTCAAGCGGCTGGCGCTATCGGGTGAGGAATTCGCGGTGCTCCTGCTCGATCTCGACCGCTTCAAGGAGGTCAACGACCAGTTCGGCCATCCTGCCGGCGACGAATTCCTGGTCCAGGTGGCAAACCGCCTGCAACGCTGCACGCGCGCCGCCGAGCACGTCGCGCGCATCGGCGGCGACGAGTTCGCGCTGGTGATGGCCAACCTGACGCGGCCGGAGGATGCGCTCGAGATCGCCGAACGCTTCGTCGCGGCGTTCGCCGAACCGTTCCAGATCGAGGGCCGTCAGATCGTCGGCGCGACCAGCGTCGGCATCGTGCTGGCGCCGCGCGACGGCAACACGCCGCTCGATCTCATGAAGAATGCCGATGCCGCGCTCTACCGCGCCAAGAAGGCCGGGCCGGGCACGGTCTGCTTCTTCGAGCAAGCCGATGACAGGTCGTCCCGCGAACGCAAGGCGGTGCAATCGGACCTCACAGGCGCGATCGTGCGCGACGAGCTGTTCCTGGTGTTCCAGCCGTTCCTGGATCTCGGCAGCAACCGCATCACCGGCTTCGAGGCACTGCTGCGCTGGCAGCATCCCACGCGCGGGCTGGTGCCGCCCAGCGAGTTCATCGCCATCGCGGAGGAGACCGGGCTGATCCACGAGATCGGCGAATGGGTCATCCGCCGCGCCTGCGCGACGGTTGCGGAGTGGCCCGAAGAGATCAGGGTCGCCGTGAATTTCTCGGCCGCGCAGTTTCACAACACGGCCATCCTCCAGACCATCGTGGAGGCGCTCGCCGAGGCCAGGATCGCCCCGCATCGGCTCGAGATCGAGATCACGGAATCGATGCTGCTGTCGAAATACGGCTCGGCCGCGACGGTCCTGAACGCGCTGCTGGAGCTCGGCGTCACCGTGGCGCTGGACGATTTCGGCACCGGCTTCTCCTCGCTGACCTACCTGCGCAAGCTGCCGTTCAGCCGCATCAAGATCGACCAGTCCTTCATCCGCGACATGCTGGTGCAGCCGGACTGCGCGGCGATCGTGAAGTCGGTGATTTCGCTCGCGCGCGATTTGCAGATCGGCGTCGTGGCGGAGGGCGTCGAGACCGCCGACCAGCTCGAATATCTCAGGCAGATCAATTGCGACGAGGTGCAGGGCTATCTGATCAGCCGGCCGGTGGCCGCGGACGGGGTGATGGCGCTGCTGGAGACGAAGAAGTACCGGGCGATTTACGCGGCGTAGAAAAATTGTGCCTCGGTCCGGCGACTCGGGAGGTACGCTCCCTCCCCCGCTTGCGGGGGAGGCTGGGGAGAGGGCTGTCTCCGCGGCGGGACTCCCCCAGAGGAGAGAGCCCTGACCCGCGCGTTCGGCGCGAAGCGGGAGAGGTGAGCCCGCGGCGCCGTCCGCTTCCCCCTAAGAGAATCCCGCTCCGGCCTCGGTCAAACCGCATCCGCCCGCAGTAGCGTATCCACCGTGATCGTACCGCGCGCGCGGGAGACGCAAGCGCAGATCTTCTGGTTGGTTTGCTTCTGGTGGTCGCTGAAGAAGACGTCGCGATGATCGATCTCGCCGTCGACCTCGACCACGTCGATGGCGCAGAGGCCGCATTCGCCGCGCTTGCAATCATACATCACGTCGTGGCCGCTGGCATTGAGCACGTCGAGCATCGAGCGCTCGCGTGGGATTTCGAGCTCGACACCGGAGTCCTTCAGGCGCACGCGGAACGTTTCGGTCGGCAGCGTGCCGCTGGAGCCGAAGGTCTCGTAGCGGAGATCGGGGAGCGGATGGCCGGCGCCGATCCAGGCATGGCGCGCGGCGTCCAGCATGCGCATCGGGCCGCAGAACAGGGCCAGCGCGCCTTGCGGAAGTGAAGCAAACAGCGGGTCGAGATCGAGCCGGTGCCCTTCGTCGCTGGCATGAACCACGAGACGATCGCCGAGCATCGCGGCGAGATCGTCGAGATAGGCGGCCTCGTTGCGCGAGCGCACGGCATAATGCAGGGTCACGTCCGCACCGCGCCGGGCCAGCGCCTGCGCGGCGCCGAGGATCGGGGTGATGCCGATGCCGCCGGCAATCAGGCAATAAGTGTTGCGGGTCCAATCGACCGCGAGCAGCGAGGCCGGCTGGGTGATATCGAGCCGTGCGCCCGGTTGCAAGGACCACATGTAGCGCGAGCCGCCGCGGGAATCCTCAGCACGGCGCACTGCGATCTTCAAGCCCTGCGACGAGGCCTCACCGACCAGCGAATAGGACCGCGTCTCCGGCAGGCCGTCGATGGTGACGCTGACATTGATGTGGCTGCCGACCGGATAGGCCGTGGCCTCGAACTGATCCGGCTTGATCAGGAATTCGCGGACGTTCGGGGTGAGATCGCGGGTGGCGACGAGCGTCGCGGGGGTCCAGGTTTCGATGAAGCGCATAGTGGCTGCCCTCAATCGGTTGCGGTCTTGATCAGCGCGAGCGCCGGCAAGAGGTCGAGATGGGTCCGGTTGCGCAGCGCGAGCCGCAGGTTTCGCACCGCGAGCCGCGCATGCTCGCGCATGACGGCCTCGGCGCGGGCGCCTTCACGGTTCTCGATGGCGTCGATCACGACGCGATGGTGCTCCTGGGCGATGATCAGGATCTGCTGCGCCTCCGGCAGTGCCGATTGCGCCATCACGAAGCCGCTCGGCGAGGCAAACGGCAGCGCCGAGGCGCGGTCGATCTGCCGGATCAGCGGCGGGCTGCGCGACAGCTCGGTGAGCTGGGCATGGAAGCGCGCATTCAGCGTGACGTAGGACGAGAAAGCATCGACCGAGATCGGCACCTGCCGCAGCAGCTCGTCGATTGCAGCGAGGCACTCCTTCAGCGGCTCGAGCTCGCGCGCGGCGACGCCGCGCTCGGCGGCAAAGCGCGCCGCCAGACCTTCCAGCGTGCCGCGCAGCTCGATGGAATCGGAGATGTCGCGCTCGGAAAACGCCTTCACCATGAAGCCGCCGGAGGGGATGGCCTCGAGCAGGCCCTCCTCCTCCAGCCGCACCAGCGCCATGCGCACCGGCGTGCGCGAGGCGCCGGTCGTCTCCACCGCCTGAAGCTCGGAGATGCGCTCGCCAGGACGCAAGGCGCCCGACAGGATCTGGTCGCGCAACGCGAGCTGCGCCTTGACGGTCTGCGAGATGGAGCGGTCGACCTCACGCTCGGCCATGTTCTACTCCGCGGCCTGAAGGTGCTTTGGGGCGTTTTCCTTCGCCACCATCTTGTCGATCAGCTTGCGCGACCACATCGCGCCGGCATCGATGTTGAGGTTGTAGAAGATGCGATCGGGGTTCTCGTCCATCGCGCGCTGCTGCGCTTCCAGGATCAGCTCGTCCTCGCGGAAGATGCCGGAGACGCCCTCGCGGATCTCGGTGGTGAGGCGCTGCTCACCGAGGCGGTAATTGCGGACGAAGGACCAGAAATAATGGCAGGTCTTCTCGGTCTCCGGCGTGATGGTGTTGAGCACGAAGCCGTTGACGCCCTGCGAGCGGTCGCCTTCCGGCGCACCGGTGCCTGTCGGCGCGACGCCGACGTCGATCGCGATGGTGCACGGTGCCTCGAAGCGGATGATCTGCCAGCGGTCGACGAGGCCGGGCTTGCCGAGCTGCTTGGCCCAGAACGGCGGCGGCTCGATGCCGCGCATCCAGCGCGTCACCGTGACCGTCTTCTCGCCATGGGTGACGTCGAACGGCGCCTCGGCCACCGCATCATTGCCGATGGAGGAGCCGTGCACGAAGGTCTCGTGGGTGAGGTCCATGAGATTGTCGAGCACGAGGCGGTAGTCGCAATTGACGTGGATGGTCTTGCCGTCGCCGGCCCAGGCGGGATCGTGATTCCAGTGCATGTCCGGCACCAGCGCGGGATCGGCCAGCGCGGGATCGCCCATCCAGAGCCAGACATAGCGGTGACGCTCGACCACGGGATAGGCGCGCACGCAGGCAGACGGGTTGATGGTCTCCTGCGAGGGCATGAAGGTGCAGCGCCCCTGCGCGTTGTACTTCAGGCCATGATAGCCGCAGACGACGGTGTCGCCCTCGAGCCGGCCCTTGGACAGCGGCACCAGGCGATGCCAGCAGGCATCCTCCAGCGCGGCCACCGAGCCGTCGGCCTTGCGATACATCACGACATGCTTGCCGCAGATCGTCCGCGGCAACAGCGCCGCCTTGACGTCGGCGTCCCACGCAGCAGCGTACCAGGCGTTCATGGGGAAGGGTTTTGTCATTGTCTCGCTCCCACGGCTTATGAATACGTTATGTATACAATAACTGAGGCGCAGAATTGTTCAACACCAAATAAGCCCTAATAAGATACCTCTATACCAACTTCTGTATACATAAACTCTCGGAGGTCATCGCCCGCGAAGGCGGGCGATCCAGTACTCCGCAGCGGAAATTGCCTGAACCAATGACCGCCGCGGAGTACTGGATTCCCCGCCTTCGCGGGGAATGACAGCGGTGACTGCGGTCCAAGCGGGGCACGCGGCCCACCCTCAAGGGACTCCAAGGGAGGGGTAAGAGGGGCGCTTGCGCCGGGGAGCTACGCCGCGAACACCTTCGCCAACCCCGCCTGAGCTTCTTCCTGAATCCGTTTCAGGTGCTCGGGGCTGCGGAAGCTTTCGGCGTAGATCTTGTAGACGTCCTCGGTGCCGGACGGCCGCGCGGCGAACCAGCCGAAATCGGTTTCGACCTTGATGCCGCCGAAGGGCTGGCCGTTGCCGGGCGCCTTGCTCAGCGTCGCGCGAACGGGATCGCCGGCGAGATTCTTGAGGCCGAGCTGCTCCGGCGTGACGGATTTCAGGATGTTCTTTTGCGGCCCGGTGGCGGCGACATCGATGCGCGCGTAGTGCGGCATGCCGAACTCGGCGGTGAGCTCATTGAAGATCTGGCTGGGATCGCGGCCGGTCCTGGCCATGATCTCGGCAGCGAGCAGGCCGAGGATGACGCCGTCCTTGTCGGTGGTCCACACCGCGCCGTCGCGGCGCAGGAACGAGGCCCCTGCACTCTCCTCGCCGCCGAAGCCGAAGCCGCCGGTAACGAGGCCGTCGACGAACCATTTGAAGCCGACCGGCGTCTCCACCAGCTTGCGGCCGAGCTTCTTGGCGACGCGGTCGATGATCGAGCTCGACACCACGGTCTTGCCGATCGCGGCGTCCTTGCCCCAGTCCGGACGGTGCGCGAACAGGTAGGAGATCGCGGTCGCCAGGTAATGGTTCGGATTCATCAGCCCGCCGGTGCGCGTGACGATGCCGTGGCGGTCGGCGTCGGTGTCGTTGGCAAAGGCGACGTCGAAGCGGTCGCGCATGCCGATCAGGCTCGCCATCGCGTAAGGCGAGGAGCAGTCCATGCGGATCTTGCCGTCCCAGTCCACCGTCATGAAGCGGAAGGTCGGGTCGATCGCCTCGTTCACGATCGTGGCGTTGAGGCCATAGCGCTCGATGATCGGATGCCAGTAATGCACGGCGGCGCCGCCGAGCGGATCGATGCCGATTTTGACGCCGGCGGATTTGACGAGGTCGAGATCGACGACATTGCCGAGATCGGCGACGTAAGGCGTGACGAAGTCGTAGGCGTGGACATTCGCGGCCTTGCGCGCCTTGGCATAGTCGATGCGCTTCACGTCCTCGAGGTCGCCTGCAAGATAGGCGTTGGCGAGCTTCTCGACGACGCCCGTCACGTCCGTATCGGCGGGCCCGCCATGGGGCGGATTGTATTTGTAGCCGCCATCCTCGGGCGGATTGTGCGAGGGTGTGATGACGACGCCGTCGGCGAGGCCGCTGCTGCGGCCCTTGTTGTAGGTGAGGATCGCATGCGAGATGACCGGCGTCGGCGTGTAGCCGCCGTCCTTGTCGATCATGACCTCGACGCCGTTGGCGGCGAACACCTCGACGGCGCTGACCAGCGCCGGCTCGGCCAGCGCATGGGTGTCGATGCCGATGAAGAGCGGGCCGGTCAGGCCCTTCTCCTTCCGGTAATCGCAAATCGCCTGCGTGGTCGCGAGGATGTGGCCTTCGTTGAAGGTGTTCTTGAACGAGGTGCCGCGATGGCCCGACGTGCCGAACGCCACGCGCTGCGCCGGATCCGATGCATCCGGTCTGTTGGCGAAATAGGCCGTCACCAGCCGCGGAATATTGGTGAGCACGTCCGGCGAGGCCTGCTTGCCCGCCGCGGGATCGACTTCTGCCACTGAAATATCCTCGTCCTGTCGTGAGTGCGGGACACCATAGCATCGGCCCGGCCCCCGCCAAGGGCACAACACGCGCGAGGGGGAAGGCGTTCCTTGGGGGTAGCGAAGGTGGTGCAGCGGGTTCGTGCTATGCTCGGCACCACCACCCATCGAATCGTCTCATGATCCCTTCGCGCAAGCTGCTCGTGTTGATCGCCGGCCTCATCCTGGCCGGCGCACCGGCGCGCGCCGCGGAGTTCTACACCGAGGACCTTCGCATCCCGATGGCGGAGGCCGGACCGCAGGGGCTCGAGGCCTTCCTGGTCCGACCTGCGGGGACGAAGCGCTATCCCTTGGCGCTGCTCAGCCACGGCTCGCCGCGCAAGTTCGAGGACCGAGCGGCGATGTCGGCGCATAAATATTACGGCATTGCGCTGGAATACGCCCGGCGCGGCTTTGCGGCGCTGATCGTGATGCGGCGCGGCTATGGCACCTCGCCCGGCGGGCGCGTCGACAGCGTCGGCGGTTGCGCAAAGGCGGCGTACCTGCCGGCGGCCGCCGTCGCAGTTTCCGATCTGCGCGCCGCGATCGATGCGATGGCGCACCGGGGCGACGTCACGATTTCGGGCATGATCGCGGCCGGCCATTCCGCCGGCGGCCTTGCCACGGTGGCGCTGAGCGCGCAGGCCCCGCCCGGTCTCGTCGCCGCGATCAACTTCGCCGGCGGCCGCGGCTCGCGCGACGACGACGATGTCTGCAACGAGGAGGGGCTGGTGCAGGCCTTCGCCACCTTCGGCAAGAGCTCGCGCGTGCCGATGCTGTGGGTCTATGCGAGCAACGATTCCTATTTCGGTCCCGATCTCGCGCGCCGCCTCCATGACGGGTTTCGCGCCGGTGGCGGCAATGCGAGGTTCGTGGCGGCGCCGGCTTACGGCGACGACGGCCATTATCTCTATTCGGTCGCGGGCCGGCCGCAATGGACACCGTATCTCGACGCCTTCCTGCGCGAGCGCGGGCTCGGCCGTGAACTCCTGAGCCTGCCCGATCCGCTGCCGCCACCGCCCCAGCTCAGCGAGGCCGCGCGGGCCGAGTTCGCGCGCTATCTCGCCAGCCTGCTGCCGCACAAGGCCTTTGCGGTGTCGCCGAACGGCGGCTACGGCTGGCGCACCGGCCGTGCGACAACTGAAGAGGCCCGGCGCGACTCGCTGGCGGCCTGCATGAAATGGTCGCCCAGTTGCACGCTCTATGCGGTCGATGACCAGCTGGCCGAGCCATCGCAGGCCAGACCCACCGACCAGAGCGCCCGCGCGCGGCAGTGACAGACGCGCCAGAGGCCGGTTTGTTAACTCCGGAGCTCTATGACAAGCCCATGCTGTGGGATCGGGCACGCTTCAATCTCGGCGCGACGTGGAGGCATGTCGCGGTCGTCCTGCTCGTGTCGGCTCCGATCGGCGCGCTTGCGGGCGACGGGGACACCGAGCTCGGCGCCGGCGAAACGCCGTCGTCGCGCGCGATGATCCGGAAGATCATCGAGCGGGAAACGAAAAGCACCAATCTGCCGGCCGATATCGCCGAGGCGGTCGTCTTCGTCGAAAGCGGCTACAACCCCGCAATCATCGGTGGCGCGGGCGAAATCGGCCTGATGCAGGTGCGCCCCGAGACGGCGGCGATGCTGGGCTTCCGCGGCAGCAACGCGGAGCTGGCCGAACCCGACGTCAACATCCATTACGGGGTGCTTTATCTCAGCCAGGCCTGGCGTCTTTCGGGCGGGGACCTCTGCCGCGCCCTGATGAAATACCGGGCGGGTCACGGCGAAGAGGGGATGACCGGGCGGTCGCAGGTCTATTGCAACCGGGCCCGCAACCGGCTTCTCGCGATGAGCGCGATGCCGGCAGGCCCCGAAGCTGCGGCTGCTCCGGATCCGGCGCCTGCAGTTGCCGTTGCGGCCGCGGCTGCGGCGCCCGCAAAAGCGGCGAGCCGCCCGAAGATGCCGGTGCAGCCCAAAGCCGTCTATGCCAGCTATCGTCAAGGCACTGCAGCCGGCAGCCGCGCCTATTGGGCCGCTCACGAGGCGAGGGTCAGCCAGATCAAGGCGCGCATCGAAGCACGTTGGAAGCGCGTTGCATCGCGCTGACGGCGATGCCCTATGCTCTAGAGCCGCTCGCTGAGCGCGAGCTTGTAGCCAACGCCGGTGACGGTCGCGATCACGGGCGTGCCGCTGCCGACCAGCTTGCGGCGCAGTCGTGCCACCAGCGCATCGACCGTGCGGATGTCGACGTCGGCCTGGCGGTTGCTGACGACCTCGATCAGATAGTCGCGGCTGAGCGGCCTGCCGTCGGCGCCGACGAGCGCCGCCAGCAGGTCGAATTCGGCGCGCGTCAGCGCCACCGGCTTGCCGTCGTTGCCGAGCAGTTCGCGCCGGGTCAGGTCGATGATCCAGTCGCCGAAGGCGATCGAATTGTGGTTGCGCGCCGCCTTGCGGTCGATCGAGCGCCGCCGCAGCACGCTGCGCGCACGCGCGAGCAGATCGCGCAGGTTGATCGGCTTGGTGACGTAATGGTCGCCGGCGACCTCGAGGCCGAGAATGCGGTCGACGTCGGTGTCGCGCCGCGTCACGAAGATGATGCCCACGTTGCCGGCGGCCTGGATCTCCTTGGCGAGCTCGAAGCCGTCGCCGTCGGGCAGTTGCACGTCGAGGAAGACGAGATCAGTGCGCGCGCGCAGCGCCTGACGGCACTCCGTGCAGGAGCCGGCGCCGACCACATCGAAATTGTTGTCGCTGAAATAGTCGACCAGCATGGTCCGTGTCACCGGATCGTCCTCGACGACGATCAGCCGCTCGCGGCCGACCGGACGCGATTCCTGACGTGCGGAAACCGTCACGGTCCTGGATGATCCGACCTGCGAATTCAAGTCGCTGCGCGTCGCGCTGTCATGTGAACGGACATTCACAGCCTGTTCGAGCCCCCGAAATTGCCTGCCGCAATACTAGGCGCGTTGTGACGCGCAAACAATATTGGTCATGGTCTCAACGTATTTAGTATGAATTGGCCCACAATTCTCATTCCGCGCACCATCGCGCCGGCAGCCTCCCGATCTCTGAAAATCAGATTACACTTCGGGTAGCCCGCTGCGGCTTGCTCCGCCCGTGAGCTCACATCTACTGTGCGTCCAAAAGCCTGCACTCGGAGGTGGCCCATGGAGGTCATACTGCTCGGCACCGGCGGCCCACGTCCAGACCCGCGTCGCATGGCGACGACCACGCTGATCAGGCTTGGCGAGGAGAACATCCTGTTCGACGCCGGCCGTGGCGTCATGGTGCAGCTTCACAAGGCGGGCGTGCCGCTCGGCGCCATCAACACGGTCTTCCCCACCCATCACCATTTCGACCACATCGGCGATCTCTACGACGTGATGTTGAATTCGTGGATGCACGGGCGCAAGGACGAGCTGCGCATCTATGGACCGCCGGACACCGAGCGGCTCGTCAACACGCTGGTCACGCAGGTCTACGACAAGGACATCGCCTGGCGCGACCAGGGCGAGCCGACCTTCGGCGGCTGGAAGCCTGTCGCCGCAACGGACATCGTGCCGGGTCCCATTCTCGATACCGGTCGCTGGAAGATCAGCGCCGAACTAGTCTCGCATGGCGACGGTCTCGACATGTCGCCGGCCTTCCTGGCGCGCTGGATGTGTCTCGGCTATCGCTTCGAGGCCGAGGGCAAGGTCATTGCGATTTCCGGCGACACGGTCCCTTGCCCGGGACTGGAGCGCCTGGCCGAAGGCGCCGACCTGCTGGTCCAGGTCTGCTTTCTCGCAACGCCCGAGATCAACAACGAGCACTTCCGCCGGCTTGCGAAACACACGCTCGCCTGCGGCGACACCGTCGGGAGGATCGCGGCCAAAGCCGGCGTCAAGAAGCTCGCGCTGACCCATCACCGTCCGCGCACCGACGACGCCATGCTGACCGCATTGCTCGATGACGTCAGGCGGGACTATGCAGGACCGGTCGTGCTCGGCGAGGATCTCACGCGCATCGAGGTCTAGGCATCGTCGATCAGCTCGCCGGCCTCAGGACGATCCGACCTCGATGCGGAACGACAATTGCTCTTCCGCGCCGGCCGCGATGTGCATCAGTCCCGGCTTGTCGGTGAACTCGCCCTGGAAGCCGGCGGGACTTGCATAGCCGCGCCAGGGCTCGATGCAGAGGAACGGCACGCCTGACGGTTTCGACCAGACGCCGAGCTCGCGAAATCCGCGCCAGGACATTTTCAGCCGTGGCCCGTTGGACGCATCACCCGCCGCGGCATAGCGGACCGAACCGCTCTCGATGCGGTCGAAGATGATGGCATCGTCGACGAACAGGGAATCCGACAAGGGAAGCGACGTGCCCATGACCGGGCTCGGCTCCGCCACGGGGCGCAGCAATCCAGCTTCCAGACGGCGGATCGGAGACGATTCGGCGCTCGCGAAGGTCAGTGCATAGCTCTCCTTGGCCGCGCCGGGCTGCAGCGGCCAATTGAAGGCGGGATGACCGCCGATCGACGCCGGCAACGTCTCCTTGCCGGTATTTGCGATCGTGAGCGTCAGATCGAGGCCGGACTCATCGATCGCATAGGCCGCCGTGAGCCGGAACGGGAATGGATAGAGCGCGCGCGTCGTCTCGTTGTCCTCGAGCACAAGAGTACAGCGGCTCTCGCCGCGTTCCGCCCACACGAAGCGGCTGTCGCGGGCAAAGCCGTGCTGCGTCATCCGATACGTCTTGCCCTGGTGCCGCAATTCGTCGTTGGCAAGGCGCCCGACGATCGGAAACAGCAGCGGCGCGTGACGCGGCCATTCCGGCCCCGCCTGCCAAAGGAATTCGGTGCCGCCGCCCTTCAGCGAGCAGAGCTCGGCGCCGTGCGCCTTGACGGTCGCGGTGAGCGAGCCGCTGCGAAAGGAGTGGGTGTCGTCGGTCATTGCCGACCTCTACACCCCGCCCTGGCACGCAGCAAGGCGACGCCGGCCATGCAGGCGGCGCCTCCGAGCCATGCCGGGCTGCGTCATATTTCTGTACCTAACGATTGCTCACGTGCGGCTTCTCCACCGCGAGCTCCCCGCGAACCCGGCCGGGACTCCATGAACCATCGTGGTAGTCAATTGAAATTCTTCATCAACGGCCGCTTTCTGTCGCAAAAGCTCACGGGCGTGCAGCGCTATGCCGCCGAAATGGTCAAGGCGATCGACGGGCTGCTCGCGTCGGAGCAGATTCCGGCCGTGCTTCGCAACGCAGACTGGCAATTGTTGAAGCCCGCGGATGCAAGCGAGGAACTTCATCTCGACCGGATCAAGATTCGCGTCGTCGGCCGGTTGCATGGGCACGCGTGGGATCAAGTCGATCTCGCCCGCGCCGCCGCCGGAGGCCGCTTGATCAGCCTGGCCAATTCCGGGCCCGTCTTCCATCGCGACCACATTGTCGTGATTCACGACGCCCAGGTCTTTCGCAGGCCCGACTTCTTCAATTGGCGCTATCTGACCGTCCATCGCACGATGGGTCGGATGCTCGCCCGGCACGCAAGCATCGCAACGGTATCGGGATTTTCACGCAAGGAGCTTGCGGATGTGCTGAATCTCTCGGCATCGCGCATTCCGATCTTCCCCAACAGTGCCGAACACTTTGCGGCCACGAAGCCCGATCCCGGCATTCTGGCCCGACTTGGCGTCCGGCCGCAGAAGTTCTTCCTGTTCGTGGGCTCGAAAACCAAGAACAAGAATCTGTCCGTCGCGATCCGTGCCATCCAGCTGCTCGACCGGGCTGACGTTCCCCTGGTCATCGTCGGCGGCGACAACAGCAAGGTCTTTCAGGATCATTCCGGCGAAGGGGTTTCCGGCCTGCTGCTGGCCGGCCGCCTGACCGACAGCGAGATTGCCGCACTTTATGCGCACGCATCGGCCTTCGTGTTTCCGTCGCTCTACGAGGGATTCGGTGTCCCGCCACTCGAAGCCATGATCTTCGGCTGCCCGGTGATCGCCTCGACGGCCGACGCCGTCGTGGAGACGTGCGGCGACGCGGCTGCGTATTTTGGCGCCACGGATGCCGAAGCACTGAAGCAGCTCATGCTCGAAAGACTGGCAATCGGCGCGATCTCTGAGCAGGAACGCAGACGACAACAGGATCGTCTTGCATTCTATTCGTGGAAGAAATCGGCGAAGGCGTTGCTCGATCACCTCGCGGCGCCGGCGAACGTCGCCAGCGCTGCGTGAAACGCGGCGCGGTTCGCCTATCGCGCGCAATGGTTTTTGCACAAACGATTTGCAACTCGCGTCTCTCAGCACGGTTCCATGAAACTTCTTCTTCGTTCTTGCGGCGATCGCAAGCACGAGCGCCTTGGCGCAACATGACCACATCCCTGCCCCAATATCGCTACGTATTCGAGGAACTGTGTTTCGCACTAGCGAACACAGAACAGGGATACAGATGTCCGGCTCTCCAACGCGGCCCTATGCAAGGCAAACGATGAAAGTGCTGCACATCGCCGAAACGATCCGTGGCGGGATCGCGAGCTATCTGAACGAGTTGCATCCTCAGCAGCAGGCCAGCTTCGGGGCCGAGAACGTGCATTATGTCGTGCCGTCGGATCATCGAGACGACCTCGGCGCGGTCGATGACAACCAGATTACGACATTCGAGCGATCCGGCCGCAGCGTCGCCGGCCTATTCCAAATGTTGCGTGCAAGCATGCAAGCGCTGGATGCCTTCAGACCGGACGTGGTGCACCTGCATTCGTCCTTTGCAGGGCTCGTGCTCCGGCCCGCGCTGGCAGCCCGCTCGGGCGGACCGCGCGTCGTCTATTGTCCGCACGGCTGGGCATTTTCGCGCGAGACCGGCCGCTTCAGTCACGTGCTGACCAAGGCGGCGGAGAACCTGCTTGCGCGCACGTCGGACCGAATCATCTGCATTTCCGGCGACGAGCATAGCGAGGCGTTGCGCGCGGGAATTCCTGCCGACCGCCTCACCCTGGTCCACAACGGCATCTCGAAGAGCCGCACGCCGCAGCCCGTCTCGGCCGACTGGACCTCCAAGAAGGTCAAGGTGCTGTTCATCGGACGCCTGGATCGGCAGAAGGGCTTCGATCTCCTGATCGAAGCGGCGCGCGCGCTCGAGGACGTCCTCGACATCCGCATGATCGGCGCCTCCGTCGTCAACAAGTATGAAGGCCCGGCGGTGCCGCCCAACGTGTCCCTGCTGGGCTGGCTGGACCGCCCGACCATCGAGACCCAGCTCGAGGCAGCCGATCTCGTCGTGATTCCGTCACGATGGGAAGCCTTCGGCCTCGTCGCCCTGGAAGCGATGCGCGCGGCCAAGCCGATCCTGGCATTCCGCAGCGGCGCCTTGCCCGAAATCGTCGTCGACGGCGTCACCGGCGTGCTTTGCGAGCCCGTCGCGGTGCAGCCGCTCGTCGACGGCTTCCGGCGAGCACTCGATCTCGACCTCAAGGTGCTGGGACAGCGCGGCTACGACCGCTTCAAGCAGCTCTATGACGTCGAGAAGACGCATGCACAATTGCAGCAGGTCTATGCCGAGCTGCTTCGGGACGACCAGACGCCCGTCGAAGCGAAGGCGGGGCTGCAGTCGGACCTCTCCAAGAATTTCTGATGATCAACATGCACGCTTGCCCTAGCAGATGCGGGAGATCGCGATGGCGATGCTCTCGAATAATGTCACTGCCCCTGCATCGCGCGTGAGCATGATCTAGACCATGACACGCCCACGCACGTTGCTTCGCGACAATGTCCTTCGCCTCGCGGGCCTCATCTCGGTCATTGTTCTGTCGGTCCCCGCCTGCGCTCAACCGCTCGACGCCCGATTCCTGCTCGGTGTCGGCACCCATCAGGGGTTGGGCGGGCCGGTGAGCGCGCGGGGATACGTGCCTGCGGAGAACATCGCCCAGATCAAGCAACTCGGCCTCAATGCCTTCCGCGACGATTTCCCCTGGTCCGATTTCGAAACGGCGGGACGCCGGATGGGCTTCACGCCCAGACTGGGCCGGCTCGAGGCGCAGGTCAGATCCGGCATTGCGCGTCCGATGCTGATCCTCGCCTTCGGCCATCATCTCGTTCCGAATTCCTCGCCGCCGACGACCGATGAGGCGCGGCAGCGGTTCGCCGACTATGCGGCAGCGGCGGCGCAATCCGTCGTGGCGCAGCATCCCCTGTTCGAGCTCTGGAACGAGTGGAATCTGGCGGCAAAGAAAGATGCCGCATTCTCGCCGGAAAATTATCTGGCGCTGGCGCAAGTCGCGCGACCTGCGGTCAAGCGCGCGGCGCCGAATGCGCCATTCCTGGTCGGCGCCCTCGGTGACGATCTGGGCTGGGCGTGGACGGAGAAGATGCTGCGAACCGGCATTCTGCAGTATGCCGACGGCGCTTCGATCCATCTCTATAATTTCTGCATGGGCCCGAGCAAACGGACCTCGGCCGAGATCATCGAGCGGCTCACGGCGTTTCACCGCCTCGTCGGCCAGGCGAGCGGAAACCCCGACTTCCCGGTCTATGTCACCGAGACCGGATGGACCACGGCCAGCAACAAATGCGGCGTCAGCGAGCAGGCCCAGGCCGACAATAGTGCGCAGCTCATTCTGTGGGCGTCGACCGCGGCGCGCTGGCTCAAAGGCATCTGGCTCTACGAGCTCAAGGACAGCGGGCAGAATCCATCGGAGCTGGAGCACAATTTCGGGCTCTACCGTTTCGACAATTCGCCGAAGCCCGTCGCCTGCGCGGTCCAGGGCGCCTGGGCCTTCATCCGCTCCAGCCTGAGCGCCGAGAAGCGCGAGCTCGCCAGCGGCGTCGTGTCGATCAATGCAACGACGACGTCCGGCGCCAGAGTTGCGGTCTGGTCCGAGGCTCCCGACCGGCGTTACGAGGTCCGGCTCAAGGGCGATCAGGAAGGCGCAACGTTTGCGCTGCCGTGCGACTCGGCCGCAAGACCTGCGTCCGGAGCCTGGATTCCGGTTTCGAGCACGCCGGTTCTCATTGCAGCAAGCAACGGTGCCATGCCCTCCCTGGAGATAAGACCGGCGCGGTAAGCGCGATTTTGCAAGACATGAGGTTACGCCATGAAAGTTCTTTTGACGTCCACGCTTTATCCGACGCCTCAGGCCCCGAAGATCGTCGGCGGTGCAGAGATCTTCGCGCGGCGCTTCGCCGAGGGCCTGGCGCAGCGCGGAGACGAGGTCGAGGTGATCCGGGCCGCGTCCTCCCATGGGCAGGAGCGCGAAAGCTGCAACGGCATCAACGTCTATTCCGCGCCGGTCCAGAACATCTATCGGCCCTTCACCGAGCAGAAGAACACCGTCTTGCGCAGCATCTGGCATGCGGTCGACGACTGGCAGATTGAGGCGCCGCTGATCGCGGAACGCATCCGGGCCTTCAAGCCGGACGTGCTGCACTCCAACAATTTGTCGGGTCTCACCACCGCGATCTGGCGCGTCGCCGCCCAGCTCGGCGTGCCGGTGCTGCATACGCTTCACGACTATTATCTGACCTGCCCGCGCTGCTCGCGCTTCGACAAGGGACGCTCCTGCGAGCACACCTGCACGAGCTGCGGGATCCTGACCTTTCATCGCAAGCGGGCGACGCATTGGCTGAGCGCCGTGGTCGGCGTGAGCGAGCGCGTGCTGTCGATCCATACCGATATGGGCATGTTCGCGGAGACGCCGATCCGCACCGTGATCCGCAACGCCTCGACCGAGCCGCCGCGCGAGCCCTATCCTCGCCCGGTCTGCACCTCGGAAGTGACGTTCGGGTTCATCGGCCGCCTCACCGAGGAGAAGGGCATCGACAACCTGATGCATGCCCTTGCCATGCTGCCGCCCGAGCGCATCCGGATGATGATCGCCGGCCGGGTCAGCGAGGAGGAGCAACGCCGCCTCAGGGCGCTCGCGCCGCATGCGCGCATCGAGTTCATGGGCTTCGTGGCGCCGGACGATTTCTACCAGCAGGTCGACGTGGTGGTCGCGCCATCCATCTGGCACGACCCCGGTCCACTCGTCGTGGCAGATGCCAAGGCGGCCGGCAGGCCGCTGCTCGGAACGCGCTTTGGCGGCATGCCCGAGGTCATCGAGCACGGCGTGACGGGCTGGCTGACCGATGCCGATCCGCAATCCCTGGCCGACAGCATGCTGGCAGTCGCGTCTGATCCGCACAAGATCGACGAGATCAGCCGGCGCCTGATCGCGGATACCAACAAATGGATATTTGCCGACGTGCTGTCATCCTACAAGACTCTGTATGAGCAATTGCGCGAGCAGCGGATGTCGCGCATGCGCTCGGCAACCAAAGCGCCGCGGGCCGTCGGCAAGGAACGCCTCATTCCGAGATGACACGCCTCTTCGCGATGGCGGGCTACCTCTATCAGAGTGCCGCGGCGATCATCCTGATCTTCGCGATCAGTCACCTGTTGCCCGCCGCCGACTACACCAATTTCTCGCTGCCACTGGCCTCGAGCCAATTGCTCTGCGTCCTGATGTTCGAGTGGCTGCAGCTCGCCGGATTGCGTTTTCTGGCAGCAGCCGGGGAGGACGAGGCGGCGCGGCTGAGGTGGTCGCTCTTCGCCGCAGGCCTGTCGAGCGCGGCCGCGCTCGTCGTGGTCGGCAGCTGCGCATCGCTGGCCAGCGTGCTCCCGGCCGGGATCATCGCGCTGGGCCTCGGCATCTCCGTGCTTCAGGGCCTGACCGACCTCTATTTCCTGTCGGTCCGTCTGTCCGACCGACTGGGCATCGCCTCCTCTCTTCTGGCGTTTCGCGCCACCGCTCTCCTGACCGGGGCCGCCGCGGGAGCCGCGATTTGGGGAACGGCCGAGGCGGCGCTGCTCGGCGTCGGCGCGGGCCACGCGCTCGGCCTGCTCACCGGGCTGCTGGCCTATCGCACACCCCTGGAGCGCGTACCGCTGCGGAGGGTGCTGGCCGACTGGAAGGATTTCTCCCGCTACGGCATGCTGGCGGCGGGCGCGTCCGTCATCCATCTGTCGGTGCCGGTGCTGCTCCGCTTCATCATCATCGGCCGGCTGGGCGCGACGGGAGCCGGCGCCGGATTTTCGATCGCGCTCGACCTGCTGCAACGCCCGTTCTGGGTCCTCAATGCAGCGATCCACACCGTGAGCTATCCCGATGTGGTGAAGGACTTCGAACGCGGAACCGTCATGAAGTCGGTTCAATCGGCGCGGCGGATGTTCGAATTCATGGTCTGCACGACTCTCGTGCTGCTCGGCGGCCTGGTCGGCTTCATTCCGGATGCAGCCCGAATCCTGGTGCCGCGGGAGAGCCTTGATGGCTTCCTGACGACGGCACCTGTTGTCGCCGTCTTCTATTTCCTGCACACGCACCTCCAGGCGACCGTTGCGGTCGTTCCGCACCTGGAGAAGCGCGCGACGAGGCTCGTGGTCGTTGCGGCCGGCCAGCTCGCGATCGTCGCCGCCCTCGCGCTGGCCGCGACATGGGCCGGCCTGTCGCCGCGACAGGCAGTGGGCTGCGCTTGCCTCGCCACGCTCGCGACGATCCTGGTCGCGCTCGGCCCGACGCTGCGGTTCGAGGCATTCCCGCGCTGGTCCCTGGTCGTGCAGGCGCTGGCAGCCGCGGTCCTGATCGGATCGCTCGGCGCGATGCCGACCGAGCCGGCGGCCTGGCTCGCGGGCAAGATCATGATCGCCGCGATCGCAACGGCGATCGTCGGATGGCGCGGCGACTTTCTGATGCTGGCCCGCCGCGGTTAATCGGCGGCACGCATCGCTTCTTGCCGGACCTTGCGGATGGTCAAGCCGATGCTTGAGCCGAGCCGATCCAGTTCCCTCGCGAGACCGTCAGCCTTTCCCCAGAAGCCGAGGCACCAATACCCGGGAAAATACGGACACAACCAGTGCGTTAAAAAGCATCAACTTACCCGCCCATGAAGGCGGCATGGCTGCCGGCTCGCTGTGCAATCCTACGATCTCGGATCTTATGCGCATATATTCAGCAACGCAGATCATGAAAATCTTGAAAGCGCCTTCGTGACGCCACGCTGCACGGGCATCGCATCAAGCATTCTGCTGCGACTCGAGTCGATCTGTTCCTACGCAAGGAACCGCGTTTCACTCGCGATTTGTAGCTTCCATTTTTATCTGAAATTCACACTCGACAGAGAAGGTTGAACGCAAATCCCTGCGAGCAATTTCGTTCGCGCTGAAATTCGAGTGGGCAATGTCCGATCAAACAATCCTGTCTGCCAGCGGCTTCATCAACTCCATCGGCGTCAACACGCATGCCGGGTTCGGGTGGACCGGCTACAACAATCTCGCGCTGATGGTCGATGACCTCAAATATCTCGGCGTCACCCATCTCCGCGACGCGATGGGAACCAGCCCGGCTGCGCAACCGGTGGTCGAGGGCCTCGCCGCCGCCGGTTACAAGTTCGATTTCCTGGTTTCGTCCGCTTTGCCGCAGACGGGCACGGTCGGGCTGCAGAACTACATCGCCTCGCTGCAGAAATTCGCATCGAGCCATGCGGGCAGCATCAGCGCCATCGAGGGGCTCAACGAGGCCAATCACCAGCCCTTCAGCTACAATGGCAGCTCCAGCCTTTCGGCCGCGGCCCAGTTCCAGAGCGCGCTCTATCAGGCCGTCAATTCCAACGCCACGCTCGCCAGCATCCCCGTCTACAATCTGTCATTGGCCTACAACGATCCACAGGGCTACAAGCAGCTCGGCGACATGTCGGGCTCGGTCGACTATGCCAACGCCCACGCCTATGTCAGCACCAGCCTGACCACCGACAGCTCCATCGCGGCAACGCTCAGCGCCGTCATGACCGCGGCACCGGGAAAACCCGTCGTCATCACCGAGACCGGCTATACCACGCAGGCCAACACCCAATATCTCGGCGTCAACGAGACGGTGCAGGCCAAATCGATCCTGAACACGCTGGTCGATGCCTACAAGGCCGGCGTCAGCGCGACTTATCTCTACGAGCTGTTCGACCGCGACTCCTCGGCCGCCAACACCAACCCGGAAGCGAACTTCGGACTGTTCAATTCCGACGGCACGCCCAAGCTCGCCGCGACGGCGATTCACAATCTGACGACCATTCTGGCCGACGACGGCAAAGGCGGCCTGCAGCCGACTGACCCACTGAACTACACCCTGAGCAACATGCCGGCCACCGGCAACAGCATGGTGCTCGGCAAGAGCAACGGCGCCTACGAGCTCGTCGTCTGGGCCGAGCCGAAGCTCTGGAACGACGCCACCGATACCGAGCTGTCCAATGCAGCCCAGACGGTCACGGTGAACCTCGGCGCCGTCCATCATACCGTGAAGGTGTACGACACGCTGACGGGAACCACCGCGATCGCCAGCTATACCGACGTCAGCTCTATCACGATCCCGGTCAGCGATCACCCGCTGATCATCGAGATCGACGCGCCTGCGACCACGCCGACGCCGCCGGACACGCGGACCAGCGTCACCGGCACGGCGGCCGAGATCGTCCCGCAACTGTCCGACCTCAGCAAGTCGACGGCGCTGCAGACCATCACACTGACCGACTCACACGTCCTGCCGGTCGCCTCGAAGGCGACCATGGACTACATCATCTCCCATTACAGCAGCGCCCTCTCCAAGATCCAGGGCGGGTACTCGTTCTCGGTGACGAATACGGCCGCGACCTGGAGCAGCACGAAGACCTACAACGCCAGCGGAACGCTTGTGTCGAAGGCGGACACCGGCCTGAATTCGAACGGGCAGCCGACCTCGACCACCGTCGCCTACACCGACGGCTCCAAGGACCTGATCAGCTACACCTCGGGCGTGCAGACGAAATTCGTCCACATCGCCACCGACGGGACCCGGACCACCGACACCTACAACACGGCCGGCACGCTGCTGAGCGAAGTCGTGCAGAAGTCCGGCGGCTATTACTCCACCACGCTCTACACGAACGGCGTGAAGACCGCCGCCTACGTCAAGAATGCCGACGGCTCGCAGGACAACTACACCTACGGCATCACCGGCAAGAGCTTCACCACGCAGGTGCAGCACCTCGATGCCTCCGGAAAGGTCACCTCGGTGACCCGCAGCCACGCCGACGGCACGCTGGACTCGACCCAGGTCTACAACAGCGACGGCAGCAGCGTGATCACCACCTACAGCGCCACCGGCGTCAAGTTGGTGCAGACCACCTATCATTCCGATCACAGCAAGGACGTCTGGACCTACAACATCAAGGGCCAGAACTACACGACCGAGCACGACGTCTATAGCTCGACCGGCTTCCTCACCAACCTGACGCGCTTGCACAGCGACGGCAGCCTCGCCTTCAAGCTGGTTCAGACGCCCGACGGCACCAAGACGACCGACTGGTACAATGCCGCCGGCACCCTCACCAGCGAGGTGGTGCAGAAAGCCGACGGCAGCATGTCGACCACGGTCTACAGCAACGGCGTCAAGACCAACACTTACGTCAAGAACGCCGACGGCAGCCAGGACAATTACGCCTTCGGCATCACCGGCCAGAGCTACACCACGCTGATCCAGCACGTCGATCCCACGGGCAAGATCACGGAAGTGACCCGCAAGCATGCCGACGGCACGCTCGACTATACGCAGGTCATCAACGCCGACGGCAGCAGCGTCGTCACCAATTACGATGCGGCGGGAACGCGTATCAAGGAAGCCGATCTCCACGCCGACGGCAGCAAGGACGTCTTCCTCTTCAACATCAAAGGCCAGAGCTACACGACCGAGCACGACATCTACGATGCGAGCGGTTTCCTCACCACGCTGATCCGCAAGCACGCGGACGGCAGCATGGCGTTCAAGCTGGTGCAGAGCAGCGACGGGACCAAGACGACGGACTGGTACGACGCAAACGGCGTGCTCACCAGCGAGGTGCTGGAGAAGCCCAGCGGCTACAGCTCGACCACGGTCTATACCAACGGCGTGAAGACCGCGGCCTACATCACCAACGCCGACATGAGCCACGACAATTACAGCTACAACATCACCGGCCAGACCTATACGACGCAGTATCAGCACCTCGATCCGGCCGGCCGGACGACGGAGGTGATCCGCTGGCATGCCGACAACTCGCTCGATTACACCCAGGTGGTGAACAGCGACGGCAGCAGCGTCGTCACCAACTACGATGCATCAGGCGTCAAGAAGACCGAGACCGACTATCACGCCGACGGATCCAAGGACGTGTTCCAGTTCAACGTCGTCGGCCAGAACTACACCAACGAGCACGACACCTACGATACGACCGGCTTCCTCACCAACATCGTGCGCACCCACGCCGACAACAGCCTGGCCTTCAAGCTGGTGCAGAGCGCGGACGGCACCAAGACCTCGGACTGGTACGATGCCAACGGCGTCATCACCAGCGAGGTGACGACCAAGAGCGACGGTTACAATTCCACGACGGTCTACACCGCCGGCGTGAAGACCGCCGCCTACATCAAGAATGCCGACGGCACATCGGACAACTGGAACTACAACGTCACCGGGCAGTCCTACACCACCCAGCATCAGCACCTCGACGCCTCGGGCAAGCTGGTCGAGCTCACCCGGACCCACGCCGACGGCACGCTGGACTATACCCAGGTCATCCACAACGACGGCAGCAAGCTGACGGACATCTACAACAGTGCCGGCGTCAAGACCCAGGAGATCGCCAACAATGCCGACGGCACGAAGGACGTGTTCCTGTTCAACTTCAACGGACAGACCGGAACGACGCAGCACGAGAACTACAACAGCGCCAGCGCATTGCAGTTCTTCGATCAGACCAAGACCGACGGCACCCACAACGTCACGGCGGTCGCTGCCGGCGTGACGATCCAGGGCGGGGCCGGCAACGACGTGTTCTCGGCCGCGCCGAGCTCGACCACGATCGCCTACGATCACGGCCAGGACCAGGTTCTGAACTTCCAGGCCGGCGACGGCACGAGCCACGACGTGATCCAGATCTCGAAGCTCCTGGCCGCAGACTACAGCCACTTGCAGATGACGCAGTCCGGCACGAACGCGGTCATCACGTTCTCGGCCAACGACACGATCCTGCTGAAGAACGTCTATGTCTCGAACCTGACGAGCCACGATTTCCTGTTCGTCTGAGCTGGGCGCCATTTGCCCAAGCGGGCATCGACATCGCAGGGGCCGGGACCATGTTCCGGCCCCCTGTTCGTTTGCAGGGCGCCTGCCTCAATGATGAGCAGAGAGCTGGCAGCCATCCGCTATTGGATGGGCCGCATGAATTCGGACGGATGGCCGCGACGGCGCCGCGCCCTGCGAACTTGCGTCACAATTCGTCTCTAGAAGACAGACGACCCGCGCAAGGACTCCGAGGCCCGATGGAAGCCAGTGAAGCAAGACGTTTCGTCGTCCTCGACTTTTATCGCTTCGTTGCCGCCCTCGGCGTCTTCATCTTTCATCTCAAGATGATCGACCCGGGCATCTCGCCGGCCTGGAACGGGTCCTTCGGCCTGTTCGTGGACATGTTCTTCATCCTGTCCGGCTTCGTGATCTCCTACTCCTACCCGTCCGACGCGCGTGGTGTCAGGGCCTATTCCCGGTTCATGATCCGGCGCATCGCGCGGATCTATCCGCTGCACCTGTTGAGCCTGCTCGTCTTCGTGGTGCTGATCGGCGTCGGCCTCGAGCGCACGGCGCGATCAACCCCGCTGGACTTCCTCTACAACCTGCTGCTGCTCCAGGCCTGGGGCGTCACCAACCATCTCAGCTTCAACTCGCCGTCATGGTCGATCAGCGCGGAATTCTTCTGCTATCTGATCTTTCCGCTCCTGATGCTGCTGGCGCGCAAGGTCCAGCCGGTCATGCTCGGCGTCATCGTGGCGGCGCTCTATCTGGTCCTTGCCCACGGCCATCTGCCGATCTGGCAGGAGCGATCGCAGATGTACGGCGCCAATTTCGACTACGGCATGCTGCGCGCCTTGCCGAGCTTCCTCAACGGCATCCTGCTCGCCATCCTGTTCCGAATGTCAGGGCCCTACCGGCACAAGCCGGTCGTGTTCGCCGGCATCGCAATGTTCGGGCTCTCCGTGCTCGTGCTCAACGTCTTCGCCAAGCCGGATCTGGCCATTCTGCTGTTCTCCTGTGCCATCCTGCTCACCGCGGTTGGCGAAAGCGCCTTCAAGGAATTTCCCGGCGCGCGGCTGCTCGGACGGCTCGGCAACACCTCATACGCGATCTACATGCTGCACGACGCCATCCTTATTGCCGTGTTCAAGCCGCTATGGACCTGGCTCGAGCTGCGCCCGGACCAGTTCGGCCTGTTCGCCCTGGCATGCTGCGTAGTCCTCACCGTCATCGCGGACCGTACCTACGCCTATTTCGAAAATCCTGCCCGGCGCCTGATCAATCGCTGGGCCGACATCGGCGTCGCGTCGCCGCGCGCGACTCAGGCAGCCGAACCGGCGCTGCGCTTCGACAATACCGAGCGGGCGGTCAACTGACGCCTAAAGCGCGATGACGATTGATCCTAATCGCATCGCGCTTTAGGAGGCGTTCAGGCCACCTTGCCGTCGGCCTTCGCTGCCATCCGGATCGCGCTATCGCCGAGTAACGGTGCGATATTGGCACGCGACAGCTCCATGACATCAGGCAGCGCCTGGCGGACCTGGTCGCCGGCGGCCTCGTAGGCACCGATGAAGTGCTCCACAAACTGCTCGAAGCTGTCGCCGTTGAGGAACTGGGCCGGCGAGAGCAGCAGCTGCTCGCTGATGCCGAAATGCGCGAACAGGCCCTGGAACTTGTCCTGGTAGGTGATCGCGGCGACAGGCGTTCCCTGTCCGAGCGCCGCAATGGCGAGGTGCATGCGGCCGGTGATCACGCCGTCGACCAGCCCGACGACGGCCTTGATCTCGCCCGCCGACAGCGTCTGTTCGACATGGTGCACGTGCTCGCCGAGCGTGGGCTTGAGCCGGTCGGCCAGCGGCCGCAGGCAATTGTCGTCGGCGATCTCGGGGCGGTAGTCATGTGCAAGCAGCACCCAGCTTACATTGTGCTGCCGCGACAGCCGCTCCATGGCGCTCGCCGCGAGCTCAATCATCTTCCGCAGCTTGGCCGGCTCCGGCTTCTTGAACAGCATCGGGTGGATGTTGAAGACGAAGACCTTGCGACCCTGCGCGCGCTGTCGCGCGATCGTGGCCGCGATTGCCTTGACTGCGGCGGTGTCCGCTCGCGGCGTCAGCATGAACGCCGCGTCCGCCACGAGCCGGGCGCGCTTCCGGGCGAAGTCGTCGAAACGCCGGAGCGATATCGCATCGCGCAGATTGAGGACCACACCCGGATCGATCAGCCGGAACACCTCGCGCAGCGCCTTCGCGGGGCGGGAATTGAAGCTGAAGCCGAGCACGCTGACCTTGGCGCCGAACGCCGCCATCAGGTCGGCGACGAGCAGCATGCGCGCGGCATCCACCGGAGAATAATAGCCGTCGAGCACGTCGGCGCCCAGGATGACGCCGAAATCGGGACGGATGATCGAGAGCTCCTGCGCGACCGTCTCATAGGAAAACGGCTGCTTCCAGAGCTCGAGCGGCTTGAAGCCCATGACGCGGACGTCGGCGCTGGCCGCCGCGGTGGCGGTGACGATGTAGATCTCGAGATCCGGATAGGCCCGCTTCATCTCTCCGGCGGCCGCCTCGATCATGGCCTCGTCGCCGCGCGACTGATGAATGCTCCAGGGATCGGAGGGCAGCACCAGCAGACGGCGCGGATTGTTGCGCGGTGCGGCGTTGATGCCGACATCCTTCCGGGCGATCTGCCATCTGCGCAATTCGAGGAGATCGACCGCGAAGGGCGTGTTCTTCGCGCTGTTGAGCCAGCCTCGAAGCTGCCTGCGCACGGGTACGGGGATCAATTGCTTCACGTGGTCCTCCTCGTCTTCCTCAGGCGGTCGCACCGCGCTTCACGACGAAATCGATCAGGGAGAAGAGCTGCTTCCGCCAGAACAGCAGAATGCTCATCAGATAGGTCGCGCCGAAACATGACGACAGCAACCCCATCCGCAAATACGGGTTGATGTCCGGCGTCGCCGCGCGGCACAGCACGACCGCGCCATAGGCGAGGACGATGGCGCACAGGCAGCCCGCAATCGGACGCAGGAACTGGCTCCAGCTCAGGCCCAAGAGCCGGAGCGCCAGCGCGAAAGTCACGGGGGTCACCACGAGCTGCGCGAAGGCGAAGATCGTCGCCAGCTGGCCGATGTCGCGCGAGGGCAGCAGGAACATCGCAGGCACGACCGTGCAGAACTTGATGATGTTCAGCGCAAAGACGTAGTTCGGCTTGCCCAGCGCGCCGAAATAGGCGCTGTTGACGAACTGCACCGTCTGGATCGCGCCGACCAGCATCAGCGGCCGCATCACCGCTTCACTGCCGCTCCACTTCGCGCCGAACAGCAGCAGGGACACTTCCGGCGCGATCGCCGCAAGCAGCACGAAGATGGGCGATCCGACCAGCGCGCCGAGACTGACGCTGCGCAGGTAGGCCCCGGCAATCCGGTCGCGCTCATGCGCGATCTTGGACAGCGCGCTGAGCGCGACGTCCATGACCGCCTGGGTGAGCAGCTGCATCAGGATGATGTAGACCCGCGCACCGACCGTGTAGATGCCGAGGGCGGCGACGCCATAGAGCGACAGGATGATCATGTCGATGGTGCGAACGATGGCGAAATCCAGCAGCCGGTTCAGCACGACATGGACGCTATAGCCGGAGAGCTCGCGGAAGCTTCTGGCATCGTAGCCGCGCATCGGCAGCCAACGCGGCTGGCTCCAGAGCCACAGGCCGCTGACCGCGCTCTGAACCACCACCTGGATCACCAGGCTGAGCGCACCGAACCCGGCATAGGCGCAGGCAATTCCCACGACGCCGGAGATGGCGGTCGCCACCATGGTCCTGACCGCGAGCACGCGAAAATCCATCTGGCGCTTGTAGAGCGCCTCCTGGAACAGGGTCGCGGTGCCGATCGGAAGCGAGAGACTCGCGGCGGTGAGCAGCGGCGCGAGCCCCTTCACGTCGAACCAGCGCTCGATATCCGTCGCCAGGACAGCAATCAGAACCGCAAGGATCGTCGACGCTGCAAATGAGCAGAAGAACGGCAGCGTCACATCGGCAGGTTCGAGCGTTCGCCGCTGGATCAACGCATCACCGAAGCCGAATTCGGCGACCGAGCTCAAGAGCAGCAGGATGAAGGCGACGAGCGCGGCAACGCCGAAATCCGCGGGATTGAGCAGCCGGGCCAGCACCAGGAACAGCACGAAGGACAGCGCCCGGCCGCCCCAATTCTGGGCAAGCGACCAGAACAAGGCAATTACGACCTGATGCTGTTTGCCCGTGACGTTCATCAACAATTCGACCCAATTCCGACAGATCCAACCACAATCGTAAGCTAGACGCGTGGCATGCGATGCTGCCGCGACGTCACCATCTCCGATCACGGCGGAGCACTGAATGCTCGCGACAATACGACGGAGTGATGGCAATCAGATGAGTGCCGTCACGATTCCGATTTAGAGTGGAAGTGAGTTCAAATCGTGGACTACACTCCGATCAACTTTGCGAGTGATGCAAAATGGATGCCTTGATGAACCCGCCCGCCCAGCGTTCTCTCCGCAGCTCCAGGCGCTTGCGTGTGGCCATCTACGCACCGCATTTTGCGGAATATTCCTACCGTCTCGCGTCGGGATTGGCCCGCCATTGCGACGTCCGGCTGGTGCTCAACCGCAAAGACGCCAATCAGCAATGGGAACTGGCCGATATCGCCGTGACGGCTCCGTTCGAGACGAGAATTCGTGACTTGAGCCTGCGGCGCGGCGGCGCGATCGGCATCCCGGCCTCGTTCCTGGACATAATTTCGTTTCGCCCCGACGTGATTCATTGTCACGAAGTTCCGGAGATCTACACGTCCAAGCTGATCCAGTTTCTCCGTCCGCTCGGCATTCCCTTGGTGTTGACCGTTCACGATGCGATCCCGCATTCGGAAGGCGGCTCCGGTACGTCGCCGCGCGAAGATGCATGGCGGGGTCGCATGCGCGCGGTAGCATCGGTCGTCACCACGCATGGCGAGAGCTGCATCGCCGATTTTCGCAGCGCCTCGCCCGACTTCAAGGGCGAAATCGTCTCCAGCATGCACGGCGTGCTCATGGTCCCGCCGGCCGGAGGTGCGGTCACCGCGCCTGAGGCTGCACGCATCCTGTTTTTTGGGCGGATGTGGGCCTACAAAGGTCTCGACGTCTTCATCGATGCGATCGACATGTTGGCCAAGCGCGGTGTGGCTCATGAAGCGATCGTCGCCGGCCGCGGCCCCGAGATGACACGGCTCGGCGCGCGAATGGAGGCGATGCCGACGGTCAAGACCATCAACGCCTATATCTCGCCCGCGGATACCGGCCGACTGTTTCAATCCGCCACCGTGGTTGCCCTGCCCTATAAGGACGCATCGCAGAGCGGCGTGCTTGCATCGGCCTATGGCAATTCCCGGCCAGTCGTTGCCAGCGCCACCGGCGGCATTCCCGACGTCGTGACGGATGGCGTCAACGGGCTGCTGGTTCCGCCCGGCGATGCCCCGGCTTTGGCCGACGCACTCGAACGCGTGCTGACCTCCAAGCCGCTGGCCGCGACGTTAACCGAAGGCGCACGGCAGACCGCCGCCGGCCTTCTCAATTGGGATCGCATCGCCGAGCAGCTCCTTGGATCGTATCACCGGCTCGCCGGTCGCACCGTGAGTTGAGCGCGAGCGGCGCCCTCAAACCGATTGCTCGATCTGCGGCCGGAAGAACATGCCGCGGATCGCGCCGTCCAGCAATCGCCTCAGCCTGACCTCGATCAGCTCATAACTGATCGCGCTTGCGACCAACGACATCACCAGCCCAAGCCCGATGAAGCCGGCCCACAGCAGCCAGCGGTCGACGCCGACGGCGACCAGCTTCAGGCCGATCACCTGCAGGGGGAAGAGCACGAAGGGGTGCACGAGATAGAGGCTGTAGCTGATCTTGCCGACATATTGCAGCGCCGGTGCGCTCAGAGCTTTGCCGAGGCCGGAGTCCGGAGCAAGCACCATGCCGAACAGCAGAAATCCGGGGATGAGCCCGACGAAGGGGTGAAACAACACCAGGCTCGCATATAGCGCAGCTCCGCAAGCAAGGCCGGCGACCAAGCCGGCCCGCCCCGGAATCGAGATGCGAAATCCAGTGGCGCTGAACAGCATGCCGATACAGAAGAAGGCGGTGATCGGCCAGTGCATCAGGCAGGCGATGCCAAGCAGCAGCAAAGGCGCCGCCAGCAATCTGCCACCGGTGCGCCAGACCGAGAACGTCAGCGCAAACCAGATGTAGAACGCCCACTCATAGGTCAATGTCCAGGCGTTCTGCTGGGCGATCGGCAGGCCGAGCGCGTCCTGCACGAAGAAGAGATTGGCCGCGAAGATCGCGAGATAGTTGCTCAGGTCGATGCCGCGGAAGAACTTGTACGCCACGATCGGACCGATCGCGAACAGCGCAAGATGCAGCACGACGAACACCGGCATGATGCGCAGGACGCGATCGAAGAAGAACCGCGACAACGACCCGTGCCGCACCAGGCTCGCCGGGATCAGGAAGCCGCTGATCATGAAGAACAGCTCGACGCCGTGCCCGCCGACATTGATCACCGATTGCAGCCAAGCCCAGAGCGGCGGCAGGAAGCCGGGATCGGGGATGTCGTACATGCCGCCCTTCGGCATGTCGTAGAAATGGTCCATCAGCACACTCAGCGCGGCGATGCCGCGCAGGCCCTGGACCGACGGAACGAACGACCCGTCATAGGCGGCGCCCGGCTGGTGCGGTGTCTTGATCACTCCGCGGCACCCTGAGTGCTGAGAGCGGGCTCGAGAACGACCGGCTTCCGTCGCGCCGAGCGGAACCTCTGCCCGAAGGAAATGCAGGGCTTTTCGACGAAGGCGTAGGTCATCCAGCTGACGAGGATCGACAACGCCAGGATCACGCCCATGAAGATCGACCATCCGAGCGGCCCGTCGCCGAACCAAACGAGGCGATGGACGGCGACGATCACGAACGGCGACATCAGGTAGACCGAATAGCTGATGACGCCGACGAACGCCATCGGACGCCACGCCATTCGCTCGCCGAACACGGCAAAGGCGATGAAGACCAGCGCCGCGCAGACATAGGCCGATCCGATCGAATAGCTGTAGAAGAAATTCTCGTGGTACACGCCTCCGAAACGCCGGTCGGACAGGGTGGCGGCGAAGACCGCATACAGCAGGGTGCAGACGGCCACATGGGTCCATCGCAGCTTGCCACCAATGACGGTGTCACGGATGATCTTGCCGAGGAACATCGCCGACAGGTTCAACCCGACCTCCATCACCGACGAGACGGCCCTGTTCTCGACCCAAAGCGCAGCGGTGGTTCCGACCAGAGCGGCTGCGATGACGATCGTCACCGCCGTGAAGCGCTGGTTCAGCAGCCCCATTGCAAAGAGGATCGTGCATCCGACGTAGAACAAGAGCTCGATCGCCAGCGTCCAGTAGAACACCCAGAGGTTCGGGACGTTCACGAACGTCTGCAACATCGTCACGTTGGCGGCAATCTGCCCCAGCGGATAGACTTTCGAGTCGAAGAGCTGCATCGTCACGAGCCCGACGACGAGCGATGTCCAGTAGGCCGGATAGAGCCGGAAGAAGCGGCTGATGGTAAAATCCCGCACGGGCGTGGCGCTGTCCGGGAAGCTGAACGGAATGACGAAGCCGCTGACGAAGAAGAACAAGACGACGCCGAACCGGCCGAAGTTCATGTAATAGCCGAACACGTCGTGGATGGGCCAGTAATAGGCGCCCGTCGGGTGCTTCTCGACGATCACCTCGAATACGTGCTGGACCAGGACCGACAACACGGCAATACCGCGCAGCGTGTCGATGAATGCGAGCCGTCTATGCATCGTTCGTTCTCACCTGCTTCCGCTCGCCGCCGGTAGATCCGGGCGGAAGCCATCCAGTGGCGGCACCACCGGTGGCCGCATGACGATTGGCACGGCGTCGGCCCCACGTGCAGAGGTCGCACGCCGCGAGAACACTTCGCTGAAGCTCAGCGCGATGATCAGAAGGCCGGAGGCGGGGCCGTAGTTCAAGACCGTGATCGTGAACAGGTTGACGATGAAGAGCAGCGTCAGCTTGTACACGTCAGTCGCACCGAATGTTGCCCGGAACACCATCACCATGAATGCGACGAAGGGAAGACCGAACATCAGGTACGTCCCGATGTAGAAATTGTCGACCGGCACCCAAAACGGCGCGAGCGGCGAGAACAGCTGCTGCGGATAGTTGAAGCAGCCCGCGCCGCAGCCGGTCACCAGGCCGACCGGCATGAGCTGGCTCAGGTAGATGAACGGCTTCTGCCAACTGTTGTTGATGCGATCGAGGATGCTGAACAAGGTCGAATGCGGCACGGCGGCGGTGCCGGACGCGACCACGATCATGAAGAACGGCACGAAGATCGAGGCGAAAGACCATTGCGCGATGGATCGGATGGCGGGGAAGCGTGACTTTTCCGGCAGCATCCGCACGAACACCAGCAAGAGCAAATAGAGCACCAGGACGATCATGGTCGTCTTGCTCGTGGTCAGCTTGATGGCATAGATCGCGATGGAGCCGAACAGGAGGCACCACGTCGTGCTCTTGCGAATGGAGGTGATCGCGAACGACACCAGGATAAAGAAGGCGGCCATGGTATTGTCGGCCGCAAAGCCCATCAGGCGCTGGTCGTCGCCGCCATAGGCCCACCACAGCCGGCCGGCTTCGCGGACGGCGCCGAAGGATTCGTATTTGTAGCCGACCCAAGGCATCAGGTAGAATTTCGTCAGGAAGACGCCGATCACGGACAGGTAGAACGTCACGGCGATCACCGAAAGCAGCTTGCGGTATGAGCCGAGGCTCGAATCGCAGAAACAAAATCCGACGAAGACCGGCAACATCATCTTGAAGGACGAGATCGCTGCGTTCGTCGTCCCCAGCATGAAATAGCCGAGCACGAGCGACAGCATGATCTGCACGAGCACCAGCAGGGCCAGAGTGCTACGATTACGCAGGATGCAATGGACGAAGAACTGGGCCAGACACAGAAGCGCAACGGCGTCGGGCAGATACCACAGCGGATTCAAGTGATAGATGCTGGTGTAGTAGCGGATGACGCCGCCGAAGGCGTCGCGGATCAGATAGACGCCGAGCGCGATCGCCTCGATGTTGAGGCTGATCAGCGTCATTTTCGGCCGGTTCAGCGCGAGGATGGTCATGTCCGGCTCAGTTCGTCGGCCGCGCCGATGGCGCCGGAGAGGCGGAGAAATCGGTCCGGCTACCCAGAGCGTTCCGCATCCACCTGCCGCCGGGAATCTCGACGTAGCGATAAGTGAAGTGCGAAACCACGAGCACGGCGGCAAGCGAGACCACGAGATTCAGCGTGGCCGGCAGGCCCGCCCAGACCGAATCGAGAGCGGCGATCCGCCCGGCCCCGAGCGCCCGCACGAAATACTCGGACAGCAGCACCACGAGCGCGTGCACCATGTAGATCGAATAGGAGCGGCGTCCGAGCCAGACCAGCGGCCCCGCCACCAGCATCCGCGGAACGAGAATCGCATCGGGAAAGGCGAGCAGGCTGCCGAGGAAGATCGCAAACGTCACCGGCGCGAGGAAGGTCGCAGCGGGATTCGTTTCCGCCAAGCTCACCAGGACAACGCTGGCGATCATGGCGGCGAGCTGCACCAGGCCCTGGACGGCCGGGCCCGGCTTGGCCGGCAGGCGATCGACGATCCGCACCGTCAACACGCCCAGAAAGAAGCTCACGAAGCAGCGCAGAATGCCGAAATCGGTCTGAAGCCCGAGGCTTCTCTTATCGAGCACGAAGATGATGACGACGAGGCTAGCCACCGCGACCAGGCCGCAGAGAACGTAGAACCACAGCAGGGAGCGCATGCGCTGGGCAAACAGGACGATCAGGCCAAACACCAGATATGTGTAGAACTCGACGCTGATGCTCCAGCTCGGCGCATTCCAGCTGAGATAGTCGATGAAGCCCATCGAGTGCAGCAGAAAGACGTTGAGCACGAACGAATAGGCGTTGTTCACCTCGAAGGCCGCCGGCGCGGCCACGACGACGCCTGCCATGACCAGGCTGATGCGCAGGAGGCGAAACAACAGATTGGCAACCAGCATGACGATATGCAGCGGATAGACCCGCGCCAGGCGCCGCACCATGAATTCGCGTAGCGAGAAGCGTCCGAAGTCGCTCTCGACGTAGCTGAGCGACATGACGATCCCGCTGAGAACAAAGAACAAGTCGACCAGCAGCCAAGCGCTTCGGAAGAACGAGCAATTGATCCACGCATTGTGCGGAAACGCCGCGAGGAATGTCGGCATCAGCAGGAGATGGTGAATCACCACCGACGTCGCGGCGATCCCCCGAATGCTGTCGAGCGGCAGGACATGTGCCTTCTCACGATGAACCAACTCCGTCACATCAACATTCCATAGCTATTGCACCGCAGCAGTGTGTATCAGGTCTCGCGCATGTTCAATCGCCGCGATCCCACGACTCGCACGCGATGCATGACGACCGACGATACTTTCAGTGCTCGCAGATCATTCGGACATGCGAGCGCCAACTTCACGCCACTTTTTGTTTGAGACGCCGCGTGCTTCGGGCGCAAATTTCATCAGCCGTGATGATTGCGAGTATTTGCGTGGAAAGTGTGCGCGAAATTCGGCGCTGATGCGATGAAGAGCGGCGCGTATGAGATTGATCCGTCTGCGCATGGATGCGGCAATGAAAAATTTTTTATGCGAGGGAACAATAGTCGCGCGCTTCGACTTGTGTCGGTTTTGCGACGTGGCGGCCTGCGAGTGCCTGATATGTTTTCAAGTTGCAACATTCGTGAGCGCGATATGCCAATCTCGCAGGCATTGTAAATCGTGCTTTTGCAACCGGCGCAAATTCGAGCAACGTGGTGCGGCATGGACGTTCGCGCTCCAGCTTTTGCGCCGCACAAAAAGATGACACAGTTACCTGCCAAGTTTCGCCTGTTCTCCAATTGCAACAGAAGCAAGGAACACGGATGGGCCGCGGACTAACACGTCGTCATGCACAACCGCGATGGCTACCGACTGTCTTGATAGGTTCTGCGCTGATCGTCTCGAGCGCCGATGCTTGCCGCGCTCAGTGCGTCGAATTTTCGGACCGCGCCTCGCAACTGGAACTCGACACCTTCGTGAAGTCGCCCTCCTCGCTTCTGGAGCGACTGCGCAATGACAAGGAAAAGTTGCGGTACCGGCTCGCGACGCTGATTGCGACCAATCCGTCTTTGCTGCCGTCGGTGCAGACGCTTATTTCGGCATCGGCTTCGAGCGATCGTTCGGCCATCGGCGCCGCGTTGCGGATCGCCGAAGGGCGGTGCACGACGACGAAGCCGGATGCCGCGCGCAAGATCAGGGATTTCGCGCAGCGGATCGGCGATCTCAACGTGCAGTCTGGTTATGCCGCCGCGGGCGAAGACAATTCCGGCGTCCAGGCGCAATCGCAGATCAAAGGCCCGGCCCAACCGCCCCGAGGCGGCGGCCTGCTCGACGGCGAGTGGAAGACCAAGCTGGCCAATCCATTCAAGCCCGTCCCCCTTCCGAATTGATCGATGATGACCAAAGGCAGCGAATTAGCACATGTACCAGCCTAGAGAACATTTCCAGTCGGGACACCGATTCGGCATCGAATTCGGCGGGGCAGTCCTCAGCTTCGAGCGTGTGGCCGATGTGCTCCGCCGCCAGTGGCCGATCATCGCGGCGTGTGTCGGAGCTTCGCTGGCGCTGGTAATGCTGTATCTGGTCACGGCGCAACCCATGTATACGGCGAACGCCCGCATCATGATGGACACGCGCCAGGCGCAGGTGCTGGACAAGGACAGCAACGCCAGCAGCGCCCTGATCGACACCGGTTATGTCGACAGTCAGGTCGAAGTCATCAACTCGGACGATCTGATCCTGTCCGTCGTCCGTCGCCTGAAGCTGACGGAGGATCCGGAGTTCAACGGCTCCAATCCGGGCCTTCTCTCCCTGATCATGGGCAAGATCACCTCGCTGTTCGGCTCCGGCGAGCCGGCGTCACAGGAGCGAATCGAACATGCCGTGGTCGAGCAGGTTCAGAAGAACCTGCGGACGGAGCGCGTGCTGACGACCTATGTCCTGTCGCTGAACTATCGCGCGCGGAGCCCGGACAAGGCCGCCAAGATCGCCAACGCCATCGCCAATGCCTACCTGGTCGGCGCTCTCGAGGCCAAATATCAATCCACCAAGCGGGCCACCGAATGGCTTCAGCAGCGCAGCATCGAGCTGAGCGAGCAGGCGTCGGCCAGCGATCGCGCCGTGCAGACCTTCAAGGCCGAGCACAACATCGTCGGAACCAGCCGCGGCCTGATGTCCGAACAACAATTGTCGGACCTCAACACCCAGCTGGTTCAAGCGCGGGCGTCGACGGCCGAAGCCAAGGCCCGGCTCGACCGGATCACCGCGATTTCGGACCAGGACGTCGCACAATCGACGGTGACCGATGCTCTCAACAACTCGGTCATCACCCGCTTGCGCGCCCAATATCTCGACCTCCAGGCCCAATATGCCGACTGGTCCAGGCGCTACGGCAAGGGCCATCTTGCGGCGGTGAACCTGGCCAACAAGATGGAGGAGCTGCGCAAGAACATCGCCGATGAGCTGCATCGGATCGGCGACGCCTATCGCAGCGACTATGAGATCGCAAAGAGCCGCGAGGCCTCGCTCGAAAAGAACGTGAAGGAGCTCGTCGCCCAGGCCGGCGATACCGGCCAGGCCGCAGTCAAGCTGCGCGATCTCGAAAGCGCCGCCGACACTTATCGCAATCTCTACAACAATTTCCTCGAGAAGCTGCAGAGCGCGACGCAGAATCAGAGCTTCCCGCTGAGCGAATCGCGCCTCATCAGCACCGCCACCAAGCCCGATCGCAAGAGCTCGCCGCGCACGGTCCTCGCGCTGGTGGGGGGCCTCGTCGGCGGCCTCTGTCTCGGCTTCGGCGTCGCCTTTGCACGCGAGCTGCTGAGCGACGTGCTGCGAACCCCCGGCGAGGTCGAGGACGAGCTCGGCGTGAAGTGCCTCGGCGTCCTGCCCGATATCGGTCCGGCCACGAAGACCGGCGCATCCGATGTGTCTCGCTACGTCGTCGACCATCCGTTCTCGCGGTTCGCCGAGACACTGCGCAATATCAAGGTGTCGATCGATGTCGCGCGCCTGACCCGCGAGATCAAGGTGATCGGCATCGTCTCTTCCCTTCCCAAGGAAGGAAAGACGACCGTCGCTGCGAATTTCGCGCAATTGATCGCGCTCACGGGCCATCGCACGGTTCTGATCGACGGCGACCTGCACACGCGCTCGCTGACGCGGGAGCTCGCGCCCAACGCCAAGAGCGGGCTCGTGGAGGCACTCAACGACCCCGCGAGCCTCGGCTACCACGTGCAGCGGAGCAAGGAGACGGGACTGGATTTCCTCCCCTCCGTCGTGGCGTCCCGCATGGTGAATTCCGCCGACGTCATCGGCTCGAAGGCGATGGCCGAGCTGCTCAAGGTGCTGAGGGAGCACTACGAGTACATCGTGATCGATCTCGCCCCGGTGATGCCGGTGGCGGACTCCAAGGCCGTCAGCCTCCTGATCGACGCCATGGTCTACGTCATCGAATGGGGGCAGACGACGCGAAGCGCGCTACAGGAGTCGGTTTCCGGGTCGGAGGTCCTGCAGAAGAAGCTGCTCGGCGCCGTGCTCAACCGCGCCAATCCGAAGATGCTCAAGCGCATCGAGGCCTACAAGGGCAAGCACCACAACAGCTATTACGTCGAGCACGCCTAGAGCGAGGTCCAGCCGAACTGAGCGATCTTAAGGCCCGCAGCCGTCTGGCAGCGGGCCTTATTCGTGCTTGGCGGTCGCTGGAATGGCGTCGCGTGCGCCCTCGCACACGGACCGGAGATGCGG
Source organism: Bradyrhizobium sp. WBAH42 (assembly GCF_024585265.1). Lineage (NCBI taxonomy): Bacteria > Pseudomonadati > Pseudomonadota > Alphaproteobacteria > Hyphomicrobiales > Nitrobacteraceae > Bradyrhizobium > Bradyrhizobium sp. WBAH42. The sequence goes on from NZ_CP036533.1 coordinate 7,457,454, forward strand.
CAAGCGCGCCGGACCTGCGCGCGAGTCCGTATTCGTCCGGAATCCACAACTTGCAGTTATTGCTCTAGCCAAAAGCAAGGATTGACGGGTACGGTGGTCGCCGGAACAATGCGCCGAGGGACAATCATCCGTCGATAAGACGAGACAATCCGAGCTTGATGCCTGAAAATGCCGAAACTTTAGGCATCTTTCTTTCTCGGTTCCCCGAGGCTAATCTCGGCTCATACTCGCAGTTCTTTTCCGGTAGGCTCGGATGCTGATCGTCCTGACGATTTTGACTATTTGGGTTCTGCTCAACATTCTATTCGTGTTGATCGTGGTCCCTCCACGCAAGCCGCTCCGCCAACCCATGGCGACGACGCTCTCACCCGCGCCCATCGACCCGAGCCGGCGCCAGATCGAGCAGGACGAGCCTTTCTCGATCCGCCACGTCATCGTCTCCGTCGCGATGGGCGCCTTCTTCGTGCTCGTGCCGCCGCTGCTCGCCCTGCGCGATGCGATCATGCGGCTCCTCGGCAAGCCCCCGCAGAATAAAACCTGAGGCCCCCGGGGGGCCGGAGGCAGGCGATTGAGAGATTGAGCGCCTAATAGGCTTCCTGGAACATCACTGCGGACGCTGTGCGGGCCATGATCTTCAGGTCGAGCCAGATGCTCCAGTTGCTGACGTACCAGACGTCGTACTCGACCCGCTTTTCCATCAGATCGATCGTGGGCGTTTCGCCCCTGAATCCGTTCACCTGAGCCCAGCCGGTCAGGCCCGGCTTCATGTGATGGCGGTAGACATACTTGCTGATGAGCTCGTCGTAGTAATTGTCATGGGCGAGCGCGTGCGGACGCGGTCCCACCAGCGACATGTCCCCCCGCAGCACGTTCCAGAGCTGCGGCAGCTCGTCAATGCTGGTCATGCGCAGGAAGCGGCCGATCTTGGTGACGCGAGCATCCTTCTTGGTCGCCTGGGTTACCGTCTCGCCATTCTCGGAGACCGTCATGGTGCGGAACTTCCAGATCTCGAATGGCTTGCCGTTGAAGCCGCGGCGCGACTGCCGGAATATGACGGTTCCCGGCGAATCCAGCTTGATCAGCACGGCCACGGTCAGCAGCAGCGGCGTCAGCAGCACGAGCGCGAACAGAGCGACGCCGACGTCGAGACAGCGCTTCTGCAGCCGTTCGAGAATGGTGAGCGGCGGCCGCTGGATCTCGACCGCGACGGTGCCGCTGACCGGCAAAAAGGGACGGGTCACCAGGTCGGCAACCGAATCGTCCGGCAGCAGGCGAATGGGCTGCGGGACGGCGCGCAAATATGGCCCGAGCTTGCGCAGCATCGGCAATTCGTTCCAGTCGATCGCGAGCAGATATTCGTCGACATCGGCCGCGCGCGACTGACGGATGACGTCGCGAATCTGCCGCTCCCATTGGCCATCATCCCGGTCATCTCCGAGCACGAAATGGCGCATGACGTCGAAGCCGTTCCTGCGCAGATCCTTGAAGCGGCTCGAGGTGAAGTCGAGCGGCTTCAGGCTGAGCAGGATCACCTTGCGATCGACCAAGCGGCTTCTCGCAAAGCTCGTGCCGAACACGGCCTGCCAGACGAAGCGCAGGCTGATCAAGCCGAGCCCGCCGATCACGGCGAAGAGGATCACGGTGCCGCGCGACAGATTGTCCGTCGACTTCAGCAGGAAGGCCGCAACAGCAAGGATCGTGAGCGACGTCAGCCAGATAAACGCCGCCATTCGAAGCTGCCAAAGCAGATTGAGCAGGCGGTGCGTGGAATAGACGTCCCGGAAATAGGCGATTCCGACGAACACCACGCCGACGAACAATCCGGCTCCCACCGATGCACCGTCGGGCGGCGATGCGACGGCCACACCATACAGCGAAGCCCCCGCCACGTAACTCAGCAGAATCAACAGAAAGTCAGCAGCGATGACGACGATCTGAAAGGGCCTCTGAAGCGCACTGCCGCGCGCAGATGACAGCGCATGCGCGCTTTCAGAACCATAAGTTGCAACAGCCATTCGAACCTCTGCGTATCGAGAGAGTGCCTGACGCTCATCGTGATGCTGAAGACTCGTCAATCCCCCGCACCGAAAGTGTTGTTCGATCGCAGCGACATTGTGGCGCTGCACGCGAAACTTTTGCGGCGCACGAACGATGCGTCGCGTTGAGATGCGTCGCGAAATTCGACGCGCTGAAAATGTCGTCACAGTGCTGACATATGAGCGAACGGACTGCCCTATTTTGAATCAAGTTCCGCATCGGACGCGACGCAATCGTTGCACGAACCGCTCTTCGCTCAACTTTGAGGCGCTGCTTTGCTGCCGCCGAACGCAACATCGGATCACTTGCGAGAATTTCCAGGGATTTCTATCTGCGGGTGTATGCGAGAATCTGCCACGAGTCATGCAGACTTGCCGCACGCTTCGAGGCAGCGATGCAATTCCTACGGAGCCCTCTCGTTCCTGACACCATCAAAAACAACTCGGCAAAAAATGCCGTGCCCTTCTTTTGGCGTGATCGGGACGGACAACAGGTTGCGCCCCCATGGAACTCGCCTTGTTCGCGTTGGATGGACGCTCTCCGGTGCCGGCGACTTGGGGATGTTTTTCCGACCACCCGATCGATGAGCGCCATGAAATCTTTCGCGCGATCCCAGCCGTCGCTTCCCAAACCGCAATTGCCGGACGGCGTCCGCATCTATGCGATCTCGGATATTCACGGCTGCGCGCACTTGCTCGAGCCCATGCTGCGGGTGATCGACGCCGACGTTGCGCGCAGCCAGCCGCGCTATGCTATCGAAGTCTTCATGGGCGATTACATCGATCGCGGCCCGGATACGCGTTCCACCCTCGACATTCTGGTCGAGCGGAGTCGCCGGGGAAATGCGGTCTTCCTCAAGGGCAACCACGAGGCCTTTCTGGTGAGGGTGTTCGAAGACCCTTCACTGTTCGAGGACTGGATTGCCTTCGGCGGCACCCAGACATTGATGTCCTACGGGCTTGCTCCGCCCGATCTCAAGCGCGACGAGCCGGCATCGATCCTGCGTGACTTGATTCGCGCGATGCCGACCGAGCATCTGGAATTTCTGGACAATCTGCGGTTGAGCTTCAGTTGCGGAGACTTCTTTTTCGTCCACGCCGGCGTACGTCCAGGCGTCCCGTTGGCCGAGCAGACCGAGCGCGATCTGCTCTGGATTCGCGAGGAATTCCTGCGGAGCGAGGAGCAGTTCGGCAAATATATCGTCCACGGTCATACGCCGGTCCGCAGCGCCGAATTGCTGGCCAACCGCGCCAATATCGACACCGGCGCCTATGCGACCGGCAACCTCACCCTGATGAGCATCCAGGGAAGCCGCATGCTCGCGGTGTGATGAGTTTCAGCCTCCTGCCCCCGACGCGCGAGAGGGTCTCAAGGATGGAATGGACGCTCGCGGTTTCTAGTTGAGCAGCGGCGACTGCGCCGGCCGCACACGCGTCTGGGCCATCCAGTCATTCCAGGCGCGTTCGTGCTTGACGTAGAGCTCCACCCACCGTTCGCCATGCCTGGCCTCGCGGACGCGCGCCGCCTCGCCGAGCATGCCGGCACCGGCACGAGTGTCCGGCTTGTCCAGCGCCTCGAACTCGATCGTTTCCGATATCGTGAGACCAACGAGCACGCGCTGTCCGGCGCCGTCCACGATATAGCGTCGCGGCGCATCGTTCTTGGGCTCACTCATGTCTTCATGTCCCATCGGTTCGGTGTGACGCTGGATGCAGCCGTGGCATGGGACGATGCCTAGAAGGCTCGCCGGGCATGGCCGAACGTAGAGGTCGGAGCGGGCCGCGACGCCCGGCGCGAGGCGCCGCTGGATGAGTTCACAGCTCTTCGTTCGACGCGCCACGCGCGCAACGCGTATCCGAAAATGAGGCCAGCGCCGAAAATGAAAGCCGAGACAAACGTAGAAGTCATGGGAGCGTCCTGGATCGTGCGCCTCCTATGAAGAGTGAGCAGTGTGTCGACATCATGGTTCAAGAGGATTCACGGGCGCCGAAAAAATGTTCAAGGTTCGGCCTGCTTTGCATGCATGCCGCGCGCGTGCCAAAGCGGCCGACCTCTGCCCGATCTCGTCTCGGCCGGTGGTGATCATCGAACACTCTATATATGGCGACCACAATCTTGGAGACGTTCTCGTAGCGATGCACCCAGGCCCGTCGCGGTCGAGCCGACGCGCGCCGGCGAGACCATGCGCCCCTGCAACTGGAAATTCGGCGTCAGCCGGTGAGCCCATACCCTTGCAACCATCCGGAACCCGTCGCATTATCGCACATCGCATTTCATGAGGGATTCGATCCAATGAACTTCCGCGCCGTTGTTTCGTCCATTGCCCTGTCGGCTCTCGGCCTCACCCTGGCGACATCCGTCACCTCAGCCGCCGAGCTCGCGCTTGCCCGGTCACACCGGGCGGCCGCCGTCCAAGGCGGACTTGTGTTCTGGGACGACGTCTACCCGCCGGCAATCTACGGCCCGCAGCTGCGCCCCGTGGAGGAAGTCGCGGCCATGAAGGCGCAGGCGCGGCCGGTGTCGCAGCGCTGGTGGGGATATTGGTACGTGCGCTGACGCGCCGGGGCAACAGGCTAACCGCTACCCAACCGTCCTCAATCATCAACCGCCGCGCCGAGCAAACGGTCGCGGCGGTTTTTGTTTGGGGCGGCGCCGTCTAGTCCCGACGGCTACTGGCGCACTGCTTGCAACAGTCCGATGGGGCACTTCGGTGCCTAAACGGCTCCGCAAATCACCTCAACTCGATCTTCTCACGAGCACCGGGTCATTGTTCGGGCGCGGAAAGGCCCCGCCGACGTTCAATTCCCTGGTAACAGGGAATACTACAGGGAAACCGCAGCGCAATCGCCGCCGCCGCAACGTAAGAAACGACAGAAACGCCTTCGAATCCAAGCGTGTCACGGTGGTCGGGGGCCAACACCGAACAGGGAATTTTTGCTGAAGATCAGGGAGCGGGCGGCGTCCGAACAGGGAACGGTCGCAAGCGTCCATTGCTTCCGCACTTTTCCTGTGGTTCGGCAAGCACGATCCGTTCTCGCTGTGATTTGCAGATGAGGAGAACGGTCATCGCCCGCTCTGCTTTCATGGTGCAGAACGCGGCTGATCGATGCGTAGCAGCGGCCGCTCTGGACGCGTCCAAGACGACGATTCAGCGAGACGGACAAACGCCGGATGGTCAAGCTGGCCAAGACGGAGCGAGTACGGGCTGCGACAACCCCGCTGCTGGCATTGCCGCGTTCTGCGACGGTGGAAGCCAGAGCGGGCGATGACCTTGCAGGCGGCACGCGGTCGCGATTTCTAGCGGCTTGGCTTCATGCCGCATCTCGCCTAGGTTCGTTTCAAGGCGAAACCGCCTCGGCCGGCGCCCTTCGTTCGATAGGGTTTATCCGGCCGCGACGTCGTTCGGCCGATCCACTTGCTTCTTCGAGCCGCCGCACTATGCGCCTTCAATACCTCAGCTTCGATGCTTGGCTGGAGCACGCATTTGGACGCGAGGTTCGCTTTCAGCAAGCACCTTGGTACTTCGATCCCGAGCATGATTGGTGGGATCCGCCGGCGCTTGAAGCCGTGTCTTATCTCACTCGACTGTTTGAAGACCCGGAGCCAGCGTTACAGGGATTTTCCGACAGCCAAATCGCGCAGGGCCTAACCTACCTTGTGAATACCAACGCCGCCGGCGATCGCCGGTGGCTCTGTTCAACTGACGTTCCGGTCGAAGGTCGTGTTCGCTGCGTCCGGTCTGTCGCTGCTCTATTTGCCAAATTGTTCGAGCCTCGTTGCGAGCCTCGCCTGTCTCACCTCAGCCAAGCCGCGAGCAAAGCACTCAACGGTGTTTGCTATATGTGGTGGGATGCGTTTCCGAGCTTGGCTCTTGCCGACGATCCCGACCTGCCAACGCTCCACGATTGTGCGCTGCAAACCATGGACCGCATCCTTCAGCTTGAATCGATCGCCTGTCAGGAAAGTGCTCTCCACGGCCTTGGACACTGGCACCGCGACTACAGCAATAAGGTCAGCCACATCATCGATCGCTTCTGCGAGGTGCATTCCGGGATCGACCCGCGCCTGTCGGCCTATGCCCAATCGGCTCGGTGCGGATGCGTCCTGTGATCCGCGGGCGGCGGGGCGCCATGGTTGCGTCCCGCCCCGGCGTTGAGTGCATCATCGCGACCTCAGAAAGAGGCGCCGCATAGCCCAAAATTGGGCCTGCGTACTCATGATCGACTTGCCGGCTGATGTCCCGCTCAAGCTCCAACAGCAGTCGAAGTGTGGGCAATCTCCCGAGCGCGAGCACTGGTCGAAGGATAAGGGCCTAGAAATCCGAGATGGTCAAACGCCGACGTTGGCATGAAGTCACAATTGAGCGACCTCTAGTTTACGAGCTTGCGATTGCTGGCAATCCTATCTTCGTTTGCAGCGAGCAGATCATAATCGTCTGCAAGTCTAAGGTAGATCCCACGCAGCCCCTCATCTGACTTACATAACGCTATGGTTCGGTACTCCTCGGCCACGTGCCGATGCCGGGCGGCTTCCGCCATGTAATCCATGCCCATCGCAAGCTCCCAACCGACCATCCCTCGCGGACCGAGGAGACCGTTGCGATAGATCAATTGAGCAGGCCCCATCATCGGCCGGCGTGTATGGGCCGGACATTGGCTCGAGCTGCAGTGTGCGGCTGCTAGAAGGAAAAGGCTTGCTTCCGGAGTAGACCACATCGGCCCCAGCCTGGAGGTTTTTCCGGATCGAAAAACGGAGCTGGGACCGAGAGGTCTGCCGCTGTCTGGTCGGCAAACACAGCTTCATCCCAAGAAATCGTCCACTTGGGATTCAACTTTGTGAATCCGATCCATGGAATACTCCAGCCCGTGGGGGAACGAGCTGGCAACAGGTCGTGCGAAGGACGTCACGCAAGACCGACAGTCGAACTGAGAGCAGGCACGATCGCACCTAGCCGCCCGCCGTGCGGTCGCAAGCGATGTGTGGCTAGCGCTTCCTGCCAGTCGGCTTGCCTCGGTGGGGGCGCTTCTTCGGCTTGGACCTTGTTGGTCTTTCGCTCTGTTCAGCCGCGAGAACTCGAGCTCGGATTTCCTCCAATTCAACCAGTGCAGAAACGATGCTCTGAAGACGTTCGCGAATTGCAGCAGCAGGAATCACCGCTCGACCGCGGGTGCTCATGGACGCCCCCAACTTGTTCTTCTTTGGGGCCGCCGTTGGCACCCGCTCGGAGTCTTCCTTTTTCGGCGAACCTAGTCGTTAACAAATTTAAACGACGACTACCGCGTCCCAGCCAGCTCGAGTTGTTCCCGGAGGGAACACTGCAGCATCCTGCCAACCGCGTATTCTCGATACCTGCGACCCCAGCGCATCCAAGATCCAAAAGCTGCATCGTTGCCTCACTGGAAGAGGCTGCATCCGGAGCACGTGCGGTACTTATGATAGATCAATGAACAACCAGGCCGCTAGCCGCCCGGCGATCGATCGGGAGCTTTAGGTGCACGTGCGGCGCATTCACGGCCGCGTGTACGAAGCCATTTGAGGCGTCCAACGAAGCGAAGCTGAAACAATGCAGTCCGATGCTGTGGTGATCGCAACGCCTGTTGAGGGAGGGTCAAATGCGTAGCCTGATTTTCGGTGCGACCCTCCTGGCGCTGGCAACCATCGGGTGTTCCACGTTTATTTCGGCTGCCCTGTCCGCGGCATGGGATGCAAAAGCGGCAACGTTCTCCGAACGATTCGCGCCGGCAATGAAGGTTCCCTCAAGCAGCTAGTCCCACCAGCGTGAACCGGCGAGCGGATTGCGAGCCTTAATGGCGGGATTTGTCTTCTCGCTTGAGAAGCTCCAGACGTCGCTCTAGCTCTTCCTTCTTCGCCAAAAGTCTCTTGGCCAGAATATCATTGACGAGGGTGTGAAGTTGCCAGAGCTCTTCAAGAGCCATGCTCTCGAAAGGCGTCCGTTCCATGACTGCCCCGACTCACATATCGCCAAGGCTAGCGCGAAACAAGAACTAGAGCCACTCCCGGGGGATATAGCGAAAGTGGTGCCGACCTGCTTTATTGCGCCAGAACTTTCGCAAGCCTCAGCGAGCTTTAAGTAGCTGTCGCGGGCCACCTAGCCTTCATGATCTCGGCGAGTACCCGGCACTCTTCGGCCGATCTCTGAGCCGTTTAGCATGCGCAGCATGATCCATTCGGCAATGCTAGCACTCAGCCCTACATCCTTGTGTCGCAAACGACACACAAGAGCACTTCCATGGGGGCCGATCTCCGACCTTAATCGGTATAAGCGCGTGGTCGCTCGGTTTCTGCAGTCTCGTTTGAGGCCAAGCAACGTCGCGCCCGTTCGATCTGTGCGTCAGTAGCACCATGATTGCGTGCGTACATCTCGGCCACTGGTGCCGAATATTTCCCGACGTAATATCTGACCTCGCTGCACGAGATGCGCCCCGTCGGCCTGTGGTGACGCGAAGCGAAGGCTTCGGACCCCAGCGGGATCAGCAACAACGCAACAATAGCCCCGGCCCGTACGATCATTCCCGCCACCCCATCTATTGTCTGGTTCGTTGGCAGAGAGCAGGCCTGAATCGCGCACGCGACGCAAATTAACAGTCGTGCACCGATCCAAAAAGCTGTGCGACTGTTGCTCCAATGCTTCGGTGCTGCGCGCGTACCGGATAGTGAGGTCGCGGTCGAGCGATCTGGCGCGAGCTTTCCAGAAAGCGGAAGTGGCAAGTTCGGTCATCGCACTGAACGGCTACGAGCTCGCAATAGCTATCTCCGCCGAAGCACTCCCCTTCTACGGCGGGCTTTGGGGATACGGCTGGTCCTCGCAATCGTTCTCGCCTGAGCGGCTCGTAGGCGACGCCGGAGAGTCTGCAGTTCTCGAAACAGTGCGAGCAGTCCCTCGACCCGCTCGCCCAGAATAGTCGAACAATTGTAAACCCGACCTCGATTACTCATTACTGCCCAAACCATGATCGTTGAAAGCAATAGGCGGTCGACAACGGGAAAATATGCAATCCAGGTACGAACATACACCCCATAAATGACGGCGGTATTAACCCTTAAATGACGACCGTATTAAAATGGGGCCATGAAAAGGTCCCTACACCGTTGTCACAGCGCATTCCTTTCGCTTGTCTTTCGGGTCGTTTTCGTTCTGCAAGTTCGGCCTGTTCGGCAAAGCTACAGGCTTGGTACCGCAGCATTCACGCGCACCACTCTCAGGCTGGTGGTCCCATTCTGCCCTTTACTCGCGCGACGGCTGCTAACAGGGATGACGCTCGTATCGCTTGGGTAGCCCTTCGATCCACGGCTCTCGTACTATTGCTGAGTGCGCCGGCTGTTAAGGGTTGGTTTAGCTGCCGGCGCGATCATGGCGACCGCAAGGGACCCGAGCATGCAATTGCACCATGCGAATACCTTGGACAGGATCGTGACCGTCGCCAATCACGGCAATGGCGCGGTCGCGGCACGGCCCGTCACTTTCGACCAATCGGATTTCTCGACCTCTACGCGAGATGAGGTCCTGGCGTTATTGGCACCAAGCGGTCCCTCAAAACCCACCATTTGGCTCGTCGTGGTCGCTTTGGCTGGGGGCTTCGGATTGGGCTGGGTTGGTGCTTGGTATGGTCCTGCAGCTCTCTCCGCTCTCAGCCCGACTGCTCAGGGAGAAACGGCTTCACGCCGCATGCCGGACACAAAGTCAGGCGGTAAGGGCGAAAGCGCCCGAAAGATTGCGTCAGCGTCGGCCTCGCGAACAGCGCCTGCTTTAGCGCAACCCTCCACGGTGTTCGCGAGCGTTGCTGCGAAGCCTCTGGCCAAAACCTCGAGCGGGGCGCAATCCGCGGAAACTTCGAACCCATCTTCTTCGGCTGTCGGCGCGGACGCGTCTGTGACTGGCTCGCTGGCGCCTGCGGGGCCGCTCCTGTCGGCCGCCGAGACAAGACCAACGACCATTGCAGGTTGGGCCGTGCTGGACGTTCGCGGGGGAACGGCGGTGCTCGAAGGGCCCGACGGAATTCGGATGGCCGCACGCGGTGACGTGGTCCCTGGCATAGGGCGAATTGACTCTATCGTGCGCTGGGGGAATCGCTGGATAGTTGCCACAGCCAACGGATTGATCTCGACGCCCTAATCTGGACAGGCCAGCTCGGGCGAGCTTGGCCATCACGCCCGTGCTCGCACCTCCCGTAGAATGTCCGTACTCCGAACTTTACGCCAAAGCGATTGGCAAGCAGCTAGGAGGTTGCGAGCAGCCGATGCGGTATGCAGGTTGCGTCGAGAACGCTGTCGGCAAACGTTGGCTCGGAAATGGCCGGGGCGCCGGATTTAGGCAAGTAGCGGTTGACACCCGGAAAAGCGAAAGCATAGCGGCTAGGTGGTAGTGATGCCGGGGTCCGCGCCCGAATTAGATCAGTCCTTTTTTCGTGACCCGCAAGCTACGGACGTAATACCCTTGTCGCTGAACCGTTGACCTAATCTCCTCGCTTACTTTGAGAATTCTTGTTCTGCTCTTGCGCCACCTATTTGTAGAACAAGCGCCTGGGATTGAGGAGCCTGCGCTTAGAACGAGCACGTCACGCTTGCCATTGCGATAAACATCAAACATTTTTCGTCCCCGCGATTATATCAAAGCGAAATATGTTTTCGTCATTCCGGTCGACGAGCTTACTAGCCTGCACGGCAGCGCGGGTTGCAAATATGCAACGCTTCGACGCATCTTCATCAAGCCGATTGATGTGCCCTTCCTGAAGCAGGGTTCACGCCACCAGATCCTTCTAGGAACCTCCCGCGCATCAAGATATTGCACACAGAACATCGGGATACGGAGCCGACCATGCACGAAGACCTGCGCGTGCTTGCCCAGCCCGGAGCGATCGTCGCTGTTCTGATGGTCCTGCTGCTGATGGCCGGGGGTGACGTTTTCATTCTGATTGCCATCAAGGGCTGGCCATTTTAGTTGGCCGGCCATGGTCGACGTCAGCCAAATCATTTTCTGGGCTGGGCGCCCCTTCTGCGAACCGCGATCGGCACCACGATCACCTATATCGCCGTGATTGTCCTGCTCCGCCTCGCAGGTCCGCGAACCCTTGCAAAGTGGTACGCCTTCGACCTAATCGTCACCCATCGCACTCGGGTCGACCTTCACCAACAGCGTTCTGTCCGGCAACATCAGCGTGGCGTAGTCTTTGGTAGGCTTCGCCATCCCGATCGCGCTGCGATCCGTAATGGCGCTTTCCGGTAGCGCATTGGAGCGAACTGCGGATCGTGGCCAATCCGCAACCGGAACTGCTGCTCCATCGCGCGAAGTTTCTTCAGGATGCGATGCGCCGCCAGCGCGTCGCCGAGGCGGACGTCCGCGCGGCGATCCGGCATCAAGGTATTGGCCGCGTTGAAGATGTGGATGCTGTCGTGCCCGAGGCCGACGGCACTTTCAGCGTCACCAGGACGCTCGGGCCCAGTGCCAGCGCACTCGCCGTTATCACGGCTGGGCGGCTCCCATTCTGCCAATCGCTCGGACGACGAATAGGAACCTTTGTAGGATCGCACGGTTCCGCCTGTGAGGCGGAGTATAGAGATTTCCATGTCGGTCTGGGTACGAGGGGTCCTGGTGCTATGCACGATATGGCCGCTGGCTGCGTGCGCCGGTCAGCAGTCGGCGCTCGACCCGCAGGGCCTTCAGTCAGAGCAGATCCAGCATACGCTGTTCATTTTTCTCGTCATCGCGGCGATCGTCTGGATCGCCGTCGTCATCGTGCTCGGCGTGGGTATGTTGCGTCGAAAGCCCTTGACGGATCAGCCGTTGGACCTTGATCAGGCGTTCGAAGAACGCTCCGGACGCGTGGTCCTCGCGCTTGGAATCGCGACGACGGCGATCGTGCTCGGCCTTTCCTTTGTCAGCTATGCGGGGCAGCGCACCGTCTTCGCGAAGGACGAACACGTCCTTACGATCAAGATCATTGGCCACCAATGGTGGTGGGAGGTTCGTTATGAAGCCGATCGTCCGCACCAAAGCTTCGTGACGGCCAACGAGATCCGCATTCCGACCGGGCAGCCCGTCAAAGTCGAGCTGGAGTCCGCAGATGTGATCCACAGCTTCTGGGTTCCGAGCCTGACCGGGAAGATGGACCTGATCACCGGACAGAAAAACGAGTTGCAATTCACGGCGAGGAACGCTGGTGTTTATCGCGGCCAGTGCGCCGAGTTCTGCGGACTGCAACATGCTCACATGGCGTTCGCAGTGATCGCCCTGCCGCCGGACGAGTTCGGCCGCTGGCGCGATCATGAGAACCAAAGCGCGGCGAGTCCCTCGGATCAACTCGGCATGCAGGGCGAGGCGCTGTTCCGCGGCCGCGGCTGCGCTTTGTGCCACAATATCAGCGGCACGATGGCCGGTGGGCAGCTAGGCCCGGATCTCACCCATCTCGCCAGCCGCACCACAATTGCCGCAGGAACGCTGCCGAACACTCCGGCGACGCTTGCCGGCTGGATCGCCGATCCCCAGCACATCAAGCCCGGCAATCTCATGCCGAAGATGCCGCTGCAATCGGACGAACTCATCGCGATCCTTCATTATCTGGAGCAGCTCAAGTGAGCATGGCCGCTGAACCGAAGGAGTTGCGGGACGACGCCCTGAACGGCCTTCGGCTCTCCACACAGCTAGAGCGGGTCTGGCGCACGCCCCCGGGGCTTCTCGGTGCGCTCATGTCGGTGGACCACAAGGTCGTGGGTCGCCGCTACATCGTGACCGCATTTGCGTTTCTGGGTCTCGGCGGGCTCCTTGCGGTTCTGATGCGCATTCAACTGGCCGGGCCAGAGAAAACCTTCCTCTCGGCGGACAAATACAACCAGATCTTCACGATGCACGGCTCGACCATGATGTTCCTGTTCGCCGTGCCGGTCATGGAGGCGTTCGCCGTCTATCTTGTGCCGCTGATGGTCGGCACGCGAAACATCGCATTTCCACGTCTGAATGCCTTCAGCTACTGGATGTTCTTGTTCGGCGGTGGTTTTCTCTGGATCTCGTTCCTGTTCAATGTCGGCCCCGACGTCGGCTGGTTTTCCTACGTTCCGCTCTCCAATCTGCAATTCACGCCGAGCAAGCGCGCCGACGTCTGGGCGCAGATGATCACCTTCACCGAAGTCGCAGCTCTCGCAGTAGCCGTCGAGATCATTGTCACGGTGTTCAAGCTGCGCGCGCCAGGCATGACGCTCGACCGCATTCCGCTGTTTGTGTGGGCGATGCTGGTCACTGCATTCCTCGTAATGTTCGCGATGCCGTCGGTCATGGTTGCATCGACGTCGCTGATCTTGGATCGGCTGGTCAACACCCGATTCTATGATTCTTCGTCCGGCGGACACCCCCTGCTCTGGCAGCATCTGTTCTGGTTCTTCGGACATCCCGAGGTCTACATCATCTTCATCCCGGGGACCGGCATGGTCTCGGCGATCCTCGCGACCTTCGCGCGACGCCCAGTGATCGGCTATCCGATCGTCATCCTGTCGCTGATCGCCACCGGATTGCTGTCGTTCGGTCTCTGGGTCCACCACATGTTCGTCACCGGCCTGCCGCAGCTGGGTGCCGGACTGTTCACGGCTTCCAGCATGCTGATCGCGGTGCCCAGCGGGCTTCAGATCTTCTGCTGGCTGGCGACGCTGTGGGACGGGCGGCTGGTCTACCGGACCCCGCTGCTGTTCGTGATCGGCTTCATCCTGATCTTCGTGCTCGGCGGACTCTCGGGCGTCATGGTCGCCTCGGTACCGATCGACACCCAGGTGCATGACACCTACTTTGTCGTCGCCCACTTCCATTACGTGCTGATCGGTGGCGCCGTTTTCCCATTGATCGGTGCCGTCTATTATTGGTTTCCCAAGATCGCGGGCCGCGTGCTTAGCGAGCGGGTGGGACGCTGGAACTTCTGGCTCGCCTTCATCGGCTTCAATATCGCGTTCTTCCCGATGCACATTCTCGGCCTGATCGGCATGCCGCGGCGGGTCTACACCTACACCGCCGACATGGATTGGGCTCACCTGAACTTGGTGTCCAGTGCCGGCGCGCTTGTGTTTGCGGTCAGCTTCGCTCTGCTTCTCGTCAACGTGATCTACAGCCTGCGCAAGGGCGAGCTCGCGGGCGACAATCCGTGGGGTGCCTCGACGCTGGAATGGGCGACGTCCTCGCCGCCGCCGCCGCAGAATTTCGATCGCATTCCCGTCGTCAAGCACCGCGACCCCCTGTGGGCCGACGGCGAAAGCCTGCCCGTGGTCGCTGGCCTCAGCACGGACAGGCGTGAAGTTCTGCTGACGTCACTCGCGGAAGCGGAGCCGCAAGTCCGGGAGGCCTCGCCCGAGCCCAGCATCTGGCCGTTGCTCACGGCGATCGCGACGACGATCTTCTTCATCGGCTCGATCTTCACGCCCTGGGCGGTGCTCTGGGGCACGCCGCCAATGGCCATTGCTCTGATCGGCTGGTTCTGGCCCAAAGGCAGCAAGGAGGACGAGGCGTGAGACAGACAATCGTGCGCAACGTCTCGGAGCTGCCGACCTACGGCTTCGGTCCGCGCAGCGGCCCCTGGTGGGGCGCCATGGGCTTTATGGCGCTCGAAGGCATGGGCTTCGCCGTCGCCATCGGCGCCTATCTCTACCTCTACGCAGTCAACTCGAGCTGGCCGATCGGCGCTCCGCCGCCGGATCTCTGGCCCGGTACGACCGCGACCGTGCTCTATCTGCTCAGCATTATCCCGAATGAATACACCAATCGCGTCGCGCACCGGCAGGATCTCGCAAAGACCCGCATCTGCCTGATCGGGATGGCTTTGATCGGTATCGCGCTTCTGGTGCTGCGCGGCTTCGAGTTCGCGCATCTCAACACCCGTTGGGACAATTCCGCCTATGGCTCCATCGTCTGGCTAGTTCTCGGATTGCATTCGGTTCATCTCGCCACCGACGTCGGCGACACCGTCGTCTTGGCCGTGCTGATGTTCACCCGCCACGCCAAGCCGCGCCGATTCAGCGACGTGACCGACAACGTGTTCTACTGGAACTTCGTCGTGCTCGCCTGGCTGCCGCTCTATGTCCTGCTCGATTGGATGCCGCGCCTATGACCGAAACCGAGGGAAATGCAAAGCTGCTCTACTGGGCCGGTGTGGCGCTCGGACCCATCGCATGGGGACTGAACCTGCAAGGCATCTACGTGCTCGCACATTTCTCGTGCGCGACGACGCGCGTGAGCGGCACGATCGTCAGCGTGGTGCTGGCCATCGTCGCACTGGCTGGAACTGCGATATCGGCCCGTGCGGTTCGCCGCAGCGCTGGCGCAGAATGGGTCGATGCACAAGGCGGCGGCCCGAAATCATTCATGGCCAGGCTTGGCGTCGGCATGGGCGCGCTGTTTGCGCTCGTGATTGCGAACCAATTGGCCGCCTCGCTCCTGATCAGCCCATGCCTGCGCTGAGACTTGCAGCACTGCTGCTAGTGCTGCTCGCGCAGCCGGCAGCCGCGCACGGGCTCTCAGACGTCGATGCGGGATCGCTCTGGAGCTACGATCCCTGGCTCATGGCCCCGCTCTATGCGGTCGGCATCGGCTTTTATGTCGGGACGCAGCGGCTGTGGGCACATGCGGGAGGCGGCCGCGGCGTCAGTTTCCGCCAGGTCGGCGGTTTCTGGATCGGCTGGATGATCGCAGCGCTCGCCGTGACATCGCCCCTACACTGGCTCGGCGAACGCCTGTTCACTGCGCATATGGCCGAGCACGAACTCCTCATGGTGATTGCCGCGCCGCTGATGGCCTACGCGCGCCTCAACGGTCCCTTGCTGTGGAGCCTGCCGGCATCGTTCCGCCCCGCAGCCGGGCGCATGCTGAATGCCCTGCCCGTGGCGCGCGCGTGGGGTTTTGTTGGTCATCCCGTGAGCGCAACGGCGCTGCATGGCCTGGCGCTCTGGGCCTGGCACGCCCCGCCGCTCTATACATGGGCGCTCACGAACCCTGCGGTCCATCGCTTTCAGCACATCAGTTTCTTCGCAACTTCCCTGTTGTTCTGGTGGGTCCTGCTGCACGGCCGCGGCGCGGGACGCAGCACCCGCATGCGCGACGGCATCGCCATCGGCTGCCTGTTCATCACGATCGTGCACTCAGGCGTGCTCGGCGCTCTGCTCACCATCTCGCCGCGAGTCTGGATCCCCGGCCAAGGCGCCCTCGCCGACGAATTCGGCCTTTCGCCGCTCGAAGACCAGCAGCTCGCCGGCATCTTGATGTGGGTGCCCACGGGCATCCTCTATACCGGCGCGGCGCTGTTCTTTGCGCATCGGTGGCTGACCGTCAATGACAACGACGCGCCGCTCGCTTCCATTCAAAGTCCGGGGTGAGCCCCCTGCATAGGAACTGCAACTTCCGTTCGAACGTTCGCCTGCTGATACGATGCCGAACGGAGATCACATGGGCCCACGATGCGTCAGGGCGACAGCTGCCATCCTGGTGGCGGTATTCTCGCTGCCCGTAAGTATGAAAGCGCAGGACCAGCCCAGGCCTGCAATGTCGTGTCCGGTCGACCATGATCAGCTCGCGGATATCCTCAAGAAGAGCGTCAAGTCGGGCGGCGGCCCGAGCAATGGCGGTCTGGACAACAACGAGTGGGCTGCGGTCGTCAATCGGCAGGGCATTGTCTGCGCCGTCACCTACAGCGGCAGCAAGGTTGATGATCAATGGCCGGGCAGCCGGGCGATCGCAGCGGAGAAGGCCAACACGGCGAATGCGTTCAGCCTCAAGGACAAAGCGATGGCGACAGCCAATCTGTACGCTGGGGCGCAGCCGGGCGGATTCCTGTTCGGTGCTGTTCTGAGCAACCCGCCGTCTCCGGAGGTCCTGTACGCCGGCAACCCGGACGAGTTTGGGACGACGCATGATCCGATGGTGGGCAAGCCCGTTGGGGGCGTCATCGTCTTCGGCGGCGGCTTGGCGCTCTATGACGGCAACGGCATCGCCGGTGCGCTCGGCGTCAGCGGAGACAGCTCTTGCGCCGATCACAACGTCGCCTGGCGCGTGCGCCACCTGCTCGGGCTCGACCACGTGCCCGCCGGCGTCAGTCCGAACATGAGGGACGCAATCATCTACGACATTGGGCCGGATGGCAAAAGCGCCTCAGGCTTCGGTCACCCCAAGTGCAATGGCAAGGAGGACCAGATCGCGGTCGATCTCGGCGCAGGCGTCTCCGGAAACGTGGTGAGATAGCCCGGCAATCACACTTTGGAACCAAGCAGAAGCGCAAGGTTTGTACCTTCGCAAACCGGCCTGCAAAGCCGCACGGCCTCGTCGTCGCCGTGGAGATCTTAACATATGTTGGTGTGTGTTTCCGCGCGGTTGTTGAGCGCGCTTTGCGCGGCCGTCGCGTTGCTGTCGTCTGCTGCGGCTCAGAGTGATCTGGCGAGCCGCATGAGGGACCCCGGTCAATGGCCGATGGCGGCCCGCGACTATGCCAACACCCGATACAGCGAGCTCGACCAGATCAACACGACCAATGCGTCGCGTCTGCAGCTGGCATGGACCTTTTCGCTTGGCGCCGACCGCGGCCAGGAGGCGGCGCCGCTCGTGGTCGACGGCACGATGTATGTGGTCGGTCCGTATGCGGGCCCCTATCCCAACCGCGTTTTTGCGCTGGATGCGACGACGGGCGAGCTGAAATGGTCCTACGCACCGAAGCCGGAGCCCGCGGCGGCGGGCGTCGCCTGCTGCGATGTCGTCAATCGAGGGCTCGCCTTCGACAACGGAAAGGTCTTCCTCAATACGCTCGATAACCACACCGTCGCGATCGACGCCAAGACTGGTAAGGAGCTTTGGCACACCAAGCTCGGCGAGATCAACAAGGGCGAGACGATCACGATGGCGCCCCTCGTGGTGAAGAGCAAGATCCTCGTCGGCAACAGCGGCGGCGAACTGGGCGTGCGCGGCTGGATCACGGCCCTCGATGAGAACACCGGCGCCATCGCCTGGCGCGCCTATTCGACCGGTCCCGACAAGGATGTGCTGATCGGGGACGACTTCAAGCCATTCTATGACAATCTGAGGGGTGCCGATCTCGGCGTGAAGAGCTGGCCTGCGGATCGCTGGCAGGTTGGTGGCGGCACGGTCTGGGGATGGATTTCCTACGACCCCGATCTGAACCTGATCTATTACGGCACCGCCAATCCGAGTCCCTGGAATGCCAACCAACGCAGCGGCGACAATCTCTGGAGCGCGTCGATTTTCGCCCGCGACCCCGACACAGGTCGTGCGAAATGGGCCTATCAATTCAGTCCGCACGATCTGTTCGACCATGACGAGATCAACGAGAACGTGCTGGTCGATCTCGAGCTCAACGGCCAGCTACGCAAGGTGCTGATCCATCCCGGACGCAACGGCTATATGTACGTCATGGATCGCGCCACCGGCGAAGTCATCTCGGCTGACGCTTATGTGTTCGTCAACGCCTATAACGGAGTCGATCTCAAGACCGGCAAGATCGTCCCAAATGAGGAGAAGACGCCGCTCGTC
This sequence comes from Bradyrhizobium sp. WBAH42, assembly GCF_024585265.1. Classification (NCBI taxonomy): domain Bacteria; kingdom Pseudomonadati; phylum Pseudomonadota; class Alphaproteobacteria; order Hyphomicrobiales; family Nitrobacteraceae; genus Bradyrhizobium; species Bradyrhizobium sp. WBAH42. Next base: position 7,476,013 of record NZ_CP036533.1, read on the forward strand.
GGCAAGACCGTCGAGAACATCTGCCCTGCAGCGCCCGGTGCGAAAGATTGGCAGCCAAGCGCGTGGTCGCCGCGCACGAAATTGCTCTATGTGCCGCATCAGCATCTCTGCATGAACTTCAAGGCCTCGCAGGTCGGCTACATCGCAGGCACGCCCTATGTCGGCGCAGATGTCGACATGTATGCCGGGCCCGGTGGCCACCGTGGCGAGTTCATGGCGTGGGACCCGATCGCGCGCAAGAAGGTCTGGGAGATCAAGGAAAACCTGCCGGTCTGGAGCGGCGCGCTGGTGACCGCCGGCGACGTCGCGTTCTATGGCACCATGGACCGCCTGTTCAAGGCGGTGGATGCCAAGGACGGACGCGTGCTCTGGCAATTCCGCGCCGGCTCCGGCTTCATCGGCCAGCCTGTTTCCTATCGCGGCTCCGATGGACAGCAATATATCGCGATCCTGTCGGGCGTCGGTGGCTGGCCCGGCGTGGTGGCCAATGCCGAGGTCGATCAGCGTGTGCGCAACGCCGCACTCGGCTTCACCGGCGCGACGCAGGATCTGCCCTTCTATACTGCCGGCGGAAGCGAGTTGCTGGTGTTCAAGCTCGGCGGCGCAAGCGGCGAGGATCCAAGCCATGCGCCTGCGAAATAGCGCGATCACCCTCGCCGTCCTGGTTGCTCTCACGCCCGCGCCGGGGGCCGCATCGGACGGCGAGCTTCGGGTCTGTGCCGATCCGAACAATCTGCCGTTCTCGAACAGTGCCGGGGCGGGATTCGAGAACAGGCTCGCCGTCATGGTCGCCCAGCATCTCGGCCGGAACGTCGCCTACACCTGGTGGGCGCAGCGTCGCGGATTCATCCGCAACACGCTGAAAGCGGGCCAATGCGACGTGGTGATGGGCGTGCCTGAAGGGTATGGCATGGCGGAGACCACGAAGCCCTATTACCGCTCGACCTACGTCTTCGTCACCCGGCAAGACCGGCAGCTCGACCTCTCCTCGCTGCTCGACCCGCGGTTGCATGACCTGGCAATCGGCGTGCACTTGATCGGCGACGACGGCAACAATCCGCCGCCGGCACAGGCGCTCGGCCAACAGGGTATCGTCGACAACGTCCGGGGCTATTCGATTTACGGTGATTACCGGGAGGCCAATCCGCCGGCGCGCCTGATCGAGGCGGTCGAGAACGGCGAGATCGACGTTGCCGCCGTTTGGGGTCCACTGGGCGGCTATTTCGCGCAAGGCTCGCCCGTGCCGCTCACGGTGACGCCGATCCAGGACTACGAGGGCTTCGCCCCCCAGCAATTTCAGTTCGCCATCGCAATAGGCGTGCGCAAGGGCGATCACGCTTTGCGCGACCGGCTGAACGCGTTCATCGACGCGCACCGATCCGAGATTGCCGCGCTGCTGCGGAGCTACAGCGTGCCTCTGGTCGAACAGCCGCTCACTGCATCCGGAGGACACGAGTGATGTCAGCTCAAGCGATGCGCGCAAGCGCCATATCACTGCTGCTGGCGGCACCGCATAGCTCTGTACTGGCCCAGCAAACTCTGCCGCAATCGCAGGAGGCACAAATGCCCACGCTGGCGCCCCGGCCGAACTTCGGCGGCAGCGTCGGCAACGGCCGGCCCAGTGTATTCATGCAGGTTCCGGTCAGTCATCTCCACCCCGGCGCGCAGCCTGATCCGCCCCAGATCAAGAACCCCATGCAGGGCGATCCCAATGCGGAGCAACGCGGGATGACCTACTATGTCAACTTCAACTGCGTCGGTTGCCACGCGCCTAACGGGGGCGGCGGCATGGGGCCGGCGCTGAGCAACAACATCTTTACCTACGGATCGCAGCCCGAAAACATCTTTCTCTCGATCTACCAGGGACGGCCGAACGGAATGCCGGCCTGGGGCGCGCTGCTGCCTGACAATGTGATTTGGGATCTGGTCACCTATATCGGCAGGATCAGCAACGAGCCGAACCGCCAATGGGGCCGCACCTTCGCGGCCAATCCGCTTTCGCCCGAAGTCGAACAGGTGCCGACCGAGCAAGTCTCGACATCCGATCCCTGGTCGGCGACTAAGAAATTCAATTTCGGCCAGAAGCCGTGATCGGAATGGCCAATGGGCGACAATCCTGCCTCACGATTGATCATGGCGTCACTGCTGGGGCTGGCAATGATTGGCAACGCGGGGGCTGCAGGCCCAGACAATTTCAACGGCGACGCACGTCGCGGCGCCGATCTCGTCAAGAACTACCGTTGCGGCACCTGCCACGACATTCCCGGCGTTGCGGGCGCTAATGGTAATGTCGGCCCACCGCTGCATCGGATCGGCACACGCACCTACATCGCCGGCTACATCCAGAACTCGCCGGACAACATGGCCGCCTGGATCGAAGATCCGCAGAAGGCGCTGCCGGGCAACGCCATGCCCCGAATGGGAATCCCGCAGAAGGACGCGCGCGACATCGCGGCTTTTCTGTATACGCTGAAATAATTGCGCTGCACCGCCGTTTGGTGGCGACGGCGAGCCGCCAATCCACTCAGGTCAGGAGCAGGCAGTAATAGGGGGTGAGGATAAGTCCTCTGCGGCTGAGTGACCCTAAGCTGACCGTCGCAACATCGCGAAGCGGGACATGAAAAGCCAATGGATGACTTCCGCAACAGTCCCCCGCTCGACGAGCCGCCAAACGCTGCTGTTCTGTGCCAAACATTCGATTCATCGGAACGGGGAATAGTGGAGATGCGAAGCATTCGGCGAGCCCAGCTCCTCCTCGTCCATTCGTTTGATCCGCTGGCGCATCACGTCATAACACTCGCAAGCGACGCTTTCGAGTTGCGCTCGGTGGACCTCCAACGCGCCTCGCCGCTCCGAGATGATGCATCCGATTGCCCGAAGTTTGCGCATCGTTAGAGACACGGTCGTTCGCCGCACCCCAAGAAGTTGTGCGAGCGCCTCTTGGGTCAATCTGATCTCGCCGTTGGCAACACGGTCGTGAATCTCAAGCAACCATCGGGCCATGCGACATTCCACCGGGTGCACCGCGTTGCAGGCAGCCACGTTCTGAAGCTGCAGCAATTGGGTGCGGAGATGGAGGCGCAGAACACGCTTGATGGCACCGCTCTGCTCATAGGCTTGTTGCAATCGTGGAACAGGAATCTGGAGCGCAGCTCCCGCCACATAGGCCGTTGCTGTGACTGGCGAGTGGGAAGGACTTAGAATGGAGAGAGCGCCGATCGCTCCTTCCGAGCCCATGAGAGTGGAAGCGACAATGTGTCCGTCCGACATCTCAACCAGGAACGCCACGATCCCGCTAAGGGGAAAATAGACTTGTTTGAGCTCATCTCCGGTTCGCACCAGTACAGCGTCAGACTCGAACGCTATCTTCTGAACGTGAGGCTCAAGCAGGTTGAGATCCGCTGGCGGCAATGCCGCCAAAAGCCGATTCTCGGGCCCGGTCTGGAGCGCCATTTGCGGATGTCCCTTCGAGCACGCCGAAGCACCCGAAGCTTCAAACCAGCGTTCGGGGGTCCTGTTCCAAATTTTCCGGATAGACCCACGCTCGAAAGTTCGAACTGAGCAAATTGCAACGCCAGCAGCAGCACCACCGGTCGAAACGAGCGCTGGGCCCCTGTCATGAGCGAAAACTCCTTTGATATGAAAGTTACCTTGCGATCAGACTGACACTGCCTTCTTCACGGGCGGAATCTTCCAGGATCCGTCCAGTATCGAGGGCTTCTTCTCGCTCGGCCAGTACAGCCTCATCATCAAGACAAAGTCGCCTGCGGGTGCCGGAAGCCAGTTCGACTCTTTGTCTTGGCCCGGCGAATCCTTCTGAATGTACAGGTCGGTCGATCCGTCAGGATTGGATTTCAGGTTCTGGCGCGCGCTAATCGAATAGCGATTGATGGGGTTTTTGACGAAGAAGTAATCGGCGTCGTACATCGTCAGCGACCAAAAACCCTGAGCCGGCGGCAACTGCCCCTTGGGAAAGCGAATGACGTACTTGTTCGCGCCATTGTATTTGCGGCCTTCCGCGTCCTTCAGTGATGTCGGATAAACTGCATCCTGCGGCCGGTTCGCGCCCAGCCCGATTGCAGTAACCAGCGCTCGCATAAGATAGTCCGTGCCGTAGATGCCGGTCTTGGTTGTATATCCCCAGCCGTTCTCGTCCTTCATATCTTTGTTGATCTTGAACTGGAGCATGATCCGGTCAAACCCGATTTCCGGCACGCGTTTGACGAAATCCGCCTTCAGCTTGCTGGGATCGAAATCCTGCCCCGGCACGATGCCGATCCTGGCGAACTTGGCAATCTGTGGCGCATCGGCTGCCGCTGGCGGGTTGTCCTTCATCAGCTTGCAAAGCAGCGTGAAATAGGCAATCGCGTCCATGCGGTTCACCTGTTCGCGCACCGCCGTTTTCATATCTTGGGATGGATCGACCGTGCCAGGCGGGGGAGTGTAGGGCTTTCCGTACGAACTCAACGGCACCAGTTTGACCTCGTCCTGTAGCTTGTGCACTTCGGCGTAGTCCTCCGGCGTGCCGGTGCAATAGATGCGGCCGAGGAGCCAGACGATCCTGGTGGGCGACTTGTACTCCTTGACACCCGCCGGGAGCGTACCCTTCCAGCCCGGTCCGGTGATGGCGTAGGTCTGAGCGGCCGTGCCGGTGGTTCGCTTGCCGGGGACCTGGAAGACCGTGGTCCAGCCGTCCAGCATCGGAAAGAGAGCATAGCGCCCTTTCATGTCCGGGAGGCTAAGGACCCACGGCTCCTTTCCAACATCGAAGAAGGCGCTGGTGTAGAGCGTGTCAGCATTTGGCGCGGTCACATCCCGGAATGATGCATCAGGGTACTGGCGTAGCTTGATAATGTGGCCCATCGGCGCCCTTGTCCCTGCCGGTGCGGCGACATTGGTGATGACCCTGCGAGTCATTTCCATCGTCACGAGTGGATAGCCGTAGATGTAGGCATCGGTCGCGAGCGCGAACTCCTCAAGTCCCTCACCGATGCCGAGGAGTTCACCAAGCTCGGCGCGGCTCGATTCGCTCATAGAGGTGCCCGCGAGCAGGCTGATGCCGGCAAGCATTACGTTGCGACGCGTGAAGCTCATGATGGATTCCTTTCATGCCGCTCACCGATCCACGGTGTGTACGAGACGAAGAACTTCACCACTTGGGGTTGACGGTATTGACTTAGATCAACGTTGGCTGCCTCTAGCCATCTTGCGGGACCGTCTGTCTTTGGCGATGTCGCTAAGGGCCGATTTGTTGCAGAACTGCTTGAGCGGTGCACCGAACCATGATTCCGTTGTTGTGAGGGGCCATCGACGGAGCAGTTCGATGATGGGGCGGCGCAAGAGTGAGCAGAGCCAACTGTTTTATGCGTTCGATCTCGAGGCCGTAGTGCCGGACGACCACCAGGTCCGACAGATCGCTGCCGTGCTGGATCTGTCCTGGGCTCGAACAGAACTCGCCCCGTACTACTCGCATACGGGACGGCCTTCAGTCGATCCGGAACTGATGATCCGGATGCTCATCCTCGGGTACGTATTCGCCATTCGCTCCGAGCGCGCGCTTTGCCGTGAGGTCCAGCTCAATCTCGCCTATCGCTGGTTCTGCGGCCTCGGGATCGAAGACAAGATTCCCGATCATTCGGCTTTCACGCGCGCCCGGAACGAGCGCTTCCGGCAGCACAACGTGTTTCGCCGCGTGTTCGAACGCGTCGTCGCAGCCTGCATCCGAGCTGATCTTGTTGGCGGCAGCGGCTTCGCAGTCGATGCCAGCCTGATTGCAGCGGACGCCAACAAGTGCCGTTCGACGCCCGGCAGCAAATGGAGCCGCGACCTCGACCCGGCGACGGCAAGACGGGCCGTGCAGGACTATCTTGCCAGCCTCGACGATCCGGCGTGGGGCGCTGCGACCGACGTAATGCCGAAGTTCGTGGCTCCTGCCGATCCGGCAGCGCAATGGACCGGTGCGTTGCGCAATGCTGCGTTCTTCGCTTACGCCGACAATTACCTCATCGACGTGAAGTTCGGCATCATCATGGATGTGGAGGCATCCCGGGCGATCCGGCAGGCGGAAGTCGGCGCGTCACAGACCATGATTGAGCGCACCCAGGCGACGTTCGGGATCAAACCGGATTGGATCGTCGGCGATACGGCCTACGGCTCGGCACCCAACCTTCACTTCCTGGTCGATGAGAAGGGCATCGCACCGCATGTCCCGGTCATCGACAAGTCGAAACGCGATGATGGCACGTTCAGCCGGGAGGACTTCATCTACGACAACGAGCACGATTATTACGTCTGCCCCAATGGCAAGATCGCGCCGAGATCAAACAGAAAGCGCAAAGCTCGCGGCGACAACATGGTCTCGTACTTCTCACGCGTCACTGATTGCCGCTCTTGTCCGCTCAAGCCGAGGTGCTGTCCGAAATCACCGAGCCGCAAGATCACGCGGCATATTCACGAGGCGGCGCGCGACGTCGCCCGTGCCATTGCCAAGACCGCCGCCTATGAGCAGACGCCCGCGACCGAAAGAAAGTGGAGATGCTCTTTGCCCATCTGAAGCGGATCCTTCGGATGGGCCGACTGAGGCTGAGGGGGCCGGCAGGCGCCCAGTTCGAGTTCACGCTCGCGGCGATCGCTCAGAACCTGCGCCGCCTCGCCAAGCTGACGATCCAACCGCCGGATATATCCCGGTTGCGGGTTGCGTAGCGTCTCGTTGCTTCGTGTATCAGGCGTTAGTGCCGATGCGTTGTCGCCGCCCTGTCGGAAAGGCGGGCAGAGCATACGAGCCCAATTTCAGAATCCAACCGCAAGCCGCTATCTCGCCGACTTTTGCAACAAAATCGGTCACAAGCAGCGGTCGTGGCAAGCGCAACCCTACGCCCGGTTTACAGCCGATAACCGACAAGCATCGAAAATGCCGTTTTATGGCAAGGGCCTGCCTCAGGCGGGAAGTCCACCCGTAAATTTCCCAAGTGTCGGCAAGTTCGCTCGCTGGTTAACTGGTGCGATCGAGCGCCGCATCATGAAGACACCGAAGCCAAAGCAATGGGCCGAGCAGGAGGTCCGACGATTGATCACACTAGCCCGACAGCGAGTTGGCGCGTCGAAGATAGCCGCCGAACTCGACCGCCACGCCGGATCGGTGAGGCGCATGGCGCGAACGTTGGGACTGCGGTTGAAGAAGTAGTCCCCGCGAGCGGTCTTGAGCGCAGCGCGGCGGACCTACAGCCCAAAACCTTGGCCAACGTCCCGCGCCAGCTTGAGCGCGGCGTCAGTATTGCGGCCGTAGAAGAGCGCGCGATCGAGCTGCGAAAGCATGCTCATTCCAAATAGCGCGATGGCAATGCCTCTAAACATGGTTGTGGACCGGGTTGAACGATGCAGCGAAAAGTTCAAAACGGCCCCAGCCGCAGGTTGGGAGAAACAGCCGGGGCCGGCATTCCCATTCCAATGTGCCGCAATCGGCGGTAATCGGTACGCTCCCAGCAAGCCACATGAAAGCTAGTGAACTGTTTCGAAGGCCCGAATTCGGAGCAGCGCCTGATCTCACAAAGGCGCACTTCGCAACGCAACGTAGCGCGAATAGCCCGTAACTCTGCGTTGGGGAGCGCCCCCGGAGCGGCAGACTGGTCGTCGTGGATGTGGATAAAACCCTGCGGCTCGCGTAGCATCGGCAAGGGTCCAACGTCTCGCCGGGATCAGACAAATGAGCCGTTTCCTGCTGTGCTGTGTAGCCGCTACCTGCTTCGCCGGAGCTTTGGTCTTCCATTCCTCCAAAGCGAATGCCGTCTTTTGGCGCGGCATCACCGCGCCAACAAACATCGATATTCACGGGTGGCCGATCATCAAAGAGCCGCCGCCGAGCCCATGCCAGTGGATACGGGTGAGCGGTGGCTACTGGGTCCGGCAGTGCGTTTACTAGGCCAGCATTGGCCCATCGCTCAATTCAAACTTAAGACCAAGGGCGCACTTTGTTCTTTCGCCAACCTGAGGCGATTTATCCGGTCGTGCGGTGGTGTTACTCCTCCTCTGTGCGACGTAGGAGGGTGTCGAAAGACGACGATAGATTTGCTATCGCATGCTCCAGCTCAGTAGCGATGGCCCGGTAGCGCACGATCAGTCGCGCATATACGTCGCGCTTGGTCTGATTTTCTGCAACAATCTGAAGTCGCTCGCATTCGGCGATTTGCGCGCAGCAGGTCTAAGCCTGCATTTTTTTATGCGCCGAGTTGATATTTCTGCGACATTGGCGTCAATGCAGAAAGTGCCCACAAGCGAAAGGTCCGCCAGTTGGATGCAGGCCTATCGCACCTCGGAGCCGGACGAATTCGTGGCTTTCATCGCAGACTGTAGCCGCAAGAACCCTAAAGTCCGTTCGCCGGGTGCAGCCTGACATTCGATGCGAAGATGAATAGCGACCCGCTGGAACGTCTTGGTGCCATCGCGGGTCAGGCGTCAAAGAGGACGTAGCAGCGGAGGTCAGTAGGCGCGAGCCTTTTCCAGAGGGAAGCACAGGCATGGCGCAACGAGTGCATGCCGTAAATCCTGCCACAGCCGTTAGCGCTGTACCGGCGTCCTCCAGCACCGGCTTGGCGGCCTGGCTCGGGCTTGGCTAACCGGCCCATTGCGGGAAAACGCGTCCGCTGGTGCGGCTTACGCGACCTTCCTGTTTACGGAAGCGTTGCAATCGACCGTAGACCGCCAAACGAGTGCGGCCTAACTGCCGGCCGATCTCGGTTGCAGTCATACCGTTTTCGATCAGCGCACGGAGATGCGCCTCTTCCTCGGGCGACCACGGACGTACTTCCAATCTATTGTTGGACATCGCCAATCATCCCTGGGACAGCACAGATCACCCTGCTCACGCAGGGTTACCAGAGTTCCTCGAACGCGACGCCGATAAGATTGCCGCTCGACCAGATCAATCGGCAACTTCGAATGCTGCGATCTTTTTCAAGCATCAGTTTGAATGTGGAGTTCATATATCGCTTCGACGGAAGTTCGATTGCTGCGCCTTGATCAGACATGTTGACCACGCGGCAACGCAGACTGGCGCCGTCGCCGAACACATAGGCGACCTCGTCCACCTCGATGCGCTCAAGCTTTCGACGCTCGATCATTCTGTGCTGCCCACAACGAACTCATTCGTCCAATGTGCACCGGGTCTGGAGCAGCCGCAGTTGTCGCGCGATCTGCCTTGCCAAGTTCGATCGCTCCTTGGCGAGACTGCTTCTTTCCTCAACAATGTCGTGTCCGTTACGTTTAAGCACCTCGATCAAGGTGGCTTGGTTCTCAATGCTAAGTTGCTTGGCTGCAATTTCTCGGGAGATAGTTGTCAACTCATCGTCGCAATGTGAGGTCATGGGCAATCCCAAGGCGGGCCTGTCGGCGAGTAAAGCTACATCCTACCCCGCCGGCCCTGCGAAAACGTTACACTCGAGCCGTTCGGCTCGGTGCCGGCAAGCGGGACCAGACACCGGCTCCGTACCAGGCGCATCCTGTTACCTTCCGCAAGTCGAATAGCACCGCTATGCCGGGGCTGCGCATATTGGTTTCGACAACCGTACCGGTCTTGCGGGCCAAGTCTGGAAACTGAACGATCCCACGCTCGCGCATCTTGAAACGGGCGCCGACAACAAACCTGTCAGTCCTCTGAGTGATCATGGGTTGATCCGAGCCCCGCCTGAGCCTCACGTTGGTCTTGGGGCCTAATAGCTTCCAGCGGACAACATGCCTGGAACTCCTAAATGTAACCTGATACCATGCTTCTATGAAAGCGTACAAGCGCAACCAGGTTGAGGACGCCATTGTGGCGACGCTCGGCGCGAATGACGACACGAACGTGCTGAGGCGCCTGAAGCGCTTGTTAGACACCGACCGCGCCTTGGAGGTGCGTCCCCAATCGAACCAACCCGAACTGGCAAACTACGCGTTTGTGAGTGGCGATGCTCCGGGCAAGGGCGGCGAGATTCAGTTTTCGGAATATGAGAGCTTTGCCTTGCTGATCGGCTTGCACATGCTCAATCACAGATGGCCGCAGAAGTTTGTCGTCGAATCGTTGCGGCGCATCAGGCCTGCGTTGCAACGCCAGCATAAAAAGATCATGAGGCTTGATCCCGCCAACTTGTTCGATCCGGATCAGATCCCGCTGCAAGCTAAACCCGGGAGTCCAGCTTTGGCGACGCGCTCGCCGGTATTTTTGCTGATTTGGTCAGATCAACGGACAGCGGAAGACCCGGCCCCGGCCGTCGAGATTTTCGAGGACCATAGCGCAGCATTCCACCGCGGGATTGAAAGGCCGGGCCGGTCCACCACCTGGATCGAACTCACGCGCTCCGCACACGCGCTATCAGAACAGCTCGCCAAAACGCGACCACGCAAGCGAGGACGCAGCTAATCAGCCCGCAAAAACACGGAACACGCACATCACACATTTAATTGAACCCCATATTCAAGCTTCAAACCAAAGTTGGCGCGGCTGGTGCATGGGCTGGCGAGCCACGTGCTGAAGCGCGCAATAGGGCGCGCAGACTGAATGCGCCGAAGGGCAAACGACGATGCACCCACGTCGAATTGAAACCTATATCGACGCTTCTAACCGGCTCGCCCCCGAGCCAACATCGGCGCTGCGGCGCCGGCAAGGTCACGAAGGAGAAAACCATGACCGCACCCTCGACACCCAACGAGGTCTTCACGCAAGTGGGACCGGTCGAGCATGTTGCAATCGAAGCAATCAAGCCGCCCAAGCGATTGCTCCGCAAGCACACCGATCGCGACAAGAAACAATATGCGAAATGCATCGAGGCCTTAGGCTTGATCACCCCTGTTATCATCGATCCCGCGGGCGTGATCGTGGCCGGTTTGATCTGGTACCTTGGCGCGCTGCAGCTTGGCTTGCGCGACCTCCCGGTCATCCGGGTCACGCATCTCACGCCCGCACAACTCGAACTCTATCGGATTGCGGAGCAGCGGCTCGGCGAGCTAGCGCCCTGGGACGATCGCGCGGTCGCAGAAACCCTCAAGGAGCTCTCTCAGCTTGACCTCGGGTTTAGTCTCGAGGTCACCGGCTTCTCCCAGGGAGAGATCGATTTTCGCATCGAGAACCTCGAGTCTTTGCAGCTCGAGCCGGCTCCGGACCCGGCCGACGTCGTTCCTGCGATTGTCTCGGCGCCGGTTTCGGCTCTCAACGATCTCTGGCAAGCCGGACCACATCGGATATTGTGCCAAAGCGCGCTGCAGTCCGATTCATTCTCCACCCTCATGGCCGGCGCGCGCGCCCGCGCCGTGATCACCGATCCGCCGTTCAATGTCCCCATTCAAGGGCACGTCTCCGGCAAAGGACGCATTCGCCACCGCGAGTTTGCGATGGCGTCCGGCGAAATGTCCAACGAGGAGTTTACCGCTTTCCTAAGCGGCTATCTTCGCCGCTCGACCGAGCACCTCTCCCTGGGAGCCCTCCTCTACATTTTCATGGACTGGCGTCACTCCGCTCAGATTCTTGCCGCCGGCCAGGCCATTGGCCTCGAGCTCAAGAACATATGCGCGTGGGTCAAATCGAACGCTGGCATGGGATCCCTCTATCGCAGCCAGCACGAATTGGTCTTTGTGTTTAAGCACGGCAAAGTGTCCCATCGCAACAACGTCGAGCTCGGTCGACATGGCCGCTTCAGAACCAACGTCTGGCAATATCCCGGATGCAATAGCTTCGAACGGAGCGGCGAAGAAGGCAACCTGCTAGCCGTACACCCCACTGTGAAGCCGGTTCAGCTGCTCGCCGATGCGATCCTCGACTGCACGGAACGCAATGACATTGTTTTGGATAACTTCTTGGGCAGCGGCTCGACCTTGCTGGCTGCCGAGAGGGTGGGCCGCCGCCTCTACGCGACGGAGCTCGAGCCGCGTTACGTTGACGTCGCGATAAGGCGCTGGCAACGCCACACCGGCCAAAGCGCTGTCCATGTCCCAACCGGGCGCCTGTTCGACGAAATCGCCGCAGACAAGCAACGGGAGTGCGGGCAATGACCAAGCGCAAATCTGAAAACTATTCAGTTGGCTACGGAAAACCTCCGAAAGCGCGGCGCTTTAAACCCGGCCAGTCCGGCAATCCACGTGGTAGGCCCAAAAAATGTCTCTCTTTGACCGAGCTTTTTGCGCGCGAGATGAAGCGGACGCGACCCATTGTAGAAGATGGACAGCGATTGCGTATCCAGACAGACGAGGTACTAGTCAAGCGAGTGGTCGATCTCGCGGTCAAGGGCAATGTGAAAGTCTTGACGATGACAATGAAACTGATCGAACAAATTCGCGAAATCGAAAGTGCAAAGATCGAGCGCGATTATGACGCGATGTCGAAAGAGGAAGCAAGGGCCGCGTTCGTTCAACTACGGGACACCGTGCTGGCCGAGTTCCCCCGCGCCAGGGGGATTGCCGATTCTTTCCCGTAGTCCGGAGAAGATCCAGTTGCATGGCTGTCCGGGTAGCCTCGCGCTGGAGTCGTCTCAGATCGATCGCGGTTGGCTAGGCGAGCCTCTCCATCACCCAATCGTGCAGCCCCAGCCGCATGATGGTCGAACCGGCTCGCGACCGGTCCAGACGTGAATGTCGGAGCGGTCGTCGGGGGCGCTCAGCGCCCCCGACGGCGAAGGACAAATGAAGAAGAACTGGTCGAACTGCTCGGTGGCGTCCATCCGGCGGATATAGGCATCCAAGGTCTTTTGGCTGCCGGCAGACTCGACCTGAACTGCTGCCCGTTGGTTGATCACCGCATGCTCCAGTTCGAGGTCGGCCAACAAGGGTTTGCCGCAGCAATCCGGCGGTGCGGCCAATTTTCAGAACGAAGCCAACTGCCTTCTTACTCGCTCTCGCGGCTTAGCAAGCGAAGTGTCCGCTTCTGCTGCACCAAAGCAGCCCGGTCATAGCGCTCCAGCCCTTGAAGCCCTTTCAAATCTGACGGCAGTGGATCCGTCAGAAGCGCAGCCAACATTGCCTGCCGCAAGCTGCGGATGCGCAGCAGCGCGAGTTTGGACCGTGCAAGCGCCATCGCCGCGTCCAGTGTGACCTGATGCCCGAGCCCGGAAGCAATCGCAACGGCAAGATTCGCCGCCTCGGCAGGATCGCTGAGATCGCGCCGCGCCAGCCCATGACACAGCGCGTTGCGGCTGGACCTCGTCTTGCCACCCGCCGTTTTCGGTCCCGTGCTACGCCTGGCGTTGCTGCGATTGGCTTCGATTTGTCGAACTGACGTCATGTCAAAGCTCCTCGGCCCGGGGCCGGTTGCGGGCCCCGCACGCTGGCTCCAACGCATTGACAGATCAAGGGTTTTGGCCCGCTCTTTTAGCAAAAATGCTGCAGAAAGCACTGGCATTCCCGCGCGAAAGGAGCGTTAATCACCGGACCGGCCTTTCGGCCTTTGGACCCCGGTCTTTCCCCTCGCAGTGGCGGGGGTTTTGGCGGTGCGGCGGCAAGCCGCGTTGCCAACCCAGGAGAGACCGGTGACCACGATTGCAACCGACGGCGCCGAGGCGCCCCGCTCCGTCATCACGTTGAACCGCCACGACCGCCGCGCCTTCATCGGCGGCTCGGACGCGCGCATCATCATGGGCGACGACCAGGACGCGCTGCTGCGCCTGTGGCGGGAAAAGCGCGGCGAGATCGCGCCGCAAGATTTGTCCCGCAACCTGGTCGTTCAGCTCGGCCTCGCCACCGAAGCGCTCAACCGCGCCTGGTACCAGGGCGCCACCGGGCACGTGATCACCGACGTCCAGAAGCGGGTGCGGCATTCAGTCCACGGCTGGATGGCGGCCACGCTGGACGGCATCGTGGCCCCGATTGGTGCGGTGTTCGAGGCCAAGTTCATGCTGCCCTGGGGCTTTACCGAAGAGGCCGCGGCGGAGAAGCACATGGCGCAGCTGCAGCACAACATGTGGGTGGTCGCGGCGCGCGCGGCCGTGCTCTCGATCATCACCGGCGGCGGCAAATGGCTCGAGATCACCCTGCATGCCGACCCGCTCTATCAGCACCTGCTGCTGACGGCGGAGAAGAAGTTTTGGCGCTGCGTGCAGAGCGGCGAGCCGCCGCGGCTGTTTGGCATCGAGACCCCACGGCCGCGGCTTGCTGCCGTCAAGGTCGTCGACATGAGCGCGTCCAATGTCTGGGCCGAATGTGCGGCGATTTATCTGCGCACCCGCGACGCCCATGCCGAGCACGAGCTGGCCAAGGCCGAGCTCAAGAGGCTGCTGCCGGAGGATGCCAAGGAGGCGTTTGGCCACGGCGTTCGCGCCAAGCGCTCCAAAGCCGGCGCCGTCAGCTTTGATCCGGTTGAGATGGAGGCCGTCAATGCACCAGGCCAGTGAGCAAATCGGGGCGATCGCGGCGGCGCTGGCCCGCGCCCAAGCCGAACTGACCAACCCGGAAAAGACTCTGACCGCTCAGCTCCGCTCGCCGTTCCTGCGCGATGACGACCGCACCTTTCGCTACGCCTCGCTGGCGAGCGGCCTCGACATCGTGCGCAAGACCTTGAGCCAGCAGGAGATCGCCACCATCCAGACCACCCGGGTCGAAGCAACCAGCGGTCACATCCACCTCACCACCCTGCTCGCCCATTCCTCCGGCGAGTGGATCTCCTCGGACTGGCCGGTCTGCGCCGCCCGCGACATCGAGGCGCCGCATCGCATGGGTGCGGCCCTGACCTACGCCCGCCGCTACGCCCTGTTCGCGCTGGTCGGGATTGCCGGCGAGGATGATCTGGACGCCCCGGAGACGGTCGCCGGTCCCCCCGCAGCGCGGAGCCTCAAGGCCGCGCCCGGCAAGGGCGCGCTCAACCATGCCCCGGTGCTGCGGCCGGGCGAGTCCGCCGCACTCCGGGAGCAGCTGTTGCGCCAGCTCGACGCGCTACCCGCCAGCACCGATCTGCTCGGCTGGGCCAGGACGAGCCTCCCGCTCAAGAACAGCCTGCAGGAGCCGGATGCCCGGCGCGTCGAGGCTGCCTATCAGGCCAAGCTTGAGGACGCGGCCCGGACCCAGGCCGAGCAACCCGCCGACTTGGGCGGCGCCCCACCCCTGCCGACGGCGCCTGCCGCAGACACCGACGCCGCGCTGCAGCCCGCGCATCCCGAGACTGGGCTCGCGCACCCCAAGGAGCCGCGCAAGCGCAGCAAGGCGCACCTGCTGTTTGTCCGGGAGCAGCCCTGCCTGGTGTGCCGGCAAACGCCGTGCGATGCCCATCATCTGACCTTCGCCCAGCCGCGGGCGCTCGGGCGCAAGGTCAGCGATGAGTTTACGGTGCCGCTGTGCCGCGTCCATCACGAGGAGCTGCATCGGCATGGCAACGAGCGGGCGTGGTGGGCCAACCTGCAGATCACCCCACTGCCGGTCGCGCAAGAGCTGTGGGCGGCGAGCCCGGTCCATGGTCGGGCCGAGGGCGCGGCCGGCGCCGCAGCCATCCTCGCCAACCTCGGCGCGGAGGCCGCATCCCGATGAATGGCCCGTTCCAAACCGCATGCGAGCTGACCGCCACGGCACTCCCGGCCGAGTTTGCGGCCTTGGCGCCGCCGCCCCTGCTGCTGCCCGGCGAACATCTCGACCATTACCACGCGCTGCGCCAGGCCATCTTTGCGGACCTTGCGCCCCGATCCGCCATTGAGTGGCTGCTCGCCATCGATGTGGCCGAGCTATCCTGGGAAATCCAGCGCTACCGCATGTTGCGGCACAAATTGCTCCAGACCTCTCGCCAAAAGGCGATCGAAGCGGCGCTGCGCCACATCGACATGGTCGGGATCGATCCCGACTTCGAACCCCAGGCCGAATACTACACGCAGCAAAATGCGCTGAGCTGGCGCACTGACCCGATCGCTGCGACCGAGATCGAGGCGCGGCTGGCCGCCTATGGCTTCGATCAAGCCGCCGTCACCACCGAAGTCTACGTCCAGGCGCGCGAGATCCTGGTGCTGTTCGAAGGTCTGCTCAACGCCGCCCAAACCAAGCGCACGTTGCTGCTGCGCGAGATCAGGCATCAGCGCTTCGTCAGCGCACCGATGCGCCGGCCGCGCTGAAACATCAGATCAATATTCCCGACCGCGCACTCTCGATTCCAGCTTGCGATAAGGGACAGCTTCAGTCCGATCGCGAAAGCCCAATGCGAGCAACACCGCCGCTCCCTTCCCGGAGACGGTCTATTGCAAGCAAGTTCAGGCTAGGAAGTTGCCATTGTGCAACGCGCCAGTAGCATTCAACAGGCTGATCTCCATATCACTCGCTCCGTCGCCATCGATATCGATCTGGAGATAGTCGCTGCCCGCCCCAACATTCTGCAAATGTGCCGAAGCTTGGTTACCGCCAAGCAAGGCCGCACTGTCCACATACTCGATGTGACCGCCGGCGATGCTGATGCCCGAGAACGTAAAGCTATCGCCGCCGGCATCGAAGTTGTGAACGGTATTATCGGCAGCGCCCTGGGCGGAGTCCGCGACGCTGAGGAAGCGGATATTGTCCTCGCCTGCGCTGACGAAGATTTGATCCGGCCCCCGCGCCAGGCTTTATAAATTCGTCGACTTTGCCATCGCAGAAAAGCATTACCGCGGACCCCGTCCCAAGTTCGTGTGCATTGATTCCGAGAACGCCGCTGCCACGCCATGCCTTCGATGATGCCGAGTTAGCTGCCGGAGGATGGCGATCGTCGTATCGATAGGGCTTTAGGCCGGACTGTAATGACCCCAATGGCTGAAGAGCCACAACATTGCTCCAAAACGCTGGACTTCTGCACCGACCCGAGCGTGCATTCGACTATTCGAATCTGTCAGTGGAGTCCGATAAGTCACGGAAGCGGAAATCATCGAACCGGCCATCAAGGCGTGCCTCGCGGAGATCCATTTCAAGCTGAAGGCAGCCGAACAGGTCGCCAAGGCGGCCCAGGCGTGCCCGTAAGCAAGTGGCGTGACGGAAGCGGTTCGGGTCTCCATGGATATTGAGCAGCTGATCTACGAAGCTGGACGGCTTCATGATGCTGCCACGCTCCTTGCTCGACTGGCGCAGGATTTGAAAACTGAGATCGTTACCGTCGTCAGACCAACACGTCCAGCCAGCCGCTTGCCTTCGTGAGCCTTGCTTCAACCAACGCTTCAGGATACGCCGCTGCGCGGACCGGACGGGCCTTTCATAGCGCTCCAAGCCAGCGAGACGTTTAGCTAGCTTCGGGCTAGGACAATCCAACAACGCGGCAAGTAACTCGCGGCGCGCTCGCCGGATGCGGCCCAGCCGGCTGATTGACACGGACAAGTTCATCCAGGTGGAGCGAACTCTGTTCCAGGGCCAATCCTAGTGTGATCAGGCGCCCCGCTCGGCCTGGCTAGCATTCTCCTCAAACGCCAGACGCGAGAGTCCACGTTGACGAGCATTGCGGCTCGACCGCGTCTTACCGGCCTCCGTCTTAGGACCTGTGCTTCGCTTGGCGTTCAACCGTGCAGCCGTCCAGATTACCTGACGGCACCGCTTTTGCTCATACCCTCTATAGCGCTTTGAGAAGCTTGGTGGTGTTTCAGAATGAGCTACTGGTTGCGTCAAAAGAGTACGCTCTTGTTCGGGACAGAAGCGCGATCCGCCGCTGGCGCGCCGCGGGGCCGTTCACGGATATTGGCGAGAACGACACGCCGGCGCCGCAAGGATCCGAATTTGATCCGTATTGCGCTAGCGGTTCTCGTCCTCGACATCTTGGTCGCGCTCGTCGCCTGGACAGCCGTCGATTTCATCCTGAGATAGATCAGGTCCCTTGAGAAAGCGAAGTGAGGCCACCCAGTATGCAAGCTGGCAGACGATAAGACAAAGAACGCTGACAGCTACACCCTCGAGAAATCGAAATCCGAAGAAGTGGAGAACCAAGGCTGAGAGAATAGCGATGAGGACTGACAAGAGACCAACCGCCCAGATCCGATAGAACAAGCCGGTCAACAATCCAAGGATCGTGCTTGCTAGAAGCAAAGTGAGAATGATGGTCACATTCGGTCTCGATTGGCGTAAAGGCATTTTGCTCGTCTCGCCGATCAGCGATGCTCCATTGGAAAACTCGTTGATGTGCGCCGAGTGCGATCATCCTCTCGCAGATCGGGGCGCTCGAACAAGAACTCGTAGGCCCGAGCCGCAACAACGATTGGTTATTCTTAACCATGAAACTGCAACTAAAATTGCCTGGATACGGTTTCGATCAACACGCCATCAGTATGGAAGTGTACGTTCAGGCACGCGAGATCCTCGTCCTCTTTGAATCGCTCCTGAACGGAGCACAGCTTCGACGCCTGATGTTGCTGAAGGAGATCAACAACTTTCGACGTTCAAAGGTGGCAGACCTTGCCAAGGTTACTGGGGCGTAACAGTCAGCCAAGGCCGCCGAAATTCCACAAATAACTCTCAGAGATGAACCTCCGCATGCCCGTTGCTGCGATGGAGAACGAGTTGCCGATCGCCTACCCCTCAGAAGGTCGCACTGACTTTTTTGAGCTGCGACAGATACCGCTTCGATTCAATTGCGATCCGTCCCATTGTCTCAAGGTGTTACTCAAGGCGGATCGCAGTGATCTAGATCAGTGGTAACAGTGATGCATCAGCTTTGCTCCTGGCGGAAGTCGTCATCCGATCGACTGCAGAGCACAACCTTGTACTCCTGGTGCGCGAGGCAAAAGCTGTCCTCGTACTGATAACTTGAGTCCAGTCGTCATGTCACTGACGGACGCCTCAGACCGATACACTATCCTGCGTGCGCAGTCTGGAGCAGATTTGCAGCGTTGGACGGCGGAACGTTGCGGACTTCTAATAAGGCGTGCCGCCACGAACGAAACGAGTTCAGCAAAACTTCGGACGGCATCAAGCCGGACGGTCGACCATTGCACAGCTGCGATCCTCAGGTTGTGCTCCTCGTGGAGTCTTGGCGTTCAATGCTAACACCCCATAGACGGCGGGACCACGCGGGTACATCGGACCGCAGCCAGCACAGAGTTTTGGTGCTAATCACCCGTTGATTAACCATCCATTAACCAATTTCCATCAAGTTCCCCCTGCGGAACCGGGTGCCTCGTGCCGCTTGCATTGGGGCCCCGAATGTCTCGGCGATTTCTCCTGACAGCCATCAGTGCCGCCTGTTTGCTAACAGGCTGCGCAACTGGGCCATTAACGCGGAGCCGTGCGATTGCCTGGGATGGATTGGGCCGCAATCCCAATCTACCTTACATGGCGAGGCGCATGACCAGTTCTCCGATTCCATACGAACACAACAAGGAACGCGAGAGAGTATTAATCGACCTTCGTCCCTATTCAGAGGCGTGGTGGGCCGTACACGACGAGATTGAAGCGGAAAACGATCGGCAGCTCAGCAGGAAGTTGGTGATCTGTCATGGCTGTCTTACTCATCCGCCATCCGATTCGACTGGATCTATTTCCAGACAACAATCGAGCAAGTGAGGTGGCACGCTACGAATTCGGCCTACTCGAGCGATCCCACTCAGGGGCCGCCAAACCGAAGAACGACATTTCGACAAAGCCCTGACAACTGACGCGCCTAGTCGGCGAGCGTGCGCCCCTCCCGGCAACCTTCAGGCATCTTCCTCGTTAAGCCCAATCGAGAGGTCGAACAAAGCTATGCAACAAATGAATAATCCAGGGCACCAAGATGTGTCACACTCACGATCGTAAGCTTATCAACTCCGCCGGCATAGTGGACGAACCATTCGTCTGCCTCGGTGGGTTAGATAGGCGCTTGCATCATAACCTTTGAAAACCAACTTGTCGTGCTCAGCTGTTGAGTTGTATACACATAGGGAAGTCAGCGATCGTATCGTGTCCGCTTCCCATGCCACAGACGAAGGTGTCGTTTCCTCCGCCTCCACACACCAATCGTCGCCTCCTGCCCATCAACAATGTCATTGCCACTTGACCCTTCCATTCGATTTGCGAGATCGCTCCCGGTTCCTGTCAAGCTCCCCTGCATCAGGGTTAGATTCTCGACATTTGACAGGAGTGTATACGAAACGTCCCACACCTGAACCGTGTCGGCACCTTCGCCCGGGTTTTCGATGATAGTGATACTTGCAGCACCGACGACATAGGTCGTCCCCGGCGCCGCCGACAAGGGTGTTACCCGTCCCGCGCGGCCCATCGAGATCGATCGCATCGCTGCTCCACGATTGTGCATCGATTGCCCCACAATTGTCATAGCGCTTCCATTGCATCGCAATATACTTCGCCTGGCAATCGAGAAATTTCAGGCAAACTTTCGATGATCAGATATGCGGCCCGCATGCTGGCCATAGTGTATTGCGTTTGCGGCCAGCCCGCCTATTCGACCTACGAATCCCAAGCGGTGACGCCACCGCTGTCATTTTCACAGTTCTGCATTCAGTATCCGGAGGATTGCCAGCATCACGATGATCGCAGGATCCGAGATTTCCGCTCCTCAATTCAACGTTGGCGAGAACTTGCCCATATCAATTCAATGGTCAATTTCGGCATAGCACCGAAAGATCACGCCGCAAGTCGGCGCGACGCGGAGTGGCAGATATTCCCTTACGAAGGCAATTGCGGCGACTATGCCGTCACCAAGCGGCATCTACTGCTACAATCCGGCTGGCCCAGTTCAGCACTCCTTCTCGCAGAAGTCGTCATCCGAGCAACCGGGGAGCACCACCTCGTGCTGCTCGTGCGCGAGGGAAGAGCGGTCCTTGTCCTCGATAATCTGAGCCCCGTCGTGACCCCGCTGGTCGATGCGTTGGATCGATTCACTATCGTGCGGGCGGAGTCAGGTACGGATCCACAGCGGTGGACGCGGGAAGTCGCGTTGTTCTAGCGTGCCTCGACCGTATGGTTGTTGGCGGCTCTCATAGCGGGGAACAGAGAGAAACTCTGTCGAGTCGGAAAGTCTCATGCCCGCCGATAGTCGTCTTCAATCCGGATGATGTCGTCTTCCCCGAGATAAGAACCGGTCTGGACCTCGATCAGCTCCAGCTGGATCTTGCCGGGATTCTCCATCCGGTGGACGGCACCCATCGGGATGTAGATCGACTCGTTCTCGTGCACCGTCTTCACGGTCTCGTTGACGGTGACCTGGGCCGTGCCGCGGACCACGATCCAGTGCTCGGCACGATGGTGGTGCTTCTGCAGCGACAGCCGCCCGCCCGGCTTGACCACGATGCGCTTGACCTGGTGGCGCTCGCCATTGTCGACGGACTGATAGCTGCCCCAGGGCCGGTGCACCTTGAGATGCTCCTCGGTGACCTTCGGCGCGACCGCCTTCAGCTTCGTCACCAGGCGCTTCAGCCCGTTGGCATCCTTCTGCCGCGAGACCAGCACCGCATCCGCGGTGGCGACCACGACGAGATCGTCGACGCCTTCGAGCGCGACCAGCGCGGAATCGGTGGTGACGTTGCAATTGCGGGAATCCTCGAACACGGCGGTGCCGTGCGCGGCATTGCCTTGCGCGTCCTTCTCGGACAATTCCCACACCGCGTGCCAGGAGCCGACGTCGGACCAGCCGCATGACACCGGCACCACGGCGGCGCGCGAGGTCTTCTCCATCACCGCATAGTCGATCGAGATCGCTTTCGCCGCGCCGAACGCCTCGGGCTCCAGCGTGACGAAGCCGAGATCGCGGCCGGCATTGTTGACCGCATTGGTGATCGCCTCGACGCTTGCCGCATCGACCCTGCGATATTCGTCGAGCAGCACGCTCGCCGGGAACATGAAGTTGCCGCTGTTCCAGAAATAGCCCGAATTGACGTAGTCGGAGGCCTTCACCGCATCCGGCTTCTCGACGAAGCGTGTAACCGCATGCACCTCGCCCGAGATCACCTCACCCGGATTGATGTAGCCGTATTCGGTCGCCGGCCGCTCCGGCTTGACGCCGAAGGTGACGATGCGCCCGGCATTTGCCGCGGTGAGGCCTTCGCGGCAGGCGGCGACGAAGGCGGCATTATTCTGCACGACGTGATCGGCGGCGAGCGCGAGCACGATGGCCTCATTGACGCGGTTCTGCGCGAACACAGCGCCGGCGGCGATCGCAGGCCCGGAATCGCGCCGCATCGGCTCGAGGATCACGTCCGCCTCGATGCCGATCTCGGCGAGCTGCTCCAGCACCATGAAGCGATAGGACGCGTTGGTGATGACGATCGGCCGGTCGAACAGCGAGGCATCGGACACGCGCAGCAGCGTGTCCTGGAACGTCGAGCGGGTGCCGAAAAGCGGCAGGAACTGCTTGGGCCGCACCTCGCGCGAGGCGGGCCACAGCCGCGTTCCGGCACCGCCGCACATGATCAGGGGGATTATGCGTTTGTCCAAAATGTGACGCTCCGAGCAAACTCAGTCAAATAAATCGGCGAGTACTATATAGAGCCATGACACTACTCCGGGAGCATGAACCGAAAATAACCTTATCGAGACAGTCTATTGCCTAATCCGCAGACCTAGAAAGCCGTTAATCTAAGCTTGCTTTTTTGGCCCAGCCCATCTCCCTATTGCCTGCGTTTTCGAGTACGAACGGGTACCGAAGCTAGAGATTATTATGACAAAGAAACGTGCACTTATTACTGGCGTAACCGGCCAAGACGGCGCCTATCTCGCTGAATTGCTACTGGAGAAGGGTTATGAAGTCCATGGCATCAAGCGCCGGACTTCGCTGTTCAACACGGATCGAATCGACCACCTCTATCTGGACCCACACGAGCCGAATCCACCGTTCCGCCTGCATTACGGTGATCTAACGGACTCTTCCAGCCTGATACGTATTGTGGGCCAAGTGCAACCTCATGAGATCTACAATCTCGCAGCACAAAGCCACGTGGCCGTTTCCTTCGAGGAACCAGAATACACCGCGAACTCTGACGGCCTCGGCACCCTTCGAATTCTCGAAGCGATGCGGATCGTTGGATTGGAAAAAACGACCCGGTTCTATCAGGCGTCGACTTCCGAGCTGTATGGCTTAGTTCAGGAAATCCCGCAAAAGGAGACTACGCCTTTCTACCCGCGTTCGCCGTACGCTGTAGCCAAGCTCTACGCATATTGGATCACCGTCAATTACCGCGAAGCCTATGGGATGTATGCCTGTAATGGCATCCTCTTCAACCACGAATCTCCCGTCCGCGGCGAGACCTTCGTAACCCGAAAGATCACGCGCGCTTTGGCGCGTATCCATTTGGGTCTGCAGGAGAGGCTTTATCTCGGCAATCTCGACGCATTGCGCGATTGGGGACATGCGCGTGACTACGTCGAAATGCAATGGCTGATGCTGCAGCAGGACAAACCTGAGGATTTCGTGATTGCTACGGGCGTGCAACATTCGGTCCGAGATTTTGTCAATGTCGCGGCCAACGAAGTGGGCATGACGGTCCGCTGGGAAGGAAGCGGCGTCGAAGAAAAAGGATATGACGCCAAGACCGGCAAGTGTGTCGTTTCGGTCGATCCCCGCTATTTCCGCCCCACCGAGGTCGCGACGCTTCTTGGTGACCCGTCAAAGGCCAAGCAGAAGCTTGGCTGGGAGCCCAAGACGTCGTTCGAAAGCCTGGTTCGAGAAATGATGAAGGAAGATCTCGAATCCGCAAAGCGCGACGAGCTCATCAAGCAGCACGGGTTTAGATATTACCCGCGCCACGAGTAGTTTTCGTGGATCAAGGCGAGCGATCCAAGCGAATGGGCGGCGCATTTTGATCCATCACGGAAACTAGCCGGAATGCCTCACGACCGACGAGAATCCCAATCGTCAGCAGCGCCTTTCAGGCCGGTATTCTTTTGCGCTATCGTATTGCCCTGTGCCATGGCCCCCGACCATCTGTGCGCAATCATGCGCCCCAAGGGCGCGCCTTCCTCCTTCTGCATCGAAATGTTCACAGAGAGCCGGCGCCACGCTGAGTTGGCAGACAGCAAGCTCAAGAGTGGCCGAATCTCCGGGCGGAAGCACAACACCGCACCCGCACGTGCTGCGATCATGTCGAGTTCGGCGTGAGCGAACGATCGGGCCGCAGCATGTCATACCATTTGGAAGATTGTCGTTCTGGTACCGTTCTTACCGCAGCCGAGCTTTGGAGCCGCCATCATTACGAACTCTTGAGGACTACTGCCATCGGCCCAGAATGGACGCGCGCTCAAGGCTTTGAAACCGAAGATGATCGCCGGCCCAGCACTAGGCTCGTGATCTGTCACGCTGGTTCAGACATTCGGGGCTAAGATACAACCGGCCCCGTCTCCGGACGAGAGCGGATGAATGAGTCGAACCGTTCGACAGCATCTATTCACCGCGCGCTCATGTAACAAATGAATAATCCAGAGCACCGAGGTGCGTGACGCCCGCAACCGTCAACTTATCAATTCCTCCAGCATAATGAATGGCCCATTCATCTCCTTCAACGGTTAGATAGGCGCTTGGGTCATAACCCTTGAAAAGTAGTTTGTCGTGCTCGGCGACAGAACTTGTATATACATGGAAGTCGGCAATCGTATCGTGCCCGTTGCCCTTGCTATAGACAAACGTATCGTTACCTCCGCCTCCGAACAGCCAATCATCGCCACCTGCGCCGTCGAGAATGTCATTGCCACTTGACCCTACCATTCGATTTGCAAGATCGTTCCCCGTTCCGTTCAAGCCTCCTTGCATCAGACTTAGATTTTCGATATTTGATGCGAGCGTATGCGAAACACCCCACACCTGAACTGTATCGACACCTTCGCCCGGTTTCTCAACAATGATGGTATTTGCAGAACCGACGACATAGGTGTCGTCGCCCGCACCGCCGACAAGAGTGTTGCCCGTCCCACCCGTCTTGAGATTGTCGTTCATGGCGGTGCCATAGACGTACTGATCGGCCCGGGTGCCGCTCCAATAGTTAGCGGCTGTACCGCTACTTGGCAGAGCTACCGGAAGCTGGAAGTTGTCACTCACGAAATCGGAAATCGCTGCCCCGCGAAAGACGAGCGTCTCATACGTCGTCAACGCGAGGTAGACATCTAATCCGACCTGGGTCATCGATGATTTGATGTCACTGAACGAGGTAAAGCTAAAGCCCGTTAGCGCAACGACATCATAGTCACCTGCGCTCCCTAATTCGAAATCAGTGATGATGTCAGATCCATTCCCCAGATTGACTACGAACTTGTCACCACCACCACCTCCCGTAAGAATGTCGTTGCCTTGTCCTCCAGTGATGACGTTTGCAGCTGAATTGCCGACGATGATGTTAGCTTGGCTGTTGCCGGTCCCATTGATTGTAGCCGCCCCGGTCAGGATGAGGTTTTCGACGTAGTTGGAAAGCGTGTAGGAGACCGATGCTCGCGCGGTATCAACCCCGCCCCCCGCAACCTCAACGATTTGGGCACTAGCATCCGTGACAACATACGTATCATCGCCAAGACCACCGGTCATGAGGTCGGCGCCACCATTTTCTCCTAGTAGATCGTTGCCGCTGGTCCCTGCGAGAGTGTCGGCGTTGCTTGTACCAGTAATCGTGCTAATTGAAGAGCCGCTCGACAGAAGCGTATAATTTGCCAGCGTGTATTCAGATAGCTGGTAGGCCTCAATCGAATCGATGGTCAGGGTCGCGGTAGATCCGGCGGCAGCAGCTCCGGCCCAGCCACCCATGGCGAGATTAGCGATCATGTACATCGCGGTGTTCATGTCTGCAGGCGTGGGAGCCTTGGCGATCTCGGCGCCATCGACAAAGAACGTCAGATCATACGGCGTCCATTCAACAGCAAAAGTATGCATTCCCGACGTAAGATCAGCCGTATTTGCCCAAGCGCCGGGAGCGGCCGTCGATCCAGTCGACGAGTGGACTTGCCAATGAACCTGATCCGGATCCTGCCCGAATGCCTCAAACACGTCGAGCTCGGCGCTGTACTGCCCATTGATCGGCAGCAGCCAAAAGGCAGGCCAGGCTCCCGTCGTGCTGGGCAACGTGGCTGACATCTCGAAATAGCCGTAAGTTTGGACGAAACTATTTTCGCTCGAGATCATGCCGGTGTAGAATTGCGCTCCGCCGACATATGAGCTGACGGTCGAAGGCACCGGCTGAGCAGTGATCAACAGCTCACCATTTTCGATGGAGAAGGGATTGAGACCAAGCGAGGTTGATGCTTGCGTTCCCGGCAAACCGGAGAAGCTGCTATCTACGTAAACCCCCTGCTCCCCACTCAGCAGGTAGCTGGCTGAGCCGCTCCACGCGTAGCTAGTACGCCAAGTCAAGCTGGGGTCCTGTCCGGCTGACAACGAATCGAAATTGTCGCCAAATGTCTTCACAACTCCCGAGAGCGGGATCACAATATCTACGTTGGCTGGTACAAGGTTTTGAACGTCGGCATGCTCAAGGGTGATCCTCTGGCCATTCTCGAGCGCAAGGTAGACATCAGTGCCAGCTTGCGTCATCGCAGCCTTTACGTCGGCGAAGGTCTTGAAGTTCGCACCGCTAATCTGAAGGATATCTCCGCCGGCTCCCGCAGTAAAATCAGTGATGACATCATTACCGTTTCCGGCTCTGATCACGAACCTATCTGCGCCGTACGCACCTGTAAGCACGTCGTCGCCAAGGCCTCCATCGATCATGTTGTTGCCGCCGTTACCAATAATGATGTTGTCAAGCGCGTTCCCGGTGGCCGGCGCCGAGTTGCTCCCGGTGAGGGTCAGATTTTCGACGTTCGGCGCGTTAACGAGACTATAGCCGTCATACTTTGTAGCTGAGATCGTATCGACACCTTGGCCAGCTTGTTCGACGACACTCGTGCTGCGGTCGTAAACGATATAGGTATCGTCGGCGGCGCCACCGACGAGAGTCACTGCCGCGCCGCTAGCCTGGAGCTTGTCATTTCCCGAGGTTCCATAAATCGTGCCGGTCACAGCAGCGGCTGGCGCATAGGTGGCGGTCGCACTTAGGGGCAGAGGATTGTCCAGTTGGACATTCGCCGCAACCAGCGACAAGACCGCAACATTCTTTAGCGTCACGGTTTCGGTGCTGGAGAGTGCTATCACCGCATCAGAGCCAACCTGCCTGGCAGCCGCCAACAAATTCGCGTATGTTGCGAATCCGTAATTCTGCACTCGCAGCACATCACCGCCGATGCCGGCTTGGAAATCGCTGACGACGTCCGAGCCAAATCCGTTAGCAACCACGAAGAGGTCACTGGCTCCGCCTCCAATCAACACGTCGTTGCCGGAGCTTCCAAATAAGATCTCGCTTGTTGGAGCCGGCGGTTGTGTCGCGGCGATGATCAAACTGGCGGTCGAGGTTGTTGTCAACGACCCATCTGATGCCGTGTAGTTGAAGCTGACGGGTCCATTGTAGTTCGCAGCCGGTGTATACGTCCAAGTACCATTGCCATTGTTAACAATGTTGCCGCCGCCAGTCGCCACGGTGAGCGAGGTAATCGATAGCGAGGAACTGTCGACGTCCGTTACTCCGGCCAGCAAGGTCGCAGCATTGATCGAATAGGCGACATCCTCCACACCAGCAGCGAGCGTCACCGACTTCGCCGCCGGGGCATCATTGACTGCCGCAAGGTTCAAGCTGGCGGTCGAGGTTGCTGTCAACGACCCATCTGATGCCGTGTAGTTGAAGCTGACCGATCCATTGTAGTTCGCCGCTGGCGTATACGTCCAAGTACCATTGCCATTGTTGACTATGTTGCCACCAGCGTTCGCCACGGTGAACGACGTGATCGATAGCGAAGGATTGTCGACATCCGTTACTCCAGCCAACAAGGCTGCAGCATTGATCGTATAGGCGACATCCTCCATACCTGCAGCGAGCGTCACCGACTTCGCCGCCGGGGCATCGTTGACCGCCGCAAGGTTCACGCTGGCGGTCGAGGTTGTTGTCAACGATCCATCCGACGCCGTGTAGTTGAAACTGACCGGTCCATTGTAGTTCGCCACCGGCGTATACGTCCAAGTACCATTGCCATTGTTGACTATGTTGCCACCACCGTTCGCCACGGTGACCGACGTGATCGATAGCGAAGAATTGTCGACGTCCGTGACTCCAGCCAACAAGGTCGCAGCATTGATCGTATAGGCGACATCCTCGATACCTGCCGTCAAGGTCACAGAGTTCGCCGCTGGCGCATGATTGATGGCGTCATCGAGGAGGAGAACATTCCCGGCGGTCAGTGAACTCAGTTTTACATTGCTGAGCCTAAGGGATTCGCTTGTTGACAGAGAGACAACGACGTCAGACCCGACTTGCTTCGCCGCAGCTTTGAAGGCGGCGAAACTTGCAAAGCCGTAATTCTCGACGCGCAGTACATCACCGCCTGCACCACCGGTGAAATCGCTAATGGTGTCGGAACCAAATCCCTTGGAGATAACAAACGTGTCGCTTCCGGCTCCTCCGGTCAACAAGTCGTTGCCGTTGCCACCAAACAGCACGTCGTTGCCGGAAGTACCGGTTACAATGCTCGCGTAGTCGACCTTCTGAGGCTTCGCCGAGGTGGCCGGTGTTGCCGATTTTGCCATGACTGTTCCCGCCGTTTGATGCGGGAACGATCCGAACTTTCCTCAAAGATTCGATTATCCAGATACAAACAAATTGAACTAGAACTCACCTGCCCTTCGCTGACTTAACGTTGAGCTAATGGGGTTCTCGGACAATCACCGACCTACTGCGCCCGTGCCTTGCTGGAGGCACATAAACCAGTATGCCTTAGGTGACTAGCGCCGCTGACACAATGTTCGGCACAATCTGGCCGCAGCTGGCGCGAGCCCTAGCCTTGCCCTCCCCATAACCGAGGCTTACCGTGGAGTTCGCCTGCTTCGGACGGCCTACTTGAAGTCAAGTTATGTTAGCAGGACATTTCTGGCCCAACTGAAACCAACCACTGTTAATTTAAGATTGAATTCTTCGGACGGACTTCTCCCATTGACTTCATTTTCCGAGGGCAGCGAATGAAAACTGGTCATGACAAAGAACGTGGACGGGCCACGCGCCTGTTTCGCTGAATTGCTCCTGCCAACGAGACAGAAGGTCCACGGCACCAAGCGCCGGACCTCTCTCTTCAACACAGCGCCGTATCGATCAGTCATCTGGATCCTCGCGAGCCGAATCCAGCGTTCCGCCTGCACTATGGTGAGCATATGCATTGTCGGCCAGGTGCAGCCCGACCAGATCTACAATCTCTTAGCCCAAAAGCCACATAGCCGTCTCATTCGATGAACCCGAGTATAGGCCAACTCCGAGGACCTCGGCACTCTTCGAATTCTCGAGGCTAAGCGATTGCGGGACACGCGCGTAACCATGTCGAAATGCAATGGCTGATGCTACAGCAGGAGAAGCCGGAGATTTCGTGATTGCTAAGGGCGTGCAGCATTTCTGTCCGAGATTTTCTCAATGCCGCTGCCAAACGAAGTGGGTATGACAGTTCTGATGAGGGAAGATCGCGATTCCCGCAGAGGGCGACGAACTCATCAAGCAGCGCGGATTTAGAGACTATTCAACTAGTATCCGCGACACGAGTGATAGCGGCGCAAGGCTCGACTGCTCGCTCTAAAGCCGGGACGGCCCCGAAGAGCGCTGCGGCCCTTCTGGCAAGGATTGGACAGTCTGGAGGATACGCGGCTTTTACTCAAACCGCCCGACGGGCGACTGCGAGCGCCAGTCGCGCAGAGCAGCCACAAGGTCAAATTGTCGAACGAAGCCGTCACTTTGCAATTTTTTCGGAACGATGTTGGTAGACCTAAAAAGCTTCAGGACACGCGCTCGATTGATCGGGGTCTTCAGGCCGAGCTTGGAAAGCAGCTCAAATGCTAGCCCTCCCAGAAGAATGAGGCTTATCGGAATTGTAAACTTCGGCTCTGGCAAATTGGCCACCCGGCAAAAGGCCGCGCAGATGCCTTCCGTCGTCACCGGTTCGTCGAAGGCAAAATTGTAGATTGTTACCATCTCTTCACTGCGGTGAGCGAACTCCAGCGAGGCGACCAAATCTTTAACATATCCGCAGGCCTTTTTGGTGTCTCTCCTGCCGGGGTAGAAAAATGCCCTTCTCTCTAGTGATCGAGCTAACCTGGTGAAGTTCCCACGTTCCTGAAACCCAAATACAACTGCCGGTCGGACAATGACCAGCTTTCGGTCCCTCGGCTCCTCAAGTTGCCAACTCTGATGAATTCCTTCGGCTAGAAGCTTCGATTTTCCATACGAACTCTCAGGATTAGGATCCGAGAATTCTGAAATCTCATCTTCACTCGGTCCGTAAACTGAGATCGAGCTAGTAAAAAACAACGTCTTCGCTTTTGCAACTCGGGCATATTGCGTCACGTTCAAAGCGCCAGATACGTTGGTCCAGTAGTACTCCCAGTCCTGCGGACCAGGCGTAACGTGCACAGCCGCAAGGTTGTAAATCTCGGTAACCCCAGTTGCCAGGTCCGTCGGAATTGGCGATCTTACATCGCAAAAGGTATATTCGACACCCTTGGACCTGAATCTCGGCTGCGGCGCGATATCCGCGCTCACGACTCGAGCATATTTGCCTGAAGTCACAAGCTCACGAGCAAGATGTGAGCCGATGAATCCGTGGCCGCCGAATATCACTGCAATTCTGCCCGCGATCTCCATTAGATGCCCCTGCTTCCCTGAAATGTCATGCCTTGCCAATTAACGCGAGATATCGGTTCATAATGCTTTGTTTGTTCATGCACTCGGCAACGAAAGTACGGCCGTTCACGCCTTTTCGCTCTAACTCGTCCTTTCTATCGAGAAGGCCGGTCACTGCTTCAAACAAGCCATCCTCGTCTCCCGGCGAAACGCAAATTCCTGCTCCAGAGCGCTGCGTGAGCACGTCAAGCGGACTTCCGGCCTCCGCTATACAAACATACGGCCGCCCAGCCGCCATGATTGAGAAGAGCTTAGATGGCAAAGCATAGTTCGCCACGTCCAGCGCCTGTGGCACCATGTGGAGCGTAGCGGCCTGCAAGCTAGGAACGAACTTGTCCGCATCCACCAGCGGAGAAAACCTGGTATTTGTCACGCCGGCCTGCTGAAACAGGCGAACGATCCGTTCTTTTTCTGAGCCGTCTCCCTGCATCACGACTTTGATGTCGGCCCGTTCGAGTGAAAGGCGTTTGATCAAGGGTAGAAGCTGATCCAGATTCTGCTTCTTTCCAAAATTTCCGGAATACATCAATGTTGGGGGGTGGACTGGAATGGGCGATTCAGACGCAGGTGAAGCCCAGATAGAGATGACGTCGATCGGGCTCGTACACCCGATCTTCTCAAGCTCGCTCTTCATTCCTTCGGTCAGTACGACAACCCGATCCGACCGATTGAGTACGAAGCTCTCCACTCGCTCCATCATTCGCAACATCAGAGGGTTCTTAGCAATACCAAGTGACCGCGCTAGCCCGCTTTCGATATCGTGAACGATGGTTAGCACCTGTGCGCCACTGATAAGTTTTACCAATAATGCAGCGAAGACGGTCAAAATACTCGGAACGTAGGCGATAACGACGTCTGGTCTGCTGAAACGTCCAAGCAATGCTTTCCGACAAACTGAAATTACAAAGCGAATGTCGTTCTTCACGCGCTCCTTGAAGCCGCCCGCGCCTCTCTCACTTACCCCGATTCGAGACACCTTGATGTTTTCAAAAGTCTCTTCGTCGCGGCTGCCATCGCTCCATGCACGGAAATTTTCTGCCGTGGGATAATGCGGTCGAAAAGCTATTGTGTGCAGCCGATGCCCCGCGCCCTGCAAATACCTTGCAAGGTCGGTACAATACGGCGCGGATCCTATTTCTTCCGGCCAAAAATAAGGAGACAAATAAAGAATAGTCTTTGTCAACTTAAAACCTCAGTCCAATAGCAATTATGAAACTACGACCTGACGATCGCATCCAGCCTGCGACCTCCGCTCTTCAGGAAATCGTTGTACGCCGCCGCCAAACCAGACCGCAGAGCAGTGTTCGGCCGCCAACCGAGCGCTCTAATCCTAGAGCTATCTAGCAGCTTGCGTGGCGTACCATCGGGTTTAGAGGTGTCGAAGACCAGCTTGCCCCTGTAGCCCACAACGTCCGCAACCGTTGCCGCAAAGTCAGCAATCGACAACTCGTCTCCACTACCGACATTGATTGGAAGATCGCTTGAGTAGTGCTTCAGAAGGAAAACGCAGGCATCCGCAAAATCATCGACATTGAGGAATTCGCGGAGCGGCGTACCGGTGCCCCACACCGAAACGCTGGGTGCATTGGCGAGCTTGGCTTCGTGGAAGCGTCGGATCAACGCGGCCGGGACGTGACTATGATCCGGATGATAATTGTCGCCCCGGCCGTAGAGATTGGTCGGCATCACCGAGATGAAATCGTCGCCATATTGCCGACGATACGCCTGACACATCTTGAGGCCGGCAATCTTGGCGATTGCGTACCACTCGTTGGTGGGCTCAAGTGGCCCCATCAGCAATTCGCTTTCGGCGATCGGCTGCTTGGCGTGCTTGGGATAGATACAGGACGAGCCGAGGAACAGCAGGCGCCGCACACCAACCGCGTGACTTGCGCGGATCACGCTCAGTTCCAGCGCAAGGTTGTCGCAGAGAAAATCTACCGGGAAATTGTTGTTGGCTGCGATACCGCCAACCTTTGCAGCGGCATGAACCACGACGTCCGGGCGATTGGCCTCGAGCCATCTGAGCGTAGGTTCTTCCTTGGTCAGATCCAGCTCACGCCGATCAGCCGTCAGCACGGTGCAATTCTCTGACGCAAGCCTGCGGACAACAGCTGATCCCACCATGCCCCGGTGACCCGCGACGAAGACACGTTTGCCCGTGAGATCGTAGGTTGAAGCTCCTGTCATCGTATCCTCTGTCAGCATCCGGCCGGATGGATCGCACCACCTTGCGAGATCCAGCGACCGGTCGCTTTACGCAATCACGCTGCCGATGCAGCCCCGCCGAACTGGTAACACAATCTTCACCATGCGACAGCCTGCCCCGGCCCGACAAAGATATTCATGGTGAACCTGCGCTGCGCGCACAAAAGATCAGCACACAATGAAACAAAAACGAGCAAGGCAGCCGCATCAATTGTGCGACTGCCTTGAGGGTGTCGTAGAAAACTGCAGCCGCCGCCCGGTTTACTTGAAACTTAGTACGCCCGGCGCAGGACAGGACCGACAGGTGCGCAAACCCGGTCCACGTACCAGCCATACGGCGTTTCGACGCGCACCAGCGGGCAACGACGCCAAGGCACGTACCGATATGGATAGGGCTGCGCCCAGAATGTAACAGGGGTCGCTTGGCTCTCGCCCGTGAGCAAGGCCGCCGGCGCGGGCATCTGCATTGCGGCGCTCGCGCCGCTCGCTGCGCAGAAGGTAACAGTTGCAGCCAAAAGACCTGTTCGCATCAACGTCTTAAACATCCCAAAAAGCTCCTCGCGCCCTGCGGATTTTATCCCCGAATGCGCTCGTCAGATCCGAGCCGACCGACGTTCCCAGTCGTGAGGCCGCTCCGCGAGCAGCCCAAATAGCAAGCCGAACTTTACCAAGGCCCCCCGCGGAAATGCAACCGATCCCGGCGCAGCCTGGGTGTCTCGGAACGATATGGCGCCCAAGTGTGGCTTCTTGGTTCTATTTGTCCTCGCCCCAAGCGCCCGGGGGCGCGAAGTGGGGTGAACGGCGGTACACATCCCGTAGGAATTGGTAGTTGACCGCCTGGGCCAAGGGCACCCCCTCCTCTCCAAGCTTGGCGAAGAGGAGGATATCCCGAAGCGTCCGCCAGCGACTTTCGTCGTAGTCGCCGATGCGGCCGCCTGTGGGCAGCACCAGCGGGCGCTGCTGCTGCAGCTCGAACTTGAGCCGCTCGGAATTCAGCCGAGCCGGGCCTGCGCCGGCGAGAACGGGCACGCTCCGTGCATAGTCAGCGTAGGTAAATTGCCATCCGCGAATCAGGCCCTGAAGGAAATCAGCGACGAGGGACGGCTTGTCATGAATCAGATCATTGCTCGCGAAATAGACCTGGCCTGGGACGTGGATGCCGTAGTCCTGAGGTTTGATGACGTTCAGCTTCACGAAGGTCGAGCTCGAGGGATCGGGCTGCTCGTCGATAGCGGAAATGATCGCATCCACCTCCCCGTCCCTCAACGCCTCGAAGCTGTCGCGGTCTGGGATCTTCGTGATCCGGCTTCGAGGAAGCCCGAGCTGCGCCATCATGGCATCAAAAACGACGTCTCCCTCACTCGCCCTACGATACCCAACCCGTTTTCCGACCAGATCAGTCGGCCGCCGCAAGCCGGAGTTTTCGAGTGTGAAGATCGCCACGGGGGTATCGAGGAAGCTTGCAGCGAAGGCTGTTACGGGAACGCCACGCCAGCTTGCCAGCAGGAAGTTCTGGCCGCTCGTCACACCGATGGCATGTTGGCGTGCAATGGTTTGGACGAAGTCAGGGTCTTCGGGCTGTGCCGACACCTCAATCCGGGAGGAAAAATATCCCTGCGTCGATGCAGCGAGCTCGCCGGCAAACCGCGCGCCATATGGCCCGTCAAGGAGGAGCTTGAGCGTGACGGACTTGGCAGCTGTGGGAGCGCGTATGGGGGCCTCATCGGGACGATAAAGGAGAAGCACAGCTCCCACCAAAGCCGCGGCGGCAAGGCCAACGGCGAAGTAAGGCTTTCCTCTCGGCCGACTGCGACG
This sequence comes from Bradyrhizobium sp. WBAH42, assembly GCF_024585265.1. Lineage (NCBI taxonomy): Bacteria > Pseudomonadati > Pseudomonadota > Alphaproteobacteria > Hyphomicrobiales > Nitrobacteraceae > Bradyrhizobium > Bradyrhizobium sp. WBAH42. The sequence goes on from NZ_CP036533.1 coordinate 7,510,629, forward strand.
CCGGTACTGAGTTCGAGGCAACGAGAACTTCCTAGCGGGACATGAAATTTAACATATCAGTCTACGCGAAATGAGTTACAATGCAGCTTATCGGGTAAGGTTAATTTCCCCTTCGCCTTGTTTTAACAGCGGTTTCGACTGATAGCACGGGTTGTCCGCGTAGTGAATTTTGCGTCAATGGATTTGGCAGGATGACGATTCTTTCTACTCGGCCGGTACCCGTCCCTGATTCTAGAACGGAAATTAGCGTGGTCGAGCCAGCTGGATTCACAGCTGCAGGCTTTGCACCTAGCTGGCTACGTCCTGTAGTTGCTGAACGCTTAATGATGGTGGTCGATGCGACGCTGATCGTGGTCAGCGGGATTGGCTGCGCGGTCGGCTATCTCTTGGCGACCGCGGGTGTCGTCGGGAAGGCCGAAGTCTATGCGGCGGCTAGCATTCTGGTTGCCATTAATTTCGTCCTTCTCACTATTGTGCAGCAGGGCTACCAAATCAAAACAATCACCGACCGCCCGCGCACGTTCCGGATGACGCTGACGACCTGGACCGGCCTGTTTGGCGCGTTGCTTGCTATCGCCTTCACAATGAAGGTCAGCGAGGGCTTCTCCCGCGGCGCCACGATCTCGTTCTATCTCGTCGGCCTTTTCCTGCTGCTCGCCTGGAAGACAGTGGCGGCGCGCTGGACTGCGCATGCCTTGCGCAGCGGTGCCTTCGCCAATGGCCGCGCGATCATGATCGCCGAGTTCGGCCTTGCCACCTCTTCCAACGCGGTCGACGATCTCGGCCAGCACGGCTACCGCCTGATGCGCCTGATGGAGATCCCGGCTAAGAAGCTCGCCTCGCCGCTGCTGCTGTCCTCGCTGGCGCCGCGCTTCGAGGAGCTGATCAACTACGCGCGCGAGCACCGGATCGAGCACGTCTTCCTCCTGATCAACTGGAGCCGGCAGCATGCGATCGACAGCATCCTGGACGCGCTGAAGATCCTTCCCGTGCCGGTGCATCTGATGCCGGACCCCAACACGGCGCGTTTCCTGCGCTATCCGCTTTCCGGTACTGGCAACACCTTCACCGCCGAGCTGCGCCGCGCCCCGCTCACTTACCGCGAACGCGCGCTCAAGCGCGCGCTGGACCTTTCCGGTGCGAGCGTTGCGCTGTTCGTGTTTGCGCCGGTGATGCTGGTGACCGCGCTGCTGATCAAGCTGACCTCGCCGGGCCCGGTGTTCTTCCGCCAGACCCGCCACGGCTTCGGCGGGCGCGCATTCAGGATCTTCAAGTTCCGCACTATGCGCGTGCTCGAGGACGGCCCGACGATCGTGCAGGCGCAGAAGAACGACCCGCGCGTCACGCCGATCGGCAAATGGCTGCGCAAGACCTCGATCGACGAGCTGCCGCAGCTCCTCAACGTGCTCAAGGGCGACATGTCGCTGGTCGGCCCCCGCCCGCACGCGGCCGCTCACAACACCGAATATGAGCAGATCATCGGCAACTACGCCTTCCGCCACCACGTCAAGCCCGGCATCACCGGCTGGGCCCAGGTTAATGGTTACCGCGGAGAAACCCGCACACTCGAGCTGATGCAGAAGCGAGTAGAGTATGACCTTTGGTACATTAATAATTGGAGTATTTGGCTAGATCTCTCAATCCTGGTGAGAACTGCCTTAATTAGTTTTGGCCAGCCGACCGCATACTGATCGACGTCATCAAGGCAAACAAGACGATGCTCGCGGGAGTGCTAGTTTTTCAGTAAAGTAAGATCACAGGTTAAAGATTTGACTGGCTGCACAATACCGGTCGAACATGTAAGTGGCACGTTATATACAACTTGCGATCCGTTCTCCTTTAAGGCGGCTGCAATCTGCCCTTTTATGACAAAGGTGCCAGGGCGCTTGGGCGCCGGAAGAACAACATCAAACATCCGCGTCCCATTTGACCCTTCGTCTTGAGCAACGTGAAGGGCTGCTGTCACGGTCGATTCACGCGCTCCAGTCAACTGATCCGTGATTGAAACCTGAAGGGTTCGATTGTGAGTCGGGTAGGAAGGCGGAAATTGGATTGGCAGGTGCAGCCGTATCTCTCTATGTCCATTTGGCTCCGTGAGAACCTGGCTATCGCTTGTTGATGCGCCTAGGATCAGGTCCGGAGCAAGAAGCACGGGCTTTTGCATATCTCCAATGTCAGAAGAGTATCCGTAACGAGTTGGGTCCGGCGTCAACTCGCTATCACCGCATCGACTTTTGCCTCCGTCGGAGCTAGTGAATTGGCACACGCGAACGTAATCAATCTTGAAAGATTGCGGGAACGCCCGATCTTCGATTCCATACCGGCCAGCCCAACCTCCGCCAACAGCGAAATTCAGAACGACTTGAGCCGGCGGTCCTAAATGTCCATCTTTGCGTAACCACCTATAGGGACGGCTATAAATCGGGCGACCATCCCAAAAGAAAGTAATTTCTGTTGGAGTCCAGACCAACCCCGCCACATGCCACCCTTCATTCAGGGGGGCAGAACTTCGCATTTCCCCGTGCCTGGTCTCAAATGTGTCGTCGACAAAGTTGAATGTATCTAAAGCTGGCTTCTGTGGCCCCGAGTGCAGCATCTTTTCCGTGTCATCTTTGCCATTTATCACAAATTCGAAGATATCAAGTTCCGGTGGATGCCACGTCCGCCCGTCCCGATCATAATCTCCGACCAACCAGAAGGCCGGCCAGATTCCACGTCCTTTTGGCAGAAATACCCGAGCTTCGAAGTAACCATAGTAGAACGTCTGGCGGCTTCGAATCATTCCGGACTCATACGAGCCGTCGGCGACTTGCCGCGCCACCAGATCCAGCACTCCTGCGGAGAGGATGTGGTTGTTGTTGTCCCGGTACCGTTGCTTCTCGTCGTTGAAATGATCCAACGTCTCGTTCTGATAGATGTATCTGGTGGCCCATTTGGTACGGTCCAAACTGTCACGGTCGAACTCATCCGCAAACACGAGCATCCAGCCGCCGCCGAAAGCTGACGACGCAGAATTTACCAAGAATCCAAGCGAGACAGAAAAGAAGGTAGCTCGTCTAGCCCAATCAAACAAAGATGACCCCCGATAGATGGCCAACCAGACGCAAGCGAAACGCTTCGACAGCTATGTCTGCCGACTAGTTCTTACTATACTATGCTAACGTGCCCAACTGTCCAAGCGTTTGCATTGACAGCTACGTCGTGAAGCCGCCAATGGTTGGCGCGTGAGTTGCAGGAAGGATGTGCATAACGCAGCCTGCGCAATCATCCGGTTCGACAACGGACGAAAGTAGACCGAGGTTATATTGTCAAGAATTTCAATTAGCATCATAATTACGAACTACAATTATGAACGCTACGTTGGTCAAGCGATTGAGAGCGCTCTTCACCAGACGCGCCCCGCTGACGAGATCATCGTGTTAGACGACGGTTCAACAGACGGATCCCGCCGGGTTATTTCCTCTTATGGAGATCGGATAACGCCTATTTTTCAGGCGAACGAAGGTATCAAGTCGATTTCGAACACTGGCTACGGCCACTCGAATGGAACGCTGATCATCTATCTCGACGCAGATGACGTCCTGTACCCAAATGCCCTCGAGCATGTTGAGAAAATGTATAGTCCCGGGGTCGCAAAAATTCAATTCGATCTCGATGTGATCGATCAAAATGGCTCATTTCTGGGCCGGCGCTACTGCAATTTCCCGAGACCAATAAGCGCGGCGGAGACCGCCGCATACTTTGAACGATTTGGCACCTACACTTGGCCCGTCACGTCCGGAAACGCCTACTCTCGATCGTTTCTGGAAGAAGTGATGCCACTCACCCCACCAGTTTCCCACGATGGCGCACTCAACACGATCGCGCCACTCTATGGACGGGTTGAGACAATCATCGAGCCACTTGGCCAATATCGGCTTCACAATCGCAATATCAGTCGAATCAACGACACTGGGCAGATCAACATCGTTCCAGATTTTGCGTCGCGCATACGAATCAGGAAGCTGGAATTTGACATGCTGCGCGACCACGCGCGCCGGATCGGAAAGCCGCTGCCACAGAACGATTTGCTCGATCATGAACTGGTGTTCGTGAACTACCGTATTATGGCCCGGAAGCTAGAGCACGAAGATGGGACAGACGCAGATCGCTCTCTTATGGGGCTTTGGTGGAAGGCGATTCTAGTAATATGGCACGGCCCATATGGATACGGGGCCGCCATAAAGCATTTGGTTTGGGTCTGCTCACTGACGCCCCTCCCCAACCGTTTAGCGCGACTCCTGATCCATGCGCGCTACAGTCGAGCCCGCCCGCTTTCAAATCTTCGCAAGCTTCTCAGCTTTGCCCGCCTGTCAACCTCGCCCTGAGCTTGGGTCCAACCACAATGAACATTCTCTGGATTTCCGGCCGCTTACCGGGTCCGCTCTTCAGCGGCGATGCGCTATACTCTGCCGGCCTGATCAAGGCGCTCGCGACAATGGAAGACGTAACGCTTTGCGTTCTTGGGAATCGAAGAGACACCACCTCGGATTTTACGAAGACGATCGGCTCTCAGCGCGCTACGTTCGTGGACTTTCCTCCGCCACTTCGCTCCGACGCGTGGAGCATAGTGTCTAGCCTCCCAAAAGATGCGTTCAAACTGGCCACGCCAGATCTGCAAGCGGGACTTGTCAAACTGTTAGCCCGCGAGTGGGACTGGATCATAGTCGATCACGCTAACTCGGCAGGGCTCCTTCCAACAATTTTGGCGAGGCGAGGAAAAGCACGACTCTGCTACATTGCCCACAACGCCGAAGGAAAAATTCGACCGGAGATTGCAGCCAGTGCGCCCGGCTTCCTGGTCCGCACAGCCATGCGTCTCGATGCCGAGAAATATCGGAGATTGGAGAATGCGGTAGTCTCGGCGGCAGATTCCATCATCTGCATTTCCGATGCTGACGTCGGTTACTTCTCGCGGGCAACGAACATTCAAGTCGTTCCTCCGGTCTATTTGGGCCCATCAACTCCTTCTATAACCATTGGCGCCTCCCGTCCGAGGAGATTGCTCCTGCTGGGATCCTTCGAATGGCGCGCCAAACAACGAAACTTAGAAAGCATACTAAAAACGGTCGGCCCGCAACTAAAGAAGAACGATATTCATCTGGACGTTGTGGGCGCAGTGCCGCGTGAGGTGACGCAGCAAGTTTCTTCCACGGCTTCATTGGTGACGTTTCACGGGCAGTTGGGCGACGTTCGAGAATTGTTTCAATGCGCTCGCGGTGGCCTTGTCGCCGAAACGCTCGGAGGCGGTTTCAAACTCAAAGTACTAGACTACGCGTTTCAGGGACTGCCGATATTCGGACTGCGAGCAGCGCTCGCCGGCACCACTGCAGAGGAACAGTCTTGCATGTTTCTAGCCGACAGCCTCGACGATCTCGGCGCAAAGATTGTCGAAAACATCGATGACACTGATCGATTGCACCGCAGCCAGCATAAACTGCAGGAGCTAGCGTCAAATCGCTATGGTTTGGAAATGGGCACACGACGATTGAGGGACGTCTTTTTTGCGAAAGCTTGAACGGACCAATCTCGCACTGCGAAGCATTGCGGACGATAATATTCTCCAACCGAGCACGGCATCTACCCTTGACAATGATAGAGAACCAATCCGTCTCTCATGGCTCAATTAATCGGCGTTCGATTGAAGGTCGTGAAGTCCAACTAGATGCTTTTGGTGGCTTTGCCCTTAGCGCCTCCATCGCATCTATTATGTTCTGCTCGCAAATTGCGGTCAACATCGGTGAGTTTCCGGTATCAGTCGATTTTATTGGTTACTTGCTTTTCGCCGCCTATCTGCCCTTATCAGGATTTGCGACTCTAAGCACCAGGACCCTTCTCTTACTCCTTCTCGCGGCAATACTTGCTTGCTTCCGAATGCTCTCGCCAAACAGTCTCACGTCGTGGTCGTCTTTATCGCTTTTGTTTGTACTCTACGCACCATTTTGCCTGCGCATACAATCCAGGAGTGGAATCGAGGAGGTAGGGAAGGTTATTCAAGCTAAGTTCATTCTGGTCGTCTGTATCATTGCAGTGATCGCAGACGTGCAGCTCGTCCTGGTTAATCTGTTTAAAGGGACAACATACTTTTCGAATATTGCCCTTGTCTTGCCGGAGGAAATTCGCGGTGCCGGAAACTATGCTTTCGTTCGAGAGGGCGGCGGCATTATCAAAGCCAACGGTTTCTTTCTTCGAGAATCGTCTACTTTATCAGTAATGACCGCCATTGCACTGATGCTGGAGTTCTTCTCTAGGAGGCGACGGCTTGTTCTTTGCATCCTAATAGCAGGCCTGCTCGCTTCGGTTTCAGGCTCCGGATTGCTCATCGTTCTTTTTGGCTTTCTACTTCCTACGAGTGTTCGTCAGCTGCCGTTGTTCGTACTGGGGCTGCTCTTCATATTCGTGGTTCTCATTTACGGCTCCGAAATCCCGATATTAAACCTTTGGTTGGACCGCACATCAGAGTTTGAAACTCCTGGATCGAGTGGGTATGCGCGTTTCGTCGCACCTTTCCAAATGTTGGAACGCAACCTCGGTGATGGAGCATCAACCTGGCTTGGAGCTGGCGCAGGCACCTATCTTCGCACCGTTGCTGTGCTACAGCTGAAGTATGAGATCAATGATCCGACTTGGGCCAAGCTGATTTACGAGTACGGAATCATCGGTTTTCTGTTCTTTTCGATGATCGTCATCCTCAGGCTCTATTCGAGCGCTCTCCGGAGAGAGGTCTGTGCGGCGCTATTTTATGCCTGGATGAGCGCCGGCAGCCTCCTGAAGCCTGACTTTGTTTTCATGACCTGGATATTGACTTTAGTCTCGCTTCCTCGAATGACGGACAGACTAAAGTAAGTGTCAAACGACAGATTCTCGTACCCGAACGCGACTTCCTCGGTGACCGACTGCTTGTCGATGTAGGTGTCGCTGCGGCTGCCGGACTCGGCGCCCATGGAAAGCAGGCGATTCTGCCGGATCTGAATCAGGCGCTCCGGCGTCGCGTGCAGGCTGACCACTGATCCAAGCCGACCTACGTATACCGTCTCCTTGAGAACGGCCTCTCATTTGGCAGTCAACTGAGGCTCGAGATCGAATCGAGGAGTGCACCACCTGCTCATTTTCCGCTCCGAAAGCCAATGGCCCAGGGTCACGGCACACCGTCGTGGCACCTTCAGCAACATAGGCAGCTCGCACGGTAAGCCTCCTGGATCTAAGAGCCGCGACTTACATCTCGCAAAACAAGATGCAAACCTTTAGTTGATCGGCTATCGTGTTATTGAAAAATTACGAAGATTGCTGCGATAGGAGTTCTAATTGTCTCTTCGACGGGCCGCTATTAGCTCAGTCCTATGGAGCGCGCTTGAGAATGGAAGTATTGCCCTCGTCTCCTTCCTATCACTGATAATTTTCGCGAAGCTGCTCAGCCCGAGCGACTTCGGAGTATATTCGATTGCTCTCGCCGTCATTGAAGTTGTCGGCATTTTTACAAATATGTTCTTTCACGACGCGCTGGTTCGACAAGTCAATGCCACGGACGAGCATTTCAATAGCGCATTCACTTTCTCAATCGTGATAAGCATCTTCTCTTCTGTTCTTCTCTATGCAGCATTCCCATTCTGTACTCTACTCATCGATGACCACCGCATTGTAGCAGTTGGTCGCATGATGGCCGCAGGATTGCTATTTTCGGCACCTGCAGCAATCTTGAGTGCTCGACAGGCTCGTCAGTTCGGTTTTAGGCTCTTAGCGCTGCGTAGCTTGTTGGGCCGCATTGCAGGGGCGACTCTAGGCATCCTCGCTGCTTTTCTCGATTTTGGGATATGGGCCCTAGTTGCCCAATTCTTATCGATGACGATCCTGGGAACTATCACGCTGGTCGCGTTCAGCGACTGGCGACCGCGATTAACCACAAAACTGTCGCCAATTTTTGACCTGCTTGAATACAGCTTTGGCGCAGTAGTTTCGCTAGCGTCGAATTTTTTGACAAAGCGCGCCTTCATATTTTTTGCTGGGACGTTTCTCGGAGTCGAGCAAGCTGGATTCTTGAGCTTGGCTTTCAGGCTTGTGGATACGGTTTGGGCAATTTCAGCCACAGCTGTTTCCCAAGTCCTGCTGCCAACGATGGCACATCTGCAACAAGATGCACGGAGGATGCTACAAGCATACGAGACGGCTTTGGGACTGGGATGTTTGGCCCTATTTCCGATCTTTTGCGGAATAGGCCTGATTGCACCTGAACTTGTCCTCGCGCTGTTTGGCACCAAGTGGTTGCCTGCCGCAGAACCAGCGTTCTGGCTGGGCCTGCTGGTTTTTGTCCAGTGCCCTAGAATATTTTGCACATCGCTTTTGAATGTAGGCGGGCAGGTAAAGACTGTAAGTGCAGTAAACCTTGCTACTCTCATCTACATGGCGCTGGCAATTAGCCTGACTCGTTTGCCCTCTATTCCCTGGGCCTTGGCAACGTGGTGCAGCAGCGAGGTGCTGAACTTTCTCCTGCTACAATACTTCGCGAACCGTCGCTTCGGCATATCGCTCACTCGGTTCGTTGCAGACGTTGCGCCATCGTCGATCGCTGCATGCCTCATGATCATCGCGGTCAAAGCTGCACGCGCGCAAATGCCGGAAAGCGGTCCGCTACTCGTATTAGCCCTGCTCTGTTGCGCGGGATTCCTTGCCAATCTCCTATCGTTGGCTGTATTCGGAAGGAAGTCGACGCTTCAACTGGCTCGAACGATCCTCATGGTCCGAGCCAAATAGCATCCGGCGTTCTACCCGAAATGGCCCCTATGTTTGAACCAAACTCGAGTTGCCTTCGAGCCCTGAATGAAGCGCAGACTAAGATCGTATCGGCCATGACGCTGCCGGGAGCTAAGCTTAAATGAGCGTTGAACCCGAGCTCGTCACGGTCATCATCTGCAACTATAACTACGCGGATTATGTAGGGGAGGCGATCGCTAGCGCCCTTGCTATTGATTGGCCGAATGTAGAAGTTATCGTTATTGACGATGGCTCCACCGATAACTCGCAACGCGTGATTGAAACGTATGTTCCGCTCGGAGTGCGAGCCATCTTTGGCTCAAAGCAGGGCCAAACGGCTTGTGCAGAGCGGGCGTATAACGAAAGCCATGGCGCTTGGGTCTTATTCCTCGATGCCGATGATACAGTACATCCGGCAATCGTCCGAGAAGCCACAGGAGTGATGAAACCGGGCTGGTCGATGATCCAGTTTCAAATGTCGACAATCGATGAAGCCGGTCGCTCTTTAGGCACTATTTTCCCAAAGTACCGGAGTGACGTGACGCCTAACCTTATTCGCTATTGGATTTCGCATACTGACAGTTATCCCACCCCCCCGAATTCAGGAAATTTCTTAGCGCGAGACTTCTTGGAGAAAATCTTCCCATTAGAGAAAGGCATGGATCGCGCCACAGACAGCTACTTTCTTTCTACTGCACCATTCTTGGGGGACGTGCTTACAGTACGTAAGCCGCTCGCCTCGTATAGAATCCACGGGAGAAATTTGGGAGCTCAATCGACAACTCTCAGCTTGAAGAAAGTTGCGACCGATTTGCAAAGGCACATCACTCGGTGCAACTATGCGACGAGATTGGCTGCAAAGTTTGGGGTAGTAATCGCAGCGGATCGATGGCGTTACGGGTTCTACAATTTGGCCATGAGGCTGACGTCTCTGCGACTAGATCCATCAGGTCATCCGATACCGAACGATACAATTGCAAAGTGCCTTAGGGACTCAGTTCTTGCGTTAATTACGCCACAAGGATTAACTCTATTTCGGCATATTGGAATTTTCATATGGCTTGTTGCTGTTGCCTCATTTCCCAAACCTCTTGCACGTCGTATCGTCTCTTGGCGGTTTGTCCCATCATCGAGACCAAACCTATTGCGTCGATTAATGCAGGCCGCTTAGCGCCGGCATTCGGCGAAACATCGGGCAAGAAGGGGCTAGCGCAACGATCAAGTCAAAATGACTGATGCCGGGCAGGATGCTATGTCAAAGGATAGTGCGCAGCTTTCGGTCATCATCTGCAACTACAACTATGCTCAATTTGTAGCGAGCGCAATTCGCAGCGCACTTGCTATAGATTGGCCTCGCGTAGAAGTCATAGTTATCGATGACGGCTCGACCGACGACTCTCCCGAAATCATTAAGCAGTTTGCCGAAGACGGGGTGAAGGTTCTCCTGCGCCCCAATAGAGGTCAGGCGCGGGCCGCCGAAGAAGGATTCCTGTGCAGCTCCGGCGATTGGATCATATTTCTTGATTCGGATGATCTGCTGGATCCGTCAATAGCTCAAGAAGCCGCCAAGATCATGACGCCGGGTTGGTCAATGATCCAATGCCAAATGAGGGTCATCGACAAAGATGGAAATGCTCTCGGAATTGGTTTTCCAAAATACCTAGCAAGCACGACGCCAGATCGGATTCGTCATTGGGCCTCGCAAACAGATTCTTACCCTACGCCGCCCAATTCAGGGAATCTTCTGTCTCGAAAATTTCTAGCAAAGCTGTTCCCACTGGAAGAAGGCGTTGATAGATGGGTGGATAGCTATTTCCTCTCTACAGCTCCGTTTCTGGGCGACGTCATTAGCCTTAGCATGCCGCTGGTCTCGTATCGGGTTCACGGTGCGAATGACGGCGCTCAAACTGATCTTGATCTGTCAAGGATCCGACGTGACCTCAAGAGACATCTCACACGCTGCGAATACGCAACGAGAATTGCTCACAAGTATGGCGTCCCACTGGATTCAAATCGATGGAGGTTTGGCTTCTACAACTTGGCGATGCGAGTGGCTTCGCTGCGGCTCGGCCCCGATCAACATCCGATTGCCATGGATAGCATCGGCAGATGTCTGGCCGATGGGATAAGATCCGGCGTAAGGGCTCAGGGATTGAGCGCAGTCAGGCAGGTCGGGATGGTTCTCTGGCTTTTTTCGGTTGCGCTACTGCCGAGATCGTTCGCTCGTAATCTCGTCTCTTGGAGGTTTGCTCCGCTTTCCCGCCCACGATGGCTTCAGGAGCTTATTCGGTCGGCCTAATGCTCGCCAGACAGGCTTATTTCTGCAAAATCGAATATCGAAATATCTTTACTCCAGTCATCGTCCCCAAAATCACATCGGATCTACCATAGCTGCCGATAGCCGCATCCGTGCACCGCTCTGAGTTGGTATAACAAACCTTGATCTTGATCATCCTCGAACAGTTGTTCTTCACACTGACGACGTGATCGATGAGGCTCGAATTGACAATATGCGCTCGCGCTGCAGCTTCGACATCCAAACAGGGCCGACCGAGTGCATCGCGAGCGATAGGTGAGTTGGATGGATCGGCACCGCCCTGCATCGTCAACCTGGGCGTGGTCGAGCCGCTTGTCTGAGCAAGGACCTCACGTTTTTCCGTGGCAATGATAAGTGCAACAGTGAAGATACAAGCTGCAGTTCTCAAAATGGGATTGAAAGTCATCGCCGTGAAAATCCGCTGATTTCGACGCCCGGCACGCTCACGCTGATCCCGTCGTTGGCAAGCGCTCTGGCAAATGTCTCGCGCGAGTTGATATCGACCTGCGAAAGGCTTGCCAGCAGCCGACCCCTGTGAGCCCAGCCCACGGTTGCTATATTGGCCGAGGCGATGTCCGTGAAGCCGCTATTGACCAGCGCCGCAAATTCCGACACTACCTTTTCTTGCAATGACTCATTCAATTGCGCGAGAATAGCTAGAGCCAGCTTGTTGCGCCGTAGTGCAATCCAGCCCTCCATCGCAGCCAAATCATATGACTGGTGGAGGTAGGGCAGGCTCCTCTCCTCAAAACCGCTCCGAAGGTTGCTACCCCAATAGAGCATGAGCCACAGATAAGCGTCGGAAGGGTTAAGGCAGAGCGAGAGTTTCATCCTCTGCTCGGCACCCGTCAGCTCTCTATCAGGTTCTTCCAAGCTTTTTGACTGTATTGTCTTCTCCGCGATACGAAGCTGGATAAGTGCTTCCGCGCGTTCAAGAGCGGGGTGATTCAGGGTCTGTCTCGCCTCGCGATCAATATTCACCAATACACTGGTTAGAACCCCTGGTTTGAAGTGCTGCCCAGCGATGATCGACTCAATCACACTGCGGGCAGGAACTGCTCGCCAGAAGGACGGGAAAGCGAAGAACGACCAAAGCGAACCGGCAAAGCCGAGCAGCAGCAAGGCCCCGCGGACGCCAACTTGCGTGACGTATCGACCGCTACTCGCCATACCCGTACCGGGCGTAGTACTTCTGGTAGTAGTAGCGTCCTTGATAAGACTCGTAGCGAGCGAGCAGCTTGGTATCAGCCTTGTTCAACACCACGCCGAGAAGCTTATTCTTGACCTCTGGTGCGCTTCGCAGGTTATGGAGCACGACGTTCTTGTTCGTCTTCCCCCACTCGACCACGTAAATATAACCATCGACATAAGACGAGGTGACGCGCGCGTCGACAACAGGCGCCATTGGCGGCATGTCGAGTACCACATAATCAAACTTCGAGCGCAGAAAGCCCATGAGCTCGCGCATTGGCTTAGAACCTAAGACTTCATTGGTATGGAGCAGCGTCGAAGTTGCGCCGGCTGGTAGAATCGCGAGCTTGGTTTCCGGGTCGATTACTAGGACATTTTCGAGTTGTTCCCTCTGCGCTACAACATCGACCAGCCCCGCTTGCGCGTCCGGCACCAACTCACGCGACAGCGACGGATTGCGAAGATCCGCATCGATCAAAATAACTCGGGCGCCCCCATGCGCCATAAGCTGCGCGAGATTTGTAGAAAGAGTACTCTTCCCTTCATTCGGCAGTGTGGAAGTCACCGCTAGTAGGCGATTCTCGCGCACGATAGAATTAAAGTCCACTGCCACCTTGAGGGAGCGTATGGCTTCAGAGAAGCGGGACAAGGGATTGTCCACGACGTAGCGTAACAGGTCAGACTGCGGATCATCTGTCTTTCTAGCGAACTTATATGGGACGCTCGAGAGTGGCGCGGCGTTGCGAAGGGCCGGGAGCATTGCAATGCAACTCGTACCAAGAGTTTCCTCCACCTGCCGCGTGGTTCGGAACACATTGTCAGTGACCTCGCGTGCTATCGCAGCGCCGAAGCCGAGCACCAGGCCTGCCACCAGTGCCGCAATAAGAATGATCGAGGACTTTGGAGAGCTCTTCGCCAGTGGCGGCGTCGCCGCGCTGATGATACGTGCTTCCGTTATAGGAAAGGATTGCTGCTGCACTGATTCCATATAGCGCTGTAGGAAGTTGTCGTACATCGCCTGGTACGACTGAGCGTTGCTCTCGAGCTCGCGCAACTGGATCTGCGCCTGGTTCGTGAGCTGCGATTCCGAAACGACACTGGCGAGACTCGACTTGATTGCATCCTCGCGAGTCTGCGCAATATCGTAGTCACTCTTGTAGGATTCTTGGATACGCTTGAGCTCGTCTTGAATGTTTTTCTTGATTTCTGCCATCTGCCGGCGAAGATTGACTGCAGCCAAGTGATCTGCGCCATATTTCATGGCCCAGATCGATTCCTTGGATGCCATATCGACGTATTGCCCCCGCAGCTTGACGATGGTGTCGTTCTTTAGCGCGTCGCCGACGTTAGCATCCGGAATTCCTTGCTTAACGATGTCATTCATGCGGTCGAGACGCGCCTTAGCCTCAGCCGTCGCCGCATGCGCCATAACCAACTGACTGTTGACCTCCGCGAGTTGCTGCTCGTTCATCAGTCGCCCGCCGCTATCGACAATGTTGTTGGCGATCTTGAAATCCACCACCGCCTTCTGAGCGACCGAGGCTTGCGTCCGCAATTCCTTGATCCGGTCCTGGAGCCAGACGCTGGCGCGACGAGTGGCCTGATATTTCGCCTCGAGCTGATCAACGATGTAGGCGTCAGCGATAGCGTTCGCGATGCGCTCGGCCTTTTGCGGATCACGCGAGGTGAAGCTGATCTCCATCACATAGGTGAGGCCAAGCCGCTTGATGGTGCGGTTGCTGGCGAACCGCTCCAGCGCCTTGCGCCTCAGCTCGAATTCCGATGGTGCGCTGGCCGAGGAGAACAGGCCCGTGACCGGGCTCATGATGGCCCCGAGCAGGCCAGCACCGCTGCCGGTGAACTCCGGATCTTCCGTAAGGTGCAGGTCGCGGATCACCGCGAGGCTGATGTTCTCGGATTTCAGGATCTCGACCTGGGTTTCTACCGTCGCGGAATCGATCGTTACATCGCCCAGCATCGATTGCTGCTGAAACAGCTGCACCTTGCGGGTGTCGATCACCATCGAGGCCGTGGAGGTGAACAGCGGCGCGGCGGTGAAGAGATAGAGCAGCGCCAGGATCACGCAGGCGGAGACGATCGCTATCATAGTCGGGAATTGGCGGCGGACGATGTCGAGATAGGAGGTCAGCGTTTGCGACGGAGAGCCGTCGGCCTCGGCGAAATCACGGTTGATCTCCGAGGTCGGCTTGTTCACCTGCAACATCTAGCAATTCCTGAAAATGGATCGATGTGTGTTCTTGGGATCAATGGTGGCCAAAGCCAGAGGGCGTCCGGAGCAAACCCGATGCCAAAAGCCGCGCTGCACAACACTAGCACAGGCGTGCCTGCAATTGAACGCGGTGGACGCACTGCGCAGCACGGCTTGCGCAACTTTTTGCATGAACCTTAACGGCACAAAAGCAAAGCGGCGCCTGCTGGCGCCGCTACCGAGAGATATCATAGCCGGCCGCGCGGGCTGGTTTCGGTCAGCGCACTGGGCTGACGCTGTTAGCGGCGCTGCCGACGCCGCCGCCGCCGGTGTTGGGCGGGTTGTTGGCGTTGGTGTTGTTACCAAACACGACGACTCCGCCACCACCGCCGCCCGTGGGGAAGCCGTTGCCCGTGGGCCCGCCTGCGCCGGTGCCGCCGCCCGCGCCGCCACCGGTCGCGGCGATCGCGACGTCGCCGGTCGCGGCCTGATAGGCGGCGATCACGTCGGGGTTGCCGGTGCCGGCGATCGCAGCCTGAATCTCGTTGGCGTAGGCTTGGTCCTGCTGCGCGGCCATGCGCGCGACCTGGGCGAGGCCGGCGACGATCGCGCGCATCTGGTCGGTGGTGGTCGCGGGATCCTTCAGAAGGGCGATCAGGCCGGGCACCGTGGTCGGATCGGACGCTCCGAGGTCGCGCACGCGCGAGATCAGCTGCGGGCCGCCGGTCGGATATTGCTGCAACAGGCTGTTGGGGGCGGCCTTGAAGTCGGAAATGACGGTGGCCGGCAGCTGGCGCTGTGGCGGGTAAATGGCGGCGCTGGCGGCCGAATTGATCGTCACAACGAGGGCCGCGGCCGCAGCCATGCGAAGCGCGATTTTGATAACGCTCATAAATCAACCTCCAAAAAAATCTGCTGCCCCGATTGCTTCCTCGGCCCGGGCAAATGGCTGTGCAGTGCAGGAACCTAACCGAATAGAAAAGGGCTGTCCATTTATTCTAAAGACTTCGTAAACGGCGCAACTGCTTCAAATCTAGACACTTTTGTGAAGCTCGCCGTGCGCGCGCGCCGCTGGCGCCACGGTTGCGGAGCGGCCCTCGCCTCGCGGTGCGGTGGCGAGCGCATCTGGCGCGGGGCGGCCCTCCCGGCTCGAGAACGATTGCGCCAGGCCGGCGCCGAAAAGCGCAAAGAACGGAATGCTGTAGCCGGGCACCTGCAGCGTGAAGTCGAGGCATGAATGCAGCAGCGACAGCGTCGCGGTCGCCGCGGCCGCCAGCGGGACGATGGCATCGCGCCGGCGTCCGAACACGCCCCGCGCCAGCACCAGCAGCATGATGGCCCAGCCGAGCGCCACCAGCAGCGCCATCGGAATGCCTACCTCGGAGGCAAGCTCCAGCGGCGTCGAATGCGCCGCATCCCAGACGCCGCGAATCGAGATGTTGGGGCTGCGGTAGGGCGGGAAGGCCCACTGGAAGGTGCCCATGCCGGTGCCGAACCACGGGTTGTCGGCGATGATTTTCAGCGTCGACTTCCAGGCCTCGATGCGGCCCTCGTCGACCAGGCCCTGGCTGTCGAAGCGGCTGGAGACGCGGCCGCCCAGCAGCTGCAACAGGCCGAGCGCCACCGCAAGGCCCGAGCCGAGCGAAATCCAGATGCCGGTGCGCGGCGGCAGGTCTTTCCGCAGGAAGATCGTGAACGCGACGATCATCGCGAGCAGCGACAGGCCAACGCCGGCGCGCGAGGTCGTCATGAACATCGCCATCAGGCAGATCAAGAGGCATGCGAGCTGCGGCAGGATCTCTCTTGGCGGGATCGCACGCAGGTCGAGCGACAGACGCCGCCATTCGATGTGCCGCTCCGGCAAGCGGCGGCGGACGTCCTCCAGGATCAGCAGCATCCAGATCACCGCAGCCGAGCCGAAATAGGCCGCCGCCGTGTTGCGGTTGATGAAGGTGCCGGTGACGCTGCCGAGATACGCCGTCTTGTCTCGCCACAGGATCATGGTCGGCTCGATCAGGAACGAAGCGACGCCATAGAGCGCGTAAGCCGCGCCCGAGATCGCGATCACCCAGAGCAGGCGGCGCGCGCGCATCCGATCGGCGCCGACGGTGATGCCGAGCACGATGGCGAGGATGTTGGCGAGCGGCGCGCCGAGCGCGAAGAACGCCTCGTTCTTGACGATCGAGGCCGACGGGGCGATCGGCACGCCGAGCAGATCGGAGGCCTGCTTCCAGATCGGCTGGAACGGCGCGAGGAAGGGATGGTCGGAGAGCTGCTCGTGCAGCACGAAGGCATAGGCGGCCACGATCACGCCGATGCCGGCGAGCAGCCAGAGATGTGGCCGGCGCAGATCACGCGTCGTCGCGAAGATCACCGCGATCCCGAGGCACAGGCACCAGAACGCGATCGACAGATCATTGGTCGAGCCGAACGGAAACGGCGCGGCGGCGGCCACGAAGAACAGGATGAAGGCCGCGGGCAAGCTCCATGACCAGCGAATCTTGGGAAGCCAAAGGCGCATCGTCATGTCTTGCGAGCCTTGCTCGCGCCTAGAGGAAGCAATCGATCGGATAGATCTTCAGATCCACGTTGAGGCGGCTGTTCCGGGTCTGCGCGCGGAACGCATAGAATAGTCCAAAGCTATCACTCCCCTGATCGAGTTTTATTCCGGGGGTTAATTCGTCGGGCGGGACCAGAACGCCGATGTGCCGGTTGATGGCGGAAATCTCGATCCGCCCCTCACCTTGCGCAAAATGCCCGCCGAGCTGGGTCACGGTGACCTTCGGCAGGCCGCGGCGCTGATGGCAGACGTCCTCCTCCCACAGCTTGGTCTGCTGCACCAGCGGCTTGCCAGCGCCATCGGGCACGACGATGTCGGGGAAGGACGGGCGCAGCATGCCGAAGAACTTGCTCTCCTTGGAGTTCGCCGAGAGGCGGACGGTGAAGGACAGCTCGCCCCTGGCTCCCTTGAGGCGCGACAGGACGGGAGCGTCAGGCTCGGCGGAAACCATCACGTCGATGCGATGGCGGACGCCCATCTCGGCGGCAGCGCCGAGCACCGGCTCGGCCGGTGCGAGGGCGAAGGCGAGCGGGACGAGAGCCAGAAGATGGCAAAATCTTCGAAAGCGCATGAAGCCCCTTGCAGCAGCGCGGAGACCAGTGGCGGGCGCGTCCTACTCGGTGACGCCTTCATCCGAACCTGCCCGCCGGCCCGGCGACAATACCGATTGGATCGCTAAACGAAAATGGCACCGGGACAAAGCCCCGGTGCCATCGTCTTAGGTCGGTCAAGTCGGCGTCTTACGGCGCCAGCTTGATGTTGTTGCGGAAGATCAGCGCGTCGTTGCCAAGATTGATGGCATCGCTGCCGGTCGCCATGATCACGCGCATGTACTGCAGGAACTTGGCAACTTCGACGTTGCGCGAGTTCGAGACGTAGATGATGTCGCCGTTCTTCATCATGACCTTGGTGGCCAGGAAGAAGCCGCCCGGATCGCGGAAGTTCACGTTGAAGATGACCGGGATCGTCTCCGAGGTGTACTTGCTCACGTCGATGCCGAGCTGGGCCGCAACCTCGCGCGGCTCGCGGCGATAGAGATACACGGCAGCCGGATCGGCCTGGCCGTCCAGGAGACCGCCGGCCTTGCCGACGGCTTCGCCGAGGTTGATGCGCCAGGCGTCGAAGTTGAACTCGCCGCTCTGGCCGCTGGCGCCGAACGCCATGAACTTCTGCTGCTCGCGATAGACGTAGATGCTGTCGTCGGGGCGCACATAGACGTTGTTCTCGGGCGCCATCACGAGATTCTCGAACGGCACGGTGGCCCGCCGTCCGCCACGCTCTAGCATGACCCAGGTCTCGAAGCCCTGGCCCTTGATGCCGCCAGCGCGGGTGATCGCATCGAGTACGCGATCCTTCGCACCCGCCGCGCTCGCCGGATAACGCGCCGGCGAATTGACCTCGCCGAGCACGCTGATCAGCTGGGTGCGCTGCGAGGACATCGCCACGACCGCCTGCGGCTCGATGGCGCGGTTGCCGATCCTCTCGACGATGGCGCGCTGGATTTGGACCGCCGTCAGGCCCGCGGCCTTGATCTGGCCGGCATAGGGCACGGTGATGAAGCCGTCATTGTCGACCGACTGATCCGGGATCGTCACATAATTACCCGGACGGACGCCGGCTTCGGCCGGGATGAACAGACCGCCTGCCGCGGCTTCGAAGATGGTGACGCTGACGACGTCGCCGATGCCGAACACGATGCTGGCGGGCGGACGACGATCGGTGAACACGCCGGCGAGTCCCTTGGGCTCATGGGTGTGCAGGATCTTCACGGTGGCCGGATTGAGCGGCACCAGCTCGTAGGCCGGCGCGTTTTCCGTCTGGATCTTGTTGTTGACGTCGTCGGTGAGCGGCCCCGAGCCGGGATTGGTCGAGCAGGCCCCGAGCGCTAAAGCGGCGGCCAGGAACGCTGGCTTCAACACATAGGTCTTGGCAATAGATGACATGAATCGCGCCCGAGGGTCCCCAATTGACGTAAATTGGTACGGCCTAGGGGGTGGTGCGACAAGTGTTCCCGGTGGTTAACGGAGCAATCCGTCGGCCAGTGTTGCGTGTGGGCCACTCTTTGGGGCTTGGTTTAACCCTTTGTGACTATTTGTTGTATTTCGTGTGCTCAGTTCGAGAGCAGATCGCCCCAGTCGAGGGCTCAGTGTGTCGAGCGCAAGGCTTCTTGACCGCTCCGCCCTCTGCTAACTCTGGGGTGTTGAAGATAGGAACTCCCCGTGTCTGGCCTCCTTCTGATCCCGCTGTTGGCGGGCTCCCTCCTTGGCGCCGCCGATCGCGCATCCGGCCCCACCGTCGCCTGCCCTGGCAGCGCCGTGGGGTGGTGTCGCGGCGCGGCGGTGGTTGAGGTCGCCGGGTCTGCGTCCACTTCCGTTTGGAAATTTACCCGGACCCAGGGGGCCAAGGACGGCGAGAGCTTCGCCGCGATCATGAAGACCGCGGACACGACCCAGTCGGACCCGGACTTCGCCGGCCTGATCGTCCGCTGCGCGGCGAAGGGCAAGGTCGATGTGCTGGTGGCCTTGATCCGGCCCTTCCCGCCCCGCAGCCGCCCCAAGGTGACCATCGCCGCGAGCGGCGGCGGCACCTTGAGCTCCGAGGGCAGCATGGCGGCCGCGGGCGCCGCCGTGCTGTTGCCGGACGAGGTCTCGGCCTTTGCCGCGGGCAAGTGGCAGACCACGGCCTCACTGTCCGTGGTGGTCAGGGAAAGCGACAGCGAGATCAAGGGACTGGTGGCGCTGAATGGCTTGCGCGAAGCCTACAATTCGCTGCTGGCAAATTGCGGCCAATAGGCCAAATTTAGCCATACAACTTAAGGGTCTTTTTAAGGTGGGGAACCTAGGGTCCGAAGCACGGGGGAGTGTTTCGGATGACCGCCTTTTTGATTTTCAGCCTTCTAGTAGGTGCCGTGCTGGGCCAGCGCTTTCGCGTGTTCGTGCTCCTGCCGGTCACATTTGCACTGGTGCTCACCATGCTGCCGGTCAGCATGATGACCAGCCTTGGCTTCCTCGAAGGCATGAAGGCTGCGGTGTTCGCCGCCATCGCCCTCCAGGGCGGTTACCTCTTCGGTTCGGGGGCGCGCTTTGCCCTTGCCGCCGCACGCGCCACCCGCGTCTTCGGTCGAGCGGTCAAGGCCACCCGCTGATCACGGCGCAGGCCTCTGTTTGAAAACGCACCGCCCGCTTGTATGGTGACCTGACCGTTTCAGGATTCCTTCGAGCGCGCCGTTTGTCCCTCGCTTATTTTGCCCTCATCGTCTCCGTCGTTTCCGCTTCCGCTCTCGACATCGCCGGCGCCACGTTCGGGGCGCAGCTCGGGACGCTGGCCGCAGCGCTAGGCTTGCTGGCGGCCGCCTTCAGCGCGCGAAAGGCCGACTACGAGCATTATGTCCGTGCCACCTCCTGGGGCCGCTGGATCCTGGTGGCCATTCCGCTGTGCATCGCGGCCCAGCTTGCTCCGCTTCCGCTGCGCTTTGCTCATCCGATCTGGGCCAGCGCCCACGAGGTGATCGGTGGCCTCTCGCTCGGACCGATCACGGCCGATATCGGCTTGACGGTGAATGCGCTGCTGCTGGCGCTTGCCGCAATCTCGTTGCTCGGCGTCGCGATCCTGGTTGTCCGCAACCGCATCCGTGCCGAGCTCGTTCTGTTCGTGCTGAGCGGGGTAACCGCGATCTCCGCCTTGATGTTGGACCTGCATCGGCTCTCGCCGGCGCTTGCTGCAACCGTCCCCCATGACCTCACGGCGAGCCTGGCCGGGCTCGGCCTCATGCTCAATCTGGCGGTGATGCAGCTCGCCGCGGAACGGGCGGAGACGCATCATTCGATCGGTCGGTCGATCGCGATCGGGCTTTGCGGTCTCGTCGGAGCCTTGGTCAGTGCCGCTGCGATCTTCGGGTTATCAGGGACGAACAGCGCGATCGCAGCGGCCTTTGGCGTCGTGCTGATCCTGCTGATTCTCGTCATCCGCAGACTGGATCTGTCGCGGTTGGCCGCGAGCGCGTTGTCGATAGCAGCCCTGGCCGGCGCGGCGATCGTGCTGACCTTCCTGTTCGAGAAGAGCTCCGGACCGATCCTCCTGCGGCTCGTCCCGGAGATGGGGGCCGAAACGAAGGCCGCGTTCGAGCGGATGTTGGCCGACACACGATGGTTCGGCGCCGGTGCCGGGACTTTTGCTGCGGTGGGCAGGATCTATCAGAGCGATGCCAGCGCCGTCCTGACCACGCCCTCGGCGGCCATTTCCGTGTTCGCAGGGATGGGGTGGGTCGGCTTGATCGCCATGATCGCGGTGAGCCTATTGGCTTTGGTTCGCCTGTTCTTCGGCGCCCTGCAGCGCGGACGCGACTCGTTCTTTCCCGCTTCGGCCGCGGCCTGCGTCCTCTTCGCACTGGTTCAGAGCTTTGCAGGTCCCGGATTGCTGCACCCGGCAGCAATCCTCTGTCTTTCGGTGATCGTGGGCCTCGGACTGTCGCAGAGCGTCAGCCAATCCGGATCGCGGTAGCGCGCGGGTTATTAGACCGCGCGGTCGCCGAGCGAGGCCCAGTAGTTCGGGTTCTTGGGCGACTGGATGCGGACCCAGCGATAGGGCTTCTTCGACCACGGCATGATGTGGCCGGAGAGATTGTCCAGCACGAGATCGCCGGAGAAGGTGCGCACCACGACCACGAGATGATGCTCGCCCCAGGTGGTGACGACCTCGCTCAGCAGAACCGAGCGCGCCGGAAAGCCCTTGGCGATCAAATCGTGGCGTTTTGTCACGGCATAGTCGTTGCAGTCGCCGCTTGCCGGATGCAGCAGCCATTTTTCGCCGCGCAGGCCTTCCAGGTTGGGCTCGGGACGGATCGCGGCATTGACCCGCTGGTTGACCTCTTGCATCTGCGCGACGCGCTCGGCGGTGAGCTTCAGGCGGCCGCCGCGGAACACGATCTGCTGCGGCCGCGGCTTGCACTCGTCCTTGTACTTCAGGCAAAACAGCGTGAACGCCATCGGCGCCAGCGTCGGCTGGTCGAACTTGATGTACTGGATGGCGCCGCGCAGCCCCAGGGGCGCGCCGACAAAGGCGGCTTCCGCGCTCCGCTGCATCCCCGCAGCGACGACGATGGCGGCGACGGCCGCCAGGAACTTTGCAATTTTGCGCATGTCGCGCTCCCCGTTCTTGTTGGGGAGACGCTACGCGAGACCTCTTGAAATACGGCTCAAAGGCCGCGCGGTGCTTTAATCAAAATGCGGGCGCCTCGGTCAGGGACAATTAAGAATACCGATGCGTGACTTGTTCTGCTAAGAGCGGTCACGACGTTCCGCTCGTGACGCTGGATGCGATTCGACCGACCTGATGGGCCTTTCCTCACGCTTTCGCAAGAAGACCAAGCCGCGGCTTCCCGACGGCGTTCGCGTCTATGCGATCGGCGACGTGCACGGCCGTGCCGACTTGCTTCAATCGCTGTTAACCGTGATCGACGCCGACTTGGCCCGCTCGGCCCCCCAACGCGCCATTCAGGTCTTTCTCGGCGACTTTGTCGACCGCGGCCCGGACTCGCGCGGCGTTCTTGATCTCTTGATCGAACGCTCGAAGTCGCACGAGACCGTGTGCCTGAAGGGCAATCACGAGGTCTTCCTGCTCGAGGTGCTCAAGGACCCCGCCCGCCTGCAGGAGTGGCGCCACTATGGCGGCCTCCTGACCCTGGTCTCCTACGGCGTCACGCCGACCATGAATCCGTCCGCAGAACAGCAGGTCGAGCTGATCGAAGGACTGAGGCGCGCGATCCCGCCCGAGCACCTCGCCTTCCTGCAGCAATTGCCCTCGTCCTTTACCTGCGGCGACTTCTTCTTCGTCCATGCCGGCGTCAAGCCTGGCGTCGCGCTCGATCGGCAGAAGGATGAGGACCTGCTCTGGATCCGCGAGGAATTCCTGGCGTCCGAGGAGCGGTTCGGCAAATACATCGTTCACGGTCACACGCCGGTCAGCGCGCCCGATATCCGACCGAACCGCATCAACATCGACACCGGCGCGTATGCGACCGGCAACTTGACGCTGTTGACGATCCAAGGCGATAGTCTTCTCGCAATTTGAAAGCTTAGGCCGCAACTTCGGTGATGACGCTTCGCGCCATTGGTATCCTGACCGCGATCGCGCTGGCGCTCCACGCCGGCATGACGTTCTATGGCGATCTGGTGCGGCCGGACTTTCGCGCCCGCGACTTGTTCTCGGGCGAGATTCCGCCGGACAAGACCAAGCTTAAGGCCGCAGGCAGCCTGACGTCTTTCTCGTGGGATGGCGACCTCCTGGCAAATTATGCAGCGGCGATGGCCGCCGACGTTCTGCACCGTCCGTCGACCGACGCAAGCGGAAGGGCCAGCGAGAGCAAGGCGGTCCAAGCCGCTGTCGTCGCGGCCTTGAAAGTCTCGCCGATCAGGCCGGCGCTCTGGCTCACGCTGGGCACGCTCCAGGCCCAGGCCGGCGAAGCGGTCACGCCCGCGGTGAAGATGTCCTACTTGACCGGGTCGGTGCCGATCGATGTTGCCTTCTCACGCGTCCGCACCGTGACTTCGAGCGCCGCTGCAACCGACGAAGAGATCAAGCTGCTGGCGCAATCCGACATCCGGTCGGCGCTGGCCAACCGCTCGCGTTACGAGCCGCTGCTGATCGCGGCCTATGTGCAGGCAACTCCGCAAGGCAAGTCGCTGCTGCTGGAGACGACGAAAGTGACCGATCCCAAATTCAACGAGATCTTGCGGCGGTACTAAGTCAGCGCACCGATTTCGGGGTGACCGGCACGAAATCCTGATCGCGGCGCGGCTGGTCGGATCGCCCCTGGTACACGAACATGCCCTTCTTGGTGGCGACGATGTCGCCTGGCTGCAGGCTGTCGTCGCGAAGCAGGCGTTCGGTCGCGACGAGGTCCGGATCTTCCGGAATCGGCTTGTAGAGCTCCGGATGCTCGCGCCGCTCGCGCGCAACCTCCTTGGCACGGCGCCGCGCATCCTCGATGCGCTGCCGCCATTCGCCGCGCGAGACTTCCGGCTCGCTCGACGGAAGATAGTCGTTGATGGACGGCTCCGGCTCGGTCTGGGCACGGCATGAGAGCGGGCAGGCATAGAGGGCCAATCCGACAGCGGCCGCCATGGCCGCCTGAGCCGGCGCGCGCGCCAGTGTCCGGCGGTCTGACAGGGACTTGCAGCGAAGGGAGCGCACTCCGATGACTCCAAAGCGGGCCGAGCGGCAGCCAGAGGGCGCCGCGACTTCAGCCGATACGGCTGCCAATTGCAACATTTTCGGAACGCCGCGGCCGTCCCATCAAAAAAGCGAAAAAACAACCCCATGCACAGTAGCCGACCCCAGCCAAATCAATGGGTTACGAATTTCCCGAAATCCGACTTGGTCCGTCGGGCAAAACGGGGGTAGGATGGCATGATCTGGAGAGAGGCCGACCGATAATCGGCCTATTTGCGATCAGCCTCGGATGAGCGCCTCAAAGACAATAACTTGGTCCCAAGGCCTCGTTAGGTCATCGCTGCTAGATTTCGGCATTCGCTGATGGAGTTGCCGTGCATGCATGTAGGACCGGTATTGCTGTTGAGTGTTACCGTTGCGATGTCCGCCATGCCTGCCCTTACGGCTCACGCCAGTCCCGCCTGCGTCAAGGAGCGTACACCGTTTGAATTGTCGCAAGACACCGTGAAATGGACGATGTCGATCGCGCCTGGAGCCGACTGCATCCAGGGACTGCGTTGGTCGTACATGCAGATCTTCAAGGTATCGGTCGTGAGCGGGCCATCACGGGGGCAATTGGCGGTGGTCGGGTCCGGCTTCCGCTATTCGGCAGAAGCCGGGGCGCGCGGCAGCGACAATTTCACGCTGCTGATCTCGGGCAAGAACCGTCACGCTCCGGGGACATCGACCCTGGAGGTCGAGGTCAATCCGCAATAGCCCGCTCCGCCTCGTGGCGGATGTTCAGCGCGACTAACGGCGGCTCGACCCGCTGCCCCGGGTTCTATTCCCGTAATAGGGACGGGCGTATCCGCCCCTCGTCACAGGCGGCTCGATCCGGCTCGGAATATTCGGCGTCGCGTTGGGCGGCGCGGGCTGCGACGGGTTGACGATGATCACGTTGCGATTGGGGCTCGAGGGGTCATTGACGCCCTGGGCCCAGGCGCCGGCAGGCACCACAAGCGCGAGTGTGATCAAGACTAAGCGTTTCATGCCAGATCTCCCGAGCAAGAACGTCAGGGAGGCGAACACCGTTCCTTCACGGCGGCATCACGGTTCCTTGCGCGACCTCATCGGCGCACGGCAATCAGCTTGCCATCTCTCCAGACACCTTGGGCCGCCTTTCCGGTGGGAAGGCTCCCCACGTTCCGGACGGCGGTAGGTCGAGAGGCAGCCTGAGTGGTCTGCTTCTTTTTCTCAGGTGTCGTCACGATGCTGGAGCTCGTGGTGTTGGCCTGGTCCTTGGTCCCTTGTGCCGAAGCAGACTGAACCAGAAAGGCCAAAAACATGATTGCTGTCAAAATGCCGCGCATGGTCACACACCGGATGAAGGAGCTGGTCGAAATGTCACAGGTTTCTGCCCAAAAGCAAGCTCTACGAGACGATCGCACAGGACCTTTGCGGGGCCGGAGCATCAGCGCGTTTCACCGCGACCAACGGGGTCCGGGGTGAAAAAGCCTAGCAGAACGGCACTATCCGGGCTAGTTGATCGGCCTTGATGACCGAGACCGGCGACACAGCAGCCAACGCCTCGCAGGCGCAAGAGATCAAGGCCGGACTCGTCCGCCTGTTATCGGAGCGGATCCGCGAAGTCTCCGGCGACCCCAGGCAGATGCGGGATGTCGTCTACGAGCTGGCTCGCGTCAAGCTTCTGGAACAATTCACCCACGCCGATGCGCGGGAAGCGCGAGAGCTCCAGCAAGTCCTCGAACACGCCATCCGGGAGGTCGAACGGTCCTTTGAGCGAAGCGGAATATCATCACCGCCAAAGGCTGCCGCAGTTTCCGCGGCGAATTCTCCGCTGGTCGACGTCCCTGTTCCTCCGCCCATTCCGACGGCTCCCGAGACGCCGGGCCATCCTGCCGCACCGCCACGTTCGCTTGACCAGTCCAAACGGAGCAGAGCCTTCAATTCGCTGGTGCGATTGAGCGCCATCCTGCTGCTGATCGCCGGGGCCGGCACCGCGATCGTCTATTGGCCACGGCTGAAGACCCAACTGAGCGCATTGTCGCAGGTGGCGCCGCTCTCCGAGCGCACGCCTGGAAGTCCCGAGCCTCAACCGACCGCGACCCCGACTCCCGCGGCGGGCGAGACCCCGGAACGGACGCCGGAGAGCCCGGCGCCGGCGGCGCACCCCTCGATGCCTTTGCCGACGACGTTCGGCGTCTACGCCTTGAGCGAGGGCCAGCTCCATGAGCTGAAGCCGGTACCCGGAAAGATTCCGGACCGGCGCGTCGCGATCTCGGCCGCCATCAACACGCCGAGCGTGACCACAGTGCCGGACGGTGATGTCAAATTCATCGTGTTCAGGCCCGATGGGGGTGTCGAGGCCGGCGGAACCGAAGTTCGGGTGATCGCGAAAGTCTCCCGCGCCATGGGCGTCGATGCGACCGGGAAAGCGGCCATGGTCAGCGCCGGCGATTCCTGGGTCATCCGCAGCATGTCCTACCCCTACAAGGTAGGACCGATCGACGACCAGTCGAGAATGCTGTTGCTGCAACCGGAGCAGGACGGCTTCACGCTCGCGCCCGGCCGCTACATCGTCTTGGTCAAGGGCATGGGCTACGACTTCACGGTTGCGGGGACGATCACCGATCCCAACCAATGCGTCGAGCGCATCAATGCGATCAACGGCGCGTTCTATTCGCCCTGCCCGCCGCCGCGACGATAACGCAGCCTTCCCGTTTTACTTGGCCGGCTTGTTGTCCTTTGGCGCATCCGCCGGCATGTCGTCGACCTTGCCGTTGTTGGCGACGCATTTCCGGAAGTACTCGCGCTGGTCCTTGCCCGTTCCCTTGGTGCTCCCCGCTGCGGGGTTGCCTATTTGTCTGGGCGGAAAGGCCTTGGCCACGGCCGCATCGCATGCCCGCGCCACTTCGACGGTAATGGCCGAGGCCGTCGCCGGCACCGCCAGGGTCAAAGCGCATGCCAGCCCAACCAATGTCCGCAAATTCTTGACCGGCACCTCGTCGCTCCTTCAGTCGGTGAATGCTTGCCGAACCATACCAAAAAGGAACGAGGCGCCAAACGGCAAACCGCGCCGATTTGTCACGCGGTTTGCCCTGCGTGCCGGCAGGGCTGTGCACCATCCGAGCGCGCGCCTCATCCTTCGAGACGGCGCTAACGCGCCTCCTCAGGATGAGGCTGATCGGCGACGGTGCCCGTTGAAACTGTCGCTGCCGCGCGCTCCGTCCTCATCCTGAGGAGCCCGCTGAAAGCGGGCGTCTCGAAGGATGGCCGCGGACGCGCTCCTAGCTGTTGAGCTGCGGCGGCTTGAAATCCGGAAAGCGCGTGAGCATTGCGGTCTTGACGAACTTCAAGTGAGCAATGGTGCTCGCCAATTCCTTGAGCCGGCGCTGGCCGTTCGAGATGTCGGCCGCGAAGAGATCCTGATGATAATTATCGAGCGCCTCCCGCTCGAGATATTCATCGGTGCCGTTTCCGAAGGTCACGGAAGCACGCGCAAGGGCATCGTCGACACGCCGGTTGAGCCCGGCCTGCTCCCTCTCCGCCTCCTGCAAGGCGGTTTCGATCGCCGCCAAAACAGCTCCGATCCGCACGCGGTCGGTCTCCGCATCGCGCTCGGCCGAGCGGGCCTTGAAGGTTTTGTCCTCGCGGCGGGAGCCGAGGAGATTGTGTGCGCGCGCTCTCAGGAACAGCTGAAACATCCGGGCCATCCCACATACGAGATCCAGGCGGGTACCATCGGTCAGACGTAGTTAACAAATCCTGAATCCGGCGCCCGTCCGGTCTGGCTTTGTGCGATCCATGCCCGCCAAGCTCCCTCGTGCCTGGCATAGAGCTCGAGCCAGCGGACTTCGCCGTCCGCAGCGGCGCCTACCCGTGCGCGGACCTCGGATGTGAATTGTCCTGTCTCGTTCGATGCGAGGTCCAGTGCTTCGAACTCCGCCGTCTCCTCCGGAGACAGGCCGATCAGCACACGATGCCCTTGGGCGTCGACGAAATATCTGCGCGGCGCGTTGTGCCTTGGATCAGTCATGCGCAGGGCCCTCATTCATGATCCATGGCCCTGGGCGATCCTTCAGCCGCCGCTCAAAGCTACGAACAAACGCGATCAAAACGAGGACGCAGGTCGCGCCCAGCAACGCAATCAAATACGCCATTCACGCCCACCTATGCGAGCCGCGAAAATATGGAGGCGGCTAAAGTAAAGTCTCGCCATGAATTGCTACGTTCTAGGTTGCCTTTCCGAAGCTCTCAAGAACCGCATCACGTTAACCTAACTGCGCATGGTTATCCGACCGGGCCGCACGGCGAGATCAGCTTGCTCTCACATCCGCCCATGGCCGAGCCACTACGATGGATGCTCGCTCTGCTTGGCGCCCATCGCTGCCGGCGTGTAGGGCGCATAGAGACGATATCGTGCCGACCGCTTGCGGGAGCGCCATGCCCGCACGCCATAGCCGCAGCAAAAGCCGGCTGCAAAGATCGAAATCAAAACCAGAATTGCAAACATTTGGAATGTTCCCAATGATCGGAACGCTCCTCCCGGCTCATTTCAACGTGATGTTGTGACGACTTCAAGATCATCGGCGCTGAAAGTTTTGTCAGAGGAACATGAAGTTTGTGCAACGTGATGCTTGAAGTTTGGTCGTTGCAAGAACCACGAGCCCGAGGGGATGACGAAATCTCTCATCGTTCGAGGGCGATATCCAGCCCACGATGTTAACCCGTGTTCACTGCGGCAGCAGCCTCGAACGAAACGGTGGAATGCGCGGTACTCGGGGCATGCCGCGATCTGCAGAACAGGCACTGACACCTCGTCAACGGCATCTGGCTGCCATCGCGAAGCCAGTGCCGACGTAGCATCCGTTGTTCTACGGAGCGTCATGCGGCAACTTCATCGCGGTAAGGTTGAGAGGTTAGCTTAACCCGCGTTGTTTGTTGCGAACTCTCAGCGATTGCTTATCCATCTCTCACCGGGCTCCCCCAAGCTCGGCCCCACCCAAGCAAAGCCGTCGAGCGAACATGGGTCCGCTTGGCGGCTTTGTCGTTGTGTCGACGAGAGGATCATTTCGGTTATGGCGCGCAGGCCCTGGTCGTTCAAGGAAGATCGCCGGCTCATGGAGCTGGCCAAGTCTGCAGCCTCGCTGGAGCAGGCAGCAAAAGCTCTCGGGCGCTCGCCTGATGCGGTCAAGCGCATGGCGTTGCGGCTTGGTCTTTCGTTGAAGTCGAAGGCGGCTAAGAAGAGCTGATCGCAGCAGTGCAGCGGCGCTCGCCTCGGCTTCGTGGCCGGCCGCTGCAGTGAACGTCCAGGGATGTCGCCGATGAGACAACGGGCCGTCATGGAGGCCAAAGCGCAAAAGCGGCTTCGCAAATTCCTGCGCTGAGCTTTCTTCAGCCCGCCGGCCAAGACAGATCTTTCGGACGTTCGGTGGAGCGTCAGGCAGCGCGGCACAGCCGTCGCCGCGGTGGGAGGAACCAAATCAACCTTGGGATGTTGGTCCGGCTCTCACAGCGAGGTCTGGCAGTGCTCCACTTTGCCATTTCCGCAGTCTTGGTCTGGCTGGCGCTCAACATCGCCTTCGTGGTGCTCCGGCTGCGGGCCGCCTGCGAGTCCGCAACGCCCCGCATCGACAGGCCCAGCCGCCCCTATCCCGGGGTCGTTCCCGTCCGCCATCGTCTCGGACAGTGAGGGTCGATTGAGCGGGTTGCCTGCGGTGGCCCGCCCAGCCGCCGCAACCTAATTCTGCGTCCGCTTCTGGGACCCCATCCCGGGACTGGTTCCGTAGCTGGGCGTCCCCGTTCCCTTGAAGGCTCCGCCCATCGGATCCGATCCGGAGTTGGTGCCCGTGCCGCTGCGGGTCGCGGACGTGGGCTGAGTACCCGATGGCTGGTCCTTGGTTCCTTGCGCCGAGGCCACGGAGCTTCCGATTGTCAACGCCACGACGAGGCTTAACGTCCTGATCATACTGCTCAACTTTCCCTGCTTGTTTCTAGCCCTGAGCCGCCTGACCATTGGCCAGGGCATTGCGCGGCGGCCCATTCGGGCTGGTCCCTCCGTTAAACCCTATCTTAGCCCCCGCTGGCTAGGATCAATCTCCAAGCCTGCTCGTATTTTCGCCTTGCCCTAATTCGCCTGAAACCGGATGAGATTGCTGCGACCAAGCCTTCCGTTTGCGGCGCTCGTGCTTGCGAGCATGTTGGCGTTTGGGCTGGCGGGCCATTTCGCCGCGGAGGCCGTCATCCGCCATCAACAGGCGCATCAGCTCAACGAGCTGACCGAGGTCGTTCTGCGCCGATCGGAGCTTGCCGTCGATTTTGCCGCGGGCAGCCTGGACGAACTCGCGCGGCGCAATTTCGCCAGCTGCGAGCCGGCGGCGCTGCAAGCCATCCGTCTGCACGTCTACCAGCGCTCGGCGATCAAGGACGTCCGCCTGGTCAAGCCGAACGGCTCGGTGATCTGCTCGGCCTATTCCGAGACGCTCGAATTCGACAAGGGATGGGTGGACCGCCGCGACATGCTGCCTTCGCGCGACAAGACACTTTCGCTGTTCCGCGTCGAGCAGTTCGGCGGCGACGCCTTGGGCGTGCTCAGGGACGTCGATGGCAGCTCCGCTCTGGTCGCCATTGTCGGCATCAATGCCAGCCTGTTCGATATCATGCCGGCCGAGCTGCGCGCGCACAGCCAGGTGATCCTCGCCTTGAGCAATGGCGAGAAGCTCGGCGAATTCCAGACCGACGCCGGCAAGTCTCTGCCGGCGCCGATCAGCTTCGAGCGGACGTCCGCTCGGCTTCCGCTTCATGCCACGATCCAGCTCGAGCACGCGGTGCTGTCGAGCTGGAATAACGAGGCCTATTGGCCCACGCTCGCAGTGGCCCTCGGACTTGGCGCGATCTTCGGTATTCTGCTGGCACGCAGCCGTCGCATGGAGGGGCCAGTCGCCGATCTCGACCGGGCGCTGACGGCCGGCGAATTCAAGCCATATTACCAACCCATCTTCGACCTCCGGACCGGTCGGATCAAGGGTTGCGAGATTCTGGTTCGCTGGCTGCGCCGCGATGGCTCGGTCATCCCGCCGATGAATTTCATTCCGCTCGCCGAATCCAGCGGGCGCATCCAGGCGATGACCTGGCAGATCCTGGGATCGGCGCTCACCGAGCTCAGGCCATTGCTCAGGGCCGACAAGAATTTCAAGCTGTCGCTGAACGTCGTGCCCAAGCACCTCCTGAGTGCGGGCTTCGTCGAAACGCTGCGGCGCACGGTTCTGACCGCACGCATCTCCGCGCGCCAGATCGTGGTCGAGATCACCGAGCGCGACGAATTGGACGATCTTGCGCGCGCCGCTTCGGTCGTGGCCGAGCTGCGGGACCGCGGCTTCCGCGTCGCCATCGACGACGTCGGCGTCGGCCATAGCGGACTGTCGCGGCTGAAGGGCCTCGGCGCCGATACGATCAAGATCGACAAGTTCTTCGTGGACACGATCACGGTGGACGCATCGACGACCACGATCGTGGAAATGCTGGTGGCGCTCGCGAAAGACCTCAATATGAGCGTGGTCGCGGAAGGCATCGAGACCGAGGAGCAGCTGCGCGCATTGCTCGCCTCCGGCGTCGAGGAAGGCCAAGGCTATCTGGTTGCGCCGCCCCTGCCCGCCGCAAAATTCAATGAGCTCCTCGAGTCGCGCCGGGTTGCGCAGTCGGGCGCGGCGACATCCGGTACGACGGCTTTGGTGGCCTGACTGGCCGGTGCTCATAGCCGCCGAGGCTTTAACGATACTTTCTAACGATATTTTCCGCTTTCAAACCGGAGCGGCGAGCAAGCTTGTATGTTGGGGCCATGCGCAGGAGCCACCTCATAACAGCCGCGAGCATCTGTCTGGCGCTGATCGTCTATGCCACGCTGGCGAAGCTGTCGGGACGGCCCGCGCTGTTGGGACACCACGAGGCCTATTGGGTCGTCGTGATCGAGCGCTTCAGCGCCTATGGCCTGCTCGGCTTCCTGCTGTCGTTCCTGCTGCCGGGACGGTTCAGCCTGGCATGCTCGCTCGTCATCGCGGTCGCCATGGGGCTGGAGCTGATGCAAGCGTTCATACCCGACCGCGATCCAGGCTTTCTCGACGTGCTGCAGAAGGCGGCAGGAGGCACCGTGGGCGTCATGCTCGCACAGATGATCCTGGCGTTCCTGCCCAGACCACCGTCCTGAAGCGGCGAGCCTTTGCCTCGGCGCAATGACCGGGCGCCACGCTCCTCACTTCATCATCTGACCGCGCAACTCACCGCCTGGGTTCGCGGCGGTGTGAATGTTCGCGTACCATTTTCCGCCCAACAGATCTGCCGCCTGCGCGTCGGTGAGGGTGGCGCTGCCTTGGATCGGGCTTTGCGCCGTCTTGAACGGCAGGGCGATGCCGGCATTCTTTCCGGCCTCGCCGGGACCGTGAAAATGCGCTCCCATCGCCGGTCCCGTCAGCCCGGTAAAGGTGACGACGTAGGTCAGGACCTTCGTTTCAGTGTCGTAGCTTGCCTCCGCCTTGCCCGATCCGGTCGAGCTGTTCGGCGGCACCTCGTTGCTTCCCTTGAGTTCCGCTTGCAGCTTCACGACCTCCGCACCGGCCGTTCCGCTCGTCGCGCTGACGCCTCCGACCAGCGCCAGCGCTCCCAACAGTGCCACGGACCGTCGACACACGGCTTTGCTCATGCACTTCCTCCTGCGGATTCTGCTCGTCCCGCGATGAAAACACCGAGGACTGCCGGACATTCCACACAGAGCTTATGCTGATTCGGGACAACGCTTGCGGGAATTAGACCTTCACAAGCGCATCACGCGTCGGCTCAAGCCGCCCCGCGCCTCGTGTGACGCCCGGAGGGAACCAGGAGCTCGGCCATCTGGCGGTGGGTGTCGTGCAGCGCTTCAATGGCGCAGTCGAGATCGAAATCCGCCTCGCGAACCGACGCGAAGAACTTGGCCGTCAGTGCCAGATCGAGCTTGACGCGCGTTGCGCCGTCGCGGCTCTTGCGACGATCGAGCGACAGATGGATGGCGCGGTTCCGGGCTTCCGTTGCACCGCAGCCGCAAAGCGCGCCGAGCTCGTCATATGTCATCCAGATTTGAGGCATGTTCTTCCACCACACTCGATCGATCGCGGACTGGATAGCTCTCGCTTCTAAAGGCAGAGTTGCTGCAGCGCGAATTCGAGACAACAACGTCAATGCGATGCTAACCGGGCGGCAGGCGCGAATGGAATTGCGCGGAATTGTTGCCGATCCGGTTTTACTTCGGCGAACCCGTCGTGAACCGATGCCGCGGCCGTGAACGGCTGTCGAGCCTCTTGGGCAGCTTGTCGGCCTTGAGCTTGACGACCGCGCCCCGGGCGTCGGGAGCCGGCGCCTCTTCCTGGCTGTAGATCAGCGTTACTTCGAAGCTCACGTCGGGCGCTTCGCGGGCCGTTCCCGAGCAGGTCGCCATCGCACCACTATAGACGCCGGAGAGCTCGACCTCGACCTCGTCGAGCCCGAACACGGTCGGCGGCCCGTCCGCATGTCGCCGCGTGGTCAGGACGGCGGTGAAATGCCGGTCGTCCTCGAACTGATAGGAGCCGCCATAGTTGAAGAAGCTGTCGCTGCCCGAGATTCGTCCCTGGGCCAGATGCACGATACCCGTGCCTTGCGCGTGCGCGGTTCTGAACCACGCCGCGTATTTGCCCTCTTTCAGCATGGAAACATCCACCCGTGATTTCCATGCGTATTTGCAACGAAGCTCGAGGCGCGACAATGACCGACACGGCGAGCATTCCGCCACGGTTAATGCCCTGCAAAACCAATCCGTCAATTGCTGCAGGGCGCCGCGAGGCGGTGCCCGCAGCACCGTCAAAACAATTCGATGCCGTCGTCGGCAGCCTCGACGGCCTCGGCCCGGCATGCGGTGGCAACCGAGGTCAGCCCGAGCGTCTGCAGGAACTGGCGGTGGACGTCCCGCTCGCGCTCCATCGTGTAGCGCGCGAACAGCGCATCGAGCGTCGCTTCGTCCTGCGCTTGCGGCCGCGGCTTCTGGCCGCCCGCGCTCGCGGTCTCGAGCCGCGCAGCGACCGCGGGCAACGCCGCGGAACCTTCGCCGAGCGTGCTCATCAGGCCTTGCGCCGAATTGATCAGCCGCTCGAATTCCGCACCTTCATCGACGAGCCGGCTCATCAGCTTGCCGAGCCGTTCATTGCCGGCCTCGACCTCGCGCAGCGCCTGGAGAATCTGCGGCTCGAGCTGGGTGAGCTGGGTGGTATCGCCCTGCACGCGGAGCTGCTTCAGCTCCCTCGCCGAGCGCTCGATACCGTCGAGCACGGGCCTCAAGCGTCCCGCGCCCAGCGAGACCTGGTCGGAGGTGGCCTTCAGCTCGTTGGCGATGACGACGAAGGCGCTGCCGCGGCTGCCGAGATGGCTGGCCTTGAGACCCGCATTCATGCCGATCAGCGTGATGTCGACGGTCGCCTCGGCGAGCCCGGCGATCGCCTGACGGAATTTCGTCAGCGTGTCCTCGACGATCGCGAGCGCCTCATCGACCGAGCGGCCGGCGCCTTCGCAGGTCGTAATCAGCGTCGAGGCGTGCGCCAGCGTCTGCTTGATGCGCGCCAGGAACGAGGACGCGCCGCCGTCCTCGCCGCCGAACAGCGTGCGGCCATGACCGACGACACTGCCCGCATCGTGCAGGATGGCGGTCAGCGCGCGAACGATCTGGCCGATGTCGCCGCCGAACTCGCGCTGGGCATCCCTGAGCTGGGCCGCCTGCAATTGACAGATCGTGCGCGCGCCGTCCTCGCTCGCGACAGGTTCGGGAACGAGGCTCGGGGCGGGCCCCGAAACGAGGCTGAGGCCGTGAGCGACATGCTCCAGGCGCTGGCGCGTGCTGTCGCCGGCCTGCAAGGAGATGATCGCGCTGCCGACCGCCTCGGCGATCTTCCTGGTGCTGGCGCTCGCGAGATCGGCGAGATGGCTGCTGTTGCCGCGCTGATCGCGCAATTCGGCATAGGCGGAGCCGAGCTCGGCGCTCTCCGCCGCCAGTTGATTGCGGTAACGGCCCTCGAACTCCTTCTGCCGGCCGGATGCGGTGGCGACCGCCTCGGACAGCCGCTGCTGATCGCGCGCGCAGCCCTCGATCGCGCCCTGCACCGCCTTGCCGAGATCGTAAGCCTCCTGCGTGAAGGCGAGGAAGCCCTCGCGATCGCCGTCGAGCGAAGCCGCCTCGATCCGCGCGCTGCGGGCGATGATGGTGATCATCTGGATGTGCTTGAACAGCGGCTTGAGCAGAGCAGACGCCTCCGCCGTGCTCTTGCCGATGGTCTCGAGCAGGGCGGTCTCGGCCGGCAGCGCCTGCGCCAGCTCGCTGAGCCGCGCAGCGATCTCCTGCAGCGCCGTCGCGGCGCCCTCGATCTCCGCGCCGGAGAGCTCGGCGGAAAGCGCCGCGAGACCCTGGTTCAGCTCCTTGAAGATGAGATGGCCGCGTCCGAGTTCGTGGCCGACGCGCGCGAACACGTCCTCGATACGCGAGGAGACGCCCTCGATCCCTGCGATCGCCTCGGTGAGCGTATTGGCTGGAATGAGCGACATTGCCGTCAGCCTGCCACCGCGGGATGCCCGGCCTGATACCAGAACATGATCTCGCGCGGGATCTGGTGCAGCGAGACGACCTTTTCGACACCGCCATGGGCGATGGCTTCCTTGGGCATGCCGAATACCACGGAGCTGTCTTCATCCTGCGCGCGCGTCGCGGCGCCGAGCTTCTTCATCTCCAGCATGCCGCGCGCGCCGTCATCGCCCATGCCGGTCATGATCACGCCGAGCGCGTTGGCGCCGGCATGCTGGGCGGCGGAGCGGAACAGCACGTCGACGGAAGGGCGATGCCGCGACACCGGCGGGCCGTCCTTGATCGCGATCTGGTAGCGCAGGCCGATGCGCTGGAGCAGCATGTGCCGCGCACCCGGCGCGATATAGGCCCAACCCGGCAGCACCGGCTCACCGTCCTCGGCCTCCTTGACCCGGATCTGGCAGACGCCGTCGAGACGCTTGGCAAAGGCTGCGGTAAAGCCCGCCGGCATGTGCTGGACGATGAGAAGCGGCGGACAATGCGGCGACAGCATCTCGAGGACGTCGTTGAGTGCTTCGGTGCCGCCGGTCGAGGCGCCGATGCACACGATGCGTTCCGTGGTCGGCCGCACCCTGCCCTGCACCGGCGGCGGGATGATGGCATCGGCGGTCAGCTTCTTCTCGATGGCGCGGCGCTCCGCCCGTGGACGCACCCGGGCGCGCGCGGCGGACTTCACGGCCTCGCGCAGCCGCGTCGAGCATTCGAGCAGCGCCTGCCGCGTGTCGATCTTCGGCTTCGGCACGATGTCGACGGCACCGGCCTCGAACGCCTCGAACATCACGTTCGAGCCCGCTTCCGTCAGCGAGGAGCAGATGATCACCGGGATCGGATGCTGCGCCATGATCTTGCGCAGGAAGGTCAGGCCGTCCATGCGCGGCATTTCGAGATCGAGGATGATGACGTCGGGCAGCTCCTTCTCGAGCCGCCTGGCTGCAACGAACGGGTCGGACGCCGTCGCCATCACCTCGATCTCGGGATCTTCGGACAGGATCGTCAGCAGGATTTGGCGCACCGACGCCGAATCGTCCACGATCAGCACGCGAACTTTCTCCCTCGGCATTGTGGTTGCGCTCCGCCTAGACCTGGAAGATGGTTGGCTGAACCTGCTTCAGCCCGGGCACCGCACTGTGAATCATCGACTCCGAATGCCCGACCAGCAGATAGCCGCCCGGACGCAAATGGCCGCACAATTGCTCCACCACCTTGCGCTGGGTCTCGCGCTCGAAATAGATCAGGACGTTGCGGCAGAAGATGATGTCGACGTCACGATCGACGGGATAGGACTTGTCCATGAGGTTCATCCTCATGAAGTGCGTCACGCGCCGCAGCTCGGGTATGATCCGCACTTCGCCGCGCGATTTGTCGCGCGAGGACGAGAAATAGCGTTTCACGAACGGCTCCGGCACCGGCGCGAGCACGTCGCGGGTGTAGATCGCGGTCCTGGCGAGGCGTAGCACCGCGGTCGAGATGTCGGTGCCGAGGATACGGTACTGGAAGCGCGCGCCGTTCCGCGCCATGTCGTCCAGCACCATCGCGGTGGTGTAGGCCTCCATGCCGGTGGAGCTCGCCGAGCTCCAGATCTTCAGGTTGGCATCCTTGCGTCCATGCGATCTGAGCAAAGCGGGGACCGCGACGTCCCTCATGAAAGTGAAGTGCTGCGGCTCGCGGAAGAAGTCGGTCTTGTTGGTCGTCACCACATCGATGAGATGGGTCAACTCGGTCTCGAAATGATCCACCTCGAACAGGTTCTCGACATATTCGTTGAGGCCGGAGAAGTTCAGCGCACGCACGCGCTTGTGCAGCCGCCCCTCCAGCATCAGCCGCTTGCCCTGCGGCAACTTGATGCCGACCTGACCCTCGATCAATTCGGCGATGGTCCGGAAATGGCGGTCGGACAGATGCACGGCCGTATCCTGCAGGGCGGGCATCATGGCCACACGCTCCGGTCCAGGATGACCGCCTGCACTGAATGTCGGGCCGAACGGGCCATCTTGAATCCTACACGTCTACGCAATGACTGAAGATGGATCGGCCCCCAGTTGGGAGGCCGATCCCACAAAGACAATCAGCGCTGGAAATCGGCGTCCCGGTCGTCCTCGCCGTCGTTCATGTCGAAAGCAAAGCCGCCGCCGCCGGCGACCTTCAGCGCGCGGGCCGGCTTGGCCTGCGGCTTCTTGGCCGGACGCTCGGCCGCCGCCATGGTCGCTGCCTTGGCGCGCAGCTGGTTGACCGCGCGGTCGATCGGCGCGGCCGCCTGGCTCTTTGCGCCCTGCTCGATGCGGAAATAGGCGATGGTCGACTGCAGCTGCTCGGCCTGCGAGGCGAGCTCCTCCGAGGTCGAGGACACCTGCTCGGATGCGCTGGCGTTCTGCTGGCCGACCTTGTCGAGCTGCTGGATCGCCTGGTTGATCTGGGCCGAACCGACGTCCTGCTCGCGGCAGGCCGCGGTGATCTCCTCGACCAGCTCGGCCGTCTTCTTGATGTCGGGAACGAGCTTCGCCAGCATCGCGCCGGCATCCTGCGCGACCTTCACCGTATCGGCCGAGAGCGTGCCGATCTCGGCCGCGGCCGCCTGGCTGCGTTCGGCGAGCTTGCGCACTTCGGAGGCGACCACTGCAAAGCCCTTGCCGTGCTCGCCGGCACGCGCGGCTTCGACCGCCGCGTTGAGCGCGAGCAGGTCGGTCTGGCGCGCGATCTCCTGCACGATCGTGATCTTCTCGGCGATGGTCTGCATCGCGTTGACGGCGCGGCCCACGGCGGCGCCGGAGGCTTCCGCGTCCTTGGCGGACTGCGCGGCGATCTTCTCGGTCTGGTTGGCGTTGTCCGCGTTCTGCTTCACGTTGGAGGCCATCTCCTCCATCGAGGAGGAGGCCTCCTCGGCGGACGAGGCCTGCTCGGTCGCACCCTGCGACAGCTGCTCGGCGCTGGCGGAGAGCTCCTGGCTGCCGGCGGAGACGTTCTGCGCCGCGGTCAAGGCTTCCGACACGATCTGCCGGAGCTTCTCGACCATGCGCTCGAGCGCCAGGCCCAGCGTGTCCTTGTCCGACAGCGGCTTGGCTTCGACCATGAGATTGCCTTGTGCGATCTCGTTGGCGACCGCCGCCGTGGCATTCAGGTTCACCGTCATCGCATTCAGCGACTTGATGAGGTCGCCGATCTCGTCATTGCTGGAGGACTCGATCTTGCGGCTGAGATCGCCGATCGCAACTGCATCGGCAAGCCCGACGGCCTGCCCCAGCGAGCGGCTGATATTGAGCGCGATCCAGGTCGCGGCAACGGCAGCGATCACGAGCGAGGCGAGAACCAGGCTCATCAGTATGATCTCCGCGCGGGAGCCGTCCTGCCTTGCCTGCTCGGCCTGGTCCGCCATGTTCTTCTTGACGTTCAGGATGTAAGCGTTGGCCGCGTCCAGCGCGTCCGCGACAACCTTGCGGCCGTCATGCATCGAACGATCCATCGCCTTGGCCTTGTCGGTCCTGGCCAGCTTGACCGTCTCGTCCTGATAGGCGTTCATCTTGGAATACGCAGCAGAGAAGCCGTCGATCAGCTTCTTGCCGTTTTCCGAGGCCGCGGCGTGGATTTCCTCCTTGAGCTTCAGCAGCTGCTCACGGGTCTTGGCGAGGTCCGCGACGAACTGGTCATATTCGGCGTCCGAAGCCAGGATGGAGTTCTTCTCGGCGCGAAGCTGAAAGAGGATACCCTCCTTGAGCCCGGAGGCCTTCTCCATGCGGCCCGCGCGGCTCACCAGACTTTCGGTGGTGCCGACCATGTCGGCCAGCTTCATGTAACCGACCGCGCCGGCGATGATGGATAACAGGATGACGACGCCGAACGCGCTGGCAAGCTTGGCTTTGACGGTGAATCTCATGTCAGTCTCGTTGGTTCGAATTGGGGTGCTTACGCTTGACCACGCTTCACTCTCGCAAACTCAGGCGGCGCGAGGCGCATCCGCACCGGCGTCGCGCCCTTCCGGAATCTTGTCGTTCGCCATCAGCTTGGCGAGGTCGAAGATGACGACGAACTTCTCGCCCTTGCGGCCGATGCCGGCGGCATAATCGGATTGCCATTTGCCGCCGA
This sequence comes from Bradyrhizobium sp. WBAH42, assembly GCF_024585265.1. Lineage (NCBI taxonomy): Bacteria > Pseudomonadati > Pseudomonadota > Alphaproteobacteria > Hyphomicrobiales > Nitrobacteraceae > Bradyrhizobium > Bradyrhizobium sp. WBAH42. The sequence continues at coordinate 7,550,569 of NZ_CP036533.1, forward strand.
CCTCGGGGATTGGCTCGATCGCCTGCTCGTCGATGTCGGTGACCTCGAATACGCAATCGGCGACGAAGCCGACGCCGACCAGGCGGTCCTTCATCGGCACGTCGAGGATGATGATGCGGGTGGCTTCGGTGGCCGGCACGCTCGGCAGGCCGAGCTTGGTCCGGAGGTCGACGATCGGATAGCCGCTGCCGCGCACGTCGATCATGCCGAGCAGGAAGTTCGGGGCGTGCGGAAGCCGCGAGATCGGACGCATGTCGAGGATCTCACGGACGTTGCGGATGCTGATGCCGAACGTCTCGCCGGCGAGCCCGAGCGTCAGATATTGCGAGGTTGCGGCCATGATGCAGTCCAGAGATCCGATGGTTGCAAATGAATGCGGCCCGGCATGAGAGCCCGACCGGCTGATCAGCGTTGGAACTCGGCGTCGCGCTCGTCCTCGCCGTCATGCATGTCGAAGGCGAAGCCACCGCCACCGGCGACCTTCATTGCACGGGCCGGCTTGCGAACGGGGGCCGGCTTCCTGGTGCCGCGATCCGCCGCCGCCATGTGCGCGGCTTTGGCCCGCAGCTGGCTGACGGCGCGGTCGATCGGCGCGGGCGAAGCAGCTTCCTCCCGCCCGGCATGCTCGATGCGGAAGAACGAGATGGTGGACTGGAGCTGCTCGGCTTGCGAAGCGAGCTCCTCGGAGGTCGAGGATACCTGCTCGGAGGCGCTGGCGTTCTGCTGACCGACCTTGTCGAGCTGCTGGATCGCCTGATTGATCTGGGCCGAGCCGACGTCCTGCTCGCGGCAGGCCGCGGTGATCTCCTGCACCAGCTCCGCGGTCTTCTTGATGTCGGGCACGAGCTTGGACAGCATTTGTCCCGCCTCCTGCGCGACCTTCACGCTCTCGCTCGACAGCGTGCCGATCTCGGCGGCCGCGGCCTGGCTGCGCTCGGCAAGCTTGCGCACCTCGGAGGCGACGACGGCAAAGCCCTTGCCGTGCTCGCCGGCGCGCGCGGCCTCGACAGCGGCGTTGAGCGCGAGCAAATCGGTCTGCCGCGCAATCTCCTGCACGATCGTGATCTTTTCCGCGATCGTCTGCATGGCCTCGACCGCGCGGCTCACCGCAGCGCCGCTGGCTTCCGCGTCCTTCGCCGACTGACCCGCAATCTTCTCGGTCTGGTTGGCATTGTCGGCGTTTTGCTTGACGTTGGACGCCATCTCCTCCATCGAGGACGACGCCTCTTCCGCCGAAGAGGCCTGCTCGGTCGCGCCCTGCGACAGCTGCTCGGCGCTTGCCGAGAGCTCCTGGCTGCCGGCGGAGACGTTCTGCGCGGCTGTGAGCGCCTCGGAGACGATCTGCCGAAGCTTCTCGACCATGAGGTTGAGCGATTTGACGAGATCTCCGATTTCGTCGTTGCTGCCGGTGTTGATGGTCTGGCTCAGATCTCCCGCCGCGACCGCGCCGGCGAGACCAACCGCGCGGCCAAGCCCGCGGGCGATGCTGACGGAGATCCAGACTGCCGCGATGATGCCGATCGCGAGCGAGCCGAGAACGAATGCGATCAGCATGAACTGCGCTCTGCTGCTCTCCTCGCGGGCATGGGCCGTCTGCTCGTCCATCGCCGTCTTCACGTAAGCGATATAGGCCTCGGCAGCCTCCATCGATTCCCCAACGGCGCTGCGGACGGACGTCATCGACAGCTCCGTCGCCTTGACCTTGTCGGTCTTCGCGACCTTGAGCGTGTCGTCTTCCACCACGTTCATGCGGGCGTAGGCGGTGCCGAACCGTTCCAGAAGCTTCTTTCCTTCCGGCGTCGCCACCGCGTAAATCTCGTCCTTCGTCTTGAGGACACCACTGCGCAGTTTGGCGATCTCCGCGAGGAACCTCTCGGATTCCGACTCGGGCACAAGGATCGCGTTCTTTTCCGCGCGGACCTGGAACAGGATGCCTTTTTCAAGGTCGGCGGCATGCGCTATTCGTGAAGCACGCGAGACCAGCCCCTCCGCGGCGACGATCATGTCGTTGAGCTTCACGTACGCAACGCCGCCTGCGGCCATGGACAGCACCAGGACGACGCCAAACGCGCTTGCAAGCTTAGCCTTGACCGTAAATCGCATGTGCAGCCCCTCAGCCCCTCAATCTTGCGATTGGATTTGCTTTCAATTCAGAATGCGTTCCATGTTCGGAACGATGACGAACTCTTCACGCCACTTCGCGATGAAGCGGATGAATTCCGGCTTCCAGTGCATGCCGACGCGCGGCGTCTGCTGCACGTCGGTCTGCGAGATCTCCGTGACCTCGTAGACCTTGTCGGCGGTGACGCCGACCAGAACCGGCTCTCCGTCCAGCTCGAGCTCGATGACGACGATGCGCGTGTCGGCCGAGTTGTCGAGCTGCGGCATGCCGAAGCGAATGCGCAGGTCGGCGAGCGGAATGACGTTGCCGCGCACGTTGATCACGCTGGGAACGAAGGCGCGCGCGCCGGCCACCTTGGTCACGGGGACGGGATCGATGATCTCGCGCACGAGACCGGCGTCGAGTGCAAACTTCTCCTCACCGAGGCCGATCATCACGACCTGCATCGCGCCGGACTGATGCTCGCCCGCCAAACCGTCGTTCATCACGCCGCCTCGCTGATATGCTGCTTCTCGACCTTCGACTGCGCCATTGCGACGAGCTGCGCGACGTCGAGGATCAACGCGGCCGTGCCGTCACCCAGAATCGTCGCGCCGGAGAAGATGGTGACGTCGGAGTGCAGCTTGGACAGCGACTTGATCACGGTCTGGTGGTTGCCGATGATCTGGTCGGCGACGAGGCCGACGCGGGTCTCGCCGGTCGAGATGATGATCGTCTTCTGATGCCGGTCCGGCGCGCCGGAGGCGGCCATCAGCTCGCGCAGGCGCAGGAAGGGCACGAGATTGCCGCGCACGTTGAGGAAGTTGCGGCCGCGCGAACGCTCGTCCTCGGCCGTCAGCTCGACGCATTCCTCGACCGCCGACAGCGGAATGATGTAACGGCCTTCGCCGACGCGGATCAGGAGGCCCTCGATGATCGCGAGCGTGAGCGGCAGCCGCAGCGTCACGGTGGTGCCCTGGCCCGGGCGGGTCGACAGGTCGATCGAGCCGCGCATGTTCTCGATGGTGCGCTTGACCACGTCCATGCCGACGCCGCGGCCCGACAGCGCCGAGATGGTCTGCGCGGTCGAGAAGCCCGGGTGGAACAGGAATTGGTGAATCTCGTGATCGCTGAGCACGGCACCGGCTGCGATCAGCCCCTGCTCTTCCGCCTTCGCGCGGATGCGCGCGGTGTTGAGACCACCGCCATTGTCCTTCACGGTGACCAGCACCTGGGCGCCGGAATGCACGGCGGCGAGCTCGATCCGGCCCTGCTCGGTCTTGCCACTGGCGGCGCGCGTTGCGGTGTCCTCGACGCCGTGGTCGATGGCGTTGCGGATCAGATGCACCAGCGGATCGGCCAGGGCCTCGATCATGGTCTTGTCGAGCTCGGTATCCTCGCCCGAGGTGACGAATTCGACCGGCTTTGACAGATCCCGCGACAGATCGTGCACGAGGCGGCGGAAGCGGCCGAACAAGGAGCCGATCGGCACCATGCGCGCACCCATCGTGGTGTCGCGCAGGGACGAGGCAAGGCGCTCGATCTCCTCGGCGATCATCTTGATCGAGAGGTCGGAGCCGGAGGCGGCGAGCTGGGTCAGCCGCGCCTGGGCGATGACGAGCTCGCCGACGCGGTCCATCAGCTCGTCGAGGCGCTCGGCCTGGACGCGAACGGTGGCGATGCTACGCTCTTGCTTGGCGTCCTCGCGGCGGGCGGGTGCCGCCTCGCGCTTGACCTCCGGCTTGACGTCCGGCTTGGCCTCGAACTCGGGCTCGGCCCTTGCGGCGGGCAACTCGGCGATGGCCTCCACCACAGGCGCAGCCATTTCGGCGATCGCCGGCTCTTCGTCGAGCAGCTGGAACAGCGGGGCCGGCGCGGGGGCTTCGACATGCTCCAGAGGCGAGAGCGTCAGCTTCATCTCGTCCTGGACGAACATGAAGACGTCGTCGATCGCATCCTTGTCGCAGGCCGCGTGCAGCTTGACGTCCCACTTCAGATAGCAGTCTTCCGGATCCATCTCGTCGAGGAACGGGATGCCGTCGGTGACGGGCACGACAAAGCAGGGACCGAGCTTGCAGAGATCTTCCAACAGGTCGAGCGGATTCGAGCCGTTGCGCAGGATGTGGGATTCGAACTCCAGATAGAGGTGCCAGCCGGCCTGCTTGCTCTCGGCAGGCGCCAGCGGAGGGGCCTCGGCCTCAAGGGCGACGGGCATGTCGGCCGCGACGAAGCGCTTGAGGTCGTCGAGGATGGCTTCGCCGATGATGTCGTCGGTCGACTGAGGATCCTCGATCAATGCGCGGATGTAGTCCTTGGCGGCGAGCGCGACCGAGATCAGCTCCTGCGTCGGCTTGATCTCGCCCTTGCGGACGCGGTCGAAGGCGGTCTCGAATTCGTGGGTGAAGGAGGCGACCTTGTCGAAGCCGAACATGGCGCCCGACCCCTTGATCGTGTGCAGGGCGCGGAAGGCGGAATCGACCAGCTCGCGGTCGTCTGGACGCTGGCCGAGATCGAGCAAGGCGCCTTCAAGAACTTCGAAGAGCTCGCTGGCTTCCTGACGAAAGACCTCGGTCGGGTCCATTGCGCTCATGTGCGCACCAGCTTGCCGACCACGGCGAGCAATTGTTCAGGCTTGAAAGGCTTGGTGATCCAGCCGGTGGCGCCGGCGCTCTTGGCTTCCTGCTTCACCGTGTCGTTGGATTCGGTGGTCAGGAACACGATGGGCATGCCGACCGCACTCGGCAGCTTGCGCAATGCGCGGATCAGCTCCAGCCCGTTCATGACGGGCATGTTGAGGTCGGTGATGACGAGGTCGAGCTTGCCAGCCTGCGCCTTGGCGAGCCCTTGCGCGCCGTCGCCGGCCTCGATCACGTTGTGACCGGCCGGCTCGAGCACGACCTTGATCATTTGCCGAATGCTGGGAGAATCATCGACGGTCAAAATCGTGGCCATCAGGTGCCATCTTTCTTTTGCGGGAAATGCTGATCGATCATCGCCTCGCTGGCGAAGCCGGCGCGGCGAAGGGTGTTGCGCAAAGATTGTGAAAAGGAGGTCAGGACGACCGGACGGCCCTGGGCCTCGCCGGTCTTGGCGGTCGACAGCAGAAGCTGGATCGAGGTCACGTCGGCCTTGTCGACGCTGGAACAGTCGATCTCGAGCCGCTCCTGGCGGCCGAATGCCTCGCGAATGAGACCATAGACGTTGCGGATGGCCGCAATGCTGCAATCGGCGGGCAACCGCAGCGACCACTTCGGCTCGGTGGGGTTGAGCGACATCGCAGCATCCGCCTTTGCTAAAATTCCACTACTCGTTTGACGCGAATCCGGTGAGCAAACTCCTAACGCGGGCATCCGTACAACTACGGGTCACATTCTTCCGGAATTCGCGCAACCGCATGCAGACGTGCACAACCTGCCCACATCGTGGGCTGGACACGCACATCCGCGTCGAATTTGCTTCGTGTTAAATCCGCTTCGGTAATGGCTTGGGTTCGTGCCTTTGCCAGCGAACAGAGCCCGATGCTCACCCAAGCGCTCCTGGTTGACGACAGCCGCTCCGTCCTCAACTTCCTGAAACGCCACATCGAGGCTGAAGGTCTGGTCGAGGCCACCACCTTCCTCGATCCTGTGGAGGCGCTGGCCTGCGCCCAGGAGCGCGCCTTCGATCTGGTGCTGGTCGACTACGAGATGCCGCACATGGACGGCATCAGCTTCATCCGCACCTTCCGCAGGCTTCCCGGCCGCGCCGACATCCCGATCGCGATGATCACCTCGCGTCAGACCGATGACGTGAAGATGGAAGCGTTGCAGGCCGGTGCAACCGATTTCCTGCCCAAGCAGCCGCAGAGCGTCGAGATGACGGTGCGCCTGCGGAATTTGGTTCAGCTTGGTGCAGCCGTACGCAAGCTGAACGACCGCGCCGCGCACCTGGCCAGCGAAGTCGCGGTCGCGACACGAAAGCTCGGTGAGCGCGAGGAGGAGATCATCCTGCGGCTCGCGCTCGCGGTCGAATACCGCGACAACGACACCGGCGAGCACACGCTGCGGGTCGCCCGCTACAGCCGCATCATCGCCGAGCAGCTCGGCCTGCCGGCCCGGCTCTGCCGCGACATCTATCTCGCCGCCCCCCTGCACGACGTCGGCAAGGTCGCCATTCCCGACAAGATCCTGCTCAAGCCGGGCAGGCTCACCGAGGCGGAGATGGCGGTGATCCGGACGCATGCGACGATCGGCGAGCGCATCCTGGCCGATTCCAGCTGCGAGCTGATTCGGCTCGGCGCGCAAATTGCTGCAGGCCATCACGAACGTTGGGACGGCGCAGGCTATCCGAGCGGCCTGAAGGCGGATGAAATCCCGATCGCCGCGCGCGTAGTGGCGGTCGCCGACGTCTTCGACGCCCTGACGACGCGGCGGCCGTATAAGGAACCGATGCCGCTCGACGTCGCGCGCGGCTACCTGGTCGAGAACGCAGGGCGCCAGTTCGATCCGGCCTGCGTGACGGCCTTCCTGTCGCGCTGGGACGAGGTGGTCGAGATCGCCGGCGCTCCGCGAACGATTCCTTTGCCGAGCGCCGAGGCCCTTCTCGCTCCCAGTCAGGAGAGTGCGGCGGAAATCTCTTCAGACGAGGACACCCCGACCGAGGCCGTCCCGACCGCCTGAGCCGATCAATCCGCCAACATCTTGCCGCGGCTTGACATTGTTTCTCCGGTCGCCGGCTTGAACCTGTTCCTGCTAAAGTGGCACCAAGACCTATGAGTGATTCTGGTCACACTTGCCCCGGCGCCGTGCTGCTAGGCATCGAACCAGGACGGGGCACCAGAGCATCGTCGAATTGGATGAGAATTCCCATGAAAAGCCTGATCGGCGCCTGTGTCGGCGCATTCTGCCTTGCGGCCCCCGCTTTGGCGGAGACTCCCGCTGCGATCGTCGAGGACATCCAGGGCAAGGTCGACGGCATCGCGTTCATGGACTACGTGGCGCCGGGCAAGATCATCAAGCTCGGGCCCAAGGCGAGCATCACGCTCAGCTACCTGAAGTCCTGCCAGCGCGAGACCATCAGCGAGGGTGTCGTCCTGGTCGGCGCTGAGCAGAGCACCGTGCAGCTGGGCGAGGTCAAGCGGGAAAAGGTGCCGTGCGATACCAATGCGGCAAAACTGTCGGAGCGCGAAGCGAACCAGAGCGCCGCGACGACCTTCCGCACCATGCGCTCGGACGCCAAGGGCGGGCCGGCCAAGCTGCCGACGCTTTACGGCGTCTCGCCACTGGTGCAAGCCAAAGCCGGCGGCACGCTGGTGATCGAACGCACCGACGGCAAGGAGCCCACGATCAGCGTGCCGCTCAAGGGCGATGCCATGGTCGGCGGCAAGTTCTATGATTTCGCCAAGGCCGGGAAGACACTAACCCCGGGCGGCAGCTACCTCGCCATTCTCGGTGCCAAGCGCTACACCTTCCAGATCGACGCCAGCGCCACCTCCTCGCCGACCCCGATCATCGGCCGCCTGCTGCGGCTCGAATAGGCGGACCTAGCGACGGGGCGATGCGGCGGATCGGGGGACGGGACATCGTTGCGGCGATTCTGATCGCGTTCCTCGCGGGCGCGATCTTCACGTCCCCGCCGCTGCAGACGCTGCAAGGCCTCTCGCTCGACATCCTCACCGCGCTGCGCGGCAAGATCATCGGCGAGCGCCGCGATCCCGCGACATCGCCGGTTGTCGTCGTGGCCATCGACGGCGAAACCTACGAAACTCCGCCGTTCAAGGGATCGCCGACGCAGACCTGGACGCGCGAGATCGGCCGGGTGCTCGGCAGCATCAGCGACGGCGGCGCCAAGGTGATCGGCTTCGACGTCATCTTCAAGAACTCGATCGAGCAGTCCGAGATTCCCTTTGGCGACACATCGTTTGGCAGCCGTGTGAGGGGATTTGACCGGGACTATCTGATCGCGCTGCGGCAGATCTCGGACAATGGCAAGCTGGTGCTCGGCGAGATCCTGAGCAACGACCATCCAGAACCGCCCTACCGTGCGCAGCAGCTGGCGGTGCGAAACAACGTCCGTGCGCTCAATGTCCACACCGATACGGACGATGTCATCCGGCGGATGCCGCTCACCTTCGACATCGACGGCAAGCCGGTGCCCGCAATGGCGGTCGAGCTCGCCGCCCGCGCGCTCGGCGCAAAGCTCGAGATTGCGCCATCCGGTGCGGCCGAGCTATCCGGCTACGCGATCCCGAGCGCCGTGCCGAACACGCTGACGCTCAACTTCCGCGGCCTCAGCCGCGACGTACCGACCTTCTCCTTTGCCGACTTGCGCGCCTGCGTCGAAAAAGGAGACCGCGATTTCTTCCGGCGCGCCTTCGAGGGCAAGGTCGTTCTGCTCGGGACCGTCCTCAACTTCGAGGATCGCAAGCTCACCTCGATGCGCCTGTCCGGCGGCCATGACGGCACACCGTCGGCACGATGTGCCCTGCCCGCGCCCGCCGGCATCGCGCAAAAGGCCCGCAGCGACGTCGCCGGTGTGTTCGTGCACGCCGCTGCGGTCCGGAACCTGATCGAGCGCGATGCCGTGACCGAGCTCGGCTTCCCCGCGCGGACCCTTCTCACGATCGCGTTCGCGGCCATCATCGCCTGCGCGGCCGGCGTGCTCGCACCGAGTGGCGCGCTGATCGCCTGGCTCGGCCTCACCATCGTCTACCTGGTCGCTGCCGTCGGCGCATTCGTCCATGCCTTGGCGCTGCCGCTGACCGAGCCGGCGCTCGCCAGCCTTGCCGCGCTCGCGATCATGATCGGCTATCGCTACGTGCTGGCCGATCGCGACGAGCGATTCCTGCGCAAGAGCTTTGCCCTTTACCTCGCGCCCGAGGTGATCGAGACCATGGTCGCCTCCGGCAAGATGCCGGCGCTCGGCGGCGAGACTCGCAACGTCACGATGTTCTTCTCCGACCTCAGCGGATTCTCGTCGATCGCCGAGACGATGACGCCGGGCGAGCTGGTGACGCTGATGAACGAATATCTGTCCGCCATGACCGACATCATCGAAGGCCATGGCGGTTACGTCGACAAATATATCGGGGATTCCATCGTCGCCATGTTCGGCGCACCGGCCGACGATCCCGCCCACGCGCGCAACGCGGTGCGTGCCGCGCTGAAGTGCCACGACAAGCTCGCCGAGCTCAATGCCGGCCATCCCGCCTTCGCCGGTCACGACCTGTCGCACCGCATCGGGCTCAACAGCGGCGAGGCCGTGGTCGGCAATATCGGCTCGCGGCGCCGCTTCAACTACACGGTGATGAGCGACACCGTGAACGTCGCCTCACGCCTCGAGGGCGCCAACAAATATTACGGCACCGCGATCATGGCCTCCGAAACCACGATGGCGCAGACCGGCGATAGCTTCGCCTGGCGCGAGCTCGATGCGATCAGGGTGCAGGGCCGCGGCGAGGCGATCAGGGTGTTCGAGCCGCTGGCGGAAACCGGCGCGGAGAGCGCCGAGCAGGCGAAGGTGGCCGCAGCATATGCGGAAGGGCTGGCGTGCTGGCGGGCACGCGAGTTTGCGAAGGCGGCCGATGCGTTCGACGGCGTCGCGAAGATCGATCCTGCGTCAGCTCGGTTCGCCAAGCGCGCGAAAGTGCTGACGGAGACTCCGCCGCCGCCGGACTGGACACCGGTCAATACGCTGGAAGGAAAGTAACGTGGCCCCTTACCCTCCCCTGGAGGGGGAGGGTCGGCTCACATTTAGCGCAGCGAAATGTGAGACGGGGTGGGGTGACAGTCTCTCCACCGAGGCAGTGCCCGTGTGGAGAGATCACCCCACCCCGCTCGCGCTTCGCGCGATCGACCCTCCCCCTCCAGGGGAGGGTGAAGAGAGGCCGCGTTAAAACGGCAGCCCCGTATAGTTCTCCGCGAGCAGCCGCTGCGCCGTCTCGGACGAGAGCAGGTAGTCGAGCTCGGTCTGCTGCAGCCGATCCTCATATTCGATGCGGTCGGGGAAGCGGTGCAGCATCATCGTCATCCACCAGGAGAAGCGTTGTGCCTTCCAGATCCGCGCGAGCGCCTTGGCGGAATAGCCCTTGAGACCGGCATCGTCGCCGCTCTGATAATGCGCGAGCAGCGCGTGATAGAGATAATAGATGTCGGACGCAGCGCTGTTCAGCCCGCGCGCGCCGGTCGGAGGCACGATGTGCGCGGCATCGCCGGCGAGGAACAGGCGGCCGTAGCTCATCGGTTCGGCGACGAAGCTGCGCAATGGCGCGATGCTCTTCTCGATCGACGGCCCCGTGATCAGGCGGCCTGCGACCTCGTCCGGCAGGCGGCGCTTCAGCTCGGCCCAGAACGCATCGTCGCTCCAGTCCTCCACCTTGTCCGTCAGTGGCACCTGGATGTAATAGCGGCTCAGCACTTGCGAGCGCAGCGAGCACAGCGCAAAGCCGCGCTCGTGCTTCACGTAGATCAGCTCGGGCGATACCGGCTTCGTGCGCGACAGCACGCCGAGCCAGCCGAACGGATAGACCTTCTCATATTCGCGCAGCACGTCCTTCGGGATCGACTTGCGGCTGACGCCATGGAAACCATCGGCGCCGACGACGTAGTCGCAATCGACGCGGATCGTCTGCCCGTTCGAGCGATACGTCACGTAGGGCCGATCCGACGTCAGATCATGCGGCGTGACGTCCTCGGCATTGTGCACGACCTTGCCGCCGACCCGGTCGCGCGCCTCGTAGAGGTCGCGCGTCAGCTCGGTCTGGCCGTAGACCAGCACCGAATTGCCGCCGGAATGCTTGTGCAGGTCGATATGGGACAGCACGCCGTCATGGGCGATCTCGAAGCCGTTGTGGATCTCGCCCTCGCGGTCCATCCGCTCGCCGCACTGCGCCTCGCGCATCAGCTTCGCAAAGCCGTGCTCGAGCACGCCGGCGCGGATCCGGGCCAGCACGTAGTCGCGGCTGTATTTCTCCAGCAGGATGGTGTCGATGCCCTTGAGGTGCAGCAGCTGGGACAGCAGCAGCCCGGACGGCCCACCGCCGATGATACAGACCTGAACTTTCATTTTTGCGTCCTCCCGTCGGCATTTTTTTGCATATTCTACGCCGCAGACCGATGGAGGGTTTCGCCTTTGTCTTGTACTATTCGAACATGAGCAGCGCGGCCCCCGCCCCGGCAATCCGGGTCTACAATCTGTTCGGCGAGTCCGGCGATCTGCCTGACGTCGTGCATTGCGAGACGATCGCGTCGCGTTCGGTGCTGCACGACTGGACGCTGGCCGTGCACCGCCATGCCCGCTTGCACCAGGTGTTGCTGATCGAGCGCGGTGGCGGCGAGGCGACACTCGACGGGCGCGTGGTGCCGCTGAGGCCGATGCAGATCGTCAACGTGCCGGTCGGCCACGTCCACGGCTTCCGCTTCGAGCCCGATACGCAAGGATGGGTGTTGACCATCGCCGCGGAGATTCTCGACGAAGCGCTGCTCGCCGCCGAGGGCCTGCGCGGGGCGCTGTCGCGGTCGGCGGTGGTGCGCGGCACGCCGCAGATCCGCGCCACGATGAAGCAGATTTTCGCCGAGCACGCCGCGCGCGACTTCGGCCGTGCGCATGTGCTCCGCGCCCTGTCGTCGGCCATGATCGGGCTGGTGGCGCGCGCGCTCACGGGCGAGAGCGGCGGCAACGGCACCGCGGAAAGCGGGTTGTTCCGCCGCTTCGAGGCGCTGCTGGAGCAGCATCATCTGGAGCGCTGGAGCGTCGCCGACTATGCCAGAGCGCTGTCGGTGACACCGACGCATCTCAACCGGATCACGCGGGCGGCGACCGGGGACACCGCCTCGCATCTGATCCTCAACCGCCTGATCCGCGAGGCGCGGCGCAACCTCGTCTACACCAACCTGCCGGTCTCGACGATCGCCTACGCCCTCGGCTTCGACGACCCCGCCTATTTCAGCCGGGTCTACGCCGCCGCCACGGGCGTGTCGCCACGCGCGTTTCGCGCGCGGCTCCATGGCGGCGAAGGCTGACGCGCCGCGGAACCGCGATGTCTCTCGTTGCCACTACCTTCGTATATAGCGCCCCATCCTTTGGATAGAGGCGCTTTACCTCCGTACAATTGAGCGGGGCATGCCCAGGCCCTAGCGTGACGGCATTCGGCGCCCTGGCGCTGGTGGCATGCAACCTCCCTACCCTCGGCGCAAGGCGGCCAACCCTGTCCGGTCGTCTGCGCCGCTTTTTCGGCAAACCAACGGCGCGTTGAGGTATTTTCCTGCCGACACGCCGCGCCATTTCAGCTGGACGGTCGGCTTTCGCGCCGAACCCGGGAGTTGTGGATAATGTCTTCGCTTGGGAAGAGTGCGCTCTTCATCGACGGCTCCAATTTCCATGCCACCGCCAAGGCGCTCGGCTTCGAGATCGATTACAGACGCCTGCTCTGTGAATTTCAAAGCCGCGCTACGCTGTTACGCGCCTTCTACTACACGACCATCATCGAGGATCAGGAATATTCGTCGATCCGCCCCTTGATCGATTGGCTCGACTACAACGGGTTCACCGTCGTCACCAAGCTCACCAAGGAATTCGTCGACCCCGCTACCGGCCGCCGCAAGGTGAAGGGCAGCATGGATGTCGACCTCGCCGTGAGCGCGATGGAGCTCGCCCAGCACGTCGATCAGATCGTGTTGTGCTCGGGCGATGGTGACTTCCGTTCGCTGGTCGAGGCCTTGCAACGCCGCGGTGTCCGCGTGACCGTCGTCTCCACACTCTCCACTCAGCCGCCCATGGTCGCCGACGACCTGCGCCGGCAGGCGGACGCATTCATTGATTTGGTGGAGCTGAAACCAAAAGTGGGGCGCGATCCACCCGATCGGCCGGGATCGCGCGAGGTGCGACAGCCGCCGCAATTCCTCGCGCGCGGAACGATCAAGCGCGACGACCGGGTGGAATGATCGGAGGACGGCCGCCCCGGCGTCTCACACGTCGAAGAACACCGTCTCCTCCGGCCCCTGCAGATTGATCGTGAAGGCGTACACGATTTTGCCGGCGCGCTCGCTGCGGGTTGCGATCAATGTCTTGCGGCGCATCGGCTGCTCGACCAGGTTGAGCACGGGATCGGCGGCGTTGGCGGCCTCCTCGTCCGAGAAATAGAGCCGGGTGTTGAGGCCGATGTTGATGCCGCGCGCGACGATCCAGATATTGACGTGCGGCGCGCATTTGCGTCCCGCCCTGTCGGTGATCGCGCCCGGCTTGATGGTCTCGAAGGTGACGAGGCCGCTGTCGAAGTCAGACCCGGCGCGGCCCCAGCCGCGAAACTCGTCGTCCAGCGCGCCGGCCGAGCGATCGGCCGGATGGTTGTAGCGGCCGGCCGCATTGGCCTGCCAGATCTCCAGCAGCACGTCGCGTAGCGGCGTGCCGGCGCCGTCGAGCACCTTGCCCTCCAGCGTGATGCGCTCGCCCTTTGTATTCGGCGTCACCAGCACGTTGGAGAAGTTCTTCTCGAAGATGTCGAAGCCGGCCATGGCCGGGATCAGGCCGATATGGACGTAAGGCCCGGCGGTCTGCGAGGCGGTTTCCTTGAGATAGTTGAGCGGCTGCGGCATGGGCTTAGTTCCCCGCGGTGCGATTTTCGAAATAGGTGGAGCGCTGGCCGCGCAGCACGATGTCGAAGCGGTAGGCGAGCGAGTCGAACGGCGTCGAGGCGTTGAGGTCGAGCGGCGCGACGAGGCGGTCGAGCGCATCCTTGTCCGGAATCGTCGTCAGGATCGGGCAGACCGGGATCAGCGGGTCGCCTTCGAAATACATCTGCGTGATCAGCCGCTGCGCAAAGCCCGAGCCGAACACCGAGAAGTGGATATGGGCGGGGCGCCAGCTGTTGACGTAGTTGCGCCAGGGATAGGGGCCCGGCTTCACGGTGCGGAAATAATAGTACCCGGTGTCGTCGGTGAGCGCACGGCCGCAGCCGCCGAAATTCGGATCGATCGGCGCCAGATAGGTGTCCTTCTTGTGCCGGTAGCGGCCGCCCGCATTGGCCTGCCAGAACTCGACGAGCGTGTTCGGAATGCCGCGGCCGGTCTCGTCCAGCACGCGGCCGTGGACGATGATCCGCTCGCCGACGGGATCGCCGTCCTTGGCGTAATTGCGGATCAAATCGTTGTCGAGCGGGCCGAGATCATTGTGCCCGAACACCGGCCCTGACATCTCCGAGATCGAGTTCTCAAGGGACAGCAGCGACTGGCGCGGCGAGCGCAGCACCGAGGACTTGTAGCCTGGCGCATGTGCCGGCGGATGGATCGCGCGGTCGCGCTGGAAGAAGCCGCCGTCGCCGAGCGGCGGCGTGAACGGCTCGGGACGGTTGAGGCGGGGATCCCGCAAGGCTGGCGCCTGGGCATTCATCGGCGTTGTCTCTCCCTGGGAGCCCGGGGTCGGGCCCGGCTTATCGGGAGAGCATGAGCCACCCTATTCTCAAGATAAATAGATGAATTATAATGAATTACATGAAGGAAATCGATCATTTGGCCCTCGATGGCCACGCCCTCGAACTGTTCCTGGCCGTGCTGGAGGAGGGATCGGTCACGGCGGCGGCGACGCGGCTCGGCCTGACGCAATCGGCCGTCAGCCACGCCCTGAACAAGCTGCGGCGGATCGCCGGCGATCCGCTGTTCGCCAAGTCAGGCCGCGGCATCGTCGCGACGGCTCATGCACAGGCGCTGGCCGGCAAGGCACGCGCGCTGATCGACGAGATGCGCAGCTTTGCCGGCGGCGTCAGCTTCGCGCCGGAGGAGGCTCAGCTGTCGCTGACGATCGCCGCCAACGACTTCCAGCGCGACCTGCTGCTGCCGCGGTTCTTCGATCACGTCGCCGCACAAGTGAAGAGCCTGAACCTGCGCGTGATCCCCTCGCAATCGCCTTCGCCGGCGATGCTGCGCGAGAACCGCTGCGACCTCCTGATCACACCGCTGCCGCCATCGGGCGTCGACATCGTGCAGAAGCGGCTGCTGAGGGATCACTATGTCTGCTACTACGATGCCAAGGCACGTGCCGCGCCGGCCAGCCGCAATGCCTATCTCGCGGCGCGTCACATCACCGTGGTCTACACGGACAATGAGCGGCTCGACTTCGACCGCCGGCTCGCAGCGAACGGGCTTCACCGCGACATCGCGATCTCGGTGCCGAGCTTCTCCGGCGTGCCGTCCTTCCTGCGCGGCTCGCAGATGCTGGCGAGCATGCCGAGCCTGCTCGCCTCCGGCGTGATGCGAGGCTTTGCGCAAACACCGATCCCGCTGGCGTCCCGCACGAAGACCCTGGCCGAGCTGCCGATGTTCATGGTCTGGCACCAGCGCTACCAGAAGGACCCGGCCCATCGCTGGGTCAGGAGCCAGCTCGAGGCCGTCGCTGCGACGGCCGCTAAGTCCTGACCTCCAGTTCTCAAGTCCTGATATCAGGTGCCGCGCTTCGTGGGGACTGCTCTTCCCAAACCCACTGGTTGCGCCGGGAGAGCCGCGCTAAAATCCCCGCATGACAGTGACTGACATTGCGAGCCGGACCTACAATCACAGCTGGCGGCTGGATCCCATCATCCGCAGCCTGCTTGATACCGACTTCTACAAACTATTGATGTTGCAGATGATTCGGGAGGATTACCCGGATCAGCAGGTGACCTTCTCGGTCATCAACCGCTCGCGCCATGTGCGGCTTGCCGAGATCATCGACGAGGGCGAGCTGCGCGCCCAGCTCGACCATGCCCGCACCATCCGCTTCACCAAGAAAGAGCTGATCTGGCTGGCCGGTAACACCTTCTACGGCAAAACCCATATGTTCTCGGCGGATTTCATCCGCTGGCTGGCGGAATTCCGCCTGCCCGAGTACGAGCTGCGCAAGGTCGAGGGCCAGTACGAGCTGCATTTCCACGGCCCCTGGACCCACACCACGATGTGGGAGATTCCGGCACTTGCGATCCTCAACGAGCTGCGTTCGCGTGCGGCCATGAAGGGCCGCGGCCGCTTCGAGCTCGACGTGCTCTACGCCCGCGCCAAGGCCAAGCTGTGGACCAAGGTCGAACGGCTGCGCCAGCTCGAGGGCCTGCGGCTCTCCGACTTCGGCACGCGCCGCCGTCACGGCTTCCTGTGGCAGCGCTGGTGCGTCGAGGCGGTGAAGGAAGGCCTCGGCCCCTCCTTCATCGGCACCTCCAACGTGCTGCTCGCCATGGACAACGATCTCGAAGCCATCGGCACCAACGCGCACGAGCTGCCGATGGTGGCGGCCGCGCTCGCCAGGGACGACGAGGAATTACGCTGGGCGCCCTACCGCATTCTCGACCAATGGCGCCAGACTTACGGCGGCAACCTCCTGATCGCGCTGCCCGACGCCTTCGGCAGCAAGGCGTTCCTGCGCGATGCGCCGGAATGGGTCGCCGATTGGACCGGCTTCCGCCCCGACAGCGCGCCGCCGATCCAGGCCGGCGAGGAGATCATCGCCTGGTGGGAAAAGAAGGGCCGCAACCCCAAGGACAAGCTGCTCGTCTTTTCCGACGCGATGGATGTCGGCTCGATCGAGGACACCTATCGCCACTTCGCAGGGCGCGTGCGGCTCTCCTTCGGCTGGGGCACCAACCTCACCAACGACTTCGTCGGCTGCACGCCGGACGGCTCGATCAGCCTCGACCCGATCTCGCTGGTCTGCAAGGTCTCGTCGGTCGACGGCCGTCCGGCTGTCAAGCTCTCCGACAATCCGGAGAAGGCGACCGGCCTGCCCTCGGAGATCGCGCGTTACCTGCGCGTGTTCGGCGACGCCGGTCGCGTGCGCAAGCCGGTGCTGGTGTAGCCCCTCGCCAAATTCTCTCCATTGGGTAAATCGCGAATGACGAATGCGCGGCAACGTTCGTCGATGCTGCGCCAGTTCCCCGTTCACCGCATTTGAAGCGAGTTGCTGGCGCCTGCTTCACAACGGCTTCACCCTGGTACGGAGTTCTCCGCGCCTTTCAGGTCGAGTTAAGCAACCATCTCGTCTACTTTGCGTTGCAGGCGCAACGCCCTCTGGGGCGCGTCGATCGACTTGGGGACTAGTGTGTTTCGCAGAACAGCGGCGTCGGCGGAGGGCGGCAACTTCCTTCACGTCATCAAGCTCGTCTTGCCTTTCGTGATGGTCGTCCTGCTGCAGGCGGCGATCGCCGGATTCAGCCTCGAGGTGATGTCGTCGGTCCGCGCCTATGTCGCCGGCGAAGCACTCTGGTCACGCTCGCAGAAGAACGCCGTCTATTTCCTCAATCTCTATCTGCATTCGGGCGAACCGAGCCAGTTCGCGCAATATCAGGCTTCACTCGCCGTTCCCATCGGCGACGAGTTCGCGCGCTGGGCGCTGGAGCGCGATCCGGTCGACGTCGAGGCCGCCCGCATCGGCTTCCTGCAAGGCGGCAACCATCCCGACGATGTTCCGGGACTGATCTGGCTGTTTCGCTATTTCAACCGCGTCAGCTTCCTCCAGGACGCGATCAGGGAATGGGCCGCCACCGATCCCATGCTGCTGGAGCTCAGCGTGTTCGGCGAGGTCATCCGATCCGAGCTGGAGAAAGGTCCCATTCAGGACGACGGCCGCCTGCAAGTCCTGTCGTCGCGGCTGTCGGAGCTCAATGCCCAGTTCACGGTGCACGCCAAGCGGTTCTCCACCGTCCTCGGTGAAGGCTCCCGCGCGATCAAGCTGACGCTGACGGGCATCAATATCCTCACCGCCGCGACGCTGATCCTGCTCCTGATCTGGCATACGCGGCGGCTGGTGCTGCAACGGCAGTCATTCGAAGACGCCTTGCATGCCGAGAAGGAGCGCCTGGCCTGGCAGGCATCGCACGATTGGTTGACAGGGCTTTGCAACCGCCGCGCCTTCGAGGCGCGCCTGCAAGGCGAGCTGGACAATGTCGCGGCGGGTCCGCTGGGACTGATCCTGCTCGACCTCGACCAGTTCAAGAACGTCAACGACAGCTGCGGCCATCTCGCGGGCGACCGCCTGCTCTGCCAGGTCTCCAGCCTCCTGCAACGGGACCGGCGGCCGCATGATCTGGTGGCCCGGCTCGGCGGCGATGAGTTTGGCCTGATCCTGCCGCAGTGCTCGCCGTCGAGCACCGTCGACATCGCCGAACGGCTGCGACGATCGCTCGAGCTGTTCAGCTTCACCTGGGACGATCGCTGCTTCGCGGTGACCGCCAGCGTCGGCGTCACCTGCATCGCCGACCGCGATACCTCGCTCGAGGAGGCGATGCGGCGCGCGGATGCCGCCTGCTACCGCGCCAAGGAAAAGGGACGCAACCGTGTCCAGGTCGAGAGCGGACGGCCGGATGTCGTCGTGGTCGCGCCCCGACCGCGCGAGGTCGTCGCTGCACGGGGCTGATTGCCGCCTGGCCTCGAATTCATCTCCAGCGACCATCGCAATCAGGTTGATTCGCCTCGGCCCACCCGATAGCGCCCCGATCCATTTCGGCGCGCCAGACAATGCAGTGACAAGGCACAGTTGTGACGCCGCGGCCACATCGATCTGAAAAAGCAGCGCCCTTCGCATTCTGACACGTCGCATTGCGCCCCTGTCCACGATGGCCGGGGCCTCACTCGCTAAGCATGGGTGCGCCCGATGCTGCGGGTACGAATCCGCCCGGACCGCGCCGAGAGGAGCTTGGAAGTGCCTTGGAATGATTTGATCGCCCCGCGCAATATCGTTCGTGCAACGACGCGCCGGCGGCGCGCGCTTCTCTTGAGCACCACGATCGGTGCCCTGGGCAGCTCGCTGCCGGGGTTCATCACGCCGGCACAAGCGGTGTGTGTGATGACCGGGAGCGGCACGCTAACGACGCTTCAATCGGGCGATTCAGTTACCTGCGTCGGGAACAACACCCAGATCAAAACAGCAGCCGTGGTCACCGGCGTCACCGTCAACATCGGGGACGGCACCACCGCGACCACGGTGAGCGACCCCACCTTTGCGAGCATATTTCTTCAATTCGCATCCAACAGCGCAGTCAGGGTCTTCGGCAACGCGTCGGTCACATCCAGCAGCAACGACGGCATCGACGTGAGCGGTGGAGGCAACAACACCATAACGATCGATGCCGGGGCGGTGGTTGCATCGACACCCCTTGGCTCGGCGAGCATCGGCCTCGCCAATTCGAGCAACAACGTCGTCGAGATCGCCGGCGCGGTGGGAAGCGGCGCCCTCGGAGCTATCGGAATCAGCATCGGCGCTGGAGCGGCGAACAACCAGGTGAACATCTTGTCGAGCGGCCTCGTGAAGTCAGGCAATGTCGCTGCCATCGATCTCAGCGGCGCGGCTGACGGCAACGTCATCAACAATGCCGGCACGATCTCGAGCGTCGGCACAGCAATTACGGGCTCGAACAGTCAAGACACCATCGTCAATTCGGGCGCGATCAGCAGCAGCGGGGTCAGCACCGCTGTCGACCTCAAAGACGGGAGCGACGTCTTCGAACTGCGTGCCGGATCGAACGTCATGGGATATGTCAAAGCCGGCAACGGATTGGACACGCTGCGCCTGGGCGGGACTGTCAACAGTACTTTCGACCTCGCCACATTCGGCTTCACCAGCCAGTTCCAGGAATTCGAGGTTCTAGAAAAGACCGGCAGCTCCGCCTGGACGCTGACCGGAACCACGATGGACGCGGCCGCCTTGGTCGTCCAGGCCGGCACCCTCATCGTCAACGGCACGATGGCCAACTTCGGGACGGTCGTGACCGGCGGCACGCTCGGTGGCAGCGGCATGATCGGATCGCTCACCGTGGTGTCGGGCGGTACGGTCGCGCCCGGCAATCTCGGTCAGCTCGTCGTCAACAGCAATGCGGCGTTCCAGTCAGGGTCGACCTACGCGATCTCGGTCAATGCGGCCGGGCAATCAGACAAGATTGCCGCCGTGAGCGCGACGCTGACCGGCGGCACCGTCGCCGTCACCACACTTGCAGGCGCCTACAACCCCTCGACACAGTATACCATCCTCAGCACGACGGCTGGCCTCACCGGCAGCTTCGCGGGCGTGACCGTCAGCGGATACAATCCGCAGCTGTTCGCGTCCTCCCTCAGCTATGACGGATTCAACGTTTTCCTGACGCTCAACTACAACAACGCCGCGTTCCTCTCCATCGCACAGACGCAAAACCAAAAGGAAGTGGCCGGCGCGCTGAGCGCATTCGGCCCCAATCTGCCCTTCCTCTCGTCTTTCGCAGGGCAAAGCGACGCCCAGCTCCGCTACAATCTCGATCAGCTCTCAGGCGAAGCTGCCACCGGCGCGCAGCAGGGCGCGTTCCAGTTCACCAGCCAGTTCCTCGGCCTCATGCTCGATCCGTTCGTGAGCGGACGCGGTACCACGAGCGCCAGCGACACTGCGCTCGGCTTCAGCCCCGAGCGCGCCGCGCTGCCGGAGGATATTGCCCTCGCCTACAACAAGGTTCTGGGCGCCCCGCCGAAGGCGCCGACCTTTGCCGAGCGCTGGACCGCCTGGGGCGCGGCGTTCGGCGGCACCAATCGCACCAGCGGCGACCCGGTCGTGATCGGCAGCCACGACCTCAGCGCCCGCGCCGGCGGCGTAGCTGCCGGCGCCGACTATCATGTCAGCCGCGACGCGGTCGTCGGCTTCGCGCTCTCCGGCGGCGGCACCAAGTGGGATCTGGCGCAGGCGATCGGCGGTGGCAAGAGCGATGCGGTCCAGGCCGGCGTGTACACCGCGGTCCGCAACGGACCCGCCTATTTCGCCGCCTCTCTCGCCGTGGCCAATCATTGGATGTCGACGGATCGCCTGGCCCCGTTCGGCAACCAGCTCACCGCAAAGTTCGATGCTCAGACCGTCGGCGGCCGCATCGAGGGCGGCTATCGCTTCGCCACGCCGATCGGCGGCTTCACGCCCTACGCGGCTGCGCAGGCGCAGGCATTTCGCACGCCGACCTATACCGAGACTGATCCGGCCGGCAGCGGATTTGGCCTGACCTATCAGGGACGCACGGCCTCCCACACGAGGAGTGAGCTCGGCGCACGCTTCGACCGGGCGACGCTGGTCTCGCCGAGTGCGGTCCTGACGCTACGGGCTCGCGCCGCGTGGGCCCATGATTGGGTGAGCGATCCGACGCTCGTCGCCGCGTTCCAGGCCCTGCCCGGCGCCAGCTTCATCGTAAATGGCGCGACGCCGGCGAAAGACGCTGCCCTCGCATCCGCCGGTGCCGAGCTGAAATTTTCGAACGGTGTTGCCCTGTCGGCCAAGTTCGACGGCGAGCTCGCGGCTCACAGCACCACTTATTCCGGCACCGCGAGCCTGCGCTACACCTGGTAGCGGCGGCGCCTCATCGAGACAGCCCTGCACCGACCGGCAGAATGCCGAGACCTCTGAGATGGGTGTCGACGAACTGTTCGATCTGCTGGCGCAGCATCTGCGACGGCACGGCCACCATGCGCTCCTCGAGGCCGAGCGAGATGATGCCATGCACGGCGGAAAACAGCGTGCGCGACAGCAGCGCGATCTTCACGTCATCCGCATCCGGCAATAGCCGCACCAAGGGCGGATGCATCAGCGCGAACGCATCCATCACCATCTGGAGGATATCGTCCGGATAGGGGCGATCGTCCTCCATCCGATGCTCGAACAGGGAGCGCAGCAGATTGGCGTGCGCGGCGAAGAAGTCGAGATAGGTCTCGGCGAGCCCATAGAGCTGGCGAACCGGACCCTCGGCAGGAACAGCCCGGAGCCGGGCTGTGAGCGCCTGAACCGTTTCCCGGTTCACCGTCAGGATGACCCCATCGAAGTCGCCGAACTCGTTATAGATGCTGCCAACCGAGCAGCCGGCCGCCTCCGCCACGTCCCGAACCTTCAATGATCTCAGCCCCTTAGCTGAGATAATGCCGCGCGCAATCTCGACGATTTGCAGCCGGCGCCGAAATTTTTTCTGGTCGCGCCGCGATTCTTCTTGAACGTTGTTCATTTTCAAGCTACTCATGTGAACATTGTTCAATCTAACCTGGAGACCTGGAAAATGCAAACCCTTGCTATCGATCTCGTCACCACCTTCGCCGATGACGCCGCCGCCCTCGCAACCGGGCTCGGCCGCGCCCTGCTGCGGTTCGCCATGGCGCCGATCAATCGCATCGCCACGGCTTGCGACGTTGCGGGCGTGCTCGCCGAGCGCCGGGCGACCTTCCGGATGTGGCGAGCGAGCCGCGCCCATGCGCGTCAGGAGCGGCGGCGGTTCAGCCCGCTCGGCCGCCTCTCGCCGTTTCGCCACCTCGCCCATCTCACTTGAGGCCCGCGCGGGTCGGTTCGAATGCAATCGCCGACTGCAAGGATGGACTCACCATGTCTGGACCTGCGCGGCCGATCCGGCGGATTTCAGCGATGCGGTTCAGCTTTTCCTTCATCGCCCGGCGCCATATCCGGGCGAGTGAGGGTGCTGCCGCCCGGGTCCGCCGCGACCTCGACCAGATATTTGCGAACCTAACGAGACCAATTGAAGACCAACAGGATCGGAGGAACCGAGGGGACAGAGCAGGCCAGCAACTTCGGTGCCGCGCAATCGTTCGCCCCATGCGCTTCCGGTCGTGACGTTTCACAGACAACGCAACAATCTCAGGCTGCCTTTTTGGAACAGGACTGGTCATGATCAGGGAATTGATGTCGTCACGCCGCTTCGCGCCGTTGTTCTGGGCGCAATTCTTCTCGGCGCTCAATGACAACGTGCTCAAGAACGCACTCGTCATCATCCTGCTTTACAGCGCGGCGACCGGCCATGGCGATGCGCTGGTCACGGTCGCAGGTGCCGTCTTCATCTTCCCCTACTTCATCCTGTCCGGGCTCGGCGGCCAGCTCGCCGACAAATACGTCAAATCCGTCGTCGCAAGGCGGCTCAAATTCGCCGAGATTTTTGCCGCGGCCTTCGCCGCTGCCGGCTTCTTCCTGCATTCGGTGCCGCTCTTGTTCGCAGCGCTCGCGCTGTTCGGCACCATCGCCGCTCTGTTCGGCCCCGTGAAATACGCCATGCTGCCGGACCAGCTGGAGCTCGGCGAGCTCGCGACCGGCAACGCGCTGGTCGAAGGCGCGACCTTCATGGCGATCCTGCTCGGCACCGTCGCCGGCGGCCAGTTCGTGGCCGGCTCCGCGCATATGGGCTGGGTCGCATCGGCCGTGGTCGTGCTGGCCGTGCTGTCCTGGGCGTTCGCGTCCCGCATTCCGCAGACGACGCCCTCCGCGCCTGAGCTGCCCGTCGATGCCAATCCCTGGACCTCGACGGTGAGCCTGCTCAAGACATTGCATGCCGATCATCGGCTGTGGGACGGCACCGTGATCGTCTCCTGGTTCTGGCTGGTCGGCGCCATCGTGCTGTCGCTGCTGCCGGCGCTGATCAAGGAGGTCGTCGGCGGCACCGAGGGCGTGGTGACGCTGTGCCTTGCCGTCTTCGCGATCGGCATCGCCATCGGCTCGCTGTTTGCCGCCAGCCTCAGCCATGTTCGCCCGAACCTGGCGCTGGTGCCGATCGGCGCCATCATCATGGGCTTTGCCGGCCTCGATCTCGCCTGGGCGATCGGCGTCACCGCCAAGGGGCAGGACATCACCGCGCTCGGCTTCGCCACCTCGTTCGCCGGCTTGCGCATGCTGGCCGACTTCGTCGCCTTCGCGTTCGGCGGCGGCCTGTTCGTCGTTCCGTCCTTTGCCGCGGTCCAGGCCTGGTCCGAACCTTCCGAGCGCGCCCGTATCATCGCCGCCGGCAACGTGCTGCAGGCCGCCTTCATGGTGGTCGGCTCGCTGTTCGTCGCGCTGCTGCAGGCGGCCGGTCTCCATGTCGGCTGGATCTTCTTCGGCCTCGGCGTCGCCAGCTTCGGCGCGGTGTGGTTCGTGCTGACCAAGTGGGGCAAGGAAGGCGTGCGCGATGCCGGCGGGCTGCTGTTCCGCGCCCTGTTCCGTACCGAGGTGCGGGGGCTCGAGAACCTGCCGCCTCCGGGCACGCGCATGCTGATCGCGCCCAACCATGTCAGCCTGATCGACGGCCCGCTGCTGCACGCCGTGCTGCCGATCGACGCGAGCTTTGCGGTCGACACCGGCATCGCCAAGGCCTGGTGGGCCAAGCCGTTCCTGCGCGTCGTCAAGCACTACACCATGGACCCGACCAAGCCGCTGGCCGCGCGCGACCTGATCAAGCTCGTCGCCGCAGGCGAGCCCGTCGTGATCTTCCCGGAAGGACGGATCACCGTCTCTGGCTCGCTGATGAAGGTGTATGACGGCACCGCGATGATCGCGGACAAGGCCGACGCCGTGGTCGTACCGGTCCGCATCGAAGGCGCGCAGCGCTCCTATCTCAGCTATCTCAACTCGAGCCAGATCAAGCGGTCGTGGTTTCCGCGCGTGACGGTCACCATCCTGCCGCCGGTCAAGCTTCCGGTCGACGAAGCGCTCAAGGGCAAGGCACGCCGCAACGCGGCCGGCGCCGCGCTGCAGGACGTCATGATCGACGCTCTCGTCAAGAACGCCATGCTCGATCACACGCTGTTCGAGGCACTCGGACACGCCTATCGCGACCGCGATACCGGCAAGGTCATCATCGAGGACGCGCTCGGCACCAAGCTGACCTACCGCAAGCTGATCCTCGGCGCGCAGGTGCTGAGCCGGAAGCTGGAGAGCGGCACCGCCGTCGGCGAGAATGTCGGCGTGCTGCTGCCGAACTCCGCGGGCGTCGCCGTCGTCTTCATGGCGCTGCAGAACAGCGGCCGGGTGCCGGCGATGCTCAACTTCTCGGCCGGTCCGGTCAACGTGCTCGCCGCCATGAAGGCCGCGCAGGTCAAGACCGTGCTGACCTCGAAGGCCTTCATCGAGAAAGGCAAGCTCGACAAGCTGATGGCCGCGATCTCCGCGGGGGCGCGTGTGGTCTATCTCGAGGACGTCCGTGCCTCGATCGGCACCGTCGACAAGGTCAAGGGCCTGCTCGCCGGCACCACGCCGCGCGTACCCCGCCAGGCCAACGATCCCGCCGTCGTGCTGTTCACCTCAGGTTCGGAAGGAACGCCGAAGGGCGTGGTGCTGTCCCATCGCAACATCCTCGCCAACGCGGCGCAGGCGCTGGCGCGGGTCGATGCCAACGCCAACGACAAGGTGTTCAACGTGCTGCCGGTGTTCCACTCCTTCGGGCTGACCGGCGGAATGATGATGCCGCTGCTCGCGGGCATTCCGATCTACATGTACCCCTCGCCGCTGCATTACCGGATCGTGCCCGAGCTGATCTACCAGACCGGCGCCACGATCCTGTTCGGCACCGACACGTTCCTCACCGGCTATGCGCGCTCGGCGCATGCCTACGACTTCCGCACCCTGCGCCTCGTGATCGCCGGCGCCGAAGCGGTCAAGGACCGCACCCGCCAGGTGTTCATGGAGCGCTACGGCATCCGCATCCTCGAAGGCTACGGCGTCACCGAGACGGCGCCCGTGCTGGCGATGAACACGCCGATGGCCAACCGTCCCGGCACCGTCGGCCGCCTGTCGCCGCTGATGGAAAGCCGCCTCGATCCGGTCCCCGGCATCGAGGAAGGCGGACGCCTGTCGGTGCGTGGCCCGAACGTGATGCTCGGATATTTGCGGGCCGAAAATCCCGGCGTGCTCGAAAAGCTGCCCGACGGCTGGCACGACACCGGCGACATCGTTTCGATCGACTCGGCCGGGTTCATCACCATCAAGGGCCGCGCCAAGCGCTTTGCCAAGATCGCGGGCGAGATGGTCTCGCTGTCGGCAGTCGAAGCCATCGCGGCGACGTTGTGGCCGCAGGCAGCATCCGTCGCGGTCTCGATCCCCGACCAGCGCAAGGGCGAGCGCATCGTGCTGCTGACCACCGAGAAGAATGCCGAACGCAGTGCGATGCAGGCCCAGGCCAAGACCATCGGCGCCTCCGAGCTGACCGTGCCCGCGACGATCATGGTGGTCGACAAGGTGCCGCTGCTCGGCACCGGCAAGACCGATTACGTCACGGCGACGACGATGGCCCGCGAGCAGGCATCAGCGCCAGAGCGCGACGTGGCATAGGAGGTTCACCGGGCCCCGAGCGGGCGGTGCGCGGGTCACGCCGCCGTCCGCCGCTCCTGCGCGTAACGCACCAGCGCGGCAAAGCGATAAATGCCGTGTACGAACTTGCCGTAGGGCATGGTGATGAACAATGCGAACACGGCGCCGAGATGCAGCGCGAGCAGCGGTCCCATCGCGGCGGTCTCGCGCAGCACCAGCAGCAGCATTCCGGTGAGGCCGGTCAGGAACAGCATGGCGATGAAGGCGACATCCATGCCGTAGCTGAACTCGTCGAGCAGCGCGGGATCGCGCCGCATCTTGGCGGCGAACAGGCCGATCGGCCCGACGATCAGGCCGATGCCACCGAGCGTGCCGAGCACCACGGGCAGGTCCCACCACGGATACGGCGCCTCGCGGCCGAGCAGATAGTGATAAAGCGTCGCAACAGACGTCGCTGCGAAGCACAGGATGAAACC
This sequence comes from Bradyrhizobium sp. WBAH42, assembly GCF_024585265.1. Classification (NCBI taxonomy): domain Bacteria; kingdom Pseudomonadati; phylum Pseudomonadota; class Alphaproteobacteria; order Hyphomicrobiales; family Nitrobacteraceae; genus Bradyrhizobium; species Bradyrhizobium sp. WBAH42. Next base: position 7,577,128 of record NZ_CP036533.1, read on the forward strand.
GTAGAAGGTCAGGTGGTGATAGAGCTTACGCCGGTCGGTGGGCTTGTCGTCCTCATTGTAGCAACCGACGCCGCCGCCATGAAGATAGCGCAGCTCGCCGGCATCGCGGATTGCCTGAAAGATCGAGCCGCCATCGGCACGGTCGCCGATGGGCGCGCCGATGTCGCGCCAGAAGGCGCGCACGCTCATGACAAGTGCGAGGATCGCGTAAAGGAATGCGGCGCCAAACAGCGCAGCCATCGCGTTGTGCGGCATCAGCTTGTAGAAGGCGCCGGGCCCGGTGTGCACGCCGAACAACACGCCGCGGTCATTCAAGGCGGCGAAGCCGAGAATGAACGCCACCATGCTGAGCGCAGTGGTGATGCTGATGACGAGGCCGTTCCGCGCGAATGTGCTGGATAGCGCACGCGGCCAGGCATAGGCCGCATAGGACTCCGCGCGCGCGACCGCCAGCGTCTCGGGAACGTTGACGTTGAACTCGTGCGGCGGCGAGAACTGGCAGTCGACGTAGCAGGCGCCGCAGGCATGGCAGAGATTGGCGAGATAGTTGAGATCGCCATCGGAGAAGGCGCGGCGCATCTCCATCGCCGGAAACACCGCGCACAGGCCCTCGCAATAGCGGCAGGAATTGCAGACCGTCATCAGACGGTCGGCTTCGTCCAAAATTCTAGTTCCGTGCATGTTTCGCCGCTTCCCGTCCTGCGATCCGCCCGAACACGCTGCCGATGGTCATGCCCATGCCGGCCGCATAGCCCTTGCCGAGCACGTTGCCCGCCATGATCTCGCCGGCCGCGAACATGTTGGCGGACGGCATGCCGTCCTTCATCAGCATCCGCGCCTCCTTGTTCACCCGCGTGCCGAGATAGGTGAAGGTGATGCCGGGCCGCACCGGATAGGCGAGAAAAGGCGGCGTCTCGATCCGGCGCGCCCAATGTGTTTTCGGCGGCGTGATGCCCTCCGTCACGCAATCGTCCAGAATGGTGTGGTCGAAGGTCCCGGGCCGCACCGCCGCGTTGAATTCGGTGATGGTCTTCTCCAACGCGACCGGATCGAGCTCGAGCTTGCCGGCGAGCTCCGCGATCGTCTGCCCGGCGATCGGCGGGAACAGCGTCGGCATGAAGCTGGTCACGACGGTCGAGTCGAAAATGATATAGGCGATCTGGTCGGGCTGCGCCGCGACCAGCCGGCCCCAGATCGCGTAGCGCTTCGGCCAGATGTCCTCGCCCTCGTCGTAGAAGCGCTGGGCGTGCTTGTTGACGACGATGCCGAACACGACGGAGTCGTGGCGCGTGATGATGCCGCCGTCGAATTTCGGCGCGCGGGCATCGATCGCGACCGCATGGCACTGGGTGGGATCGCCGATCTCCTGCACGCCCTTGTCGAGCAGCATCTTCAGGATCGAGCCGCGGTTATAGGGCGTGCCGCGGATCAAAAAATTGTCGGCGGCCTCACCCCAATATTGCTTCAGCCATTCGATGTTGGCCTCGAACCCGCCGGCCGCGGCGACCAGCGAGGTGGCGCGGATCTCGGTCTCGCCCTTGATCGGCCGCTTGAGGCGCGCGGCGAGGAACATGCCGTCCTCGATCACGAGGTCGGTGACCTCGGCGTCGTATTCGACGGCGACGCCGAGCCGCTCCGCGGTCAGATACAGCGCGTTCAGCATCGCCCGGCCACCGCCGAGGAAGAAGGAGTTGGTGCGGCCGAGGCTCAGCGTACCGCCGAGCGAAGGCTGCCAGCGCACGCCCTGCTCCACGATCCAGTTCAGGATGTCCTTGGATTCGCGGATCATGTGGCGCGCCAGCACCTCGTCGGTTTGCCCGCCGGTGACGCGCAGCAGGTCCTCCCAAAACTCCTCCTCGGTGTAGGGGCCGGTCAGGATTTCGGTCGCCGCGTCATGGGCGCAGCGCATGTTGCGGGTGTGGCGAGTGTTGCCGCCGCGGTAGAATTTGGGCGCGCCTTCGAGCACCAGGACGGACGCTCCGCCGCGCCGCGCGCTGATCGCCGCGCACAGGGCCGCATTGCCGCCACCGATCACCAGCACGTCGTATTTGCTGCTCATCCCATCTGCCCGATGCGGCGAAGTTGGAGACATTCTGCCAGCCGGCGGTCTCGATCGCGCCGATTCGCCATTGCGTACCTTTGTATACAAAGATATACATAAGTCGCGCAAGCGGCATCTGCATGGGCAGAAGACGCATCGAGGGACAATGGCCAGACGCCCGGCAAATTCAGGTGGGACGATCGCGCGCGGGGGCGGCGTTGCGCTCGGCGAAGCCGTGTTCCGCTCGCTGTGCGAGGCGCTCCAGGCCGGCAGCTACCGCGCCGGCGACCGGCTGCGCGAGGAAGAGGTCGCCCAGCGGCTGAAGGTCAGTCGCACGCCGGTGAGGGAGGCGCTGGGCCGGCTCGCCGCACGCGGCTTCGTCGCGCCTGCCGGCGGCCGCGGGCTGATCGTCCGCAATCTCGACATCTCCGAGGTGCTCGAGCTCTACGCCATGCGCGAGATCATGGAGGGCGCCGCCGCGCGCCTCGCCGCCGAGCACGCCTCAGCGCCGGAGATCGACGCGCTCCGCGATATCGAGCAGGCCTTTGTCGAGGCATCCGCGGCCGATGCCGCCGAGATGGCAAGGCTCAACCGCGCCTTCCACGAGGCCATCTGCCGCGCGGCGCGCAACCGCTATCTCGACAACGCCTCGCGCGAATTGCAGGATTGGATCGCCCTGCTCGGCCCGACCACTTTCACGGTGGCAGGCCGTCCCAAGACGAGTCACGGCGAGCACCAGGCCATCATTGCAGCCATCGCCGGGCGCGACGGCGACAAGGCTGAGAAGTTGGCGCGTGCACACATCCGCGAAGCTCTCCGCTGCCGGTTGAAATTGCTGCAGAAGCAGTAAGTCGTCTGCCCGATCACGCCTCGAACACACGCCTCAGCAGCCAATATCCGCCCAGAAGACCGATCCCGCCGGACATGGCGTAAACCAGCCCCGCCGCCCGCGCCGGCTGCTCCCGGCCGACCGCGGTCAGCCTGTCCAACACGCCAAGTACCGGCAGCAGCAGCGCGACAATCGCGATCTGCCCGATCTCGACGCCGACATTGAAGGCGGCCAGCGCCGAAACGATCGCATCAGGCGGCAGGCCGATCTCGCGAAGCGCGCCGGCGAAGCCGAAGCCGTGGATCAAGCCGAACAGAAAAGCCACACGCCAGCGCCTGTCGATGTCGCGCGAAAAGAAGTTCTCGACCGCGACGAACACGATCGAGGCCGCGATCGCGGGCTCAACGATGCGGCTCGGGATGACCAGGACGTTCAGGGCCGCCAGCGACAACGTCAGGGAGTGGGCGATGGTGAAGGCGGTCACGATCTTGACGACCGGCAAGAGCCGGCGTGCCCACAAGACGATCGCGACCAGGAATGCGACGTGATCGTAACCGAGGAAGATGTGCTCGACGCCGGTGATGAGATAACGCTGCATCGTAGAGGACAGCGACGGCGGCGCCGTCGAGAGGGTCACCGTCGTGTTGTGGGCGTCGAGCAAGGCCTGCGTCTCGGACCGGCCCTGCGCGATCAGCACCACCTGCCGCGCGGCCCTGTCTTTCTCCGTCAGCACCGTGGAGCGATAGACAATGTCGCCGGTCACGTTCGCGCAGGCAAAGCTGTTGCGATAGACGATGCCGTCACCGTCCGCCAGGATCGCTGCATTTCCGGCGGAGCAGGCCCTGGCACCTCCTGTAACAGCCAGATGCGTGCCCATATAGGCGAGGATCGCGGGCTTGGCCGCTTCGACGGCGGCGGGATCGACCGCATCCCGCCTCGCATCATAAATCTTCGTGCCGATCAGGCGATCGACGTCGCTGCCCTTCAATCCGAGCTCGGCGCTCACCGTGCGATCGGGACTCAGCGCCACCCGTGCCGTGACGAGGTTGACCTCATGTGCCTCCGCCGGAAGCGCGAGGCCGAGCAGCACCGCGAGCCACGCCAGGAGCGGCCGCCTCATGATCCCGCTCCATCGCGCTCACGCCAGCACATCCGCCACGGCCGCCTTCAGAACATCCCGCACATCGGTGGGCTTCAGCCGGACCTGCAAGCCGCGCTGGCCGCCATTGAGATAGACCAGGTCATGGGCGAGCGCGCTCTGCTCGATCACGGTGCGCGCAGGCTTGCGCTGTCCGAACGGGCTGATGCCGCCGACCTTGTAGCCGGTGACGCGCTCGGCCTCGGGCGGCTTCATCATCTGGGCCGACTTGCCGCTCGCCGCCGCCGCCAGCTTCTTCATCGAGACCTCCTGGTCGGACGGCGCGACCACGCAGACCGGCTTGCCGTCGACCAGCGCCATCAGCGTCTTCAGGACGCGCGCAGGGTCCTCGCCAAGCGCGGCCGCCGCCTGGAGCCCGATACTCTCGGCGTCGGGATCGTAGTCGTAGGTGTGAACGGTGAAGGCAACACCGGCGGCTGCGAGTGCGCGTGTGGCGGGGGTGACTTTGGACATGGACGGTATTTACCACCGTCATTGCGAGGAGCGAAGCGACGTGGGAAAGTCGGCACCACACATTCCCTGTCATCGCCCGGCTTGACCGGGCGATCCAGTACTCCGAGACTTTGCGATTGAATCGATGGGCCGCGGCGTACTGGATGCCCCGGTCAAGCCGGGGCATGACACCGGTTTGTGTGGCAAGCCTCGTGGGCGATGACGAGGCTTCTCCCTACTCCGCCGCGTCCCGCATCTCGGCGCGCTCGGCCCGCGCCGCGCAGAATTTGAACTCCGGGATCTTGCCGAACGGGTCCAGCGCCGGGTTGGTGAGCAGGTTCGCAGCCGCTTCGGCGTAGCAGAACGGCATGAACACCATGTTCTCCGGCACGTCGCGGTCGGAGCGGACCTTGACTTCGACGGCGCCGCGGCGGGTCTCCAGGCGAACGAAATCGCCGGGCACCAGCTTCTTCTTGCGCATGTCCTTGGGTGACATGAACGCGACCGCCTCCGGCTCGATCTGGTCGAGCACCTGGGCGCGGCGGGTCATCGAGCCGGTGTGCCAGTGCTCCAGCACGCGGCCGGTCGAGAGCACCATCGGATATTCGTCGTCGGGAATCTCGTCCGGCGGGACGACCTTGGCCGGCACGATCTTGCCGCGGCCGCTCGCGGTCGGGAAGCCCGTGGTGAAGATGATCTCGTTGCCGGGCTTGTTCGGATCGTCGACGGGATAAGTGACCGCGCCCTCACGCACCAGCCGCTCCCAGGTGATGTTCTTCAGCGACGGCATCAGCTCTGCCATCTCGGTGAAGACGTCGCCGGGACCGGCATAATTCCACGGCAGGCCCATGCGCTTGCCGATCTCCTGGATGATCCAGAGATCCTGACGCGCATCGCCGGGCGGCTTGATCACCTGACGCGCCAGCTGCACGCGGCGATCGGTGTTGGTGAAGGAGCCGTCCTTTTCGGCGAAGGCCGAGGCCGGCAGGATCACGTCGGCATGGAACGCAGTCTCGGTGACGAAGAGATCCTGCACCACGAGATGATCGAGCATCGCCAGCGCATGGCGCGCATGCTGCAGGTCGGGATCGGACATCGCGGGGTTTTCGCCCTCGATATACATGCCCTTGATCTCGCCGGCGTGGATCGCGTTCATGATCTCGACCACGGTCAGGCCGCGGACGGGATCGAGATCCTGCTGCCAGAGCTTTTCGAAGCTGCCGCGCAAATCATCGCGGCCCACCGGCTGATAGTCCGGCAGGAACATCGGGATCAGGCCGGCATCGGAGGCGCCTTGCACGTTGTTCTGGCCGCGCAGCGGATGGAGGCCGGTACCGGGACGGCCGACCTGGCCCGTGATCAGGGCGAGCGCAATCAGGCAGCGCGCATTGTCGGTACCGTGGACATGCTGGCTGATGCCCATGCCCCAGAAGATGATCGAGGATTTTGCCCGCGCATAGGTGCGCGCTACTTCGCGCAGGGTTTGCGCCGGGATGCCGCAGATCGGCTCCATCTTCTCCGGCGTGAACTCCTTGATCTTCTCCTTGAGGTCCTCGAAACCCTCGGTGTAGCCGGCGATGTACTGGTCGTCGGTCAGGCCTTCGGTGATGATCGTGTTGATCATCGCGTTCAGCATGGCGACGTCGGAGCCCGGCTTGAACTGCAGATGCCTGGTCGCATGACGCGACAGCGACTGCCGGCGCGGATCCATCACGAACAGCTTGGCGCCGTTCTGCTTGACCGCGTTCTTGATGAAGGTCGCGGCGACCGGGTGGTTGACGGTCGGGTTGGCGCCGATCACGACGATGACCTCGGCATCCATCGCAGCGGAGAACGGTGCCGACACCGCGCCCGAGCTCAGGCCTTCGAACAGCGCCGCCACCGAGGAGGCATGGCACAGACGGGTGCAGTGATCGACGTTGTTGGAGCCAAAGCCGGTGCGCACAAGCTTCTGGAACAGATAGGCCTCTTCGTTCGAGCCCTTGGCCGAACCGAAGCCGGCCAGCGCCTTCACGCCCTTCTCGTCGCGGATCTTGACGAGACCCTTGGCGGCGATGTCGAGCGCTTCCTCCCAACTCGCTTCGCGGAAATGCGTGAACGGATTGGCCGGATCGACCTGGTCGTTGGCGTCCTTCTTCGCGTTCGGCAGCCGCACCAGCGGCTTCGTCAGGCGATGCGGATGGTGGATGTAGTCGAAGCCGAAGCGGCCCTTCACGCAAAGACGATTGTGGTTGGCGGGGCCGTCGCGGCCTTCCGCATAGATCACCTTCTCGTCCTTGACCTCGTAGGTGACCTGGCAGCCGACGCCGCAGAACGGGCAGAGCGAATCCACCTTCTTGTCGGCATAGGTGACGCGCGTCTGGTTTTCGTCGAGCATCACGGCCGGCATCAAGGCGCCGGTCGGACAGGCCTGCACGCATTCGCCGCAGGCAACGCAGGTGGACTCGCCCATGGGGTCGTCGAAGTCGAACACGATCTTGGCGCCGGCATTGCGATAGGCCATGCCGATGACGTCGTTGACCTGGACCTCGCGGCAGGCGCGCACGCAGAGGCCGCACTGGATGCAGGCATCGAGATTGACGCGCATCGCCGGATGGCTGGCGTCGGTTGCCCAGCGCTCGGCGGCGGGAAAGCGGCTCTCGGTGACGCCAGTGGTCTCGGCCCAGTGCCAGAACTTCGAATCCGGATCGTGCGACGTCTCACGCGCCGGCTGATCGGCAACGAGCAGCTCCATCACCATTTTTTGCGCCGACACCGCACGCGCGGATTCCGTCTTCACCTTCATGCCGACCGACGGCGTGCGCTTGCAGGACGCGGCGAGCACGCGCTCGCCCTCGATCTCGACCATGCAGGCGCGGCAATTGCCGTCGGGGCGATAGTCGGGCGCCGGCGAATAACAGAGATGCGGAATGTCGCGGCCCTGGCGTTTTGCGACCTGCCAGATCGTCTCGCCGGGTTTGGCCTCGACCTGCTTGCCGTCGAGCTCGAACGTAATCTTCGTCATTCCGCCGCTTCCTTGAACTCGTCAGGGAAATATTTGATCACGGAGGACAGCGGATTCGATGCCGCCTGTCCGAGCCCGCAGATCGAGGCATCGCGCATCGCCTGGCTCAATTCTTCCAGCAAGGCACGGTTCCAGACCGGCCTTTGCATCAGCAGCGCCGCCTTCTGGGTACCGACGCGGCACGGCGTGCACTGGCCGCAGCTCTCGTCCTCGAAGAACTTCATCAGGTTCAATGCGGCAGCGCGCACGCTGTCCTTGTGCGACAGGATCACGATCGCAGCCGAGCCGATGAAGCAGCCGTATTTCTCCAGCGTGCCGAAATCGAGCGGGATGTCGTCCATCGATGCCGGCAAGATGCCGCCGGACGCACCGCCCGGCAGATACGCGTAGAATCGATGGCCGTCGGCCATGCCGCCGCAATATTCCTCGATCAGCTCGCGCACGGTGATACCCGCGGGCGCGAGCTTCATGCCGGGATTTTTGACGCGTCCCGAAACCGAGAAGCTGCGCAGGCCCTGACGCTCGTGGCGGCCATGGCCCTTCCACCAGTCGGCGCCCTTCTCGACGATGTCGCGCACCCACCACAGCGTCTCGATGTTGTTGATCAGCGTCGGCAGACCGAACAGGCCGACCTGGAACGGGTAAGGCGGCTTGTGCCTGGGCAGGCCACGCTTGCCCTCGATGCTCTCCAGCAGCGAGGATTCCTCGCCGCAGATGTAAGCGCCGGCGCCGCGCCGCAGGTGCAGCGTCGGGCCGCCAGGCGGGAGCTTTGCGATCTCGCGCTGGAGGATCTCGCGCGAGGCCGGATATTCGTCGCGCAGATAGATATAGACGTCGCTCGCCTGCACCACATGCGCGCCGATCAGCATGCCCTCGATGAAGCGATGCGGATCGGTTTCGAGGTAATAGCGGTCCTTGAACGTGCCGGGCTCGCCCTCGTCGCCGTTGATCGCCATCAGCCGCGGCCCGGGCTCCCCGAGCACCGCGCGCCATTTGCGTCCGGTGGGGAAGCCGGCGCCGCCGAGCCCGCGCAGCGAAGCGTCGTCGAGCGACTTCAGCAAATCGTCCTTCGACAGTTCGCCGGAGCGCAGGCGATTGAGCAGCTTGTAGCCGCCATCGGCGACATAGGCATCGTACTCGGTATATGTGGGCAGATGCGCGTGCGTGTCGCCGGCCTTGGCTGCCGCCATGACGTTGGCGACGGTGGCGTGGTCGACGAAATTGTGTCCGACCTCGGCGGCCGGCGCTGTGTCGCAGCGGCCGACGCAGGGCGCGCGCACGACGCGGATGCCGGGACCTGACGCGCTCTGCAGATCCTCGAGCAGCTTCTCGCCGCCAAGCATCGCGCAGGTGAGCGAATCGCAGACGCGGATCGTCAACGGGGGAATGTCGGGCTCACCTTCCTTCACCACGTCGAAATGCGCGTAGAAGGTCGCGGTCTCGAACACCTCGGCGAAGGCGAGCTTCATCTCGTCGGCGAGCGCGGCCAGATGCGCCGCCGAGATCTGGCGGTACTTGTCCTGGATCAAGTGCAGATATTCGATCAGGAGATCGCGCCGCCGCGGCCTGTCGCCGAGCAACAGCTCGATCTCGTGCGCGGCCGTGGGATCGACCTGCCGCCCCTTGGGAGTCGCCTTGGCGCGTCGGCGTCCCTCACCGGGATGCTCGAAGGAGCGGACCTTGTGCACGTCCTCGTGGCTCATCGATTCGTCTCGATCTCTTCTTTTAGAACGGCTCCACTTTTAGCCCCTGGCATGCCAGATGCCAAGCGAATTGTGATGTTCGCGGAAGCGTTTAAGCGAAACTCAGGGTAGACGTGACTGCCCAGACACGGCCTGCGTTTCGTCCCAACGGGCCATTGATGGAGCGAAGCCCGAATTGGTCGGGAGATCAATAAAGGTGTCCCGTGCTGCGATAGCGAAGTCCTATCGAATGCCCGGTCCGAGGCTACGGCGGGAGCACAAAGGCCGCCGCCGTGAACATCGCCTTCTACGGGGCGTCACTCTTTTCGACCAGGAACACGATGCGCGCCTCGTTGCGCTCGGTGATCTCGACCTTGTCGCCGGTCTCGCGGATCAGATTGGGGATATCGATCACCGAGAGCGGATCGGTGCAGTGAACTTCGAGCTGGTCGCCTGCCTTGAGCGGCTTGAGCGCCTTGCGCGTCTTGAGCGCCGGCAGCGGGCATTTCAGCCCGGTGAGATCGAGTGTCGTCCTGGTCATGGCCGCACCATGGCGGCGTGGAACGGCTGCGTCAACGCGGGGAGGCCTCAGATCAGGCTGGCGTAGGGCAGGAAGCCGACATCCTGCCCCGGCTCGACATTCGTGATGTCCTCGCCGAGCTCGACGAGGCCGTCGGTCTCGACCAGCGAGGACAAGAGCCCGGCCCCTTCGCGCGGGAACTTGATCGCCTCGAGCCCGCCGTCCTGCGCGCGCCGCAACGAGGCGCGCACATATTCACGCCGCCCGGCCTTCTTCTTGTAGGTAAACGCAGCACGCACCGGAATCGGCAACAGCGGCTCCGGCAGCCCACCCGCCAGCGCCAGCACCGTCGGCCGCACCACATGGACGAAGGTGACAAAGCTCGCGACGGGATTGCCGGGCAGTCCGATCAGCGGTGTGCCGGCGACGATCCCCATCGCCACGGGACGGCCCGGCTTGATCGCCATCCGCCACAGCACCAGTGAGCCGATGCTCTCCACAGCCGCCTTGACGTGATCCTCCTCCCCGGTCGAGACGCCGCCGGTGGTGAGGATCAGGTCATGGTCGCCTGCAACCCGCTTCAGGCCGCTCGCCAGTGACGTTCGCTCGTCGCGCAGAATGCCGAGATCGCTGACCTCGCAGCCGAGCCGCCGCAGCATCGCCATCAGCATGAAGCGGTTGGAATCGAACAATTGCGAAGCGGCGCGCGGCTCGCCGGGTGAAGCCAGTTCGTCGCCGGTCGAGAACACGGCAACACGGATGCGCCTGACGACGTCGAGCCTCGTCAGGCCGAACGCGGCGGCAAGCGCGACATGCTGCGGCCGCAGGCGCTGGCCGGCGCGGAGCGCGACGTGTCCTTGGGGAATGTCCTCGCCTGCGGGTCGCACATTGGCGCCGGGCTTCAGCCCCGGCGGCAACACGATCTTCCCGGACTCATCGATGCGGACGTCCTCCTGCATGAAGACGGTCTCCGCGTCCGGCGGCATCGGCGCGCCGGTGAAGATGCGCGCGGTGTGGCCGGGCTTGATCGGCGCCTGCGCAAGGCCGCCGGCCTGAATGCGACCGTCGAGCGGGAACGCCTGTTCCGCCCTTGCCGGAAGGTCCGCGTTGCGCACCGCGTAGCCGTCGACGGCGGAGTTGGTGAAGGGCGGCAGCGGCAGAGGCGCGGCCACATCGCCCGCGAGCACGCGTCCGTCCGCGTCGGCGAGCCCAACCGTCTCGAGATCGACGATCGCACTGACGCGCGTCGTGATGAGGCCAACGGCTTCGTCGACCGACATCATCGGGCCACCGAAGGCAAAGCAATCGTCCGACAGTTGCGCCATGGTGCCTCGTCAGCGTATCGCGGCGCTTCTTGCCACCGCTTCCTCGACCGGCATCGCCGCCCGTAGCATCAATGCCGCGGCGCCTTCGATATCGTCGAGATGGACAGTCGGCAGCCGCGTGTCAATCGCGACGTCCGTCGCGATCCCGGCAATCCCGGGATCGTCCGGAAACAGCAGCGGCTTGCCGTTGGCGGCACGATGCACCTCGATCTTGCGATGCGGCTCACGCTTGAATCCCTCGACCACGACGAGATCGACCGCGGAGAGTTTCTCGAGCAGCTCCGGCAGCCGCGGCTCCGCCGCCCCGCGCAGCTCATGCATCAGCGCCCAGCGTTTCGACGAAGCAACCAGCACCTCCGCCGCACCGGCCTCGCGATGGCGCCAGGAATCCTTGCCGGGCACGTCGACGTCGAACTGGTGATGCGCATGCTTGATCACGGAGACGCGCAGGCCTTGCGCGTTGAAATGCGGAATCAGCCGCGTCAACAGCGTGGTCTTGCCCGCACCGCTCCATCCTGCAAGGCCGATGACTTTCATTCCAGCTCCGTGTCCGCGAACGACCCAGGTCCCTTCTGGAACCGCGGCCCCCTCCGTGTCATTGCGAGCGCAGCGAAGCAATCCAGACTGCCGCCGCGAAAGGATTCTGGATTGCTTCGCTCCGCTCGCAATGACGAGCGGAGGCATTTTGCCCATTCCCGGCCATGCTTATATCGGCTTGACCCGAATGTCATGCTAACCTCGCCGCCATGATGAAGATCGACAAAGCCCCGGTGCCCCTGATCGTCCCCAATCCGGACGATCCACGCCTGACCCAGAGCGTGACCGGCACCGACCAGACCGGCGCCAGGGTCGAGATCAAGGTGCCGATGGAGCGGCCGCTGACGCTCTATTTGAACGCCCAGGAGATCGTCACCATGATGACGATCGGCGACTACCCCGAATATCTGGCGCTCGGCTACCTGCTGAACCAGAACATGCTGAAATATAATGACGTGGTCACCGAGGTCGAGTACGACGACGACCTCCAGGTGGTCGTCGTGCGCACCTCACACCACACCAATTTCGAGGCCAAGCTGAAGAAGCGCACGCAGACGTCCGGCTGCGCGCAGGGCACCGCCTTCGGCGACCTCCTGGAGGCGGTCGAGAGCGTCGCGCTGCCCAAGGCGGAGCTGCGCACCTCCTGGCTCTACCAGATGACGCAGACCATCAACACCATGCCCTCGCTTTACCTGGAGGCCGGCGCGATCCACGGCTGCGTGCTGTGCAAGGAGGGCACGCCGCTCTGCTACACCGAGGATGTCGGCCGCCACAACGCCGTCGACAAGATCGCGGGCTGGATGTACCGCCACGGCGTCGACGCTTCCGACAAGATCCTCTACACCACCGGGCGCCTCACCTCGGAGATGGTGATCAAGACCGTGCGCATGGGCATTCCGATCCTGGTGTCGCGCTCCGGCTTCACCGCCTGGGGTGTCGATCTCGCAAGACAGGTCGGCCTGACGCTGGTCGGACGCACCCGCGGCAAGCGCTTCATCGTGCTCGCAGGCGAAGAGCGCATCGTCTACGACCAGAACCTCACTTATGTCGAAGAGGAATCGGCCAAGCACAAGCGCAAGGGTGAAGGCGGTGACGACTGACATGTCCGCGGCGCGTGTTCCGCCGACCCTTGGCGTGCTGCTCGCCGGCGGGCTGGCGCGGCGCATGGGCGGCGGCGACAAGCCGATGCGCACCATCGGTGGCCGCACCATTCTGGAACGCGTGATCGCGCGTCTCTCGCCCCAGTGCAGCGAGCTGATCCTCAACGCCAACGGCGATCCCGCCCGCTTTGCCGCGTTCGGCTTGCAGGTCGTCGCCGACGACGTGCCCGGCTTCCCCGGCCCCCTCGCCGGCATCCTCGCGGCGCTCGACTGGACCGCGGCGAACCGGCCGGAGATCGAATGGGTGCTCAGCGCCGCCGGCGACTGCCCGTTCCTGCCTCGCGACCTCGTGGCGCGCCTGCATGAGGCGCGCGCGCATGAGAACGCACAGCTCGCGGTCGCTGCATCAGATGAGCAGTCGCATCCGGTGATCGGCCTGTGGCGTGTCGCCTTGCGTGAGGAGCTGCGCCACGCCCTCGTGGTCGAAGACCTCCGCAAGATCGACCGCTGGACCGCGCGCTATCCGCTCGCGACAGTGACCTGGCCGACCGAGCCGGTCGATCCGTTCTTCAATGCGAACACGGTCGAGGACATTGCCGAGGCCGAGCGGCTGGCGACGCTGGATGACCATCCTAAGCCGCTGCGTTGAGCTGCCGTGAACCCGACCGAGCTGGGGAACGACCAATGATCGGTACGTTGTCCCCGGGATGAACCATGGCCGACTCTCTCCTTGATGTCGTCTTCGATGTCGTCGATCTTGCGCTCGATGTTTCGGATGTGATCGATCGCACGAAGCAGCTGAGCAAGCCTGACACCGTCGAGGTTCCGCCCGATCCGAAGCCGTTGCCGGCCGCCGCGCAGCGTGCGCTGGCCGAGGCCGAGGAACGGAAGCGCAGGCGCGAGCAATCCGATCAGGCCGCCAGCGCCACCGACCAGGCGTCGCAACCGTAGCCCTCGCTGATATCTACGCAGGCCGGAAACCCGCGCGCTCAAGTGCGGCGCGCGCTGCGCTCGAGCCGAGCGCATCGAGAAAGGCCCGCACGGCCGGCCGATCCTTGCGCGCGGTCACCAGCGCGAAATCGTAATGCTCTTCGGCCAGCGGAATGAAACCGAGGCCGCCGGCGTGGGCGACCGGCGCAATGGTCATGCCCCAGTCGGCGCGGTGCTGCGCCACGGCCGCCGCAACCGCATTGTGCGAACGCGGCTGGTTCCAATAGCCTTCCGGCCGGACGCCGCCGAGCAGCCGGTCGATCAGGATGCGCGTGCCGGCGCCCTGGTTGCGGTTGACCATGATGCAGGTGGGGTCGGCGAGCGCAGCCGCAACAGCCTCCTTTGCGCTCAGGCCTTCGAAACGTTTGTCGCCCTTGCGGAAGACAATGCCCTGCATCCGCCGCCAGCCGGCGACGAGCTCGAGTCCTTCGACGAGATAGGGCGTGTTGTAGGTCTCGCTGCGATCGTCGAACAGATGGATCGGCGCGAGATCGCATTCGCCGCGCTTGGCCGCCGCCAATCCTCCAAGGCTGCCGACCGCGATTGAGCGCACGGTCAGGCTGGCATGCGCGAGCTGTGCGGTGACGAGATCGAGGCCGGTGCAATGGCTGCCGACGATGACGAGATCCGGCACGCGCACATGCGGCGTGAACAGCGTCACCTCGGTTTCGGTGCCGGCCGGCATCTGGTCGGCAAGTGCGTCGATGCGCAGAAAGCCGTCCGCCTGCGCAAAGGACGTGATCGCACCAGACCCCTTGCCGGAGGGATAGGCGATGAGACCCGCCCTGCCCTGGACCAGCGAAACCATGACGAATTCGGTGCGGCCGAGCTCGGAGGCGATGCGCACCGGCACGGTCACGTTCACCTTGGCATCGGAACGCGGCGGCAGTCCGGCCATCCTGCGCAGCACCGGCACGATCATGTCGTGGAAGGTGAACATCGCCGAGGTTGGAAAGCCCGGCAGGATCACGACAGGTTTGCCGTCGCACACCGCAAGGCACAGCGGCTTGCCGGGCTTGAGCGCAACGCCGTGGGCGATGATGCCGGGTGCGCCGAGCCGGCCGATGATGCGATGAGAGAGGTCGCCCGCGCCTTTCGACGTGCCGCCCGACAGCACCAGCATGTCGGCATCCGCAAGCGCGTCGCGCATGGCGGCTTCGAGCTTGGCTTCGTCGTCCGGAATGGCGCCTAGGAAGACAGCCTCACCACCGTTTTCGTCGATCGCGGCCGCGACGATGGCGCCGTTGGTATCGTAGATCTCGGCGGGCCCGAGCACCTGGCCGGGCTGAACCAGCTCGTCCCCGGTGGAGATGACGGCAACCCGCGGTCTGCGCACGACACTCACCTCGGCGACACCGCAAGCCGCCAGCATGCCGATCTCGCGCGAGCCGATGATGGTGCCGGCGCGCAGCAAAGCCTCGCCGCGCGCGATGTCGGATCCGGCATACGAGACGAATAGCCCCGGCGAGACGGCGCGACGGACATCGATCGCATCCTGGCCGGCCGGCTGGGTGTGCTCGACCATGACCACGGCATCGGCGCCGCGCGGCAACGGACCTCCGGTGGCGATCGCCGTTGCGGTTCCGGCCGCCACCTGCAGTATCGGCGCGGTCCCGCAATGAATGGTCTCGCCATTCAGCGCGAGGCGCACCGGCGCGCCCTCGCCGGCCGCCGCAAGGTCGGCGGAGCGCACGGCGAAGCCGTCGACATTGGAGCGGTCGAACGGCGGCACGTCGATCGGCGCCGTGACGTCTTCAGCGAGGGCAGTGCCCAGCGCAGCCACGAGCTTGCGCGTTTCGGTTTGAAGCGCACGCGGGAACAAGGCCGCCTCGAAGCGCGCCAAGGCCTCCTCGCGCGACAGGATCTTGAGGAACTGCTCCTGCTCGAGCGCGCTGCGGTCTGGTGATTTCGGGATCATCGTCATACCAGAACCCATATCACGCCGGCATCAGATCGGCATCGATCGGCGTACCTGCCGCAAATCCCTCGTCGCTCGCGGAAATCAGCAGCCATGCGTCCGCACGGGCGACCGCCTGGAGCGGCCATTCGCCCACGGCAAGCGGTATCCAGGCACGATGTTCCTCGGCCAGCAAAGCGATTTCCGTCAGGCCGACGCTGGAGGCGATTTTTCGCGCAAGCGGCAGCGACACTTTTCGGCGCGGCCGATGCGCCGACAAACGCTCGACGAGCGGCAGCACGAGTGCAAGCCAGACTGCAAGCGCATGATCGGGTGAGCCGGGCAAGGCAATGACGGGAACCCGTCCCAGCCGTCCGACCGCCGCCGTGCGTCCCGGCTGCAGCGCAAGGCCGTGCGCCATCACCTCGCCGCGCCGGGCGAGGGCCGCGATGGCAGCGTCCTGGCGGCCGACACCGCTACCGCCGATGGTCAGCAGAACGTCGCAAGACGACGCATCGAGCGCATCGGCGATCGACGCTTCATCGCGCGCACGCGCTTGACGCGTTTCCACATCCAGTCCCGCTGTGTGCGCGATCCCGGCAATCATCTGCGCCGTGACCGTTCCACTCGGCACATTGACGATGCGCAGCCGCGGCCGCCTGACGGCGAGTTTCTCCACGCCCGCCACGCGCGCGAGCAGCAGGTCCGCCGCACCGATGGGATGGCCCGCAGCCGCCACGGCCATGCGCGCGGCGATGTCGCTGCCGGCGCGCCTGACACCCTGCCCCGGCGCCCCCTCTGCGAGCACCTGGGCAAGCGGCCCCGACATCTCCACGGCGTCGGCATCGAGCACGCAGTCGCATCCCGCCGGCATCGTGTCACCGGCCTCGACCCATGCAGGGGCCGTTGTCAGCGGCACGGGCGAATAAGCGGACGCGCCGACGAGATCGTTGGCCGATAGCGCCCAACCGTCTACGGCCGCAATGTCGCGCGAAGGATGGGCGGCGAGCAGCGGATCGCCAGCCGCGATGCAGCCGATCGCCTCCGCCAGCGGCACCTCCACCGGCGCAACGGGATCAACGCCCCGCAACAGCGCGGCGAGCGCGGTGTCGAGCGGCGTGAGCGAGGGCGGCAGGCGCTGGGTCATGCGCCATGAGGACCATGCATCGTCCGGTTTGGCAACCGCCGGCGATGCCGGCTTCAGCCGCCCGACCTGTCCGAATTGGGGAAAAACAGTTGCTGCGCGTCGACCTTGTAGCCGGCGATCGCCGTCTGCCCCTCGGGCGACGTCAGCCAGTCGACGAAAGTCTGCGCGAGGTCCTTCTTCACGTTCGGGAACTTCGCAGGGTTCACCAGCATCACGCCATATTGGTTGAGCAGCCGCCGGTCGCCTTCGACGACGATGTCGAGATCGCCGCGATCCCTGAAGGCGATCCAGCTGCCGCGATCCGCCAGCTCGTAAGCATTGGCGGCGCGCGCGGCCTCGAGCGCCGCGGCCATGCCGGGCCCGGCCTCGCGATACCAGGCGCCCTTGGCGCCGGCGATATCGATGCCGGCCACGATCCAAAGCGCGAGCTCCGCGGCGTGGGTGCCCGAGCGATCGCCGCGCGTCACGAACGGCGCGCCCTTGGCTTCGATCGCCTTCAGCGCCGTCGCGATGTCCTTGCCCTTCACGCCCGCGGGATCGCTCTTCGGCCCGATCAGCACATAGTCGCTGTACATCACGTCGTAGCGCTTCACGCCAAAGCCGTCGGCAACGAACTTCTCCTCCTGTGGCCGCGCGTGCATCAGCACGACGTCGACCTCGCCCCGCCGCGCACCATCGAGCACCTCGTCGGCGCGCCGCGCGATCACGGTGACGTCAATGCCGGTCCTGTCGCGGAAGATCGGCAGCAGATAGTCGAGCAGCCCGGACTCCTGCGTCGCCGTCGTCGAAGCGAGGACGATTCTGCGCTCCTCCGCGGATGACGCCGCAATGCCTGCGGCAAGGCCGCAGAGGAGCACAAGTGCAACGGACAGGCGGCCCATGATCGGGTTCCCTCAGGTTTGACGCGATCATGATGATGATCGATTGCGCCGCACTCGTGACGCGTTTTTGCGTTGCCAGTCGGGAAATTTCGGCAATTTCGTCGAGACATAGCGCGCGAACGATCGTTTGGGATCGTTCACCAAAGCGAAAATCGCGCGTGCGGATGTGTTGCAAAGCAGCGAGATGATCGGGCATGGTTCCCGCGACAAAAATCTGAAATGCAGAATTTCACCTGCGTCGGACGTCAAAAAGAAGCAAGAATTTGCATAGGAATGCAGGATGGAATTCCTGACCACCAGCGAAGCCGCCGACTACCTTCGGCTCGGCGAACGCAAGCTCTACGAACTCGTCACCACCGGTGCGATCCCCTGCAGCAAGGTGACGGGGAAATGGCTCTTCCCACGGCACGAGCTCGATCTCTGGGTCCTGTCGGGCCTGGCGCGTCCGGCCGGCATGTTGATCGCCGAGCCGCCGCCGGTCGTCGGCGGCAGCCAGGACGAGCTCTTGGATTGGAGCCTGCGCGAGTCCGGCTCCGGGCTCGGATCGATGAGCGAGGGCAGCGCGCGCGGGGTCGAGCGCTTGCAGCGCAACGAGGTGATGGCCGCGGCTGTGCACTTCCACGCCCTGGATGCCTCCGACAATCTCGCCGGCGATGCCAGTATGGAAGCGCTGCGGACCACGCCGGACCTGCATGATGCGGTGCTGGTCGCGTTCGTCCGCCGCGAAGAAGGCCTCGTGCTGCCACACGGCAATCCCCAGCACCTGCACAGCCTGACGGACGTGCTCGCAGCCGGCGCCCGGATGGCGACGCGGCAACAGGGCACGGGCGCGCAGATGCTGCTCGACGTGCTGCTGAAGCGTGCGGGCGCCTCGATGCGGGACCTGCGCCGCATCGAGACGCCGGCTTTGACGGGCCCGGATCTTGCCGAGCTGGTTCGCGCCGGCCAGGCCGATTGCGGCATCGCGACGCGCGCCGCGGCGCGCTCGGCCGGCCTCGATTTCGTGCCGCTGGTCTGGGAGAATTTCGACCTTGCGATGCGGCAGCGCAGCTATTTCCGCCCTGCCATGCAGGCCCTGCTCCGCTTCATGAACGATCGGCGGCTGCGCCAGCGCGCGGAAGAGCTGACCGGTTACGATCCCTCGCCCGCAGGACTGATCCGCTTCGCAGCCTGACATTGACGCCTGCCCCCTATTAGTTGCAAAAGAAACCAATTCAGCCGGGCCATACCCGGAACAAGCAACACCGGCCAACGCGCCGGATCAGGGGAGGAGAAACGTGTATTCAACGAGATTTGGACTGCCCGTCGCGGCCGCACTTGCGGCAGCGCTGCTGCCGGGCGCGGCCAGGGCGCAGGTTTCCGACGACGTCGTCAAGATCGGCGTTCTCACCGACATGAACGGCCCGGCCTCGGCGCCGACCGGCCAGGGCTCGGTGACCGCCGCGCAGATGGCGATCGACGATTTCGGCGGCAAGGTGCTCGGCAAGCCGATCAGCATCGTGATCGGCGACCACCAGCTCAAGGCCGACATCGGCGGCACGATCGCGCGGCGTTGGTACGACGTCGACCAGGTCGATCTGATCGTAGACGTGCCCGTCTCCGCGGTTGGCCTCGCGGTGCAGAACGTCGCCAACGAGAAGAAGCGGCTGTTCATCACCCACTCCACCGGGACCGCGGATTTCCACGGCAAGTTCTGCTCGCCTTACGCCATCCAATGGGTGTTCGACACCCGCGCGCTCGCGGTCGGCACTGCGGACGCCGTGGTCAAGCGCGGCGGCGACAGCTGGTTCTTCATCACCGACGATTATGCCTTCGGCCATTCGCTGGAGCGCGACGCTTCCGCCGTCGTCACCGCCAATGGCGGCAAGGTGCTGGGCTCGGTGCGGCCGCCATTGGCAACGCCCGATCTCTCCTCCTTCGTGCTGCAGGCGCAGGCCTCCAAGGCCAAGATCATCGGCATTGCCGCCGGTCCCCCCAACAACATGAACGAGATCAAGACCGGCGCCGAGTTCGGCGTGTTCAAGGGCGGCCAGCAGATGGCGGCGCTGCTGGCGCTGATCACCGACATCCACGGCCTCGGACTGCAGGCGGCGCAAGGCCTGCTCCTGACCACCTCGTTCTACTGGGACATGGACGACAAGACCCGCGAATGGTCGAAGCGCTATTTCGCCAAGATGAACAAGATGCCGTCGATGTGGCAGGCCGGCGTCTATTCCAGCGTGATGCACTATCTCAACGCCATCAAGGAGACCGGCACCGACGATCCGCTGAAAGTGGCGGCGAAGATGCGCGAGAAGCCGATCGAGGATTTCTTCGCCCGCAACGGCAAGCTGCGCGAGGACAATCTGATGGTGCACGATCTCTGGCTGGTGCAGGTGAAGACGCCGGAGGAGAGCAAATATCCGTGGGACTATTACAAGATCCTCACCACCATCTCCGGCGACAAGGCGTTCGGTCCGCCGGACCCGGCGTGTGCGATGGTGAAGAAATAGGTTTGGCTAATATGAAGCCGCGATGACGGTGCACCCTCTCCCCTTGTGGGAGAGGGTGGATTCGCGAAGCGAAGCCGGGTGAGGGGTATCTATCCTCACGAACAACTTCACGAGCGGAGAGAACCCCTCATCCGGCGCTTCGCGCCACCTTCTCCCACAAGGGGAGAAGGGAGAAAGCGCGTCGTCGAAAGTTCGCTACTTCACCACCCCGATCTCGCGAAAATACGTCATCACGCCAGGATGGATCAGCTCTGCCTTCGGCGCCGCCGCGACCGTGTTTGCGGCGGTGGTCTCGCAGGCCTGCGCGAGCTTCTTGCAGAACGTCGCCTCATTGCCACGCAGCGTCTTGGCGAGGCGATAGGCGATGTCGTCAGGCAGATCTTCGCGCGTGAGAACAAAACTCCAGGAGCCGAGCGAGGCGATCGGCTCGGTCTGCTTCGGGTAACTGCCCGCCGGCACCGTCAGCGGCTTCAGGAACGCATGCTTGGCGCGGATGCGCGCGATCTCGTCAGCACTTGGGGCGATGAAGCGCGCACCTGATGCGCTCGACGCGACCGCGGCAAAGCCGGGCCAGCCGATGCCGGCGCCCCAGAGCGCAGCGACGCGGCCGTCCTCGACCATCGCGGGGCCGTCGCCGGCGCGGTCGAGATAGATCGCCTTGAAGTCCTCGTCCTGCTTCAGCCCGAGACCATCGAGCACATAGCGCGCCAGGATCGGCAGGCCGGAGCCCTTGGCGCCGAACGCGACGGGCTGACCGACGAGATCGCGGATCGTCGTGTAGGGACTGTCGGCGCGCACCACGAACATGCCGGGGTTGGAATAGATCGCCGTGAGAATCTTCAGGCGCACAGGCGCACGGCCGATGCCGGCGAAGGCCTCGTAGGCCGGCTCGCCCGCGACCAGCGCGAGGTCGAGCTCGCCCTTCTCCAGCAGCGGAATGTTCTCGTTGCTGCCCTTGGTGTTGCGCGGCGCGATGGTGAGATGCGGATCGGCCGCATTCATCACCTCCGCGAAGGCGTTGCCATAGAGCGGGAAGCCGCCGCCGGGCGTCGCCGTACCCAAGCTGATCGTCGTGGTCGGAATGGCCGTGCCTCCGGTCTGGGCGGCGGCTGGGCTGGCGAGCAGCGCCGCACCTAGAATGATCATCGCGAATCTCATGGTCGCTCCTGGCGGACCTGCGTCAACACCGACTTGCGGCGATGTAGGCAGCGACCTGATTCTGTGAAAGCATGCCGCGCAAAGACAATAGAACAATGGGAGATGTCATGTTGCGAATTTTGCGGTGCGGTGTTTTCGGGCTCGCAGTCCTCTTGGGTCTTTTCAGCGCCACCCCTCCCGCAGCCGCCGGCTATCCCGACCGTCCCGTGCACTGGCTGATCGGCTTTGCCGCCGGCGGCCCGGTCGACATCGTGGCGCGGATCATGGCGCAATGGCTGTCGGACCGGCTCGGCCAGCAATTCATCGTCGAGAACCGCACCGGCTCCGGCGGCAACATCGCCGCCGCCGCCGCGATCAACTCGCCGCCGGACGGCTACACGCTGCTGTTCGTCGCGCCCAACAACGCGATCTCGACCTCGCTCTACAAAAAGCTGCCGTTCGACTTTTTGCGCGACACCGTGCCGGTGGCCAGCATCATGCAGCTCACCAACATGCTGGTCGTCTCCAACGCGTTTCCGCCGAAGTCGGTTCAGGAGTTCATCGATTATTGCAAGGCCAATCCCGGCAAGATCACCTATGCCTCCTCCGGCAACGGCACCTCGGTGCACATGTCGGCCGAGCTGTTCAAGGCGATGACGAAGTGCGACATGGTGCACGTGCCCTATCGCGGCTCGGCGATCGCCTTCCCCGACATCATCTCCAACAAGGTGCAGCTGATCTTCGACAATCTGCCCTCGGCGATGGAGCAGGTGAAGGGCGGCAACGTCCGGGCGCTCGGCGTGACCTCGCCGCAGCGCTGGCCGAGCGTGCCCGACGTGCCCGCGATCGCCGAGACCGTGCCCGGCTTCGAATCGGTCGGCTTCTACGGCATCTCCGCGCCGAAGGGCACGCCGACCGAGGTGATCGAGATCCTCAACAAGGCGGTCGGCGAAGCGCTGAAGGATCCGAAGCTGGTGGCGCGCCTCACCGAAGTCGGCGGCCTGCCTAAGCCGATGACATCGGCCGAGTTCGGCAAGCTGGTCGCGGACGAGACCGAGAAGTGGCGCAAGGTGGTCGAGTTCGCCGGGGTCTCGGTGGACTAGGCGGCGGCCCCGCCGCCGAGCCCGGCCGCACCACGTTTGAGGGGGCCAACAGGCCCTCTCAAACAAAGTTGCGAAAACAACCCCATGCACAGTAGACGAGGCGAGTGATTTCAATGGGTTACCGCCGCCTCGAAGACACCTTCGAAAAAGCGGTTTGCTCCGTCGGGCAAAACAGGGTTATACAGGCATCATCGCGAATTTCGGGTATTCGAAAACGACCCTTGATGCCGCGCCGGCGTTCCAAGCCACCAGAGCCAGCATTGCACCCCCGCCTCAGGCCCTGTAAACGAACCGCGCACCGTTGCCGGCCGCGCTACCTGCGGCCGCCTCGCGGCGGGGCCTGTAGCTCAATGGTTAGAGCCGGCCGCTCATAACGGTCTGGTTGCAGGTTCGAGTCCTGCCGGGCCCACCAAAGAAATCAGTGACTTAGGACGAGCCGTTTCGCCTCATCGGGATGACCGCACCAGATATCGCACCAGATACGTGCATCTTTCGTTCGCCGGCTGGGTCCCGTTTGGCGATCTTCGCGACTGCGTCAGACAAGTAGTCAGGATGATGGTGACCATAGGTGTTGAGCAACACCTCAAGTGACATTCCAAGATAGCCTGCTGCCTGCCAAGGATCCGCCCCTCTCTGCATGAGCCAAGTCGCTGCGGTATGCCGCAATGTGTGAGGGGAAATGCCTGGTCCAAGCCCCGCGAGTCTTACGGCACTTTTGAATGCCGTCTTGACTGAGTTAACCGGCTTGCCGTTGTATTCAACGAAATGCTTCGCCTCAGGATCGATTCGATGCCAACGCCGCAGGTGAGCAAGCAAGCGCAAGGGAATGGGAACCGTTGGCTGCCGCTTATTGGTCTGCGAGGCCCCCTGCTTCAGACGGTAGTAGCGGCCGCGCTCCAGATCAACATATGAGCGACCAAGGGCGGGCACAGGAGATGCGGCTGCGATGGCGCCGGCGCGGGTGCCGCTGTAGATTCCCAACAAGATGAAACGAGCAAGATGCCGGAGTGGACGTTTGCTCGTCGGCAACTTCGTCTCATCCGACGACCGACGTGAACCCTTCTGCATTTCGCGATAGCGCCAACAGGTCCAGATCAGTTTAGCCGCATCGCTGCGCGTCAACCACTTGTCTCGCGGCTGGCCCTTCTCGGGCAGGGAGACCTTCACGATCTCTCTATGGTATCCCTCGGCTGCATGGTGGCCGATGGCAGCACGGAGATCTTCCAGGTCGCGGCGAGCCCCACCCTTTCTTTGACGTCTTTTGGTGTAGGACCGGCATGCCTCGCCATTGACTTCGCCAAGCATTTTTCCGCCCCACCAATCGTTCAGCCGTTCGATCCGCTTCTTGAACTTTCGGATGTCCGAAATGGAGTCTTCGTTTTCGGCGTCGACGCTGAAGCGACTGCGAAGTTTGTCTAGTTGGGCATCCAAGTAAATCGACAGGACATCCGCAATCGGGATATCGTCTATATGGCGAATTCTTCGCTTTGGTTTGTGCTTTGAGGTGATGTAGTCCCTTAACTTTTCCTCCGCGGCTGCAATTTCACCTGCAGCGCAGCCTGTGCCGACATCCCGACCGTTGTCTCTGATGATCCAGGTTGCTTGATGGGTAATCTTTCCATATTTGTTTCGACGGGCGGCTTTGAGCTGAAGTCGAGCCCCCTTGCTTCTCCGCGGCATAGCTCTCGCATCCGTTCAATGTGCGCCAGCGTCGTGAATTCCTTGCCGGCGATTTTCTCAATGACTAATCGGTTGCGATCGCGCTCACGGCGTAGCCCCGCGACCGTCATCCCTCCCAAAGGAAACGCAATCTTCACGGCATCAGCAAGGCGAAGCGGCGTGTCTGGCAAAATTTCTGGTTGTGTATTACAAGTCATCGACGGTCGGAATTTTGCGATAGGACCTGATGGTCATGGTGGTAAGGTCTCGTTGCGTAAAGGCACCAACCTTCTCCTGGGAAGGATCGGCGGTCATATCGCAAAATCGGGAAGCCACTGAACATGATAGCCCAGACGCATATCCAAATCGTTTGAGCTACCGGTCTCGTGAGGATAGACGGCCTCGCGTAGCACGGCGTGTGGAAAGACCGACGCCCAGCCTCTCTACCGGCGTGTGGTCGTGAACGTGCTGATCTCGAATGCCGACGACCACCCGCGCAACCACGGCCTCCTATAGCTCTGAAAGGCCGGCTGGTCGCTGTCTCCGGCCTATGGCCTCATTTCAGTGCCAAGCGGTGTAAAGGCTCGCGTGTTGACCACAAACATTGATCTGGATGAATGCGCTGCTCGCTCGACCTGCTCGAGGCGGCATCAGAACATTTCGGGCTGACGCTGGCGCAGGCTCGCACGATCATTAGAAAAGTCGCGAAGGTTACCGCCACATAGCGCAGCGTCGCCAAGTCAGCCGGTGCCCTTCGTCCGAGATCAACCGCATGGCAAGCGTTTGAGCATGACGGTCTTGGGCGAGCGCTGGCGCTGGACCAAACGTCTATTCACCGATTTATCCACCAGCGGCAAGCCGTGTCGCCCGTCGGCGCGACTTTGATCAGCTCGATTTGGGTAGCTCGCAGCGATCAAGCCAGTCGTTTTTCTGCGCCGCACAGTCAATGACGCACAATAGCTGCATGGTCGCGGGGAATACGACCAAAGTATAAGCGCGCATAAATCTAAGGTCGATAAAACTGACGAACCGAACTTCTATTGGAGAGATCGCACGATAGCTCCGTCGCGATGGCTCCGCCCGGAAGCTTGGCCCTTTGCAAGCATGCGGCAAGCAGAAGCGATCTTCATACCGGTCCAAACTCCCATGGCCGAGTTTGGCCCGGCTCACTTGTTGCGGCGCCGCTCCCTGTGCATCCCAAGCCCGCTCGTCATCTGAAATGTCGCACCGCAAGTCGGGAGGACGCCTCAATCAATTGGGTGGCAATGCGCTTACGATCACTCGGCAACTGATTTGTACCTGGGCAATCGCGAGCGCGTCCACAACTAACACGCGCGATACTTTTGCCAACGAATTGATTTCCGCTTTGATTGAGCGGCATTGTTTTATGGACTCTAAGATTGCATCTAGCCTAACGCTTGCCGAACGATTCGCGGCAGTAACACGACGAGGCCTAGACCTAACGCCAGTGCTCACCACAGTTACAACCCATGCTGTGGCTGAACATACAAAGGCCGTTGCTCACTGCCACCATGTAGCGCTCGACGGCTCGTGCTTGCCAAGGCTTTCAGATTTTACCGACGAAGTCGCGAACTGGCTCCTCGACTATGTGACCCCTCGCAGGCTTTTGATGGCTGCGAGTTCGTCAAATCAACAAGAAGCTCGACTAAAAAACGAACGCCTCCGCCGGCAAGCGATCGACACCTTCAAGCGTTATGGCATGTCTGGAGAACAAGGAGAGATGCTTCTCTTCGTTTTGGCCGAAAGCCTGCTCAAGTACCGCAGCTCCTCTGCAAAATGGACCTCAAAACGGATAGGGAGATGCATTTTAATGGCCTTGATGGTGTCCATTGCGGACCAGTGAAGTGGCCCCCGGGAGCAGGACCACTGACGCCGCCTTCTTAGTTGGAAGTCTCGCCGCTCCGATTTTCTGATATCAGGCCGCGAGGGCCTCTGTCTGCGTCTGTTGTTGAGGTTGTGGGCATGTGGGCAACGCCTCTTCGGCGTTGTCCACCATGTCCACAGCCTTTGCTGTAGCGCCGGCGCGCCAGACCGCCATCGGGGTGCGATAGCCGTGTGCCTGGTGCGGGCGCTCCTCGTTATAAAAGCCGATCCAGTCGGCGAGGCCCGCGTGCAGCTCTTTGCCGTCGGCATAGAATTTGAGATAGACGTCCTCGTGCTTGAGGCTGCGCCACAGCCGTTCGATGAACACGTTGTCCATCCAGCGGCCGCGACCGTCCATCGAGATCCGAATGCCGGCGGCCTCCAGCACGCCGGTGAAGGCCTCGCTGGTGAACTGGCTGCCCTGATCGGTGTTGAAGATTTGCGGCTTGCCGAACCGCGCCAGCGCC
Source organism: Bradyrhizobium sp. WBAH42 (assembly GCF_024585265.1). Lineage (NCBI taxonomy): Bacteria > Pseudomonadati > Pseudomonadota > Alphaproteobacteria > Hyphomicrobiales > Nitrobacteraceae > Bradyrhizobium > Bradyrhizobium sp. WBAH42. Next base: position 7,603,414 of record NZ_CP036533.1, read on the forward strand.
TCCTCCAGGGCGTCGATGCAGAACGACACGTCCATCGTATTGGACAGGCGCCAGCTCAGCACGGCCCGGCTCGCCCAATCGATCACAGCCACCAGATAGAGGAAGCCGCGTCCGATCGGGATGTAGGTGATGTCGGTCGCCCAGACCTGGTTCGGCCGGTCGATGGTCATGCCGCGCAGCAGAGGTGCCCCGGCGCAGGCTTGCTGGTGCGCGGCTTCGGCCCCAGTGCCTCGATCCCCATCTTGCGCATCAGCCGCTGCACGCGCTTGCGGTTGATCGGAACGCCATCCTCCCTCAGCAGCCACGCCATCCGCCGCGAGCCCAGAAACGGCCGCGCGGTGAACAGTTCGTCGATCTGGCGCATCAGCGTCAGATCGTCGTCATTGGCCGGCTGCGGCGTCCGGTAAACGCCCGAGCGCGAGCAGCCGGCACTGGCGGCGGATCGACAGCACGCCATGCGCGGTCGAGCTTCGCCCTGCGGTCCGGGACGCTCATCTTCCGGACCTCTTCGCTAAAAAATCCCGCTCCACGACCAACTGCCCGATCTTGGCATGCAGCTTCCCGATCTCACGGTCGCGACCAACGTCCGCCGCCTCCCCAGCGGGATCAAAAGCTCTGGCCGCCTGATCCAGCAGTTGCTTCTTCCAGGAATAAATCTGGTTGGGATGCACCTCGTAGCGCTGCGCCAGATCGGCCACGCTCACCTGTTCACGCAGCGCCTCCAAGGCGATCTTCGCCTTCAGCGCCGCGTCGATCTTCCGTCTCGTCTTCTTCGTCATCTCCGCTCCGTTTACCAAACGGAACGGCTACATTCCAACTAGGCTTCTGGTCCCAAATCCGGGGGCCACTTCACAGGAAGCGGGCCCGATGAGCTGGCAATCTACTGGTGTGAGTCGAAAGTTCATAAAGATCTAGATCGAGCTCTATCCGAAGCGTTTGATGGTCTGAAACCTTTTCTGTTGTCGGCAGGAGCGGGAGATTCAGATAAGCGCCGAGAGCTCGCACTGCTTGATCATTACATGGACTTGGCAGACTCTGAACTGCAGAAGTTGATCCTCGACTCCATCAATCCTCACTCTGCAGCGTTCAACAGAGTTTCATGGAGGGGGATTTGCCTTGTCGGCTTTGACTACGAATACCCTCAGAAACCTAACCAGGTGCGGCAGGACGAATTCACCGCGAAGGTAAAGGCCGTCTTTCCGCAGTGGTGCCAGATGGCAAAATCAAGGGCCACCAATCGGGGCATTGAAAGCTTTGAGATCCATATTCTCTACGTTCCTTTTGGTTTTTGCGATGATTTCCGGTCCGCGATGAAGAAGTCCTTAGGATTATCAGCATGACCGTCCAAGCGCTGGCAGAAAAGATTTGGGGCGATGCAAATCTGCAAACGGCAATTGAAGCGATAACTTTACGTTCCGTTATTCGTCTTGCGACTCAGCGGCTGGCGTCCGAATTTTCTGAGTTCATGGAATACGCGAAAAGTCGCGCAATTCGGACTCGAAGTCGGTTTTACGAATATCTGCTGTCTTATCTTGTTTTTCGACAGATTGATTACGGTACGCTCGCCTCATCGCCGAGCGTACATGGCCTTTCGCAGGACCAGCTCGATATTTTGTAGACTGAAATCGATGGGATTATAAAAACCCTCGAAGTTTCTTCACGAATCGTGTTGCGCAATCCAGGGATTAGCCCGTGGGGGATGAATGCTGTTCGCCGTCAGGACCTGTGAGACAAATTGTAGGATTTTGCGGAGGGAGGATTTCTGGTTCATCGTAGCCACCAGGAGCGAAGATGAAGCAGAAATCCGGACCGGGCAAAGCGCCGGCAGAACAAGTTATAAAGGACATTAGGCGACAGACCCGCCGGCATTATTCGGCGGAAGAGAAGATCCGCATACTGCTGGAAGGATTGCGCAGCGAGGAGAACATCTCCGAGCTTTGCCGCCGAGAAGGCATTGCCGCCTCGATGTATTACGGCTGGTCCAGGGAGTTTCTCGAGGCCGGCAAGCGCCGCCTGGCCGGCGACACGGCGCGAGCTACGACCTCCGGCGAGGTGAAGGACCTCCGCCAAGAGGCTGCCGCCTTGAAGGAGGCCGTGGCCGATCTGACCCTGGAGAACCGTCTGCTCAAAAAAAGTATGAACGGAGATGGGGAGGACGACGCATGAGATATCCCGCCTCCGAAAAGGCCGAGATCATCCAGCTGGTCGAGCAATCGCATCTTCCGGCCAAACGCACGCTGGACAAGCTCGGTATCCCGCGCGCCACATTCTATCGCTGGTATGATCGCTACCGCGAGGGAGGCGCTGAAGCGCTGGCCGATCATCGGTCTCGACCAGACCGGGTCTGGAACCGCATCCCGGACGATGTGCGGGGCCAGATCATCGACCTGGCGCTGGAGTTACCTGAGCTGTCGGCACGCGAGCTGGCCGTGCGGTTCACCGACGAACGAAAGTACTTTGTCTCCGAGGCGTCGGTCTATCGGCTGCTGAAGGCGCATGACCTCATCACCAGCCCGGCCTATGTGGTGATCAAGGCCGCGAACGAGTTCAAGGACAAGACGACGGCCGTCAACCAGCTCTGGCAGACCGACTTCACCTACCTCAAGATCACCGGATGGGGGTGGTACTATCTCTCGACCGTGCTTGACGACTTCTCGCGCTACATCGTGGCCTGAAGGCTTGGTCCCACCATGTGCGCTTCCGATGTCACAGTCACCCTCGACCAGGCACTCGCCGCCTCCGGTCTTGACAACATCGCCGTCGCGCACCGGCCAAGGCTTCTCAGCGACAATGGCTCGAGTTACGTGTCGGACGATCTGGCCAAGTGGCTCGACCAGAAGGGCATGCAGCATGTGCGCGGCGCTCCGTACCATCCTCAGACCCAGGGAAGATCGAGCGCTGGCACCAGACCTTGAAGAACCGCATTCTGCTCGACAACTACTACCTGCCCGGCGACCTCGAACGGCAGATACGGGCCTTCGTCGAACACTACAATCACGTCCGCTATCACGAGAGCATCGACAACCTCACTCCTGCCGATGTCTACTTCGGCAGGGCTGAGGCGATCCTCGCCGTGCGAAAACGCATCAAGCGCAACACCATCGCAAACCGCCGCTTGCAGCATCAATTGCAAGCAGCTTAAACTCCAACCCCTGATGAGCCAGAGCCTCTCTTCGCGAAAAGCCTGATCAGTCTCAAATTATCTGACGACGGACAATTCCCCGAAAAGAAGCGAGGGCCGGAGGGGCCCTCATAGGAGGAAGCAGCAATCCAAAAAGCTCGATGGCATTTTCCTAAGACATGGTGGGCATGACGAATTCGGCACCGGCTCGTATTCCGGTTGGCCAGCGGCTGGTGACTATCTTCATTCGAGTATTGAAGCGGACGCGTTCAGGGCCGTGCATGTGGTGGTCGCCGAAGATCGATGCTTTCCATCCACCGAAGGAGTGAAAGGCCATCGGCACCGGAATTGGAACGTTAATGCCGACCATCCCCACCTTGATCTGATGGGCGAATTCACGCGCGGCATCGCCATCACGCGTGAAGATGGCGGTACCATTGCCAAATTCGTGTTCATTGATCATGCGCGCGGCTGTCGCGTAGTCCGGCGCTCGAACGACTGACAGCACCGGTCCGAAGATCTCTTTCTTGTAGATCTTCATGTTCGGCTTGACATGGTCGAACAGGCTTCCGCCCACGAAGAAACCATTTTCGTAGCCCTGCATCCTGAACTTGCGTCCGTCGACCAGCAGTACAGGTGCTGCTTCGGGACGAGAGGCCCCATCTCCGCTTCGGGGTCGGTACCCGGCCCGACCTTCAGGCCTCGGACCTTGGGTTCGAGCGCAGAGATCAGCTTATCCGCCGTCCCCTCGCCGACCGGCACGGCAACCGAGATCGCCATGCAGCGTTCGCCGGCGGAGCCGTAGGCGGCCCCCATCAACGCATCGACCGCCTGATCCATGTCGGCATCGGGCATCACAATCATGTGGTTCTTGGCGCCGCCCACCGCCTGGCAGCGCTTCCCGGTGTTCGCGGCCGTCGAATAGATGTACTGCGCGATCGGCGTGGAGCCCACGAAGCTGATCGCCGAAATATCCGGGTGATGCAGCAGTGCATCGACAGCTTCCTTGTCGCCTTGCACCACGCTGAACACACCGTCCGGCAGACCCGCTTCCTTCAACCACTCCGCCATGATGAGCGACGGCGATGGGTCGCGCTCAGATGGCTTCAGAATGAACGCATTTCCGCAGGCGAGGGCGACCGGGAACATCCACATCGGAACCATGACAGGGAAATTGAAGGGTGTGATTCCGGCGACGACACCGAGCGGCTGGCGCGTAGAATAGCTGTTCCACGCTTTACCCTGCCCTTTTTTAGCTTGTATGATCCTACCTCCGGTTGCATACCCTTTCGCCCGATATTGTTTCAATAGTCATTGTTTGAGGCAGTAATGAGTAATCGACGTCAGGTTTACAACTATTCGGCTATTCTGCGTCAACGGGTCGAGGGGCTTATCGCACTATTTGGGGAACTGCAGGCGCTCCGGCGACGCCTGCGACCCGCTAACGCGAGAAGGATTTGTCGGCGTACAGAACGCCGCGCGGAGAAGAAGAGTTGTTCGGCGGTAACAGCTCCCGTTCAATGCAACGATCGCCCGTCCCCGCTTCGAATTTGATACGAAGCCGGGTCACGTCCCTTCACGAGCAGCTGCCGTCTGCAGCCATTAGCCGGAATACCGAAGCATTGTAGCAACAGTTTCCCCGCACTTTGACACCAGTGCGCGATTCTTAATTTGCGCCGTGTGGGCTACTCAGACCTGCTCTCTGTACGAAGAAGACAGAATGGGGCGGGGGAATGATTGTACGCGCGGCGGCCATTGTTGCGTTGCTGCTGATGCCGCTGGGGTCGAAGCCTTCACTTCGCGTCACCACAGGCCCACAACTCGCATATCTTGCAGCGAGGTCAGATACTACATCGCGAAATATTCGGCACCGGTGGCCGAGATGTACGCTCATAATCGCGGCGCTACCGACGCACAGTTCGAACGGGCGCAACGTTGCGGGCCTCAAACGAAACTACGGAAACCGACCGACCACGCCCTTATACCTGAAGCCGTACATCGGCTCCCCAATGACATGATGTCTGCCGCTCACTCCGAAGCTCGACCAAACGCCGAAAGGGCTCTGTTCTGCAAGCCGCTGCGGATGGGACTTACGTTAACCCAAGATCTCACGTCAGAAGCAAATGACTTTATCGCACCGCCAGATTTGACCCCCATGGCTGCCTAGGTCTGAGCGAATGGTCATCCCCGGCGGGGCGCGATACCGGGATTCTTCCATGTCCGGTTATTTGCGATTGTGCTTCGTCAGCCTCGTTCTTTTTGAGACTTTTTCAACGGCTTCTGAATCCGCCAATCCTCTTGCGGAATCTCAATCCTCTTGCGGGACTGACCTGCCACTGCATTTTCATCCAGCGGCAGTTAGAGTCTCGGGGTTTTGTACGCCAAGTGGCGCTGATGGAGCAACGGACGATCGGCGGAGCTGGTCGGGGTTGCGCAGCCGATCGTCCGTTGCGGTGAGGTGGGCGGCGTAGGCCGCGGGGGTCAGGTATTTCAGCGACGAGTGGGGACGCTGGAGATTGTTGATCCGCTGGTCGATCCAGGAGATCCGTCGCATCGCCCTTAAGCTAGCCCAGCGACGTATCCCGCACGCTCACATCCTCGCGTGGTCGTCCTGGCGCAGGGCTCATCAGGCCAACGCGCGCAAAGCCATCTCAAGAAAAAAAGGCAACTGTAATGCTAGGTCACTCATCGTCGTCCCCATCGCGATCTGGCTTGAAGCTGTTGCCCGTTGAGGACTTGAATGATGCGAAAACGTTCGTCGGCGCGAATCGCGTCGATGTCTAGGGTGATCGTTTCAGGCTCGGGCGCGACGGCGCGCGGTCGCAAGCCTTAGGCCAGCCCAGCGAAGACCGGGTCGGGTTGTCTAGTCATGTGGCAGTCTCGTGTGGCGGGTCTGGGTTAAGGCCGGTCTGCGCGGCGCCGCTTGGTCAGTCGACCCGGGCGCCGCGTACCGAAAGGACCAGCGCCCCGCAAACGCTGCCCCTATAGTATGGATTTCAGATGCGCCAAATTGGCTGGTTTCCGATATTGGCTGCGATATCAGACGGTTATTGACAGACCTCAGCCCTTCGGCTCGGGGCCGCCTGCCGGGTGTTCGCCCTGCGGAACACCTAGTTCGCAGTCCGTTCGCCAAAATGTCCCGTTGGAGAACAACGTGTTGGCCCCTTCGGCTCAGGGGTCCTACAGCCCTTCAGCCCGAAGAGGCCCACCAGCCCCGGTAACTTACCCTGCGGCCTTTTCGCCGTACCCTGCCGGGCCTCAGGGACACCCACGCAGGAGCGAGGCATGTACTTTCAACTCTACCGCGACGAGCGTAATGAGTGGCGTTGGACGCTGCACGCCGGAAATCAGCGCAAGATCGCTGAGTCCGGCGAGGGTTATCACCACAAGGCCGACTGCTTCGCGGCAATCGAACTTGTAAAAAGCACCGACCGCGACACGCCTATCCGCGAGTAATCCCACCTCTCTCATTTCGGTTTGACTGTTGGGCTTTCAGTCGATCAGACCTGCTAGCCCCTTACCCCCGCCCACTGCCATCGCCCCGTTCTAAAGAACGGGGGCGCAGAGATGGCAATCAAGATGGGAAAATTTCTGGCTCTTTCTAGCACTTTCTGGCACTCGCCGAATTCAGTAATGTAATCAGCACTTAAGGTGCCAAAACGAACTTAAGGTGCCAAAACGAGGTGCCAGACAGCCGCCAGAATGAGGTGCCAGAACGGGTGCCAGACCGATTTGCATTGGCACCTCTTTTGGCACCTATTCTGGCACTTGTTCCACTTGGCGGTTCGGCCTTCGCCGCTGATTTTCAACCTTTGCTGCCAGCCGCCAGTCCTGACCGCCTGAGAGCCTTTCAGCCCGCGTTGGGCTCAACGGCTGGAAGTCGTTCAGGCGATCAGCGAGGCGCCCGTCCTGCCTTCTCGCAGCGCTGGAAGCCAACGCAAAAGGGGCGGCCGGACCGTTGGTCCGACCACCCTGAATTCGCCCCGGAGATCTGGGCGCCCGAAGTCGTGGAGACCTCGGGTAAGACAGCAATCAGGCTGCCAACTTATAGAATGGCAGCGCCTTTCTCCTCCTCTCTTGGACGACCGGAGTCCGGCGGCGCCGGCTTCGGAGCGCTTCTCACGTGATCTCTGCCCGCTTAGCCAGCCCCCGGCATAAACGGACGCTGTCGGCGGTCACCGCCGAGAGAAACAAATTCATCTATGTGGAGGATTTAGCGCAGGCGCATCGCGGGTCCGGCTTGTCGCCCGCAACCTGAATGGACGCCAGTGGCGTTGTAGAAGCACCCATCCTCCCCAAAACGCTCGAGAGCGTTGACTTTAGGCTAATCCGCGTCGGGGCGGAACAGGCCGACAAATGATAACTTTGCAATCATCGGTGAGCCGCATTCACCTGTTCTGGATGACTCTCTGAAACGAAACTGAGCGCGAATCTGCCCTATTCGCCTAACTCAATCCGCTCGCGCGGCAAACGGCCCCCGGCTCGTGCGACCACCATGTGCAACGCTAGATGCTGCCAGGCTGCCCTTCATCGCTCCGGAGCTCGGGAGGGCGCGGCGAAATTGAGCTGGTCCTGAAGGGCAAGCTGCCGAAGCTCTTCACCGACGGAGAACCTGCGCGGAATCCTTCACTGCCACGCCGATAACTCGGACGGGATCGAGACCCTGGAGACGATGGCGAAAAGCGGCGCGCCAGCGCGGACGAGTATTTCGGGGCGCGCAGCAGCATCGAGCAGCCGACCGGCTCAACAAGCGCTTCGGCAAGGGTTTCCGGCTCCTTAGCGGCATCGAGTCGGACATTCTGGCGGACGGCTCGCTTGACTACGACGACGAGGTGCTTGGACGTTTCGACTTTCGTTGTCGCCAGTATCCCCGGGCGCTTCATGCTGGACTGCAAGACACAGACGCAGGGACTGCTTCGGGCCGCTTCCGATCCTCACACGATTATCGTCGGCCACATGACCGGGCGGCAGCTACAGCGCCACCCTGGTCACGAAATCGACCTGTGCGAAACACGTCGTGGTCGAGATCAACTCACATGCATGGCCTCTTTACCTGGATTGGCGTTGGCACCACTCGGCGCTTGTCATCGTCGTGGAACGCGACACCCTTGTGCGGCCGTGATTGTGGGGGCTGGTGCGGCCGGCTGCCTACTCGCAAATCGCCTCTCGGCGGATGATATGGCAACAGGCTGTCTCCTCGAGGCTGCTCCCGTGGACCGCAACCCATTCATTCATGTACCAGCGGGGTTTATCAAAACGCTTCGATGCTTCCTCCAACTAGCAATTCAAGACGGATCCGACCGCTCGGACTGGTGGTCGACCTATCTAGACAGCTCAGGGCCGCACGCTAGGAGGCAGTTTGTCGATCAACGGCATGGTCTATAACCGTGATCAGTGTCCCATGAAATTTTGCACAGCCTCGAATGGGCGCTGGCTGAGCGTCGGCGGTGAACCATCGCGTCGCGACAGTCTATTCGACGACGTCAATCGTTCTCTAGGTAGCGCCACCTGAGCAAGCGCAGCAGAGTTGACAGTTTGCCCGACAGATCTGCTGGCCGAACCATCGCCTGACGCTGAACTGGAAACTCGCGGGATTCGAGATGTTTCCGCAGATTGAGGTCAACGGCAAGAGCGGACTTGACTCCCTCGAAGTATTAAGTCTAGTTATGCAAGTAACAGGTGAGCCTCGACCTTCGTCGGGTATGCTCAAACCTGTCCCAGCCCAGAGAGGCATTCGTGGAGGAAATTCGGGTCGAGCGGCTAGACGGCGTTGCGCACGTCGTTCTGAATCGTCCAGCTGTAAGGAATGCCGTAACGCTTGCGATGTGGCGGGAGCTTGCTGACATCTTCTCGAGTTACGCCATTGATCGGGATGTCCGCGGCGTGATCCTGCGTGGCTCGGACCGGAACTTCTCCGTCGGCGCGGACATCTCCGAATTCGATCGCATCAGAGAAGACCGTCATCAGGCGGCTGCCTACGAAGTCGCAGTCGATGCCTGCTCGGGAGCGATTGCTGCACTGGGAAAGCCTGTCGTCGCGGCGATCGATGGCTACTGTCTCGGAGGAGGCTGCCATCTTGCGCTCGCTTGCGATTTCCGCTTCGCCCATCTCAACGCTATAATTGGCATTCCGTCGGCGAGGCTGTCGATTGTCTACGGAGTTCACAGTGTGCAGCGCCTGCTCGCACTCACCGGCGTGTCCAACGCCAAGAGGATACTCTATTCGGCAGACCGCTTCGGCGCCGAACAAGCCATTCGGATGGGCTTGATCGACGAGCTTCACGACGATGTCGTCACGGCCGCGGAGAAGTTCCTGCAACACCTCTCCGGCAATGCACCGCTCTCGATCTCCGGCGCCAAATTCATGCTGAATGGTCTCACCATGGGCAACGGAGCGCTGGATCTGGCGACAGCACAGCGGCTCGTCGACGAGGCATCCGACAGCGGCGACTTCAAGGAAGGCCGTGAGGCCTTCGCGCAGAAGAGGACGCCGCGGTTTCGCGGAGAATAGGTTGGATGAAGAAAGATCAGGATTTGGAGAGTGCCGATGAAGCCTGCCAAGTTTGACTATGTCGCTCCAACGACCGTGGAGGCGGCCGTCGAGGCACTAGTTGCCTCGCACGGAGAGGGAAAGCTGCTCGCCGGAGGGCAAAGTCTATTACCGCTCCTCAACTTCCGGATGGCCCGCCCTTCGGTTCTGATCGACCTCAACCGCATCGAAGGACTTTCCTATATCAAGGACCGGGGCGATAGCATCGCGATCGGCGCGCTGACCCGCCATCGTCACCTCGAACATTCGCCAATGACCGCTTCAAAGCTTCCGGTATTGTCGGCCGCAATGCGGCACGTGGCTCATCTGGCTATACGCAATCGCGGCACAATCGGCGGCAGCTTGTCCCATGCGGATCCCGCCGCCGAACTGCCGATGCTAACGGTATTCTACGATGCAACCATATCAATTCGGGGCCCGAGCGGGCTCAGGACGGTCGCCGCGGAGGAGTTCTTTGTCGATGCTCTGACAAGTTGCCTAGAGCCCGACGAGATCGTCGTGGAAATCGAATTTCCGGTCCTCGATCACGACGGGTGGGCATTTGAAGAGGTCGCCCGCCGCTTCGGCGATTTCGCGCTGGCGAGCATCGCTCTGTCCGTTCGTCGCACGGGTGCCAGGCTTGAGGATGCGCGCATCGCGGTGATGGGAGTGGCCAACACTCCGCTGCGCTTGAAGCAAGCCGAGCGAGAACTCGTTGCATTGCCGCTCGACGAACAGGCTCCGGAGCTCTTTTCCGAGATCATCGCGTCAGAGGTGTCTCCGAACGACGATGTTCATGCATCGGGTGAGTACCGCACGCACCTCCTGAAAGAGCTGTCCCGGCGCGCATTGCGCACCGCTCTGATACCGACGGAGCAGGCGGCATGACAGAGATCTCGGTGAAAGTGAACGGAGAGCGCTACGACATTACTGACGTCGAGCCGCGCATGCTGTTGTCTGACTTCTTGCGCGACCGACTAGGTCTCACCGGAACGCATGTCGGGTGCGAGCATGGTGTCTGCGGAGCCTGTACCATCCTTGTGAACGGCGACAGCGCGCGCGCCTGCTTGATGTTGGCAGTCCAGACCGATGGTGCCGAAATTGTAACAGTCGAGGGACTGGGGTCGGCCGAAGAACTAAACGTCCTTCAATCGCAGTTCCGCGAGCATCACGGGCTTCAGTGCGGCTATTGCACGCCCGGTATGCTGATGACCGGTGAGGACCTGCTTCGAAAGTATCCTCTAGCTACCGATGAGGACATCCGGGAGGGGCTTTCCGGAAATCTTTGCCGTTGTACGGGCTATCAGAACATTGTGGCCGCGATCCGCAGCGCCGCCACTATGCGCGCAGGGAAAAAGTCATGAAGTTGAACTTCCTCGCCGCCGGGCGCCTTCGGATGAAGAAGAGTATCTACGTGGCCGGCGCAGAGCGGAGCGAGACGATCGATCTCTCGGTCAGCAGCGCGCTGGTTCGGCATAAGCAGGGCAATGTGCTGTTCGATACCGGATGTCATCCGTCCGTCGTCACCGACGCTGAGGGTCGTTGGGGCCCGCTCGCAAAGGTCATGAAGCCGATGATGCGAGAGGATGAGACACTGCTGCCAAGCCTGGCATGCACGGGCCTCGGGCCGGATGACATCGACATCGTCGTCAACTCGCACTTTCATCCGGATCATTGCGGTTGCAATCAGTTCTTCCGCAAGGCGACAATTCTCGCACATGCCAAGGAGATCGAAGCGGCGAAGGCGCCTGGCGCAGACGCCGCAGGATACCTCAGAGCCGACTGGGATTACGGACAGCCGATCGAGCCAGTAAACGGAGAGAAAGATGTCTTCGGCGACTCTAGTCTGGTTCTGCTTCCGCTGCCGGGCCACACGCCGGGGACGATGGGAGCGCTCGTCAATTTGGATAAGGATGGGCAGTTCCTGCTCGCCTCGGATGCCGTCAGCCTGCGCCAGAACCTCGATGCTGACGCGGCCCCCCGCAACACTTGGAACGTCGAACAGCAGTTGAAGACGTTTGCGGAGGTTCGCCGGATCGAGAAGTCCGGTGCAACGGTGATCTGCGGACACGACGATGCGCAATGGCAAGGCTTGCGCAAAGGCGGCGACAGCTATGAATAGAGATCATCGCCCCAACCCCTCCGACGTGCAGTGCCCGAAAAAAGTCGGCGCGCCGATAAGGCGCACCGAGGATCCACGCCTGCTCGCGGGAAGCGGTGAATACGCCGCCGATCGAAAGCTGGATCGGCCGTTGCATATCGCCTTCCTACGCAGCGCCCAAGCGCATGCCAGACTTGTGCGGGTCGACACGTCTGCCGCCCTGGAAGCGCCGGGTGTCGTGGCGGTGCTGACCGCGGAGGAGATAGCCGGCGATTTCAAGCCGGTCATCCCATTCTCTCGGATGGCGAACTACTACGCGACGCCGATTCTGCCGCTCGCCTCCGGAAAAGTCCGTTATGTTGGAGAGGCCGTCGCCGCCGTCGCCGCCACCTCGCGCTACCTGGCCGAAGATGCGATCGAATTGATCGACGTCGACTACGAACGTCTGGAGCCGGTCGCGCGCCCGGAAGCGGCGGTCGCGGAAGGTGCGGCTCTGCTCCACGAAGAGGCTGGGACGAACGTCCTGATCGCCCGCGAGTTCAAGAAGGGGGACGTCGAAGCCGGTCTGGCTGGCGCCGCGGTGAGGGTGGGTGGGCGTTTCGAGATGACTCGAAAGGCGGCGCTTGCGATGGAGCCGCGCAGCTATGCTGCCGAATACGAGAAGCGAAGAGATGCGCTCACGCTCTACACGTCCTCGAACATCCCAGGCATCATCCGCGATGCCATCTCGGAATCGCTCTCGCTTCCAGGACATCGCCTGAGGGTGGTCGCCCCCGACGTCGGTGGCAGCTTCGGGTCGAAAGGCTCGCTGTATGCGGAGGAGCTTCTGATCTGCATCGCCGCACGCAAGCTGCGCCGATCGATCAAATGGACGGCGGACCGGCTCGAAGACATCAGCAGTAGCAGTCAGGCTTTTGCCGAGATCGTTGACGCCGAAATGGGCTTCGACGTGAACGGCATGGCTACCTCGCTGCAAGCAGACGTGATCGGCGACGTCGGCGCCTTTTCCATCTATCCGTGGACTTGCGGCCTGGAGCCCGTGCAGGTCGTCAGCTTTCTGCCCGGCCCCTACAAGATACAATCATATCGTGGCGCGGTTCGCGGTGTAGCGACTTGCAAGCCGCCGACCGGACCCTACCGAGGTGTTGGCCGGCCGGTTTCGACCTTCGTTTGCGAGCGTCTGATGGACATGGGCGCCAAGGCACTGGGGATCGATCCACTCGAGATCAGGCGCCGCAACATGGTGCGGGCTGAAGAATTCCCATACCGGATCGCGTCCGGCATCATTTGGGACAAGACCGGCTTTGTCGACTGCTTGGAGGCTGCCGCCGAGGCAGCGGGCTACGATCAGCTTCGAAAGCAACAGTCCGAGGCCCGCAAACGTGGGCGACTTTTCGGGATTGGCATCGCTTCATACGCGGAACTGACCGGCATCGGCTCACGTATAGCGGTCGCGCCAGGCATGCCGATCAATACGGGCTCGGAAACGGCGAAGATCACGATCGATTCGACCGGAGGCATCACCGCAGCGTTTGGCGTCGCCTCCCATGGCCAGGGCCTCGAGACAACTTTGGCGCAGATCGTTGCCGACGACCTCGGTGCGCGCTTCGAGGACATTCGCGTCATTCAAGGTGATAGCGACGAGGTCCCGATGTCGACCGGGACGTACGCCAGCCGCAGCGCGGTGCTCGGCGGTGGTGCCGCGAAGCATGCCTCAGAGATCCTGAAGGGCAAGATCAAGAGGGTGGCATCGCATCTCCTGGAAGCTAACGCGGATGACCTCGAAGTCTCCGAGGGAATGGTGACTGTACTCGGCACCGATCGCACAGTGTCTTTCAAGCAGATTTCCAAGGCCGTCTATTCCGACATGAAGACCTTGCCGGTCGATGCGCGGGAAGAGCTGACTGCGAGCTACACCTACGATCCAGTCAATGGCACAACCGCGGCGGCAACCCACATCGCGGCGGTCGAGATCGATCCGGCGACGTGCTTCGTAAAGATCAACAAGTTTGTCGTCGCCGAGGATTGTGGCCGCATCATCAATCCGATGATCGTGGATGGTCAGGTCCACGGGGGCGTCGCACAGGGCATCGGTGCCGCGCTGTTCGAGGAACTCATCTACGATGACGATGGCCAACTTCTCAGCGCGAGCCTTGTCGACTACGTGATTCCGTCGGCCCCGGAAGTGCCGATGATGGATGTCGTCCACGTCGAAAGCGAGTCTGCGGTGGCGGGCGGGTTCCGCGGTATGGGCGAAGGCGGCACAATCGGTGCGCCGGCGGCGATCGCCAACGCTATCGCCGACGCGCTATCGCCCCTCGAGATTGATGTCTCGATCCTTCCAATGACCCCGGAACGCATCTTCAGGCTTATCCAGAACGCCAAGTTCAGAGCAAAGGGAAAATCATGACTGATCTCAAGGGACGTATAGCGCTGGTCACGGGAGGCGGCCGCGACGTTGGGGCTGCTATCTGCAAGATGCTGGCGGAACGTGGCGCGTCCGTCGCAGTCAATTACCACAGTTCGAACGTGGATGCAGAAGGAGTCGTCGCTGAGATCGAAAGGACCGGCGGAAAAGCAAAAGCCTATCAGGCCGACATCGCTGATCCGACCGTCGTCAAGAAGATGATCGCCGACATCAAGAACGACTTCGGCGGCCTAGATATTCTTGTCAACAACGCCGGCCTGGTATTCCGAAAGAAGTTCACTGAGAGCACGCCGGAGGACTGGAAGAAGCAGGTCGACACCTGTCTTTACGGCGCATTAAACTGCTCGCATAGCGCCGGGCCGCTGCTTGAGACTTCGGGCCGTGGACGCATCATCTCGATCATGGGCGACTCCTCCCGCGTCGGCGAATCCGGGCTCGCGATCGGCGCAGCCGCGCGCGCCGGAACGATCGCGCTGATGAAATCGCTCGCTCGCGAGTGGGGTCGTTCGGGCGTTACCGCGAATTCGATCTCGCTTGGTCTGATCGAGACCGCACACGACAAGGCCTGGGTCGACGCCAATCGCGACAAACTGGTCAAGGCCTACGCCATTCGTCGCCTGGGCCTGCCATCGGATGTGGCTCCCCTCGTAACTTTGCTCGCCTCGGACGCCGGCGCCTGGATTACCGGCCAGGTAATCAGCGTGAACGGCGGATATTCGATGGTCTGAGGGAGGCGGCGATGCTCAATGTCGATCTAATCGCACCTATCGCGAGGCTCATGGAGCGTCAGGCGAAAAGCCGACCGGAGCAGGTGGCGTATTGGGCTTCGGCGCGGTCAATCACCTACGCACAACTCGCCGACCGTACCGCCTCAATCGCTGCGAACCTGACGAGGGCAGGGTTGAAGGAGGGCGACAGGCTCGCGGTGTACTTGCCGAATGGGGTGAACTGGATCGAAGCCTGCTTCGCTGCGTTGCGGGCCGGGGCCGTTGTGGTGCCGATCAGCTTTGATGCAGCCGAGGGGGAGGTCAGCTATCGTCTGACCGACGCCGACTGCGGTATTATCGTCACAGCGGGTGCCCGAAAGGACCTGCTGGAAAAGATCTGTCGGGACGCGAGTATCTCGCCGACAGTGATCTTCGCTGGGCCGGACGCCGGTGGAGCCGGAGTATCTATGGAGGATCTCGCTAAGGCGCATGGCGCGGCGTCGCTCGATCCGGCGGACATCGATCGATCTTCGTTTATCATCTACACGTCAGGAACGACGGCACGGGCAAAGGGCGTGCTGCTGTCGATCCGCGGTATGCTGTGGATTTCGGCAGCGTGCTGGGCGCCGATCGCCGAATTGACGAGCGAGGACGTGATCCTATCGCCGCTTCCACTCTTCCATTCCTATGGTCTGAACCTCTCGGTTCTTGGTGTGCTTGCAGTCGGCGCCAGTGAGCACACCATGGAGCGCTTCTCGCCGCAGCATGCGCTCGAACTGCTCCAGACCGGCAAATATTCGGTCATGCCGGGCGTGCCAACGATGTTTCACTACCTTTTGCTCCGCGCGCATGAGGCCGGCATCGAGCGTTTGGGAGCCGTGCGCCTGTGCATCTCGGCAGGCGCGATCATGCCCGCAACCTTGAACAAGGCGTTCGAGGAACGCTTCAAGACGCGGCTTCTCGACGGATACGGTATCACCGAGACATCTACGATGGTGACCATGAACTGGCTGCACGGCGGCAGGCCGATGGGATCGTGCGGCCTTCCGGTGCCCGGCCTCGCGGTCCGCATCGTCGATCCGTCCTCGCTGGAGGACGTCCCGATCGGCGAGGAAGGCGAACTGATCGTCCGCGGGCCGAACCTCATGCACGGCTATCACAACAAGCCTGCGGAAACTGCTTCGGCGCTGCGCAAGGGTTGGTATCATACCGGCGATCTCGCGAAATCGGACCGGTCGGGCTATCTGACGATCACCGGCCGGATCAAAGAACTGATCATTCGCGGCGGTCTGAACATTTCGCCGGCCGAGATCGAGGAAGTGGTCGTGAAGCACCCCCAGGTCAGGGATTGCGCCGTCGTCGGGATGCGGCACGCGACATTAGGCGAAGTGCCGTGCCTCTTCGTTGTCCCGAAGGATGAGGCTCTCGACGTCCCCGCGCTGCTGGAGCATTGCAGAGCGCATCTCTCCTCATACAAGATCCCGGAATCCACACATCTCGTCGGAGAAATTCCGCGCACGGGGTCTGGCAAAATCATGCGCTTCAAGCTCGTCGAGGCCTTGAGCGCCCAGGCTTGATCCGCGCGCGCATTCAGTCGACGGAGCGCGGACCAAGCGCGCCAAAGGATTTCGGATCGTAGGCGAGACGATACCGCATGTCTGCGGCCACGATCGGCGTCTTGCACCGATCGCAATCGACGACAGGATCAAAGTCGTGGCCGCACTTGATGTGCGTGAGGATAAGGGGCGGCTTTCCCTTCGAAAGCCAGCGATCACCCCATCTCAGCATGGCGATGAAGGAACCGTAAAGCTCTAAACCCATGTCCGTTAGCAGGTATTCGTAGCGGTCGGGAGAAGTTTGATAGCGTCTCCGTCGGAGCACTCCCCTGGCGACCAAGCGATTCAACCGATCAGTCAGGATATTGGGTGCGATTGCGAGCTCGTTGAGAATCTTGTCGTAGCGCCGGTTGCCGAAGAATCCCTCCCGGACGACCATAAAGCTCCATTTGTCGCCGATGATCTCAAGGGCGCGAGATACGGAGCTGGGGCGACCGAGCATGAACCGGCTTCCATCCGAAGGGCGCCTTGTATTACGACCAGCTTTCGCGGGACTGCGGCCGGCACCAGGTCCATCGCGGTATTTCGCGTCGCGCGCCGAGATGCTTTCGCCGCAATGGGAGCACGTGACGATCGGGTGACTTTCGCAGCCGCAGGTCGCGTGGACAAGCGTCAGTGGAGGCGGCTTGCCTTTGGACAGCCAACGGTCTCCGAACTGCATGAGCGCAATAAAGCTCGGATAGAGATCGAAGCCCATTTTCGTCAGTCGGTACTCCTTCCTCTGTGACGAGCCAGGCGCAACTTGGCGGAAGATCCCGAGCTGCGTCAGTTTTTTCAGCCGATCGGTCAGAGTGGCCCGCGGAATGCCAAGCGCCGATCGAAAGGCTTCAAAGGTCTGAGTTCCAAAAAATGCCTCGCGGATGATCAGGAAAGCCCATGCGTCCGAGACGATGTCCAACGTGCGAGCGACAGAGCAGTTGCGCTCCGTTCGTCCAGCGGCAGTACGGGCAGCAGTGGGTGCCGTCTTGGACTTGGCCGATGTTCTGGACGTTTGGAGCTTAGCGGCGACAGGCATTCCGACGGTCCGTTTCGCACAGCCGCCACGACCGGACAGCCCTGAAAGTTGCGCACCTGTAGCACATCGCGCGATTGACTCGTTGAAAAAATAAGTCTAGTTATGCATGTAACAGCAGTCTAGTTATGATAGTAAGAGCGGGATTGGAAACCAAATGCGGGAGGCGTGTCATGAAGGGTAGAGTGAATAGCGGCCTGATCGCGGCGGCAACGATTCTGACGGTGAGCGTCGGCGCCGGTGCTCAGACCGTTACAATCTCGGACAATGTCGTGAAGATCGGCGTGCTGACGGACATGTCCGGTCAATTCTCGCACGAGTCGGGCGAAGGCGCGGTGACTGCGATCAAGATGGCTGTCGAGGATTTCGGGGGCAAAATCCTCGGAAAACCGATTCAGGTCATTGTCGCCGATCATCAGAACAAGCCCGACACGGCCTCCGCATTGGCGCGCAAATGGTTCGATGTTGAGAAGGTTGACATGATCGGGAACCTGATCAATTCCTCAATCGCACTTACCGTTTCCGGGCTTGCGAAGGACAAGAACCGGATTGCCATCATCAACGGCTCCGGATCTTCTCGTCTGACTGGCGATGCGTGCACGCCGAACAGCATACACTACTCTTATGATACCTACGCGCTCGCGCGCGGAACCGGCGCTGCGCTGGCGAAGGAAGGAAAGAAGTCCTGGTACTTCCTGACCGCGGACTATGCGTTCGGGCACGCCCTCGAAGCCGACACTTCCGCTGTCGTGAGGGCAATGGGTGGTGAGGTCGTCGGATCGACACGATACCCGCCTGAGTCGTTCGATCAGTCCTCGTACCTGCTCCAGGCGCAATCGTCGAAAGCCCAGGTTGTTGCACTAGCCGGATCGGGCAACGTACTGGTCAACTCAATCAAGTCCGCGCAGGAATTTGGAATTCAACAACGCCAAACGCTGGCTGGCCTGCTCGTTTGGGAAACTGACATTAAGGCCCTTGGCCTTTCGGCCGCTCAGGGTCTGGTATTGACGAACGCATTTTACTGGGACCGCGACGATGAGACGCGCGCATGGTCGAAGCGGTTCTTCGAAAAGATGAAGGTGATGCCGCACATGGGTGATGCCGGCGACTATTCGTCGCCTGAGCTTCGTCCGTGCCGGCCGCTTCGACCGCGCGCAGGTAGTGCATGGTCCAGTCATGAAAAAAATGCGCGAAATGCCCGTGAATGACTTCTTCGCCAAAAACGGACGTATTCGAGAGGATGGCCGCATGGTGCACGACATGTACGTATACGAAGTCAAGAAGCCGTCGGAATCGAAGGGGGATTGGGATTTCTACAGGCTCCGCGAAGTGATTCCGGGCGATCAGGCGTTCCGTCCGCTCAAGGATAGCGCCTGCCCGATCGTGAAGAAAGGTTGAGCGAGGAGAGCCGGTTCGAACCCGTGTGCGTCATGGCTCAAACTCAAGGAGGCATCTCGATGGATCAGGAAGTTGTGGCGGCGAGATCTGGAGTTGCGAACCCGATCCGCAGTGCGAGCCGAATATGTCGAGAG
Organism: Bradyrhizobium sp. WBAH42; assembly: GCF_024585265.1. Classification (NCBI taxonomy): domain Bacteria; kingdom Pseudomonadati; phylum Pseudomonadota; class Alphaproteobacteria; order Hyphomicrobiales; family Nitrobacteraceae; genus Bradyrhizobium; species Bradyrhizobium sp. WBAH42. Next base: position 7,622,459 of record NZ_CP036533.1, read on the forward strand.
CCTCCGCGGACGTAGATTGACAGTCTATTTGATGGGCGAGCTGGTCGATGAACCGGTCGATCACCCCATGATCCGGCCGTCGATCAATGCGGTGGCAAGAACCTACGATCTTGCAAATGAGGACCCCGCCCTCGCGTCAGCAGTGTCACCGATCACGGGCGGCAACGTCAACAGGTTCCACCATATCTCCACCAGCTCTGCCGATCTTGTGATGCAGAACAAGATGCAGCGCCGTCTTGGACAACTCACGGGTACCTGCTTTCAGCGTTGTGTGGGCATGGATGCACTAAACTCACTGCACTCGGTAACCTACGATTTGGACGGAAAGTACGGCACCCAATACCACGCGCGATTTATACAGTTCCTCGCGCGCATACAGGCCCTGAACCTGGTCATCGGAGGGGCAATGACCGATGTCAAGGGAGATCGCGGTCGCTCGCCTTCACAGCAGTCGGATCCAGACCTGTTCCTGCACGTCATCCGTCGAACTGCGGAAGGCATTTTCGTCCGAGGAGCGAAAGCGCATCAAACCGGGTGCTTAAACTCGCATTGGCTGATCGTTATGCCAACAATGAGATTGGAGGCGGCCGACAAGGATTACGCAATTGTCGGCGCGATCCCGGTCGATGCTGCGGGCATCACCTACATTTACGGCCGGCAGTCCTGTGATACCCGAAGCACCGAAGGCGGAGATATCGACGCAGGCAACGCTCAATTCGCCGGCCAGGAGGCGATGATCATCTTTGAGGATGTCTTCATTCCCAATGAGCACATTTTCCTGGATGGGGAGGTCGAATTTGCCTCGACGCTCGTCGAGCGCTTTACCTGCTATCACCGCCGTAGCTACGTCTGCAAAACGGGAGTGGGCGATGTCCTGATCGGTGCTGCAGCAACCATTGCTGACTACAACGGTGTCGATCGCGCATCGCATATCCGCGACAAGCTCGTCGAGATGACCCATCTCAACGAGACGATCTACGGCACAGCCATTGCCGCGAGCAATCAAGGAATCGAGATGAAATCCGGTGCTTTCTTGCCGGATGAGATGCTCGCGAACGTCTGCAAGCATCATGTCACGCGGTTACCTTACGAGATCGGCCGATTGGCGCAGGATCTCGCTGGGGGGCTGATGGTGACGCTGCCGTCCGAGCGCGAGCTCAGGCACGAGAAGATCGGTCCGATGATCGAGAAATATCTGAAGGGGCGAGCTGAGATCGCAACGGAAGACCGGATTCGCATCCTTCGCCTGGTCGAAAACATGACTCTCGGAAGGAACGCTGTGGGCTATCTGACTGAGTCCATGCATGGTGCCGGCTCGCCGCAAGCACAGCGTATCCAGATCGCCCGATCCATGCAGATCGAGCTCAAGAAGGAACTGGCCAAAGCGCTCGCTGGCATTTCTTCCACGACGCGGGCAGAGATCGAGAACGACCTATCGACTTACATGGCCAGAGTCTTTGCGCCTGTTACCAACTGAGCCCACAGAAGCGGGCCGATCTCGGCGATTTCGGATACATCAATGGCAATGACAATGAACGGGGAAATCCTGCTCGCCGCCTCGCGAGAAGTTGTCTGGACCAAATTGAACGATCCCACCGTCTTGAAGGCCTGCATTCCCGGATGCGAAGAGTTGGAGAGGAGCGATGGGGAGGGGTTTCGGGCCATTGCAAAGATGAAGGTGGGACCTGTTTCGGCGCGATTTCAGAGGCAGGGTTACTCTAAACGATCTCGATCCGCCGAGAAGCTATACTATCGTTGGCGAGGGTGAGGGCGGCGTCGCGGGCTTCGCGAAGGGTGGCGCAAAAGTCAGCCTGCTCGAGCGGGATGATGGCACGCTCTTGACCTATCACGTCGACGCGCAGATTGGTGGAAGGCTTGCGCAGTTGGGACAGCGGCTTGTCCACCGAACGGCTAAGAAGCTCGCCGACGAGTTCTTCGCCAATTTTGCCCGAGCACTTTAGTTGAAGCCGACATACCGGGAGCTGCTCATTCTGCCCGGGCGCTCCGCACGCGCTGTAATCGAGCCGTGACGTTCATCGGGCGCTTCCTGATGCCTGCTCGCCGAGCGGGTTCTTGGGGCGCGAGCGGACACGCAAGACGGCATCAGGGTAGAAGGAGGGTCACCGCGATCGGGACCAAGAACGACGTCACAAGCGCGTTCAGGCCCATGGCAATCCCGGAGAAAACGCCGGCCACCTCGTCGACTTGAAACGCCCGTGCTGTGCCGATGCCGTGTGCGGCGATGCCGACCGCGAAACCACGGGCGCGAAAATCGGTAATGGCGGCCCGGTTCATGAGGGGCGTGACGATGATGGCTCCCAGGATCCCGGTGAGTACAACCGAGACAGCGGTCAGGGACGGATCGGCGTGCAGGGATTCGCTGATTCCCATGGCCACGCCGGCTGTAACTGATTTTGGCGAAAGCGATAGGATAACTGATCGAGGCAGACCGAAGGCCTCGGCTAACAGTACGACCGTAATGATCGCGGTAATCGAGCCAACTACCAGCGAAACCAACATTGGCAGAAGCGCAGCGGTGACCCGTGCCCGGTTGTCGTAGAGTGGGATCGCGAGCGCAACCGTCGCTGGCCCGAGAAGAAAGTGCACGAACTGGGCGCCCGCGAAGTATGTGGTGTACGTAGTGTCCGTGACGATCAAGAAAGCGCCGATGATCCAGATCGAGTGCAATACAGGATTTGCCAGCGGATGCCGGTGCGTCGTAAGCGAGATAGCGTCCGCGATGGCGTAAATCGAGAGCGTTACGGTGAGCCAAAGCAGAGGGGACTGCGAGAGGTAGACCCACAGCGAGAATGAGTTTTCGCTCATAGCGCCGGTTGGCTCCTTGAGAGAAGCCGGTTGACCGCGAGGAATGTAGTCACGGTCACGAGCAGTGTGATGACCACCGAGGCCGACAAGGCCAATAAAATTGCGGCGCCGTGCTCGATGACCAAGTCGAGTTTCTTCACGACGCCTACGCCAGCGGGAATGAACATTAGAGATAGATGGCCGAGCAGGCTACGGCCCGTTGTCTCAACTGCATCGTTCTGCAATGGGCCCCGCCTGAGGGCGGTGAAGTGATCGCGAGTCAAGAGAAGCAGCAGCAAGAACGCCATGCCGAGCACCGGTCCGGGCATCGGCAGCCCGACACCGCGCACAATTGCTTCGCCCACCAACTGGCAGAGCAGAATCAGGCTGAGACCTGCGATCATGCGAGGCGCTCGACGGTGGCCAAACTGGGCTCAATCAGGCTTGCATGAGTATTTTGCCGGCAAGACGGATGCGAGGTCGATGTGAGAAAGCTCAGCCGTATGGCAGAAACAGGCCTACCGGGCCCGAGCTGTGCCTGAATCGAGGTTGCCACAGGCGCTACGCCGCGGGAATCTTCAAGGAAGACATGAAGTGCTCCATGTTCGCCTCCACGCTTTCCCGACTGAGCATGCCCGTCTTCTGATCGCGGATCATTGCATACATCTTCTCGTGTAGGCCCACAGCGCGGTAGCGTCCGCTGACCTCCAGCGATTTGCGGATCCAGGGAGCGACCATGTTCAGCACGAAATCGGCGATCACCACGATCAGTTTGTTGCCCGCTGCCGCATAGACTGCTCGGTGGAAGTCGAGATCCGCTTCCAGCAGTTTGTCGATCGGCGAATGGGGGTCTTCGGAGAGAGCCTTCAACCGGTCGATGCTCTCTCTCATGACGGCTAGATCCTTTTCGGTGCGTCTTATCGAGGCCAGCTCTGCGCAATTGCGGTCGAAAATGTATCGAAGCTCCATCAGCATCTCGGGAGTTGAATCCTGGAGATAGAGCTGAAACATCATCAGCGGCATCACGGCGGTGCCTTCATCCTTCCGGATGTAGTTGCCGTGCCCATGTCGGGTTTCGATCAATCCCGACACCGCAAGCGTCTTCATCGCCTCACGGATAGGAGTGCGACTGATGCCAAGCTTCTCTGCGAGCTCCTTCTCATTGGGCAATTTGTCTCCGGGACTTAGATTTCCGTTGGCGATCTCACCCGTAATGTAATTCAGCGCGACTTCGACACGCGTGGGCAGTTTTTTGGTTTCCATTCGCTCCATGGGTCGCTCGCAACTCTAATTTTCTGCCGTCGCAAGCCAAGCGAACACATAAGCCGCTAGGCGACCAGCCCAAACCACCGAACATCCACAACGTAGGAGGTATGATCTCCATTGACAACAGGTATAAGGTATGACCTCATATCTCTACAGAAGAGCGCGATCAAAGACGCCGCTGGAGGAAACCGATGCATTTGTCGACCGGCGCAAATCCGGAAGGCCGCGACGGGGTCGCCGTTAAGGCACGAGACGAGCCGCTATTGGTGGCGGAAGGAATCACGAAGTCTTTCAATGGCGTTCCAGCCCTTCGCGACGGTCGGCTGGTTCTCAAACGCGGAACCGTCCACGCGCTGTGTGGAGGTAACGGCGCTGGAAAATCGACTTTCCTGAACATCGTGATGGGCTTGCTGCACCGCGACGAGGGCAGCATTCAGATCGACGGGGTGGCCGTCGATTTCAGGAGCGCCGCAGACGCACTGCGACACGGTGTGACGATCATCACTCAGGAGCTGTCTCCGGTTCCGGAAATGACAGTGGCCGAGAACATCTACTTGGGAAGAGAGCCGAAGATCGGCGGGCTTGTGGTGGACTTCCCCAAGATGCGGCAGGCCGCAAAACGGCTTCTGGATGACCTTGAATTCGACGTTCCGGTCAGTGCCCGCATGAGAGACTTGAGCTTGGCCCAGGTCCAGCTCGTCGAGATTGCGAAGGCGCTGAGTCACCGTGCGGACATCGTCATTATGGATGAGCCGACCTCGGCCATCGGCGAACACGAGGTGCACATCCTCTTCAATGCGCTGAAGCGGCTAAAGGCGCGTGGAGCCGCGATCATCTACGTCTCGCACAAGCTGACCGAGATTTTCGAGATTGCGGACGAATACACGGTCTTCCGCGATGGCCGCTTCATCGAAAGCGGACCAATTTCCTCGATTGACCGAAATCACCTTGTGACTCAGATCGTCGGCCGCGAAATCAAGTCGGTGGAAAAGGGAAGGCCGAACGAGGGCGCGCCAATCCTGCTCGAAGTGCGCTCCTTGTCGCGTGGATCTCATTTCAAGAACATCTCTGTGACCGTCGCTGCAGGAGAAGTTCTGGGAATCTACGGTTTGCTTGGCTCTGGTCGGACCGAATTCCTGGAGACGATCTATGGCATCCACGCGCCGACTGCCGGCGACGTCTTTCTTGATGGAAAGAGGGTCGATCCCGGCAATCCCAAGAAGTGCATTCAACGAGGCATGGCCATGGTGCCCGAGGATCGGAAGGATACCGGCCTCGTTCTGTGTGCCTCCATCGCCCATAATATTGCCTTGTCGTCCCTTGCGCTGCGGGCCGTCAGCGGATTTGTCCGCCGCAAGGCGGAGGCGGCCGCGACCGATGGCATGATGCGTTTGCATCGGATTAAGGCGGCATCCCCAAATGTCGCCGTGGAGACGCTCAGCGGCGGAAACCAGCAGAAGGTCGTTTTCGCACGCTGCCTTCTGACCAACCCGCGTCTTTTGATATGCGACGAGCCGACACGCGGGATCGACGAGGGTTCAAAGCAGGAGATCTACACCTTTCTCCGCGAATTCGCGGCGAAGGGCAATGGCGTGCTCGTGGTCTCATCCGAAGCGCCGGAGATCCTCCAGATCAGCGATCGGATTGCCGTGTTTAGGCAAGGACGACTGGATTATGTCGTGGATGGACACGAGACAACCCTGCAAATGCTGACAGATCTCGCCAGTTGAGCGGATCGAACAGCTTTCGAAATTGGCTTTGCGCATGCGGTCGAAGCGAGGAGTTGAGGTGGTGACCAACGTAATAAGCAGCGTCCCGACGGGTGCGCGATCGAAAAGTATGGCCGCCCTAGGACCGTACCTGAAGTCGTTCAGCATCGTCATCGTGTTCATGGTGATTTCGGCATTCTTCGCCGTGGCCAACGAATACTTCATGACCTGGCTGAACTGGGTGAACCTGTTGCGCCAATCCTCGATCAATGGCGTTCTGGCGATCGGGGTGACATTCGTCATTCTGACAAAAGGCATCGACCTTTCCGTCGGCTCCGTTATGGCTCTCGCAGGTATGATCGCTGCGAGCCTTGTGACTTCGACCAACCAGCACTTCGTGCCCTGGGCGGTTCTGGCGGGCCTCGGAACGGGCGCAGCGTTCGGCTTGGTCAATGGCGTCATTGTGACGACATTCAATGTTCCACCCTTCGTCGCCACCCTCGGAATGCTGAGCATGGCGCGCGGCTTGACCCTGATCTTTTCTGAGGGGCGTCCTGTTCCCAATCTCTCCGAGTCGTTTCGATGGATCGGCGGCGGCAGCGTTGCTGGCGTTCCTGTGCCGGTCTTGATTCTGTTTCTTGTATTCGCCATCGGATGGGTCGTTCTTTCTTACACGACGTTCGGGCGCTACGTGTACGCAGTGGGAGGAAATGACAAGGCCGCCAGGACAAGCGGCGTCTCCACGCGGAGCGTCATTGCATCGACCTACGTTATCTCAGGCCTTCTCGCCGGCCTCGCGGGCCTGGTGCTTACTTCCCGTACGACTGCCGCGCTCCCACAGGCGGGCATCGGCTACGAACTCGATGCGATTGCAGCCGTGGTGATCGGCGGGACCAGCCTCGCAGGAGGGCGCGGCTCGCTAGTCGGGACCTTGTTCGGCGCACTCATCATCGGGACGATCAACAACGGCATGGATCTGATGGGCGTGTCTTCCTATTACCAACAGCTTCTCAAGGGCGCGATCATTGTCGTCGCCGTGATGCTTGACCAATTTCGCAAGTGACACCTGCGAAGACCATTACAGGCGATGACAACGGCTGTAACGCCCGGCATGGGCGGACTAGGTGACTGACCACATCAATCGGAGGAGACGATGAAGGTTACGCGTAGATCGACGATGGCGAGTTTCGCCGCTGCTGCAATCATTCTATCGACCGGTACGGCCTTTGCTCAAAGCAAGACACGGATCGCAGTCCTCTCGTTCGGGGAATCCGGCGAGTACATGAAGGCCTGGTCCAGCGAGATTCAGAGCCACCCGGCAGTCAAGGACGGCTCTGTCGCAGTCACGATCTTTGACGGCAGGTACGATCCTCTCGTCCAAGCGAACCAGATCGATACGGCCATTACCCAAAAGTTCGATGCCATCATTATGTCGCCGTTCGATCTCCAGGCGTCGGCGCCCGCAATCGATAAAGCCGTCGCTGCTGGCATTCCGGTGATCGTATCGGCGCTGAAAACCGCATCGAAGAACTACACCGCCTCGATCATCGTCAACGACACGGAGGGAGGCCGTATCATCGGGGACCAGTTAGGCAAGCTGCTTCCGAATGGTGGGAACGTGGTGTTGATGGAAGGCCCCATTGGCCAGTCGGCGCAGATCGAGCGCAAAGCTGGCATCGATGCCGGCTTGGCCAAGTTCCCGAAGCTCAAGTTGATCGCCAGCAAGTCGGGCAACTGGAGCCGTGCCGAGGGGCAGTCGCTCATGGAGAATTGGCTGCTCGCGCATCCAGGGCAGATCAATGCCGTACTCGCCGAAAATGACGAGATGGCGCTGGGCGCGATCGAGGCCATGAAGAGTGCCAAGGTCGACTTCAAGTCCGTTCCGGTGCTCGCAATCGATGGCATCCCGGACGGAAAGCGCGCAGTGCAGAAAGGCGAAATGACCGTCACGCTCTACAAGTACGCCCGTGCCGAGGGGCAGGGTGCGGTCGATCTCGCCCTGCGTGCCGTCAAGGGAGACAGCTATAAGCCCCGGTCCGAGATCTGGGAGTCGTTGATGGAGTGGAAAGGCGGGACCCAGAAGGACTACACCGTTCCATGGCTCATCTTGGATTCTGCGAACGTCGCAAAATACATGTGAACCCTATCGTGCGCACGCGGTGGACAGCTGCGTGCGCACTGATGCTTAAACAGGGATATTTGGAAATGGTGGCTCTGCAGAAAAGGGCGCTTCCGAACGGGCGTCTGAGTTTGACTTCGCTTGGGCTTGGGACGTCACCTTTGGGCGGGTGCGGTGTTCCGGTCGGCTTCGAGACCTTCGAGGCGGTGATCCTGAGGGCCTATGAGCAGGGCGTACGCTATTTCGATGTTGCTCCGCTTTATGGTCTCGGAAAGTCCGAGCATTTCCTCGGTCATGTTCTTCGTGTGCACGGCCTTCGTCCGGACGTTGTGGTGAGCACCAAGGCGGGCCGGCTTTTGAAGCCAGCAAGCCGGTCGAAGCGCGCGGAAAGCCTCTATGGGATCAATTGGGTTGATCCGCTGCCCTTCGTCGACGAATACGATTACAGCTACGACGGCATCATGAGGTCTTTCGAGGATAGTCAGCAGCGCCTCGGTCTCGACCACATCGACATTCTTTTCCTGCATGACGTGAGCGGAGTTTGGCACGAGGAGAAGTATCCCCTGTATCTGGGGCAACTCCGCGAGAGCGGATACCGGGCTTGCGATGAGCTCCGTCGGTCGGGAGCCGTCAAGGCGATCGGCCTCGGCGTCAACGAGACGGCTTCAGTGCTTGAAGTGGCTGCCGAATTCGATCTCGACTGTTCACTCGTAGCAGGACGGTACACGCTCCTTAATCATGCGCCGTTGACAGAGTTCTTTCCCGAGGCTCAACGCCGCGGCATCGGCATCATCGCCGGCGGTGTCTACAATTCGGGGATCTTGGCTGAAGGTAGTCGAGGTAACGCATTAACCCGGACCTATGACTATCAGGCGGCTCCCGAATCGATCGTAGAGCGCGTAAAGACGCTGGAAGCTGTCTGCGAACGTCACAAAGTCGTGCTCGCCAATGCGGCTTCCCAGTTCGTCTATGCGCATCCCGCCGTGACATCGGTCGTTCAGGGCGCACTCACGACCGCGCATGTCGCGCAGAACGTCGCCTCGATATCGACGCCAATTCCTCAGGCGTTCTGGATGGACCTCAAGAGCGAAGGCCTGATTCCCAAACAAGCCCCGCTCCCGGATCCGGGGTCGCTGGCCCGGTCGGGCTGAAGTTCCAAATCAAGCAAGGAGAAGAGCGATCATGCCGCTCGAGACACGTACTCTAGGCCGCACCAAAGTTTCCGTCACGTCGCTGGGGCTCGGGACGGTACCTCTTTCTGGGTTCAATGTCGCTGTGCCATATGCCGAATTCGAAGCTGTCGTGAAAGCTGCATTCGATCTCGGCGTGCGCTACTTTGATTGCGCGCCGATGTATGGTCTCGGAAAGGCCGAGCATTTCCTCGGCCGCGCCATCCGTGACCTCCGTATCCGAGACCAAATTGTAGTAAGTACGAAATGCGGCCGGGTGCTCAAGCCAGCCAGTCGGACACCGAAGCTCGATACCGTCTACGGGATCGAATGGGTTGATCCGTACCCGTTTCGAGACACGTATGATTATACGTACAATGGCGTGATGCGCTCGTTCGAGGACAGTCAGCAGCGCTTGGGCCTCGATTATATCGATGTGCTTTTGGTTCACGACGTCGGGCGCGCATGGCACGGCGATCAGGCAGAATTTTACTGGAACCAGCTTCGTGAGAGCGGGTACCGAGCGCTCGAGGAGCTGAAGAGCTCGGGAGCCATTGGTGCGGTCGGGTTAGGAGTGAACGAGACCGACTCGGTTGTCGGAGTAGCGCGCGAATTTCCGATTGACTGCGCATTGATCGCAGGTCGATACACGCTGCTCAACCATGCACCGCTTGATGGACATTTCGATGAATTGCGGTCTCGAAATGTCTCGGTAATCGCCGGCGGCATCTACAATTCGGGCATCCTGGCCGCTGGATCGAAGGCGGCGGCCTCGACTTATGACTACCAGCAGGTCCCGAGCGCCATCCTTGAGCGCGTCCGTTCAATCGAGGAAGTTTGCGAACGGCAGGGTGTCGATTTGCCGACCGTCGCGACGCAGTTCGTGCAAGCGCATCCCGCCGTAGCCACCGTGGTTCATGGCGCGAAGTCGACAAGCGAGGTTACCCAGAACGTCCATGCTGTCTCGGCGCGGATACCCGCCGCCCTCTGGCAGGACTTGAGGGCCTCCAAACTGATCCCATCGAATGCTCCGGTTCCTGAAGGCGGGCAATCCTCGTGAGCGGGTTTGTGGGCGCACAGTTCAGTGCCGACGATCCCTTCGAAGGCATTGCACCTGGTTCAGCGGTCGCCGAATACGATATCGTGATCGTGCCGGTCATCCGCTATCTGCGCGATGTCGTGACTGACCGCTCTGTTCGTCTTCTCGCGAACTTCATCGGGACGTCGGATCTGGAGGACGAAAGCAAGCCTGACGACGGCGATTCGGATCATGTGTACGATGTTCTTACAGCGGTTCGGGTGCCGCTGCAGCGGCGGCACGAGCATCACCACGTGAAGCAGGCGGCGCATTTGCTGCTGCCGTCGCGGGCGGCCCCTTTGGCGCCGCATCGGCGCACGAGCGAGGCGAGCTTGCTGTCAAGGGCTTGGGGCCATCTGCGTCGGGCGAGCCCGGTCGGTAGCGGCGGTTTGATCGACCTGCGGCAGTGCTGCGGCCAACTTAAGCTTGGTGCTGACCTTCTGATTGGAGCCTCCGAATGACGAGATATGCGATCACTGTGCTCGAATACGCAGCGAGTCCCAAGCATCCGACAAGTGGAGTCTTGTACGGCCGGCATAACAGCGGAAGCATCAACCTGCCGTTTGCCTATGTGCTCCTGCGCAGCAGCGACACGGTCGCCTTGGTCGACACCGGTTACGATCAGTCGGATTTCGGAGGCGAGATCGCCAATTCCATCGGCGTCACCGGCTGGACCCCACCTTTTGAGGTCCTGGGAGCCGTCGGCATTCGTCCCGAGGATGTGCAGCACGTGTTCCTGACACACGCTCATTTCGACCACATGGGGGGGCTGGACTACTTCCCGAACGCCAAGTTCTACATCCAGAAGCGCGAGATCGACAGCTGGGTCTGGGCCATGACCAAGGGACGTCGTTTTCGTTCCCTCCTCGGCGGCATCAATCCTGCCGATATCTTGAAGCTCGTGGATCTCGGACTGAAGAATCGGCTGGTCGTGCTGGACGGTGCGTCGCACGATGTCCTGCCGAATATCGATCTTCTTCCCGCCTTCGACACGCACACGGCAGGTTCGCAGTACGTGGTGGTCCGCAACGGCGGAAGCATCGAGGACCGATGGGTCCTTACCGGAGACGTCGTCTACACGTACGAAAACCTGCACGGAGGCGATCGGGATGATCCATGCTTCGTGCCGCCCGGACTCGCGACGGGAAGCCAGACCAATCTGATTCTCACGGCAGAAGAGATGCTCGCCAGCGTCGGCGGCGACATGCTGAGGCTGGTACCCGTCCACGAGGAAAAGCTCAGAGAACACTTCCCCTCACGGGTGAGCGATCGGGGACTTCGAATCACCGATATCGCGACACTTTGAAACGGCTCAGGGGCTGGCAAGCCAGCGAGGGTATTGCTCATGGATTACATGCGTTTGGGCCGCTCGGGCCTCAAGATTTCGCGGATCGTACTGGGTTGTATGAGCTACGGAGTAGGAGAGCGAGGGAATCATCCTTGGACTCTCGGTGAGAGCGAGAGCCGGCCCTTCATACAGAAGGCCCTCGATTGCGGAATCAATTGCTTCGATACGGCCAACATGTACTCGGACGGTACGAGCGAGGAGATCGTCGGCAAAATTCTAAAGGAAATGGTGCCGCGAGACGGGGTCGTGATCGCTACGAAGGTCTACGGCCGTATGCGGCCGGGGCCAAACGGGATGGGCCTTTCGCGAAAGGCAATTCTTGCCGAAGTGGAAGCCAGTCTCCGGAGGCTCGGCACCGACTATATCGATCTGTACCAGATCCATTTTTGGGACAACGACACGCCAATCGATGAAACGCTTGAAGCCTTGAACGATCTCGTGCGGAGCGGGAAGGTCCGTTACATCGGTGCCAGCAACACCTACGCTTGGCAGTTTGCCAAAGCTCTCCATCGGGCCGACGCAAATTCTTGGGCGCGTTTCGTGTCGATGCAATGCCACCTAAATCTCCTCTATCGTGAAGAGGAACGAGAGATGCTGCCGCTTTGTCGCGACGAAGGGATCGGTGTGATCGCCTTTAGTCCGCTGGCTCGCGGGCGCTTGACCCGCCCGTGGACCGAGAAAAGTGCCCGTTCGGAGACTGACAATGTAACTTCGCAGTTTTACGGACATGCTGAAGCGGCCGATCGGAGTATTGTGGATGTGGTTTCCGATGTTGCAAGGGAGCGCCGAGTAGCACCGGCGCATGTAGCACTGGCCTGGGTGGCCGGAAAAGATGGTGTAACGGCACCGATCATAGGCGCTACGAAGCCTCAGCACTTGGACGATGCGATCGCCGCTTTAAGTCTGAAGCTAACCTCAGAAGAAATCGCGCGACTGGAAGAGCGTTATGTGCCTCACAGCGTTGTCGGATTGAAGTGAGTAGCCGCTGGAACCCGATTTTGCTGCTTGGCTTTGTAGAGCAGAGGCAAATAAGTTTGTAAAAAAAGTGCCGGGATCACTGAAGTCCCGGCACAGTCAGGGAGAGAGCCTCGAGGGAGTGGAACGGCGCGGTCGTTCGCCCGGCGCCCGTTGGTTAGCGGCGAAGCACGGACGCCGGGACGAGCGCCTCAACAAATTTCAAGCATCTCTCGAACGTCGTCAGGAGAAGCGATCTCGCGACCGCAATTTCTTGCAATGTCACATGTCCGGCGAACGAGTTCCTCGTTAGTTGGGCAGCCATACTCTACGTAGGGATAGTCTCCAATGCCCGGAGCGATGTTGCCGCCGCGCCTGGCCACGCCCTCGCACAGAGCCAGCAGGTTTCCGCCGACGATGTTGGCAGTCCAAGTGTGGCGGATCTGCTTCGGTAAGAACGGCAAGAATGCGTCTAGACCTTCGAGTGTCCCCGGATGGCCGGTGAGATACGGACCGTCCGTCATGTTGAGAAGGAAATAGCCCGGCGCCGCCACAAGGCCCATCTCCATGAATGCTATCGCGCGTCGAACAAACCCGATCGACCAGCACGTCATCTTCGGTTTGATGCCTGCGGATTTGAGAGAGCGGAAGTAGTGCTCTACAGCGGCCGTACGATTTTCATAGATGCGCTCGGAATGTTCGAACACGAGCTTGTCGCGATCGAACACGTCGAGATTGGTGCTTCCCGTGTCTATGGGAACGATATCCGGTTTGGTCTGCGGATCCCTGGCAAGCTCAAGAATGCAGTCGATCCGTGCGTTCGGGTCAGTGTCGTTGGCGAAAAAGCCGAGCGTCGGCAGTATCAGGATGTCGCATTTCTGCCTGACCTTGCGGATGATCTCAGCGTTCTTCTCAGCTGTGTGGAGCGGCGCCCCATCGTCTGCGCGGGCGTGAAAATGAAGGATCGACGCTCCCGCCTCGCGACAGCGGGCCGCGGTCTCGGCTATTTCATCGGCTGTCCATGGCACGTTTGGGTTATCGTCCCGCATCGCGTATTCGTTCACGCGGGCTTCAACGATCATCTTTCTCAACATAGTCTGTTTCTCTCGCGAAGTGCCGGCGGTGCTCGAGCTTCGGTTCATGGCGGCCTCCATCGCAGTGCATCAGCCACGAACGATCCTCCGGCAGAAAGACTATGGCTCCGTCGCCAAATGCCCAAACGACTTTTATCGCGGCACTTGTGACTAAAGCTCACAACGGCTAAACTTTAGGCTTTCGAGGTATCGATGGTGCGTCCCCGGCCTTCGCTCAATGCGCTGCGTGCCTTCGAGGCGACGGCGAGATTGCGCAGCATGACTGCCGCGTCGGTGGAATTGTCCGTCACCCATGGGGCGGTTAGCCGGCACATCCGATCGCTGGAGGAATTGCTCGGTGTCCCGCTATTGGTGCGAGGGTCGTCCTCCACAGACCCGACGCCGGAGGGGATTCGTCTGGCGGAAGGACTATCTGGCGCATTTAGCCTTATCGACGCGAGTGTAGAGCAAATCCTGCCGGGGCCGCTGACGGTTTCATGTTCTGCGACCATCATGATGTATTGGCTGATTCCCCGCCTCGCAGCCTTCCACGACGCTCACAGAGGCATCGATCTCCAGTTCAACTTGAACTACGACCAGGTAGATTTCATTCGTGACAAGGTCAGTATTGCTATCCGTTCAAGTACCATCGCACCGCCGCGGGACGTAGTCATCAAGGAGCTTGCGCGGGAGTGGATTTCCCCGGTTTGCGCAGCTTCTTACGCCAAGGCCAACAGCCTGAATGATCCGGATGATATCGCGGGGTGCCGTTTGCTCGGCACGCGAACACGCCCGGAGGCTTGGTCAGATTGGCTGGATGAGATGCGGTTGAAGCAGGATATCCGCATTCAAGAGTCGTATGATCACTTCTATCTTCTCATCCAGGCGGCGCTATGCGGGCTGGGCTTGGCGCTGGTCCCGACGATGTTCGTCTTGGAGGAGATCAATAGCGGCAGACTGATTGCGCCCTTTGGCAGCATCCCCGGTAAACGCACCTTAATGCTATGGACGGCGCCCCACGTCGAAACTCGCCCCGAGAGTAGAGCGGTTTCGCAATGGCTCACGCGCGAAATGTCTGCCACTGTGAAGAGCTGTGCCATGTTGGGTAACGTCGAGGCTTAGCAACCTCTCCCGACACCAGCGAAGGCCGAGCCCCTGTGAGTTTTCCTCACGGGTTGCTTCACGAATATCGTTTGCCGTCATGCCATAGTCCGGGTGAAGATATCACCGTCCGCATCCAAACGTTCTTCGATCGTACGGATGGATGAGACGAATTCCGGGAAGAAATGCAGCAAGGCGTCACAATGCGCAGCGACAATCCGCGAGCCGAGTTCACAGCCCGATATTTAATCGAGACTGTCGATAGTCTGGAGAGGGCGGCGGAAGTCGTGGCAGGAGAGCAGTCAAGCGGGACGTTTCTCTCATTGCCCGGCGAAACGGATGAGTTGAAGAAGCGGTCGCGCGCACGGGTGCTTCGGGTGACCGAGCTGCCATCCGCCGACGCCCCGACATTGCGCAGTGCGCTCTCAGAGCGGAGGCAGAGACCAAAGGCGTTTCGGCGCGGCGAGATCGAGATCGCGTTTCCGGTCGATAACGTGGGCCGCAATATTCCAACGCTCTTGGCGACGGTTGCCGGCAATCTATTCGAGCTCGGCGAAATCACGGGCCTTCGGTTGCTCGACATCGACCTTCCCATCGAGTACGCCGCAAGCTTTCCAGGTCCGAAGTTCGGCGTCGACGGGACCCGACGCTTAGCCGGTGTTTTCGATCGCCCGCTCATCGGTACGATATTGAAGCCAAGTATCGGTATGTCTCCATCCGAGACCGCCTCGCTGGTCGATAAGATCTGCGAAGCAGGGATCGACTTTCTCAAGGACGACGAGTTAATCGCCGATCCGCCTTACGCGCCTTTCGAGGAGCGCTTGAGGGCGGTCTTTCCCGTAATTGAGAGGCATGCCGACCGATTGGGCCGAAAGCCCATGTACGCGATCAATATCAGTGGTTCGATCGACGACATGCGGCGTCGCCATGACCTGGTGCTAGAGGCCGGTGGAACCTGCGTAATGGTGAGCGTCAATTGGTGCGGCTTCTCTGCGATCGAACATCTGCGGACCTACACGAATCTGCCGATCCATGGTCACCGCAATGGGTGGGGCTTATTTACCCGTCATCCCTGGCTCGGCTTCGATTTCTTGGCATTTCAAAAGCTGTGGCGACTGACTGGTGTCGATCATCTGCACGTGAATGGTCTGAGGAGTAAATTCTGGGAGCCGGATGATTCCGTCATCCTGTCTGCGAGCTCATGCCTCGCTGCGTTTTCAGGTGTCAAACCAATGATGCCGGTCTTCTCTTCAGGACAATGGGCCGGACAAGCCGGAGACACATTCGAGCGCCTCGGAAGCATAGATCTCATGCACCTCGCCGGTGGCGGGATCATGGGGCATCCCGGCGGCATCGCTGACGGCGTCATGAGTTTGCGAGAAGCCTGGCAGGCGGCAGTCCAGGGTATACCAGCAGTCGAGTACGCAAAATCCCATGCGCCGCTTCAGCTCGCGCTGTCCAAGTTCGGGGGGGCGCCGTGACGCAACCTCGCTACCGGTTGGCATTCTACGGTGATGATTTCACTGGATCGACGGATGCGCTTGAGGTCGTAGCCTTCGCCGGGCTCCGTGCTGCTCTCTTTCTCCGTCCGCCCAGCCCCGATGTCTTGAATCACTTTCGGGACATTGACGTCGTCGGGCTTGCCGGTGTGAGTCGCGGCATGTCTCCATCGGAGATGACCGAACATCTGGAGAAGGATCTACGGTACCTTGCATCGCTTCGCGCGCCGATCGTTCATTATAAGGTGTGCTCGACCTTTGACAGTTCGCCGGAGATTGGCAGCATCGGTCGAGTGATCGAAATCGCAAGGTCAATCTTTGGCGATCCAGTTCCCATCGTTGGGGGTACGCCATCGCTTCAAAGATATTGCGCTTTCGGAAACCTGTTTGCCCGATCCGGAACTGATGGGAACGTCTATCGTATCGATAGGCATCCGGTTATGAGCGTTCACCCCGTGACGCCTATGCACGAAAGCGATCTGGCGCTGCACATCGGACGGCAGGCAGCGCTCAGGATCGAAAAGCTGACATGCCCGTTCTTGGACCAGGGCTATGAATTGGCATCCGGGCGGTTCAAGGATTTAGCAGAGCGTGGGGCCGACGCAATCCTGTTCGACTCGACCAATGCTTCACAGCTTACACAGGTTGGGCGACTCCTCGTGGATTGGGCTGGAGTGAGTGGAAGCGCATTCGTGGTGGGTCCGTCAGGGGTGGAGTATGCCCTGACGCAGTGGTGGCGGGAGGCTGGTGTGATCCCTCCACCTACCAGCTCCTACGGCGGCCCAGCTGCGATCGATCAGGTACTGGCCGTGTCGGGCAGTGCCTCACCTGTGACCGCATTGCAGATCGATGCCGCTGTGCGGGCGGGATTTGCGGAGGTGCCCCTCGACGCTGCTGCGCTGCTCGGTGATGGCCAAAACATGGCAGCCGCGAGGCAAGCCGTCGCACGTACCCTCTCGCTGCTCAAGGAAGGACGCAGCGTCATTTTGCATACAGCCCGTGGTCCCGATGATCCACGGATCGGGAAGATGATTGATATGCTCGTAAGCGGCGGGATGTCGCGCGAGTTCGCCAAGCATGAAGGTGGCCGAAACCTTGGTCGGAAGCTTGGCCAACTCGTTAGTGATATTCTGCAGGAGGTGCCCCTAAAGAGATTGTTGTTGTCCGGTGGCGACACGTCGAGTCAGGTCGCACAACTCTTGAATATTGATGCGCTTGAAATTGAATCGCGCGTAAGCCCTGGCGTGCCACTTTGCCGAGCCAGATCGATCCGCGGCCGTCTCGATGGACTTCAGATAGCATTCAAGGGCGGTCAACTCGGCGACGAAGAATTCTTCAAGCGCGGATGGCTGGGTCGAGTCTAGTAAGAACGAAATAGGGAGGATGCCAATGCGTGTCCCAACGATGGCTTCGGGCGGCATGGCCGCGCACGATAGTCGCGGCAGTGCGACCTCGCACGCGCCGTTTGGACGGTCCGTGGAGAGTTCGCGCCAGAGCGTTCTGCAGGCGATTGCAGATGGCGCCGATAAATTGTTCGGCCATATTCTTGAAGTCTGCGTCAGCATACTGCTGACGGCCGAGATTCTGCTGCTGTTTGCAGGAGTCCTGGCGCGTTACGTCTTCCTCAAGCCCATCATTTGGTCGGACGAGCTGGCTTCTATGCTGTTTCTCTGGCTTGTGATGCTGGGCTCCGCGATTGCGTTGCGACGCGGCGAGCACATGAGAATGACGGCGCTATTCGCATTCGTGTCTCCTCGGATGCGAGCTCACCTCGACGCGATCGCGCTGGCAGCATCACTGGGGCTGGTCGTCCTCCTGTTTCCGGCTACGCTCGAGTATGCAATCGAGGAAGCTATCGTTAGAACCCCCGCGATGGATCTCTCAAACGCGTGGCGAGCGTCCGCCGCTCCCGTCGGCTTTGGTTTGATGGGAATATTTGCACTCCTTCGCCTCGTGCGTCTCGGTGATGCAAGACAGGCTCTGACCGCGCTCGCCATTGTCGCGCTGTTTGTGGGGATATTTTGGCTTCTCAAGCCGGTCTTTGCGCCGCTCGGCAACGTAAATCTCATCATCTTCTTCGTCGTTGTCGTTGCCTGCACCGTCTTTACGGGCGTTCCGATCGCTTTTTCGTTCGGTTTGGCAACGTTCGGCTATCTCATGCTTACAACCAGGACCCCGCCGCTGATCATCGTGGGTCGTATCGACGAAGGTGTCAGCCATCTCATCCTGCTTTCAGTCCCCCTGTTCGTGTTTCTCGGTCAACTGATCGAAATGACGGGCATGGCGCGGGCCATGGTTACGTTCCTCGCGAGCCTGTTAGGCCATGTGCGCGGTGGTCTATTGTACGTCCTCGTCGGAGCGATGTACCTCGTCTCGGGGATCTCCGGCTCAAAGGCCGCGGACATGGCCGCGGTGGCGCCGGTTCTGTTTCCGGAAATGAAGCGTCGGGGTGCGAAGGAAGGAGATCTCGTCGCGCTGCTGGCCGCGACAGGTGCTCAAACCGAGACGATTCCACCGAGCATAGTTCTCATCACCATCGGCTCGGTTACCGGAGTCTCCATTGCGGCTCTGTTCACTGGCGGACTTCTTCCCGGCGTGATTCTGGCGATCACCCTTTGCTGCGTCATTGCATGGAGATACCGCAACGAGGATCTTAGCCTTGTTCGTCGCGCCTCAGCCAATGAAATTGGAAAGGCGTTTCTGCTCGCGGTACCGGCAATCGCTCTTCCTTTCGTTATTCGATCTGCAGTGATCGAAGGCGTGGCAACGGCGACCGAAGTCTCTACCATTGGGATCTTCTATTCGATTGTAGTTGGCGCTCTCTTCTACAGGCAATTCGATTGGCGGAGGATCAAGCCGATGCTGGTCGAGACCGCGAGTCTTTCTGGGGCCATCCTCTTTATCATCGGCACCGCGACGTCGATGGCTTGGAGTCTGACCCAATCAGGCTTCTCTCGCTCGCTCGCTGTGGCGATGAAGCAGTTGCCTGGTGGATCGGCAAGCTTCATGGCGGTGTCCATTGTGGCCTTCGTAGTTCTTGGCAGTGTCCTCGAAGGTATTCCGGCCATTGTTCTCTTCGGCCCGTTGCTTTTCCCGATAGCTCAAGCTCTGGGGATCGATCTCGTTCACTATTCTATGGTCGTCATATTGGCGATGGGGGTCGGCCTCTTCGCGCCGCCTTTCGGCGTTGGTTACTACGCCGCATGCGCGATCAGCAGGGTGAGTCCGGACGCCGGAATGCGGCCCATCCTTGGCTACATGTTGGCCCTCTTGGTTGGGCTGGTGATTGTTGCGTCAGTTCCGTGGATTTCAACAGGGTTCTTATAAAGCGGACGCTCCGCAACGGGTGGCGTCAAGGCCGGCAACTTAAACGATGGAGGAAGCAATGAGGAAGATCACTCGCAGGACGTTCTTGCAGACAACAACGTCGGTCGCGCTGGCTGCTGGAGCCGGATTGTCTGTGAGACCTGCCAGGGCAGCAGAATTTCAGCTACGATGGGGGTTCAACCTCGCCGAGTCACATCCAATTACCGCGCGTGCGCGGGAAGCTGCTGAGCGCGTGTTGTCTGAAACGAAAGGCCGGGTGGAAATCAATGTCTTTCCCAACAACCAACTCGGGGGCGACACGGACATGCTGTCGCAGCTGCGCGCCGGTGGCCTGGATTTGTTTCTTAACTCGGGGATCAACGTGCTCTCGACGATCGTTCCATCCGCGTCGATCTACGGTTTGGGATTCATCTTTCCGGACTATGGCGCCGTCTGGAAGGCGATGGACGGACAACTCGGCGACGCATTGCGAACCGCGATCGGCAAGGTGAATCTCGTGCCGATGGCCAAGATGTGGGACAATGGCTTCCGCAACATTACAACGAGTTCGAAGCAAATCAATACGCCGGCCGACTTGAAGGGCGTCAAGATTCGCGTGCCGGTAGGTGCACTATGGACGTCTATGTTCCAGGCCTTTGGCGCCGCACCGACCGCGATCAACTACAGCGAGTTGTACTCCGCGCTTCAGACCAAGATCGTCGACGGTCAGGAAAACTCCCTCGCCAACATTTTTACGGCGAACCTTTTCGAGGTGCAGAAGTACTGCGCTCTAACCGGTCACATGTGGGATGCCTTCTTCTGCGTGGCGAACAAGCGAAACTGGGAAGCCATTCCTCAGAATCTGCGCGCAATCGTGGCCACGGCAATAAATGACGCCGCAATGGCTGAGAGGAAGGACATGGCGACGCTTGCCACGACATTGCGCGGTGACCTGGCCAAGAAGGGTCTGATCTTCAACGAGCCCGACGTCAACGCCTTCCGAGATGCTCTTCGCAGCGCCGGCTTCTACAAGGAATGGCGAACCAAATACGGCGAGGAACTCTGGACGATGCTTGAGAGCACCGCCGGAAAGCTAACGTGAAGACGACAAAATCGGGAGTCAGATAGACATGAGATTGGATAAGAGAGTGGCGCTCGTCACCGGAGGCGCACGCGGAATCGGATTTGCAATCTCGAAGGCACTGGCGCGGGAGGGCGCGCGCATCGTGGTCGCGGATGTCAACGTTGACGGTGCGAAGGCAGCGGCAGCTGCTCTCGAAAATGCCGACCGAGATCACTTAGGCCTGCGCGTGGACGTGGCGGATCAACGGTCGGTAGGCGAGTTGATGGACGAAGTGGTCCGTCGCTGTGGGGGAATGGATATCCTGATCAACAACGCCGGGATCGGTGGGAACACACCGTTCCTCGACATCAAGCTCGAGGACTGGCAGCGAATGATCTCAATCAATTTGACGGGAGCATTCATCGTGGCACAATCCGTGTCGCGCCAGATGGTTAAGCAAGGACGTGGTGGCAAGATCATAAACATCGCATCGCTCTCGGGCCAGCGCGGCGGAAACGGACGCGGCGCATATGGCGCGGCTAAAGCCGGCCTCGAGTTGCTGACCAAGGTCATGGCGGTTGAACTTGCTCAACACCGCATCAATGTCAACAACATCGCTCCAGGAGCGATTGAAACCGAGATGGCCAAGACGGCACACGATCCCGCGACACGCCGGGCCTATGAATACCTCATTCCGATGGGCCGCTACGGAACCCCGGAAGAGATCGCTGACGCAGCAGTCTTTTTGTCTTCGGACGAGAGCAGGTATGTCCACGGCCATACATTGAACGTTGACGGCGGCTTCCGTGAAGCTGGTCTGATGTTCGGACCGGACAAAACGCCGCCTCGATAGGCGTCCGTTGTGCAGGCTTGCTTTTTCGATGGAAAGGCTAATCAGGTGCGACGAAGCCGCCGAGCGAAGATCGTAGCAACAGTTGGGCCCGCCTGCTGCGAACCAGAGATGCTTCGGACATTGTTCGAGGCAGGCGTTGATACCTTCCGCCTTAACTTCAGTCACGGGGCGAGGGAGGATCACGCCAGGGTCCACGTAGCAATACGCGCGCTCGAGGCTGAAATGGGCCGACCGATTGGCATCTTGCTGGATCTCCAGGGGCCGAAAATCCGGATCGGGACATTGCGCGACGGGAGCTTGACCGTCGCACCAGGCGAAACCGTTCGCTTTGTCCAAGAAGGCGCCGGGGATCGGGATGCTATCCCGCTGCCGCACCCGGAGGTTTTCCTGGCAGCGGCTCCTGGGCACGATCTGCTGATCGACGATGGTCGCCTGTGCGTTCGCGTTAAGACGCTGCTCCGCGACAGTCTCGAAGCTGAGGTAATCGTTGGCGGCAAAATCTCCAACCACAAGGGCGTCAATCTACCTGGGACGATCTTGGATCTGTCTCCGCTTACCCGAAAACACCGAGCAGACTTAGAATTCGGTCTTCGACTCGGCGTCGATTGGGTCGCGCTGTCCTTTGTGCAGCGACCGGGAGACCTCATTGAGGCGAGGGGCCTGATTGGAGATCGGGCAGGGCTAGTTGCGAAGTTTGAGAAGCCGGCTGCTCTTGATCGGATCGATGACATCATTAGCTTGTCCGACGCGGTCATGGTGGCGCGGGGCGATCTTGGCGTGGAAATACCCCACGAAGACGTTCCCGGGCGGCAGAAGGAGCTGGTACGAGCCTGTCGACTGGCGGTCAAGCCTGTGATCGTAGCCACCCAAATGCTGGATTCCATGGTGTCTTCGCCGACGCCGACACGCGCGGAAGCGTCCGATGTCGCCACGGCCATTTACGATGGGGCCGACGCCGTGATGTTATCAGCGGAGTCTGCCGTCGGCCGATATCCGCGCGAGGCGGTGGAGATGATGGATCGCATCATCCGCAGCACCGAACGTCACAAGATGTATCGATCGATCGTTGATGCCTTGCGTCCCGACGAGGAGCAAACGCCGCCCCACGCGGTGGCCACAGCTGCGGCGGGCTTGGCGTCGGCGATCCATGCGGCGGCTATCGTCGTGTACACGTCCGGAGGCACGACCGCCGCACGCATCGCTCGCCGCCGTCCGGATGTGCCATTGCTTGCCGTTACTCCGAGCTCGGACACCGCCCGTCGTCTGTGTCTTCTCTGGGGGACGCACAGCGTGTTCTCGTCCGACGTGAGCGACTATGAGGAGATGGTGTCGCGCGCTGTTTCTACCGCGGTCGGAGAACGTTTCGCAGATAGCTTGGACCACGTGGTGATCGTTGCCGGAATTCCGTTTGCGCAGGCCGGGACCACGAATAATATCCGCGTCATCGCCGTACCTTGAACTGTTGAGGCCATCGGTCTGTGGGGCCGGCCAAACCCGACGCGGTTCGATTCATTCGAATGTCAGAAGTAGCCACCTGAAGTCGACGAATGGCGGTGCGACAGTGAGCGACAGCAAGTTGAAGGATGAAATCTGCCGCTTCGGCCGCTCGCTGTTCGAGCGCGGTTTCACGCCGGGATCGTCTGGCAGTATTAGTGTTATGCTCGATGACGGGGGGTGGCTCGTGACGTCCACTAACGCATCGGTCGGATTCCTCAATCCCGATCGCGTCACCCATCCGGACGCGCAGGGAAGCGTCCGATCTGGCGATGCGCCGACGAAGGAAGTCCCGTTACACGCCGCGCTGTACCAAACGCGAAGTACGGCCCGGGCCGTAGTACATATTCATTCGGTTCATTCGTTCGCGGTATCGATGTTGCCCGAGGTCGATCCGCGAGCCGTCCTGCCGCCGATGCCCCCCTATTACCTCATGAGATGTGGTCGGACCGCTCTGGTGCCGTACTATAGGCCGGGCGATCCTGCCGTTGCGAATGCGATCAAAGGTCTTGGGGGGAAATATTCCTCCGTCTTGCTCCCCAACCATGGCCCTGGCCGGCGATACGTTAGAAGCTGCCGTCTTCGCAACCGAAGAATTGGAAGAGACCGCGAGGCTCTACTTGCTGTTATGTGGACTCAACCCCCGCTACCTATCGCCGGAGCAGGAACAGGATCTGGCGAAGACCTTCAAAGCTCTCATTTCCGATTATTTGCCAGTAGGGCGTGTATTCAGACCTACAAAGAACCGAAGGGAAGTAGTTGGCTCGTTGCATCCACGTTGGAGCGGCTTCTCGGGCCGACAGCGCCAAATCGTTTTCACCGCCCGCGGAAGGAGCGCGCTATGTCTTGGAAGTCGAGTTGGTGCATCGTGGCCAACAAGGGCCGCACGGTTCAACCGGAGTTTCAACGTCTTGTCGTAAAAGGCATCGGCGCTTCTGCCTTCGAGGCCGATAGGCGCCGATTTCCCAAGCTGTGCCAGCCTGACCTCGTACTCGATGTGATCCGGAAAGTTGCAAACGCTGTTCAATGTCTAAGGCCGCGTTGGGTGCACCGCAGCCGTATCGCCGAACCAGAAGAAAATCTGGGCGATCCGAAAAGCGGAGTGCCGTTGCAGACCTCAGTGGAATCTGTGCACACCCATGGTGCCGCCATCAACGCGCTCACAGCGACGATCATTAATGCACAGGCGGGGTTAAACTGGCTGAGCGCTCAACCGCCAGATCTGGAGGAAGTCCGGCGAGTGCTCGATGCCATCGCTAACGACGGTAAGCGAGCGGGCGAGATCGTCCTTCAACTTCGTGCGCGCATGCATAGGACCCTAGCCGATGATGCTCTTGATCCTTGAGCTGATCCCCCTGATGTCGCCAAGCAAGGTCGCCTTTTGATCCTGCTCAGACCTCCGGCAATATACGCTTCCGTTCGCTGCTAAGCAAAAAGCAAAGCGCGAGCAGATGGAGAGCGAGGTCCAGCGTACCGAGGTGACGCTGAGCGCGGTGCTCGACGAGAAGATGATCTCGCTCGAGGACGTCGTGAAGTTCAAGGTAGGGCAGGTGCTGGAGCTGGAGGCCACGCCGCGCACGCTGGCGCGTCTCGAAAGCAACAATCAGGTGTTGTTCTGGTGTCAGATCGGCCAGCTTGATGGCTATTACGCCATGCAAGTATCCGATCCCGTCGACCAGAAACGGGAGTTCGTCGATGATATCCTATCTCGTTGATGCCGTGCTGCTCATTGCCCTCGCCTTCACCAGCATGCGGGTGACCAGGATGCACCGCGAGCTGGCGCGGCTACGCAGCTATCAGGGCGAATTCTCGACCATCGTGCACGAGACGGCGGGCGCCTTCGACACGGTCATCACTGCGGCACATGACTCCACTGCAAACCTCGGACGGCTCGCCAACGTGCTCAGCGCGAACATCGACCAGGCTCACGAGGCGATGGCGGCGCTCGATGCCAGGAGCGGCCTCGCATCCGTCACAGCCGCCGGCGGTGCGGACGTGAACAAGCACTGAAGTCCGGACTGGCGGAACAATGGCGATCGGGACGCCGTGCGGCGTTCCGGGAGTGGAAATACCAAGAGGCGATACCAAATGGCGCAATCCTTCGATTATGAGTCTGCACCTGCATCGGGAGAGGCCGAGACGTCCCCGCTGGAGCGGCTGGCGGAGATCGCCCAGCGCACGGCCGAGGAGACCGGCAAGTTCGCCAATGTCGACGCCATCCTGCGCATTCCCGTCACCATGCAGGTGGTGCTGGGATCGGCGACCATTCCGGTGGCGAACCTGATGAAGCTCGGCCGCGGGGCGGTCGTTCCGCTCGATCACCGGGTCGGCGAGCCCGTCGATGTCGTCGTCAACGGCCGCATCGTCGCCCGCGGCGAGGTGGTTGTGGTCGAAGAGGACAATTCCCGCTTCGGCGTCTCGCTCACGGAGATCGTCGGGCCGCTGGGGCAGGGTGATACCTGATCATGGCGGCACCGGTCGGCATCGCTCCCGTCAAGCAGCGAGGCGTCACCACGCTGGGCGGCACGGAAAAGGTCGCCGCGCTCCTGCTGGCGATGGGCCGGCAGGCGGCCGCGAGCGTGCTTCAGCAGTTCGAGCCGCAGGAGATCCGCATCGTCACCAAGGCGGCGGCGGAGCTGCGGCCGATCACCGCGCAGGAGCTCGAGGGAATCGTCGAGGAATTCGCCCAGCAGTTCTCGATGGGCGCGAACATTCTCGGCACCCTCGGTGGCCTGGAAGCCGTGCTCGGCGACGTGCTTCCGGCCGACCAGGTTTCGGCAATCATGACGGACCTGCTCGGCAATTCGAGCCGGTCGGTGTGGGACCGCGTCTCCTCGGTGTCGGAAAACTCCCTGGCGACTTATCTGTCCAAGGAGCATCCGCAGACTGCGGCGCTCATCCTGTCCAAGGTCAAGCCGTCCTGCGCCGCCAAGGTGATGAGCCAGCTGCCGTCGAGCCTGCGCAACGAATTGATGCGCCGCGTACTGAGCCTCAAGCCGATCGTCGACGATGCGATGAAGGTTCTCGAGAAGACGTTGCACGAAGATCTGACGCTGAATTTTGCCCGCAACCTCGGCGCCGACACCTACGCGCGTGTCGCCGACATCATCAACAAGATGGAGCGTGGGCACATCGAGGACATCCTGAAGAGCCTGTCGGAGAAGCGGCCGAAGTCGGCCGAGGTGCTGAAGGAACTGCTGTTCACCTTCGACGACGTCATCAACCTGGCGCCGAAGGCGCGTACCATGATCTTCGACCAGGTTCCGACCGACCGCATCGTGATCGCGCTGAAGGGCACCGACAAGCATTTCCGCGAGCTGATCCTGTCCGCGGTCGCCTCGCGCGTCCGGCGGGTCGTCGAGGCCGAGCTCGCAATCGGCGAGCCGTCGAACCAGCGCGACGTGCTCGAGGCGCGCCGTGTGATCACCGACCTAGCACTCGACCTCGCGGAGAAGGGCGAAATCGAGCTCAACCCCGACCAGGAGGATGAGCTGGTCTTCCGCTGACCGCTGAACGGGCATGGCAGAAACATCCGATCAGGAGAGCAAGACAGAAGAGCCGACCGAGAAGAAAGTCCGCGATGCGCTCGAACAGGGCAAGATTCCGGTCTCTCGGGAGCACAGCATCGGCACCCCGTCTTGGTTTCGAGTACACGCCCCCGGATTGTGCAGCTTCTCCGCGCGCGCGGCGCCGGCGACGTGAGTCCCTGCCGCGCGCACAGGACACATTTTTTCTTTAGTTCGCCACGATCAGAAACTCTTCACGACTTCTCTTTCGGGATTGACAGCGAATCCCCATCTATATCAAGCGACTGGCAGATGATGGAACGAACGCTCGGCCGGTTGTAAGAGAAATCCGTAAAACGCGTACCACTGCGGTCATCGATGGCGACAACGCTCTCGGACATCTCGTCGGGGTCCGCGCGATGCAGGTCGCGATAGACAAAGCATCTGATGGGAACTGCGTCTTCGTTGCCGTTCGCAACAGCAACCATTTTGGAGCTGCGGCCTACTACGCGGAGATGGCAGCTCAAAGGGAGAAGTTGTGGCCGCCGCTCGCGATGACACCGAGAATGCTATCCGCTTTCGCCGCGGCTGGTTTCTTGGCGATGGTACTGGCGCGGGCAAGGGGCGGCAGATCGCCGGGATCCTGCTCGACAATTGGCTCAAGGGCCGCCGCCGTGCGGTCTGGATCAGCAAATCCGACAAGCTGATCGAAGATGCCCAGCGCGACTGGTCGGCGCTCGGCATGGAGCGACTGCTGGTTACGCCTCTGTCCCGGTTTCGCCAGGGCACGCCGATCCGGCTTTCGGAAGGCATCCTTTTTGCCACCTACGCCACGCTGCGCACCGACGAGCGCGGCGAGAAGCTTTCGCGTGTCGGGCAGATCGTTGAATGGTTGGGCTCCGACTTCGACGGAGTGATCGTCTTCGACGAGAGCCACGCCATGCAGAATGCAGTCGGGGGCAAGGGCGAGCGCGGCGACCAGGCGGCCTCTCAGCAGGGTCGTGCGGGCCTGCGGCTCCAGCACGCCCTGCCGAATGCTCGTGTGGTCTATATGTCGGCGACGGGCGCCACCACGGTCCACAACCTAGCTTATGCCCATCGCCTTGGCCTTTGGGGCGGTGCCGACTTCTCGTTTGCCACTCGTGCCGAGTTCGTCGAAGCGATTGAGGAGGGCGGCGTCGCGGCGATGGAGGTGGTGGCGCGGGACCTCAAGGCGCTCGGCCTCTACGCGGCCCGCTCATTGTCCTACGAGGGCGTCGCGTACGAGCTCGTTGAGCACCAGCTGACGCCGGAGCAGGTTCGCATCTACGACGCCTATGCAGATGCGTTCAGCATCATCCATAACAACCTCGACGCGGCGATGCGGGCCGCCAACATCACCGGCGAAACTGGAACGCTGAATGGGCAGGCAAAATCCGCGGCCCGATCCGCCTTCGAGAGCGCCAAACAGCGCTTCTTCGGCCATCTGCTGACCTCGATGAAGACGCCGTCGCTCATCCGATCGATCGACCGCGATCTCGACGCCGGCCATGCCGCCGTCATCCAGATTGTTTCAACGGGCGAAGCGCTGATGGAGCGCCGGCTCGCCGAGATCCCGACCGAAGACTGGGGCGACGTCCAGGTCGACATCACCCCGCGCGAGTATGTGCTCGACTATCTCGCCCATTCCTTCCCGGTTCAGCTCTACGAGCCCTTTACAGACTCGGAGGGCAATCTCTGCTCTCGGCCTGTCTATCGCGATGGCCAGCCGGTTGAGAGCCGGGAAGCCGTAGCACGACGCGGCCGCCTCATCGAGAAACTCGCCTCGCTGCCTCCGGTACCCGGCGCGCTGGATCAAATCGTGCAGCGCTTCGGCACCGAGATGGTCGCCGAAGTGACCGGCCGCTCGCGACGCGTCATCCGCAAGGGCGACCGGCTGATGGTCGAAAACCGCGCCGGGTCGGCCAATCTCGCCGAGACATCGGCCTTTATGGACGACGTCAAGCGCATCCTCGTGTTCTCCGACGCGGGCGGCACCGGGAGGAGCTACCATGCCGAGCTCTCGGCCCGAATCGCCGCCTGCGGGTCCATTACCTGCTCGAGCCCGGATGGAAGGCGGATGCTGCGATCCAGGGGCTTGGCCGCACAAACCGGACCAACCAGGCCCAGCCACCACTATTCAGGCCAATCGCGACCGACGTGAAGGCCGAAAAGCGTTTCCTCAGCACCGTTGCGCGCCGGCTCGACACATTGGGAGCCATTACGCGCGGCCAGCGCCAGACTGGAGGGCAGGGCCTGTTCCGGCCCGAGGACAATCTCGAAAGCCAGTACGGGCGTGACGCGCTGCGTCAACTCTACACGCTGCTCGTCCGGGGCAAGGTCGATGGATGTTCGCTCGAGAAGTTCGAGGATGCCACCGGCCTGAAATTGACGGATGCCAATGGGCTCAGGGATGACCTGCCGCCGATCACGACATTCCTGAACAGGTTGTTGGCCCTCACCATCGACCTGCAGAATGTCCTGTTTACCGCCTTCGAGCAGCTCCTGACCGCCCGGATCGAGGGCGCTGTTGCGTCGGGCACCTACGACCTCGGGCTGGAAACGCTTCGCGCCGAAAGCTTTGTCGTCACTGATCGGCGGACGATCTATGTCCATCCGCGTACAGGTGCCGAGACGCGGCTTCTCACCCTCGTGCAGCGCGAGCGTAACCATCCTGTTGGTTTGGATGATGCCCTTGCTCGTCTTTCCAATCATTCTCTGCTGCTGGTCAATGAGCGTTCGGGCAGGGCCGCCGTGCAGGTTCCGGCCCCGAGCATCATGCTCGATGACGGCGAGATCGAGCGCCGCGTGCGCCTGATCCGGCCGATGGAGCAGCACCAGGTCCCCTTGAACATGATGGTGGAGAGCCATTGGATTGAAGCGGATCGTGAACGTTTTGCCGCGGCCTGGATGGCTGAGCTTGCCGAGGTGCCTGAGTTCACGGAAAGCACGATCCACGTCGTTGCGGGATTGCTGCTACCCATCTGGAAACGATTGCCGAACGAATCGACCCGCGTCTATCGGCTCCAGACCGATGCGGGCGAACGCATCATCGGCCGCAAGGTGTCTGCGGCGTGGGTTGCAAACGCCTTCTCGGCGGACGCGCCTACGCTGTCGCCGGACGCTGCCTTTGCCGCGTTGATGGAAGGACGCACCCTCCTCGATCTCGCGGAGGGGCTCCAGCTTCGCCGCGTCCGGGTGATGGGCGCATGCCGCATCGAGCTGTCGGGATTCAACGACACGATTCGCGATCGCCTCCGCGCTTACGGCCTCTTTGGAGAGATCATATCCTGGAAGCTGCGGATGTTCGTGCCCACGGACGCAAGCGGCGTCGGGATCCTGACGAAGGTGCTCGATACCTATCCGGTCGCGCGCGTCAGCGAGCGGGAGGCCGCGTGATGTCCGCCGCGCCTTGCGAACTGGCACGCCGCCTCGCGCACGAGGCCGAGGCAGTGTGCCGACACTATCTCTCCAATGGCAAGCGGGCGGGGCGGTACTGGGTGGTGGGCGACGTCCGCAACACGCCGGGCCGCTCGATGTTCGTGCGGCTCCAGGAATCACCTAAGGGTCCCGCCGGCAAGTGGACTGACGCTGCGACCGGCGAGCATGGTGACCTCCTCGACATCATCCGCGAATCCCGGGGGTTGCGCGACTTCGGCGAGGCCGCCGAGGAAGCGAGGCGGTTTCTGAAGCTGCCTCGTCCCGTGCCCCAGCTGACCTCGAAACCCATTCGTTCAGTGGCGTCAACTGGATCGCAGGAAGCCGCGCGTCGGCTCTTTGCGATATCCAGCCCGATCGAGGGGACGGTGGTCGAAGCGTATTTGCAGCGCCGCGGAATAGCCCATATTCACGATGGTGGCAGCCTGCGCTTCCACCCACGTTGCTATTATCGGCCGGACGAGCATTCGCCGACCGAAACCTGGCCGGCGATGATTGCCCGCGTCACCAACCTTGAGGGGCGGATCACCGGAGCGCCCCGAACCTGGCTCGACCCAGTTGGCTTTGATCGCATTCGTCTCGGCAAGGCTCCGATCGACACGCCACGACGGGCCATGGGCGACCTGCTCGGCAACGCCGTTCGCTTCGGTGTGGCGGACGACGTGCTCGCCGCCGGGGAGGGAATCGAGACCATGCTTTCATTGCGTTATGTGCTGCCGACTATGCCCATGGCCGCCGCGCTCTCGGCCAATCACCTCTCGGCCATGTTGCTGCCGTCTGGCCTGCGTCGGCTCTATATCGCCCGCGACGTCGACGCCGCCGGAGATGCTGTACAGGCAATCCTCGTCCAGCGCGCGAAAGCCATCGGCGTTGAGGCGATCGCGTTGTCGCCCCGGCTGGGCGACTTCAACGAAGACCTGCACATCTTCGGTCTCGATGCCCTCCGAGCACTCTTGCGGCTTCAACTCGTACCAGAGGATGTCGTCCGCTTCCTGCATTCGTCGACAGTAGCCGCAGAATAGGCCGGTGCTTCGATCGACGTTGATAGGTCGGTCATAACGAGGCCATTGCCGGAAGAGGACGCGACCTCGGCCTTCTAGAGGGCGATCGGACGGCAACCGGACCGGGCCGGCAATGGCTACGCACGGCTATTTTCCGCCGCGCGCCGGCGATGAGAGCACACATTAATTTATCTGGCCGGCGCGCTTTGCATCGCGAAGCAAAATAGCCGGCCTCCGCCATCCTCCGCTGCCGCTTCGGCCCTTGCGGGTTCTGGCCCGTTCCGCCCGCCGTCTGAGTGATCGCCACGAAGGCCGCGATGGGCGCGGCCGATCCGGCAAAGGATCCTTCCAATGACCGAACACGACGACATCGAACCGCCGCACGCTTCTTCTCCAACTGACCACATCCTCACGGAATTGCAGCTCTTCGGCTACCGTCCCTTCGACGACCAGCCCGATCCACGGCCTCTTCCCGAGGGCAAGATCATCGCTGGCGCCGTTGCCGACATCTTCGACGCCATGGTCGCGACGTTGAGCGACACCCGGCTTGAACCGGACCTCGACGACCTGCTCTGGTCGACCGTCAATCTGTTTCACCGAGCCGTCGACCGCATCGGACGCCAACTCGACGACAACGAACAGGCGCAGCGCAAGAGCCAGCGCGAGCAAGACGGCTCCGAAGTGCGATCGGTCGAACTCGAGCGCGTGACGGCGGAAGGCATCACACTGATCGAGCGCCGCAACTGCCTGGAGCTCTTCCGCGACCAGGCCATAGAGCGCTTTGAGACTCACACCGGCTCATTCTGGCGCCCCCGATCAGGATCACTGGTGAACCATCGCACGCTGACCGCAGCGATGATCGACTCCCGCGACTTCATCGCAGCCAAGCGTCGCGCCGAGACCGAGGTCTTGTTGCCGCCAGGACCGAAGATCGCACTCACCGGCGGGCTCGACTTCAACGACTACCAGCTCATCTGGGACCGCCTCGACAAGGTTCACGCAAAGCATCCCGACATGGTCCTGCTCCATGGCGGCTCGCCCAAAGGGGCCGAACTCATCGCCTCCAAATGGGCGACCAGCCGCAAGATGCCGCAGATCGCCTTCAAACCCGACTGGACCAAACACGCCAAGGCAGCACCCTTCAAGCGCAACGACGCCATGCTCGAACTCCTGCCGATCGGCGTCATGCATTTTCCGGGCACGGGAATCCAGGACAACCTGGCGGACAAAGCGGAGCGCCTCGGCATCCCCGTCTGGAGGTTCGGCGGCGCGTGAGCGCCGTCTTCTCGCCTCCAATCAACCGAGCGGAGTTGCATGCGCCGCAACTCCGCCTCGTTTCGACTCTATCCTCGAAGTTGCGCCGTGGTGGTGGTGGAAGGCGCGACTGGTAGATCTATGCACATGGAGCCACCACCATGTTCGCCCTTGGGCTTGTTCTCAACACACTCGGCATTGGCTTGTTCTGCTGGGCGATCTTTGCACTCGCTGTGTATGCCCTGCCGTTTTTCGTCGCACTGAGCATCGGGATGACGGCGTTTCAGAATGGCGCCGGCGTGGTCGGTGCGCTTCTTATCGGAACAGCCGGTGGCGCGTTGACGCTTGCCGTCGGTCAGGCCTCCGTCGCCATGACTCGGTCCTTGACCTTGCGCATCGCCATCGCGATCGCATTTGCTGTCCCTGCTGCCGTCGCCGGCTATCATGTGGTATTCGCCCTGTCCCAGATCGGGATGCCCTCGCTGGCTTGGCGTGAGATCTTCGCTTGCCTGGGCGCGGTCTTTGTTGGCGGCACAGCGTGGATGCGCTTGACCGTTCTTGCGGAGCCCCGCCCGTTCGAACTGGCTGGGGTGGTGGAGAATCCGTCACCACCAGTTCTCCCAGCCGCTACGCACGAGGGATGACCGTTCACCGTCTTCGTCCTCGGGCAGGCTCGCGCAGATCGAAGCATTGAACGAGGGATGATCGGGACCTGAGGGGGAGGGGCAGTCCCCCTCCGGCCTTGACCAAGCGTCCTATTTCGGCCGACCCACTAAGCCGCGGCGGAGCGGCGATGTTTCGATCGCTTCTCCGGAGACGATACCGCCCATTGTAGCAGATTGTTTCTCTTTCTGCGCCCAATCTTTTCCGCCTCTTGTTCAGCACAACCGAGATACGCGACGACTTCTCCCGAGATTGCGGTTCAGCACGCGACGCACGTGGCCTCCTTGATGGCTTGATCTGGCCGAAGACCGGCTTCGCCTCGATCGTCTGAGCCGCAACGCCGTTGATGCGACTTTCTTCCCCTGGGCTTCGCCCATTCCTCGCGAGTCAAGAAAGTCGCCACAACGGCGTCCTCCGCTGCGCTCCGGCCCGCCGGCGGGTGCGTCGCCGATCGTCTTCGGCCTGCAGATCGCCATCGAGGCCGCGGTGGTCGCGGGCTCGAAACACAACAGGAGAAGTGACATGGCTAACATCGGTTCTTTCAAGAAAGTCGGTAACGAATTCCAGGGCGAGATCGTGACCCTGAGCCTGAAGGCCAAGGGCGTCCGCATTTTGCCGAGACCAACCGATCCAACGACAACGCGCCCAGCCACCGCATCTATGTGGGTCGCGCGGAGATCGGCGCGGCCTGGTCGAAGCGCTCCGAAGAGGGCCGCGACTACCTCTCGCTCAAGCTCGATGACCCCTCGTTCAACGCGCCGATCTACGCGAACCTGTTCGACGACGAAGGCGGTGAAGGCTACACGCTCCTCTGGTCGCGGTCGCGCAAAACCGGCGAGTAAGAGCGCCCCACCAAGCCCCGTCCGGTCTGCCGGGCGGGGCTTCTCATTCTTCCGGGCATGAGTGAGCGATAAGAGCCGCCGGATCGAGCGGCTCGACATTCAATTATTCGGCCTGTCCCCGAGTCCTTTTCTTGGCGCTTGCGGACGGGCGCGTGAGCAGATCGGCGGCCTCAACACCAAGGCTGCGCGCGAGCCGATCGACAACGTCGATACCTGCCGCATAAACGCTTCGCTCGAGTGCGCTGATGTAAGTGCGGTCGATTTCAGCACGATGAGCCAATTCCTCCTGTGACAAGCCACGAGCCTGCCGGAGCTTCCGCAAATTAATTGCAAGTATCTCGCGTATATCCATACGCGAGAGGGCACGTCCTTGAAGAGTATTTCACCACGGAGTATTCTCGACAAAACGCGATCCGGACGGCTCCCGCGACAATTTTGGCGCTTCTGCTCCTTCCTGCCCGCGTGTTAGAAATTGTCTAGACTAAGGCGTGGAGACTTATGAGGAAGCCGCCGCTCGACCCAGACGTCGCCGACGCTGCGCCGGCAGATCAAATTCTCACTGTCTACGATGAGCAGCATGTCGTGACCTACATGCGCCTTCTGCAGGCCGAAAGCCAAGGGGCTGACTGGATGGAAGTCGCTCGAGTGGTGCTGCATATCGATCCGGTGCGGGAGCCGGACCGTGCGCGAAGCGCATATCAGAGTCATCTCGCGCGCGCCAAATGGGTGACCGAGCAGGGACGCCTCTTGCGCGGCACCGGCTCAAAATAGCAGAAAACCGCCGGCTGCCGACTTGCAGGCAGAACTATTTTCTTTTGCTGATGGGTGGTCATTCCGGTGCACCACGTGGTGCCAAACTAGGGGCTTCCTACAACCGGCTCGTTCATACCTATTGCGGCGCAATCGTTGTTTGCAGCGTGCAATGGGGCGGAAGCAATGCCTGAATTCGACTGGCGGTCGCCGGATTCCTATCAGAGCCTACAAGACGCGGAAGTCACCGACATCGCCTGGGAATGTCTCCGCCGCAACGCCGACTATCGGCGCGAGTATGAGGTGATGATTGCCAACAGTCCGAACGGCGAAGTGACTGACGAATTCAGGAGGAAATGGGGTATCTGCTTTCGCCCATGACCCGCAGAGGTCATTCGATGAGCAGACGATCTTTTGGGCGCCTGAGGTTCTAGCGGCCGTCGTTCCGTTGACGGTTGCTGGGGCCGCCGATCGCAATTCAGCGTCTCAACCCCTGCTTGACCTTGCAGCAGGTCAGGTGCGGCGCGCCGCCGACGGCTGGCACGCCGTGCTGCGCATCGGTGCGGTAGATCACCGTGTCTGGTCCAAGGACCCGCTGGTGCTTGGCGCGTCATATGCAGCCGAACTGCCGTTCGACGGCGATTTCGGCGCGCGTGCGTATGCAGCCCGACGGCTGTGGCGCGCGATCAATGGGCGCGCGCCAGG
The DNA here is from genome assembly GCF_024585265.1 of Bradyrhizobium sp. WBAH42. Taxonomy (NCBI): domain Bacteria; kingdom Pseudomonadati; phylum Pseudomonadota; class Alphaproteobacteria; order Hyphomicrobiales; family Nitrobacteraceae; genus Bradyrhizobium; species Bradyrhizobium sp. WBAH42. Next base: position 7,657,473 of record NZ_CP036533.1, read on the forward strand.
TCCGGCATTTCACACGCTATCCAAACAGCGGCGCGAACGCCTGAGCGCCGCGATCCGTGCGCTTGATGCTCACAGCGCCGGCGGTAGCTATCGCACGATCGCCGAGGCGCTGTTCGGCAAAAAGCGCATCCCCGATCGCGCCTGGAAGACGCATGATCTGCGCAATCGAACAATCCGCTTGGTGCAGGGCGGCCTCGCGTTGATGCGTGGTGGTTACCGGAAACTCCTGCGTCCCGGGCGCAAAGACCAGTAGCGCAGTCCCTCAGGGGTGCCGAAAACCTCTCCCTCCATATTCGGCATCCCCCTCCGAGAACCTGCTCCTCCATGATGACCGCACACACGCCGGCCTAGCCAAGCGTAGTGCGCTGTCCTCTTGGAGTTCTCAAATGCCCGATCCGATGGCCGGTCTTCCCCCGCGATTCCTGCGTACACCTGAGGCCGCGCGCTATCTTGGCCTGTCAGGCCGTACGCTGGAGAAGCATCGCACGTACGGTACTGGACCAACGTATCGGAAAATTGGCGGGCGTGTCGTTTACGCCGTCGATGACCTGAAAGCGTGGGCCGACCTCGGCGCCAAGACATCGACGTCCGATCCCGGAAAGGGGACCGTGCTGCCGGCCAAGAAGCACCCGGTGCTGCGCCCCTATGCCGGCCAGGAACGTCGCTGATTGCCGCGTGAGAGCAGTGACCATGCGGCGCAAACACCGTTCCGAGCGCGATCAGCTTGAGCTTTTTCGGGCGCTACCCGGCGATCTTGCGCCGCGCGACGCGCAGGATCTGGTGGCCTATCCGTTCTTCTCGCTCGCAAAGACCAAGCGTATCGTGCCGATCGATTTCCGTGCCGGTGCGATCGCAATTCGTGTCGAAGCCGTGCCAGAGCACGGCATGGCCACCATCTGGGATGCAGACGTTCTGATCTGGGCTGCTTCCCAGATCGTCGAAGCGCGCGACGCTGGTCTAAAGACGTCGCGTCTGATGGCCGCAACGCCCTACGAGATTTTGACGTTTGTCGGCCGCGGCACCAGCGCACGAGACTACGACCGGCTGAAGGCTGGTCTCGACAGACTTCAGTCAACGACCGTGCTGACGTCGATTCGCCAACCGACAGAACGGCGACGGCATCGCTTCTCCTGGATCAACGAGTGGAAGGAGACATCCGATGCAAACGGACGTCCGTTCGGGCTCGAGCTGATTCTGCCGGATTGGTTTTACGCTGGCGTCATCGATGACGCCCTCGTGCTCACGATCGACCGCGCCTATTTCGAGCTGACGGGCGGACTTGAACGCTGGCTATACCGGCTCGTGCGCAAGCACGGCGGACGCCAGGACGGCAGCTGGAGCTTTGACCTTGTGCACCTGCATGCCAAGTCCGGCATCATCTCGCCGCTCAAGCACTTTGCTTACGACGAAAGTCAAATCGTCCAGCGCCAGACATTGCCCGGCTATCAGCTCCTCCTCACGCGCGATCGGAACGGCACCGAGCGACTGAACTTCACCCCTCAGCCTGCTGATCCTCTAACGGCCGCTTGCGCCGCCGCGGTCTCATTCCAAATTCGGAGGACAACCTGTGAATCAGCTCGTGCTATCGGGGACCGCAACCCTCGTGCTATCGGGGACCCGAACCTCGTGCTATCGAGGACCGGAATCGAGCTTAAGAGCTTGTTTCTCGGCGCTTTCCCGCTACTCTAACTTTACTAACATGCTGACACTAACTTCTTGTTGTGAATCAGTATGTTGTGAACAAGTCGGCCGCGAGGATGCCTCATGCATCCACTCTCTCACGCGCAAGGCTTCGCTGCAATACGATTGTTGTCGCCAACGCACGCGCGCCAACGTCGGGCGCACATCTGCGCGATCGCTGACGTCAACATCATCGCCTGATGCGCGTCACTTCCTTTTGCAGCCACTCGCTTGTCGAGGAGAACTCGCTAACATCCGTGGTTGGCACGACGGCCACCACAAGCCGGAATCTGAGGAAAGGGCGGTCAGGCTAACCAGCGCCGTGCTTGATGGCTTCAAACGCCGTCATGAAGCCGCCGGCAAGAAAAGTTGCGATCTCACCCACATCCCCGTCTCCCCGGGAGACGCTGCTCCGCCGTGGCGGAAGGAAAAGGCGCGCGTGGAAGCGGCCGGGTCGCGGAGGCCCTTACATCGCCGCAGCGACCCGGCCGCGCTTGCCGCCGGCGCCAAACCGGAAGGTCGTGCCATCGATCCAGATCTTGTGCAGCAGCACGGCGAGCGCGCGCGCCACCGCGGTCGCCGCGCGCTTCAGACCCTTCTTCCTGGCCAGCCGCAGGCCCCACAGCCGCAGCTTGAAGTTCTTGGGAATGCGGGTGAGGATCGCGATCGCCGCCTCGTACAGCATCGCCCGCGTCAGCTCATCGCCGCATTTGGAGATGCCGCCGATCCGATCGGTCTGGCCGGATTGATAGCGCCGCGGCGTCAGGCCAAAATGCGCGCCGACATTGGTCGACTTCCTGAATCGCGCCGGATCGTCGACGGTGGCGCGGAATGTCAGCGCCACCAGCGCGCCGACACCGGGCACGGTCATCATCCGTTGCACCGCGCTGTCGCTCCGCGCCGCCACAAGGACCAGGCGGTGCAGTTTTGCCAGCTGCAGCCGCATCGCATTGCGGGCGTCCAGCAACGGCGTGACGATGGTTTCCAATTCCTTCTTCCCGGCCATGATCTCGTGCACCCGAGTTGCAAAGCGGCCGACCGATATCTCGCCGACCTTCAGGCCAAATGGCTTGAGCAGGCCGCGGATCATGTTCTCCATGTCGAGCACCTTGCCGAGCAGCGCCTTGCGCCCGACCAGCAGCGCCCGCAGCGTCTGCGCGGCTTCCGACTTGACATGGACCGCACGGAACCAGCCGGTCCGCATCATCTGCGCAATGCCTCTTGCGTCGTTGCGGTCAGTCTTGTTCAGCATCCCGTTCAGCGCCGCCTTGGCATGCCGGGTCTCGATGCAGATCACGGGGAGACACTTTTCGGCGAGGGCCGTGAACAGCCAGGCCGAGTACGAGAACGCCTCAAGTCCGACGCGCTTGAGGTGGATTCCCCACTCTGCCAGGAACAGCTCGATCGCGTCCGGATCGGTCTCAAGTTTCGCTTCTCGGACGACCTGGCCGTCGCCATCCACTACGCAAATGTTCGTCGCTTCCAGCGACACGTCGAGCCCTGCATAGAAGTCCATCGTTCGCCTCCACCGCCGATCCCCGGACCGCACCGTGCGTTCCGTTCGCGAATCGTTGTGAAGCATCTTCGCTGCAGTTCGGCCGCCGAGGGGGCACAAGCCAGTACCCCGGCTAACAGGAAATCCTTCGGATTTCTTCTAACGGAGCAGGCCGAAAGCCGCATTGGCGGCGCCCCGCAACGGCAGCCCGGCAGGCCAGCCTGCCTTTGCAGGCCATGCACACTCTCGACCAAGCCCAAGCTCACGACCGCCAGCTCCAGCGTCGGGGAGCCGTGGCATGAGTGATCTCACGGAAGTGGAAGTGTTGTGGCTCGAGAAGCGCATCGAAAACCGCGTTCGGTTCGGTCGCATCGTCGAGGAACGGAAGCTTGATCGCCATCGGCGTGTCCTGTCATTCGCGCCGGGTAGCATCTTTGCCTTCGTCCGTTGGACCTCGAACGACTTCGGCACGGTCATTTCGCGGATCGACATCTTGCGCGCAGTCGCTCCGCGACAGCCCTGCTCGACCGTCCCTTATGTGACACCCGGCGGGGAGATTTTGCTGCGCCTGTCTGGCTGGCCGAAGGTCGAGCGAGTGCTGCAAATGATCGATGCCGTTGAGGCACTCGGCATTGATGCTGCTGACGTCGCTCCCGATCATTGGCATCACGTTCATAACCGCCTATCCGTCAACGAAAACCCGCGCCCCTACACAAAAGCGCGCCACCAGGCTTGGCTCCATCGTCAAAGGGTGATGCGATGACAGGCCGCCTGAAGATACTCGTCGCGACGTTTGGGACTGCTGCTGTGCTCGTCGCGACAATCGTCCTGGAGCCGCTTCCGCTTTATATCTGGAACGCCTCCGCGAGCGTGCCGATCGGTCTCTATCGCCTGCGACCGGCGGATCAACTTCAAGTCACTGAATTGGTCGCCGTACAGCCGCCGGAGCCGCTCGCGACCTTCCTCGACCTTAACGGCTATTTGCCCATCGGCGTCCCCATGCTGAAGCGCGTGCTTGCCCTTCCCGGGCAGACCGTTTGCAGAACCGGCCTCACGATTTCGGTCGATACCATCGCGGTGGGCGAAGCGCGGGATCACGACAGACGCGGCCGGCCGTTGCCGAAATGGCAGGGCTGCCGCGTCGTCGGCGACGGCGAGCTGTTTCTGATGAATTGGCAGTCGGACGACTCTCTTGATGGCCGGTATTTTGGATTTCTTCCGGCATCTAGCGTGATCGGCCGTGCGACGCCGGTATGGACGTGGGAGGAGTGAGCGTGCGTATTCGACGCGTTCTCCTCGCCATTTCCTTGTTCGATCGATCGCGGGATCATTCCTCCGTTTCGATCGATGTCTGCAAGGCTGGCGCGAGTCCGACCGCGTGCTTGGGCCGGTTGGGCACGCGCGCTTGTGCTGTCGTGCCCCTGATGCTTCCTCTGACCGCGGGTGGCAGTGCTGCTTTGGCCCAGAACGGATCAGCCGCCCAGCCGACGATCAGTCAGACCGCTCACTCATTTGCCGGCTTCGTCAATGAAGCCTCGCAACGCTTTGGAATTGCGCCGAACTGGATCCGATCGGTCCAAAGCATCGAGAGTGCTGGTGACGTGCACGCCAGATCGCCAAAAGGCGCAATGGGCCTGATGCAAATCATGCCGGCGACTTGGGCGGAACTTCGCGAGCGCTACAATCTCGGGAACGACCCCTACGACCCGCACGACAACATCCTGGCCGGCACGGCCTATCTGCGCGAACTTCTCGATCGGTATGGCTCGCCTGGTGTGTTTGCCGCGTACAACGCGGGACCATCCCGCTATGAAGAGCATCTCGCAGGCGGCTCTTTGCCAGACGAGACGCGAGCATACGTCGCAAAGCTTGCAAATCTGCTTGCCATTGAACTGCCGCCGAGGTGGACGTCCAGCGGACAGTCATCAGCAGCTTCGACGCTATTTGTCACGCGATCCGATCTCATGAAAACGCGAGATCGGTCGCTGGCGCTCATGCCGTCGAGCGGTGTCGCGACCGCAATCTCGGCGCCCGGTGTTTCGCACATGGTTCCGCGGCCAATTGGCATGTTCGTCCCTCGATCGGATTCGGCAGTATCGCAATGACCAAGTGTGCGGGTTCGCAAGACTTGGCGTGCTTCACCGAGCAAGTGCCACGTGCTGATGGCGTACGGGCGATGCCTTCGGCCCGCGCTCTACTCGTCGCTTCGCTCCTCACCGAGCCACCCTACGGGTGTCTCGGCCCTTCGGGTAACGATCGCTATCGCAAGCGCTCGGAAGGGGGGGGGCTTCGCGAGTTGGCTGGCAACTCGCGGCGGCTCTTTTGGGGAACCGGCGACCGGGAGACCACGAGTAAGCGTCCGAGCTCTGCACCTCGCTCAGCTCTTGACAAGATTCCCGGCTTTCCACGCCCACGGCAGCAGTTCATCGAGGCGGTTGACCGGATGTCCGTCGACCATGCGCGGGAGCACGTCATGCAGATAGGCATAGGGCTCGACGTCGTTGAGCTTGCAGGCTTCAATCAGCGAGCACAGCACGGCCCATCGACGGCCCCCGCCGTCGCTGCCCGCGAAGAGATGGTTCTTGCGGCCAAGTGCAACTGGCCTGATCGCGCGTTCGACCGGGTTGGTATCGAGCTCGATGCGACTGTCATGCAGGAAGCGCGTCAGACCTTCCCAGCGCGAGAGCGCGTAGCGGATCGCTTCGGCCAGAGTGCTTCGTCCGGGTACAAGAGGAAGCTGTGCTTCGAGCCAGAGCCGCACGGCGTCGATAATCGGCCTCGAGCGATTGTGGCGAGCCGCGAGCCGGTGCACAGGCGATTGACCGCGAACGTTAGCCTCGATGGCATAGAGCTCGGCTATCCGGCGCAGCGCTTCGGTCGCGATCGGCGCGCTGGTGGCCTGCGCCACCTCATAAAACCGTCGCCGTGTATGGCTCCAACATGCCGCGAGCACGACGTCGCCTCTGCCGGTCAAGGGCTCGAAGCCGGCATATCCGTCGACATGCAGAACGCCCTTGAAGTTCTCCAGATGGGTAGCAGGACGCTCAGCCCTTCGGTCCGGCGCAAACATATAGACGGCGGCCGGCGGTTCAGGTCCGCCCCAGCCGCGTTGCTCGCGGGCATGGACCCAGAGACGTCCGGTCTTCGTTCGGCCGCGTCCAGGATCGAGCACTGGTACCGGCGTGTCGTCGGCGAACAAATGGTCGGAGGCGAACACGCTTTTGGTCAAGCAGATGTGCAGCGCCTCGAGCCACCAGCAGGCTCCGCCAACCCATCCGGCGAGCGTCGACCGCGGAAGATCGACGCCGTGTCGGGCAAAGATCTGCGACTGGCGATAGAGCGGCGTGTGATCGCAATACTTGCTGACCAGCACCTGGGCAAGCAGCGCCGGCGTGGCCATGCCGCCGGCGATCACCCGCTCCGGAGCCGGCGCCTGCATCACTGTCTTGCAACTCCGGCAGGCATATTTGGGGCGAGTGGTGCGGATCACGCGCAGTTGCGCCGGAACCCAGTCCAACATGTCGCTCACGCTCTCGCCGATGATATGCAGCGCGCCGCCGCAGCAGCCGCAGGTCATGTTGTCGACATCGAGTCGCACATCCTGGCGCGGCAAATGATCAGGCAGCGGCTTGCGACGGGAAGACCGTTCGGTGTGTTGCTTCTCGACCGGCGGGCGGCTCTCTCCTTCGCGCGTGAGATCGCCGTCGAGATCTTCAAGCCCGAGCGCCAACTGATCGGGATCGAGGCGCTCGGAACGACGGCCGAACTGCGCGCGCTGCAACTGCTTGATGATCGATCGGAGGCGCTCAATCTCACTGTCGCGATGGTCGATCGTGCATACAATATCGCGGGCCAGGCGATGCAGAAGTTCTGTATCTGTCGGGAGATTGTTGAGATTGAGCTGCATGTTCGATTCTACTCGAACACGCTGATTCGAAGAAGCAACTTCGCCTTATTTGATGCGGGCGTTTGCGATTCATCCAGCAAGAAGCGGACGCCAGAAGCGCTCGGGTGCGCGCCAGTCGATGCCTTCGATCAGCATCGCGAGCTGCGCCGGCGACAGCGTCACCGTGCCGCCAGGCTCCGCCGCGCGTGGCCACCAAAAGCTTCCATGATCGATGCGCTTGGTGAACAGGCAGAGCCCTGTGCCATCCCAAAACAGGATCTTCAGGAGCGAGGCATTCTTGCCGCGGAAGACGAACAGATGGCCCGAGAAGGGGTCCTTCTTCAGGTGTTCCTGGATCAGCGTCGCAAGTCCGTCGAGACCCTTGCGCATGTCGGTATGGCCAAGCGCGAGATGCACCCTCACGCCTGCCGGAACAGCGATCATGATGACTTCTCCCTCTCGGCGAACTGCCGCTTCACCTCCGCCGGACTGCTGCCAGCCGGCGCAAAAATACGCCGTCCGTCATCAAGTTCGATCGCCGTCATCCCGTCCGGCGGCTTTGACGAGATCGCGCAATGCCGCGAGCGCCGGCACCTCATTCGCCATGCCGTCGGCGAGCGCCACCATTGCAAGTTGCGGTGCCTTGCGAGCGGTCAGGCCGAACTCGGCTCGCCAGCGGAACACCATGCTGGTGGCGATGCCATGGCGGCGGCACGCCGCGGCCACGGCGACACCGGGCTTCTCTGTCTCCTGCACGATCGCGCGCTTCTGCTCGTCGCTGAAGCGGCGACGGTTCGATCGCCCATCCACTGTCTGCGGTGTCAAGCGGTATTTGCATCGCGCGCAATTAGCCGCGCTGCTTAATTGAGCCCGGGCACTCGGATGAAGCAGCGATCGCCAGTCCATTTCGTCGCCGGATTCTTCCAGCCGATCGCGCCAAATGCGCAACGCATGAGGCGAAAGACCGAGTGCCGCGGCGTACTCGGCATGTCCCATGCTGCTCCAGTTCATCGCCTCGACATGCATGCCCCAGAACGCCCGAAGAGCAATCGGTTTGCTGTCCGTGCGCACGCTGTAGCGATAGCGCGGCGGCCTTTTGCGTCGCTTCGTTGGCCCCTTCTTGCCCTGCCGTTCAAGCTCTTTGCTGCGCAATTTCCGCAAGTATTCCGCGCGTTTGCGCAGATCCTCCGCGCTCACCAGATGGCGCATCCACCGTTCGAATGTCATGATCGAAAGCTTGCGCCGGCGGCAATATTCCTCCGCGTCCTGATGGCCGCGATACCAGGTCGCAACGTGTGTCGACCAGTACGGATTGTTGGCCTTTGTCCAGGAGCGGCGAGGCGCCATCGGAGATTCTCCACTGCAGCAGAGAACCTGAAATGGAACGAGAACAAAATATGCGAAAGACGTGCAGGATTCGGACGGTTACGACCACGACGGCAGGACGGCGAGATAAAAGGGGCTCGCCGGTCGAACTGCAAGCCATTGGCATGGCTTGGGTTCTGGCGTGCCGGTCGGTCGGGGCGCGTGCCGCGCCTTGCATTTTGACGAATGCAATCAAAGGCGTTTTCGGCACTGTGCGTGCTTTTGATCGTTTGGAGGCCCGGCCGTGAGCGTGGGCGACAGCGATCTGCGTATTCGGCCTGGGCGCATTCGCAGCACCCGCGCGCCGAAGCAGAAAAGCTTCATCAATCAGGTCCTGCGTGCCGCGAAGAAAGCAGGACACACCTCGGGTCAGACAGGGGCGGGCGGGCGCTCGGCGGCCTATGGGCGCTCGACGTTTGGCCGCGGCCGCCTCGCCTTTAGCCGCGCCAGATTGTTCAGCCCGACGCGGCGCGTTGTGGTGAAGGCGCGCGTGGTTCGCCACAAGGGGCGACTCTTCCGCTCAGCACCGCTGACCGCCCACCTCTCATATCTGAAGCGCGACGGCGTGTCGCGGAGAGGCGAGCGGGCCGAGATGTTCGATGCCGGCAGCGACCGCGCCGATAGCGCGGCTTTCGCGGAGCGGTGCGAGGACGACCGGCATCATTTCCGATTCATCGTCTCGCCCGAGGACGCCGGCGACATGACCGACCTGAAAGCCTTTACCCGCGATCTCGCCAGGCAGATGGAAATCGACCTTGGCACGCGGCTCGACTGGGTTGCTGTCGATCATTGGAATACCGACAATCCCCACGTCCATCTTCTCGTTCGGGGAGTAGATGAGGAAGGGGCGGATCTCGTGATCTCCCGCGACTACATCAGCCAGGGCCTGCGCTCACGCGCCGAGGAACTGGTCGAGGAATTCCTGCGCAACGCCCATACCGACATTCCGGACGTCGTCGAGGCCATGCGCCAGTACTGGATGCCGACCCGCTACGCTCGCGCGCGCTGATCACTGCAGACGTGGGAGCTCATGCCGGTTACTATCGATCGTGCGTCCCACCTCCATCGATGGTCTTGTCTTGCAAGGTGCTCATCTTCCGTATCTGAGACTCTCAAAGGTGAGCGGGCGGATTCGGGCGAGAGCCCTGAGCGCCCCATTCGCTGATCTTCACCTGTCAAATCTCGCGAGCGCTGAGCTGGAACAGGCAGACCTCACCGAGGCGCGGCTTCTGTCCGTAGGCCTGGCCGACGCGAACCTCGCCGGTGCTGTGCTCAACAGTGCATCTATTCATTCCTGTCAGCTGGACGGAGCGGACCTATCTCAGGCATCAGGTGAGAGCATTTCGATAACAGAGAGCACAATGCGAGCCGCCAAACTTACCGGTTTTCGCGGCCGCTGCGCCTTTGTGCGCGACTGCGATCTCGAACATGCGGACCTATCACAGGCTTACCTCTACAGGTCGATGATCACCGGTGATCCGCCGCAATCAATGGCATTGGGTCACGCAAATCTCGAAGGCTCCAATCTCGTTCAGGCATATCTCGCCGCGGGTATGACCGATAGCAACCTGGAGGCAACACGGGCCGCATACGTTCGCATGAACCAATCGTCCCTGCGCGATGCGAACCTGAGTGGGATATCGCCATTCCAGGCCAGCTTCGTGAAAGTCGACTTTTCAGGCGCTAAGATAACCACTTTCGAGCCGCCGTTTTTTGCTGACCGTTGTCGGGGACTGCAGGTCGCTCTGGAGGGGGATCAGCGGAGCGAGCCATCGAACTATCTGGCTGAACTCTCATCGTTGATGCGACGTGGTCGAGAAGGGTCAACCTGACTCCTTTGAAAACCGCAAGAACAGAGGGAGCTGCAGTGGCGATGAGCTTAGATCAGCTTGATGCTGTGGTTCGAGCTGTAAGCGGGCGTTGAAGCTCTTTGGAGTTCGTCTGCGTGCGCGGCCCACACGGGATGCCCAGGCCGCGCATCTTCTCCACTCTTTTTGCGTTCAAGAAAACGGGAGTAAGAACATGCATCTGGCAGGTCTTTCCGCAGGCAAGGCGTTCATCCGGGAGGTCGCAAGAACAGGTCAGACCATCGGCACGGTACACACTCTGGGCGCCCTGCATCTTGGGCATGCAGAACTGATCAGAAGAGCGGCCTTGGAGAATGACGTCGCGATTGTCACAGTGTACCCGAACAAGATCCAGCTTAGACCAGGTGGGAGCTACGAGTTCAATTTGGACGATGATATTGGACTTGCCCTACGTTCGGGAGCGACTGCCGTGATTTCCTCGTGCGACACCGAAATGTTTCCGCCTGGCTATCGAACGTTCGTATCGCAAGGTGACTATCATTTGCGTTTAGATGGGCCTGAGGCGTGCTTGAAGGAAGCCGTAACCGGTGCGGTCCGTTGGATCTGCTATGCGCGGCCAACTCGCAGCTACTTCGGCCTGAAAGATATCGGTCAGGCGATCCTGGTGAAGCGCGCCGTTGCAGACCTCCTTCTCGATTGCGAGATAAGGTTTGTGCCGACCGTGAGATACAAGAATGGAATGCCGATTTCGTCGCGCTTGAGGCGATTTAGCCGGTCTGAGCTTGACGAGCTGTCGTGCCTCTTCACGGCACTCAACCATTTAAGGGAAGAGATCGTCCGAGGAGAGTCGAGCGTCAAGGACCTTGTAGCGTCGGCTGCATCTCACATAAAGTTCCGCCGGTTTAAATTCGATTTTCTTCGGATTGTCGGCGCTGACAGCTTCGAAGATCTAGAGCAGGTCAAGCTCCCTTTCATCATTATTGGGGCGGCAACGGCTCATGGCCTGAGGGTTTTCGATAGTATCTATGTTCCAGATCAGGATACCCTCCTAAATGGTGCTCCGGATCTCTGGATCGACCTGCCTAAGCACTCGTAGCTAGACCATTTTTCACCCCATGGCCTTCACGGAACCGGTACACTGGCGTGGCATGTAAACAGCATGCAAAAAGAAATCTGAGCTGATCCGTTGGCGCGCTAACATTTCCCCGACATTCACTGGCCGCGAAGTCTAACCAGCATGCATCCCAGACTACCACCCGCTCGGGCGCCCAGGGCACTAAGCTGGCGCGGTCGCTACCAAAAATATTTGCTCTATTCGACATTTCCGGGAGGGTGACATGTTTGATGTTTATCGCAATAACAGGCGGGACTTCCTTGTCATAAGCAACGGGTCTGCGATACCCGCACTTTACTCATCCAATAAATGGCGCAAGAGCAGAATTAGAGTTCTCAAAGTCAGCGACGAGATAAAGTCGGCCGTTCAGCGACATGGGTACTACGTTCGTAGCTTTCGAGTTGGTACAAGGGGAATGAGCTAGGGCTTGAACCAATAACGCCATGTCGGCTGACGAGGGCCAAGCGGAAAACATCTGCTCGGGATGAGTTTACCGGTTTCAACCCAAAGCGGACACGTCGGAAGCAAGGCGCATCTTCGGCAACGCCAAAGCATAAACTCGGCTCCGAAGCGGCGCTGACCGGATAGTCGATAGTTGCGCTAAAGACGAAGTTTTACAGGAGGTTGGCACTCCCGTGACTGCTATTTCCTGGAGGTGCAGCCTACAAACATCATCGCGTTCCGCGGCCTATTCAGCGGCTGAGAGACTCTTTGTGCTTCCGCCAGATCAAGCTCGGGAGTGCAGCTATGCCGATCTCGCGCCTGATTCCAACATCAATTTCACCTGCGACCAACAACACCTTGTCGAGACTGGCTTCAACTGTGCGCTTAGGAAGCTTGGCTTGATCGAGTCGATCATGGCCATCTAAACTGCGACTGATCGCAAAAGAGTGATTGAGGTTCATAGTCCTGGGTGACTGACAGCTGTTGCTGTGAGCGAGATGACGATTCGCGACATCAGTCTGTCCAAAGAAAGAAGCAAGCTAGGCGGGCGCCGTCGGTATTATCTTTTCGGCATTGATCGGCAAGATGAAGAGGATGTCCACTCATCCGTCTCGCTGTCGAGGGCTCTGACCGGGCTTACGCTAGTCCCGCTCGTGCTCGTCCCTCAATCTCCGCTCGAGGCGATCGGCTTGCTCTTTGCTCAAATTGACCGCCCCCCAACTAATCCCAACCAGAGCCGGCCCCTTCCGTTGCCGATCGTAAACCATCCAGCCCCTTAGCCCCCTGACGAACCAAAAATCGGCGCGGTGAGGGCGTCTTGTCGCGCACCGCCATGTCAGATCGGCGCTTTGATCATCTGATCATCACCTGATGGTCACCCGAGTTCGCTCAAGACAACGCGCCTCCGGAACTCGTGCGCGGCAGCTTTCAAATCGCAGACTCCGATCAGACAGAGTTGCCTCAAGCTTAGGAGAGCAAGCGGTCACACAGCTCGACACAAAGCCCAGATCCCAATATCGCTATAGCGCGTTGCTCCTCCGAATCGAGATCAGCCCATGATATGCTTTCATCACGCGCTCCGGTTTCTCAAAAGCCAAACGCATGCCTGATGTGCCGGAGCATAGCGATCGCCGCGTCGGTGTACCGACCGTGCGTGAGGAATTGATCCAGTTGCGTTGTGAAAACCAGCGCCGCAACTGCCACCGTGAAGCCCTTGAACATTGGGCCTCTCCTGAAAGAGACCGCCAACCGGGCGTGTCGAAAAATTAGATGTTCTCAGATTGGCTGCCGCCAATGGCGAACGAATATGGAAATGGTGACAGTGAGTGGTAACTACTCTCTTAAGGGGTGCGGTGGACAGGTACCCCGAAGCCGCTAGACCCAGTACCGGATGACCCACTCACGATTTCGAACCGGCGGACTGAAAAGAAGATAGGGCTGCATGATGCTTGACGCCACGGAGCGGACCAAACGGAGACCGCGTTCCGTATACGCGATCGGGCCATACGCTGTGTGAATGAAAGAAGCCGCCAATTGAGATGGCCTCTTGTCGCATGAGAAGATTGCGCTGCTCAGAACGACAAGAGCGCTATCGCTGCGAGCACCGTGTTGAGGGCGCCAATGGCGATGATGGCCGCCGTAACGATCCGGTCATGGCTCATCACTTCCTCCACTATTAAAGAGAGGATAACCTAACACATCTATCTAGGCGGGAAAAGGTCTCGACTTGATCATGGGGCGGGAGATCTCAGCGTATCGGCGCATTTTAGCGCCGATCTCACACTGACGTGCTGTTCGCACATTTGCCTCGGGCGGGCTGCCCCAGGTTTTGCTGTTCGACCTTGTCGCGAAGGCGTTTGGCTTCGGCGACTAATCGGGACGGCGCTCCGTCCTGCGCGGTTGCTCCGATTTGCCCCGCCTCCCGCGTTCCCCGACCGAAACGGTTTCTGCAGCGTTTCGGTGCAAGGCTTCAGCCTCCATTTTACAGTGTCCGAGCCTTCCAGAGGCCGGACACCGCATCAGGTTTGAAGCCTCACCGGCGCTCAACTTGCCGACCTGCGGACCTTACCTGCACCTGCTCGCGTCCGCATTTCAGAGCCTCCTCGCACCCTCCTCTTTCTCAGGTTACCCCACAGGACCCCCCAATTCGGGAACTACTATCCAAGCGATGGAAAGATTGCCGCCTCCAGCTTCGCCGCCTTGGGGTGCCTCGGCCAAGATCACCAGATGGGCGGCAGACTGCCGAGCCGAGCCGCCTCAATCGGTCTCCCTGGGCTCGAAACGACAGTGAGAGGTCGCAAAAAGGCTGGCTAGCTTGGGAGTGTGTATTCGATTGGATGTTGGCTTCCGCGCAGCCCTCGTCCAACTCGTGGTGACAGCTCTCACTGATTGAGTAGATCGGGTCGGAAAGTCAATGCGATCCTTACTGCCCGACATGGTAGGGCTAGGCCAGCCGCGCTTTGAGATAGTCTGGTTGGGCGGCCCGTCGCAGCCAAACGCTCACGGCAGCTCGAAACGGTGAATCGTGACCCTAGATCTGTAACCTCTCGGGAGCAAAATCTGCGGAGATGATCATGAGCAGGCGATCAGAAGATCATGAAGCAGATGACATTATCCCGCTGAGCGAGTTGGATGTAAGCGAAGGCAGGCGCTTTCAAGACGACAGCATATGGGGTTTCTTTGACCGGCTGCGAAGAGAAGATCCCGTTCACTACTGCAAAGACAGCCCTCATGGCCCATATTGGTCCGTGACGAAGTATCGGGACATCGTAGCGGTAGACACAAACCACAAAGCATTCTCATCAGAGCAAGGTGTCACTATTGTCGACGTGCCTGATAAGCACTGGACCCAGAGTTTCATCAAGATGGGGCCTCCCAAGCACACCGAGCAGCGCAATACCGTGAGCCCGATCGTCGGACCGGAAAGCCTGACGAAGCTCGAAACCTTGATACGCTCTCGGGTCAGGGCGATTCTCGATGGCTTGCCGCGCAATGAAGCCTTCAATTGGGTAGACATGGTCTCGATAGAGTTGACGACGCAAATGCTCGCTACGCTCTTCGACTTCCCATTTGAGGACCGGCGACTACTGACCTATTGGTCAGACGTAGCTGTTACGACTCCAAAAGCAGGCCATGCGATCGACAGCTGGGACCAGCGAAGCACAATCTTATCAGAATGTCTGGACTATTTCACAGGGCTTTGGAACGAGCGCATTAATGCCGAGCCGCGCCTCGACCTGATTTCCTTGATGGCGCATTCGCCCGCCACACGCCATATGAAGCCGAGTGAGTTTCTCGGGAATCTGATTCTGTTGATCGTTGGGGGAAATGATACAACGCGCAACTCGATTACCGGTGGCCTCCTGTTCATGAGCCAGTACCCCTCCGAACTGCGAAAACTAGCCGACAACCCCAAGCTGGTCTCGAGCGCCGTGTCCGAGATTATCCGATACCAGACACCGATCGCGCATATGCGCCGCACTGCCGCGGTCGACAGCATCGTAGGCGGAAAACAGATCCGGAAAGGCGACAAGGTCGTCATGTGGTACATCTCCGGCAACAGAGACGAAGAGATCATTGAGAACGCCAACCGTTTCATGATCGACCGGAAGAATGTACGGCAGCACCTCTCGTTCGGATTCGGAATCCATCGCTGTCTTGGTCGACACCTTGCGGAACTGCAGTTGAGAGTCCTCTGGGAAGAGATTTTGGATGCGAGACTGGAGATCGTGATCGTCGACGAACCCGAGCGAATTGCATCTAGCTTTGTGCACGGCTATTCGGCTCTCCCCGTGCGGATTGAAGCGTAGGCCCTGGTCGCGCCAGTCCCCGGCCGCCGGTGCGCGGTCGGGGTGGATTGATCTGAACTATCTTGTTCAAGCTGTGCAGATGGCTCGATCAACGCGAAGCATTTGCAATAGGCTACTCATCGACCGGGCAGACGCTTGAAGACCCCCTGAGAAGCGACATGTCAGGCGCACGTCTCGACTTGCAAACGCCTGAGATGCCGAAAAGGCCTGAACGGCAACTCCGATGCCGCGTCTCCGGGTTGACTTGGATAGCCGGAACCGTGGACGCCGGCATCGTTCCTGCCGGTTAAAAGGCCGCGAACGATCTGAAACATTTAGTAGACCGGCTTAAGAACCGCGCCAGCAATTTCGAAGCCGGTCATGGTTTGAGCCTCGTGATGGTCACCGGTTGACGTTGTAGCTGCGGCCGATCTCGGCCAGGGCCTCGCCAGCTTCTCGGCGGACCAAGGCCTCGCGCTTCTGTTCCGGCGTGAGCTTCGGCGGGCGGCCCATGTGCTGGCCTCGGGCGGTCGCCCTGGCTCTGCCTTCCGCCGTTCGGGTGCGGATCAGGTCGCGCTCCGCGTCGGCCATGCCCGCCATGACGGCCAGCATCATGCGGCCGGTGCTGGTGCCTGTATCGGCCCAAGGCTCCGCGATAGAGGGGAACACGGCGCCGCTATCGTTGATGAGCTGAACAATTGCAAACAGATCGAAGAGAGACCGCACCAAGCGGTCGATGCGAGTGACCGTCACCGCGTCGCCAGGCTCCAACTTGGCAAGCATGCGCTGCAGCTCTTTGCGATCGACGTGGGCACCACCGGCTGTGTCCTTGAAAATCGGATCGCACCCCGCTGCCTTCAACTGGGCCAGCTGGCCGTCGAGGGTCTGCCCTGTGGTGCTGACACGGGCGTATCCAACGAGACGATTTTGGGCGCTACCTTCGTTCATATCTTTTGTGCATTGTAACTGGCGCACGGGTCGCGCCGTCTCCGAATGGCTCGAAGTCGAGTGAGATTGACGGCCTGCTGGCGATTTCCTGCTGAACGCATCGAGCAAGGGCTATTACGTCTGCCTCGTGCGGCAGCTCTCGTGCGCGCAGAGCAATGAGGTCGCGGCGGCGATCATGTCAGCGTGCCGCAGTCCAATCCGCGTTGATTCCCGCGCTCAAGCGGCGTTCAGCGCCTGCGCGAGATCGGCGATCAGGTCCGACGGGTTCTCGATGCCGATCGAGAGCCGGATCGTGGAATCGAGCACGCCGATTTTTTGGCGGATGTCGGCGGGAACGCCGGAATGGGTCATGGTCGCGGGCAGGCTTGCGAGCGATTCCGTGCCGCCGAGGCTGACCGCCAGCTTGAGAATCTGCAGGGCGTTGAGGAATTTCACCGCCGCCTCCTTGCCGCCGACGATGTCGAACGAGAAAGTCGACCCGGCGCCGAGGCATTGCCGCGCGAACACGCGCCCCGAGAGCGAGCCCTGCTCGTGATGACCGAGGTAGTGCACCTTGGCGACCTTCGGGTGATCGCGCAGGAAGTCCGCCACGAGCCGCGCATTCGCATCGGCTTTCTCCATCCGCAGGCTGAGCGTCTCGAGCGAGCGGTTGATCATCCAGCAGGAATGCGGATCGAGCTGGGTGCCTATGGCGCCGCGCAGCGCCTTGATGCCCTTCATGATCGCTTTCGATCCGAGCGCGGCGCCCGCGATCAGGTCGGAATGGCCGCCGACATATTTCGTCAGCGAATACAGCGAAACATCCGCGCCATGCTCGATCGGCCGCTGAAACACCGGCCCGAGCAGCGTGTTGTCGCAGGCGATTATCGGCGTGTGTCCCTGCGCCTTGCCGATGGCATCGGCAATGCGGCGAATCATGGCGATGTCGACGAGGCCGTTGGTCGGATTGGCGGGCGTCTCGATCAGGATCATCGAAACCCGCCCCTTGCGCATGGCCTCTTCCGAGGCCTGCTTGACCGCCGTCTCGTCGATGCCGTCGGCAAAGCCGACGGCGCCAATCGACAGACGCGCGAGCGTGTTCGTCAGCAGGGTCTCCGTCCCGCCATAGAGCGGCTGCGAGTGCAGGATGATATCGCCGGGGCGAACGAAGGCCAGGATCGTGGTTGCGATGGCCGCCATGCCGGATGAGAACAGCGCGCAACTCTCCGTGCGCTCGTAGATCGCGAGCCTGTCCTCGACGATCTCGCTGTTGGGATGATTGAAGCGCGAATAGACCAGGCCCGCGCCCATGCCTTCCGGCGGCTCGCGCCGGCCGGCCACGTAATCGAAGAAATCCTGCCCGTCCTCGGCAGTCTTGAACACGAAGGTGGAGGTCAGGAACACCGGCGTCTTGATGGCGCCCTCCGACAATTGCGGATCATAGCCATAGGTCAGCATCAGGGTTTCCGGATGCAGCATATGATTGCCGATGTGAGTCTTCGACGGGAACGGTTTTACCATGGCTGCCTGGCTGTTCTGATGCTTACCGCGCGTTGCGCGCCTATCTGTGGTAAACGGCGGTGGTCACGAAATTGACCCCGGCCTTTTTGGAATCCTTGTTTTCCGGCGGTTTTCGCGCAGTTGTGGCATCGGGAAGAGCGTTCCACTCTCACCGCTACTTGCACGAATGTTAGCCGCTCACCTGACCAATGCGGTCTCTAAGCCGGCGCTCCGCAGTACAGCGCTACGTCTCATGCGAATTTTCAGCCTCCTGCAGTCAAAGGCTGCTTCACAGCCTGAGGCGGTAATCATTGAGTACCCTATCCCTTAGAGCGCCCTTGATCTCGCGGGCAATTTCCTTACGGACCTCGGCACCTAATTCTCGCTTGGCATCCTCGACCGCGCAAAATCTGTCATGCCTCAAAACGATGCATTCCATACTCCCTTGCCAGGACTGAGTAGACCCAATCCACGTACGATACGTTGTAACCTCTGAAGCATTTACCTGTCGGTAAGCTGACGAAGAAGCTATCACGAGTCGCGACTCAGAATTGGAAAGGCGGTGATGGTTGCGCCTGCCTGAAGCTGCGCGACCATTTCGGCGCGATCACCATAAGACAGGGACGTATCCGCGTGGAGGCGCCTGATCTTTTCCTCGCCGTGCCACCGCCCCCTTGGTCTGCGCGGCCGCCCCCTGTCGCTCCCTGAACTGTTAGACTGCCCGCGCCGCACACATCGCGCGCGGCCTCTCGGCGAGGTCTCAACGCTTCAAGTTCAGGCTGATGAGGTATCCCAGCAGATTGTCACCGTAATAGTTGCGCGTCGGGCAATCGGTGCCGGTCTCGACGGCGCGATAGCGGTGCGGCCGTCGGCAAATTAACCCTTGAAAAGACCCTTTGCAGGATTACCGAAATGGCGCGGTCGACCTAACGAAGTTGCAGCCGCCTCTCGGGAACATCCTTCTCCGCAGTCACATGGCGTGCTCGCAGTTCAGCGAGCCGTTTCCATGCGTTCGGCGGGCCGCAGGGCAGCCTCGTTCACCACGATCGGGCGATCTCTTCAGCAAGCCGGCCGACTTCGTCGTTGATGGCGTCCATCTGGACGCCGAGCTCGATCTCCTCCCTCTGCAACCGGGCACCTCACTCCTCCAGCCAGGTGGGGCCTCGGGTACATCCGCAAGCGGAGCGAGGCGCTCGCGGATGCCGCGCAGTGCCACAAGCCGTGGCATTGCGACGAGATGGCGCCGGATCTCGTCAATGCGTCACGAGTGCGGGTGCGTTGGGAGACGGCCTCATCGTAATGCGCCTTGGACCGATCCCTAGCTTCAACGAGCCGCCCGTGATCCGAGGCCGGAGGGTCGAATTTCTCCCGCTCTGCCTTCAGCTCCACGAGCCGCGTCTTGAGGTCAACGAGCGCGCCGCTGCGTGCCCGCAATCTGTAGAAGCCATCTGCCTCGCTCCTGAGATCGATGGGCCTTTGGCTGAGATGAGCAAGTCCTGCGCTCGCAGAAAACAGCAATTGTCCGAGATCGCCCTTACTTGCTAGAATGCTTTCGCCACCCTTCTCGAGCGTCTCGTCGTCGAGCGAGAACATGGTGCGATAGGCGTCACGGTCGATGCCCCTGATTCGCCGCGAATTGCGCTTTCCGGGATAGGGCGATCATCGGCGTCAAGCAGGCTGTTGTGCGGAAGTTTGATTCGCGCGAAGTCCCGCTTTTCGGCACCGAACTCCAGTGTTCCGCCAATCCGCATGGTGGAAAAGGGATGGAAAAAAGCGAACGGACTCTGCGTCGCAATTCCGAACAACAAATCGAGAGACGCAGTGAAGGCGGTCGATTTGCCAGCCTCGTTCGGTTCGTAGATGACATGTAGGTCCGGCTGATCGGTGGGCCGCTCGCCGAAATCGATACTGTGGTCGGCGAATTTCCCGTACCGGGTAAGGTCGAGGCTGCGCAGGCGCATGTCTTAGCCGCCCTGTCCGTCAGGCTGAAGGCGCGCCATCACGCTTTCCGCTCCGTCACGCCCCATGCGCGTGAGCGCCTCCCGAAACGACACCTCGTCAACCCCGAAGGTGTCGCGGATTTCCGGGGGGAGCTGCGCTCTTATCTCCTCAGTCATGCCAACGAGTTCGTTCTGAAAGGCGTCGGAGGCGAGTATGTCCTCCTCGATCACGCGGTGGAGCTCGAAAAGCGGTCCTCGGATGGCTCCTCCGACCGGTCGGTCGGACGGCAGAGGATCTCCAGCTTGTCAACCCAGCAGATCCCGATGACCGAGGCCCTGTCGTCCACCTCCGCCTTCAGCAGATCCGTGTCCCGGCGAATCCGCCAAGCGAACGGAGTTAGTCCCTCTATCCTAACGCGCGCGACGAGATGATCTGAACTAACCCCGCTGCGCTTCCTTTCTAAGGCACGCGATATGGCAGACACTAGTTCGCGCCAGTCTTCTATTCCGTTCGCATCCACCAGAACGCGCTCGAACTGCGAGATGCTGGTGGTGCGCTCTTCGATGTGAATCGAGCGATCGTCCTCGATGGTCACAAGCGTCACGGATTTCGGGCCAGCCTCGCTGATGTCCCGGCCCTGCGGGCGTGCCCGGCATCACAATGGCCCACGCCCCTTCGACGGCCGAACGCATGTGTACATGGCCGACCGCCCAATTGCGAAAGCCCGTGGCGGTCAGATCAGCAATGGCGCAGGGAGAATAGAGGTCGTGGCCTAGCGCACCGCCGAGGTTGGGGTGCAACACGCCGATGTTCACCGTCCCCTCGATAGCCGGCTTGTACCTGCCAAGCAGGCTCTCCAGTGCACCGATGAATTGATGCTGAAGATTGTAGCGGGTTGCAGCGAGCCTCCTTAGAGAAGCGGTTTGGATATTCCCCGAGTTGATTACCTCAAGGTCCCTGGGGAAGACCGGCAGTAGTTTGGCATTACCTGTGGCCGAAGTTTCTCCTGATACCCTTCGGGGCATCTACCTCATATTCAGATAAGCGCTTCGCGACATGCATCTGAAGAACATCTGGATCATTGCTGCGAAATAGTGGGAGCTCTTCTGGTAGCGGAGCAGACGTGCGGACACCCAATCCGCTGATCGGGGTGACGCTCGGTTGCTCGGTACGCTTGCTGCCACCTTCCTATGAGTGTGATTTGACCGGCCTGAGCGGCGGCCCGGCTCTGGCGAGATATAGTTTGAGGGGAGTTGCGCAACGTTGATTCTGCTCAGTTCGGACGGGCAAAATGTTGTTGCTGATCGCCTCCGGCGTCTCGCCACACCCGTGTATGGCTGGTGACTTGGTAAGCTCTTCGGTCGAAGTCTGTTTACTGGATAGCGGGATGCGTGTTGCGAGCGCAGGTCTGCCGATCGACATACGCTGGCCATTTCTGCTTGGCCAAAAATCGGCCGTCAGGAGGCGAGCGCCCTCCTGGCTGCTCTATAGCGTTTGGGATGACTTGGCCCAGCTCGCGTGCACAGAGCCAAGGCGTTCGGGCTGGGACTATCCCGTGGGTAGGGCAGGTCGGGCGCCGGTCACGTCTCAGCTGATCACACCGGCACTGATGCGCTAGTTCAGCAACACGACCAAGCTGCGATTGAAGTGGAACTCAAGGCGAGATCTTATTTCTTGTGCATCCCGATGAATGCTCTTGGTCAGCTAGTCGTCAGCTAGGCGGCCTATCCAGATAGGCTGCGCACTCTCGACTATTCGGAGATGAAGTATGAAAGGTATTGGCCGAGCTGATCTATCACAGGGTGAGGCGGCGGGAGCGGACAGCGCCGGGGAATTGAGCCGTTCGAGCCTGGGGCCTGGTCTCTTCCCTGGGGAACGCGGTCAATCCTTCGATGCCGTCCTGGAGCGGATGCGCTCTGGGCCTCAAGACAGAACTGCGGCTTCAGATGTGGCGGCGCCAACGCGCAATGAGATCAAGGCAGCAAAGCGAAATTTGGACAGCCTGCTTGAGAAGTTTGAAACTTGCCGTCGAGCGGCCACGCAACGCTGCAACTTGGAACAGGCGCAAGAGCTGATCGATCGAGTGGTCGAAGCAGGCTCGACAGTTCTGGAGTATTACGCGAATCTGCCTGCCAATTTGGCGCGTCGTATCCTGCCCGACGATCAGGCTCGCCGGCTCCGCGACGACACGCTGGATGCGGGCAACCAATGTAACGAAGTGGCCACCCGGATTCTTTACCCACTTGAGAACAAGAGAAAGAAAGCAGAAGCCCTGCTCGACAAGGTCAAAGACACCGCTTCGCCCGACCAGCTGAGCCGCGTCGTTGCGGGCGTCGCGAACCAGTATGTTGCCTGCATGGACTGCTGGGGAAAGAAGGCGCTGCGCTTCGAGCGGATGCAGTCAGTCTGTGCGGCTACCGCCCACTTGCCAAGCAGCACGCCTGAGATGCGCAAGGCCGAAGAGGCCCAACTCAGGCTCAATACGGGCTGGGCGCTCAATACCGGGTGCATGTATCTGCAATCGCGGATCGCTCTAGCGCGACTCTTGATTGAGTCGCGAGCGAGCACGTTAGCACCTGACGTGCGAGCCGCCCTCATGGACGAGAGCGGGCAGGTGCGTCTGCTCGGGACCTTTGTTGATGATGTTTTTCCGGCATTTATTTCGACGGGCGAGGCCGTTCGCGGAGGAGCGGTGCTCGACGCCGAGCACCGCGCCGTTCTGGAAGGCGTCATGGAACGGCTTTCGGAATTTGCATCCCAACTGAGGGGCATGCTTGACGCCCTGAGGGAGGCTGGAACGGAAGCTGACCTTGCTTTGCAGTTGCTGGGCGAGATCGTGGACAGTGCTTGGGTGACGGCGAACGACGTCATGCGGCTGCTGGCATTGCAGCCAAAGACGGAAGTGACGATTGAACCGCCGGCTTGGGCTGCGCTGCCAGAAAACACTGCGCTGGGGGGTGAAGGCACTCCAGTACGCAGAAAGGGCAAAGCAAGGCGCGGAGCAGCCGCGGGCGAGGGGAGTTCGACGGCCAGCCCGCCCGCTCCACTCGCCTGGCCCGATGCCGCCGGGGCCGCGACGGGCAAGGTCATCGTGCTCTCGGATCTCGGTACGAAGAAACTCGCCACGCCGGAGGAGGCAGCTGCGTCATCCGCTGCGACCGATCACCTCCAGATGTGGCAGGCTCCGCCCTCCAGGAAAGCACTGCCGGGATTACTTGAGCGATTGGACGAGCTGCTGCAGTTCGATCTGCGGGCACAGCAAAGCGCCGTCTCGCAAGCGCGCCAGATGAAGCCCGAGGACGCCGAACATGTCCTGAATCGCGTGATCAAGCGCTTGCAGACGCAGTCCTCCGAGATTGAGGCCTGTGTAGTCGCGCTGGAGGAGCCTCGCCGACGGGGCCTGCTCACGGCTGCGCAGGTGCCCGAAGTGCACGAAAAGATAGTCCGGCTTCAAAGGATGGGGTCCGAGGTTCAGGGGCAGGCAAAGTCATTGAGCGCGCGAAAGGCAGCAATCACGAGCGATTGCATGAAGACCTATGCGTTTCCATCACAGAAATACCTTGTACAGTTACGGGCAGCGGGGGAACTGGCGTCAGTGGATCCACCTCGCGCCTTGAAGGGAGAGCCAGGGACGCTGTTCGAAATCAAGCTACAGCCCATGGCGCTGAGCAATGGCGCGACGCCAAGGCCGATGTGGGTACACATCCATACCAAGCGGCCGGTACATGCCTGGCAATTGGCAACGCTGGGCGATCGCGAATTCGCCGCTTGCCACGTGAAGTCTGACGAGCAGCGCGGCTACAATCAGCACTGGCAGAACGCTCGAGCCGCCGAGGGGCACGAGAACGTCGTGATCCACCGCGGCAAGCTCACTCCTGCGTTCTGTAGGTCCTTGTTGAGCACCGCCGCTGGCCAGCCGTGGCAGCCCCTTCCCGACCCCGAGCACGCTTCAGCTCAGATGGCTCGACTGGGGATCTAGTGAGCTGGTTGTCTTGCGCCGGTGAGCCGTTCGGCGTCAGAGTTCATGCCTTTCGGACCGGCTCGGCGGATCGCCTGAGCTGCGCCGAGCCTCGTCGGGGTCCAGCTTACACAAGGATGGAGCCCGGGAGAGAACACTGCTTACGGGAGGGTTATCGGCTGGCGATCCGGACGATGGTCGGTCGTCGCACAAGCAAGCTGCCATTTCCTGCGGTGGCGAACTTCGGCGCTCAGGCGAGAAGCTGGGCCGCTGACGATTGCAGGCGGGAAAGATACCTGATGCCGGCGGCGATACGCCCGGATGTCACAGTGCTTTCACCTGCCTGCCCGCGGCGAACTGGCGCGCAAACTCTGCCCGCGAGCTTCAACCGACCGCGGATGGTCTGGATGTACGGGAGCTGAGCGTCCCGGCCGCTTTGACGAATCAAATCGGGCGGCGCACAACAACGCGGCCTATTTGCCGCTCTTGCATTAGGCTACGACGGCCCCAGCATCGCGCCTCCTTGGCCCCCAAAAGATGCTGGGGCTTGTCGTTGTTCATTGAGCGCTCGAGTAAGTCGGAGCTTCTTCGTTTCAACTGCAATGGCGAGGCGCGGAGGCAATTTCAGTAGACCGGCGTATGGTCAGTCATTTCCCTGGTTTTTCAGTCGCCCACGAGCTTAGCAACGTTGGCATCGGCGGGAAGAGCAGGCTCTCGCTCGATCAGCTTTGGGCAATTGAGTGATGGCCACGAGCTCACGACCGCAATCGGTATGACGGATCTGCCCGATCTCTTACAGCTCGATGCCGTGCGCCCTAAGCACCCGGTGCATCACCTCGATTTTGATCTCGCGGGCGATCTCGTTGACGATTTGAGGTCCGATTATCCGCTCGGCGTCAGCATCGCCCGCAAGACTCACTTCGGCGAGCCGTTGGTTCAGCCGAATTTGAAACTCCTCGCCCATCGCATCGATGAGCCGATCGTCCATTGCTGCGTGCTCTTCGGGGGCAATGCGCCTCAGCACCGATTCCCAAGGTTGCCAGCGCGTCGCTAGATAGTCCGCAAAACCTATCCTTTCCTGCTGCCGCACCGTTGCCAGGGCCCTCTCAACGTCGTCGCGGGTGACGCCAGAGACGGAAAAAAAGCGCATGTCGGGGGCGACGTGTCGCAGCTCCAGTGGATCGCGCAATTGGGTCTGGTAGGCGAGATAGACTTCGGTCTCGTCGACCGGTCTGGAGTGACGAAGGACATTGACCTCCTGGCGCGCTATTCCGTCTAGCGCCTCCAACCGGAACATGACGCGCGCATGCTGGAGCAACTCGGCGAGCCGATCGTCGTACAGGCCGTCCTCGATGTCGGCGTTCAGACGTGCAGTCTGCATCCCGTTCCAGGCCAAAGTGATCCGATCCTGACAGCTCGCGCATGCATCGGAGGCCAACTGGAAAAACAACTCCCGCAGTCGAGGCCTTGCCGCTGCCTGCCGCAGATCCTCGACCACGGCTTGCCGGAATTCGCTATTGCCGTAGTTCACGGTGCCGGCAAGCCGGTCGAGGAAACGAGCGTAGTCCCGCACGCCAGGCTCGTCGGCGAAGCTTTGCCATGTTGCGATCATGGCTAGGTCGTGCCCAAACCAGTTTGCGACAACCTCGTGCAGCGGCCGGGGCGTAGGTTCCATTGTGTCTTCGCTCAAGGAGAAAAGGATTCGCGGGCCGGCATAGTCCGCAGCACTCCTTGCTCTCAGTAGATTGCTCTGAACCCCCTCCTGCAGCGGATTGTCAGTCAAATCGAGGGCCGCATCGCTGGCTAGCTGCAGAAGGCTCGCCGGTACGTCCGTCAGCCGATTATTGCTAACATCAAGTACTTCGAGGGAAGCGGGGAGTTCCGGCAGCCGGACCAGTTGATTGTCGCTGGCCGTTAACAATTCGATCGCCGACGGGAGCGGCTCAGGCAGTTCGGTCAGCTGATTGGAATCGAGAACCAGGCTTTCAATGCTGGCTGGAAGATCGGGCAGGCTGGTAAGCTGGTTGCTTGGCGCGACAAGATCCCGGAGCGTTGACGGAAGCGCGGGCAGATTGGCCAGTTGATTGTCACCGGCGTCCAGGTTCTGAAGCCCGGCTGGAAGGTCAGGCAAGCTGGTCAGCTGGTTGCCTGCAGCATGGAGCTCCTCAATCGTTGCTGGAAGAGCGGGCAGGATGGTCAATTGATTATTATCGACGACCAGGCTCCGCAGCCCGGCTGGAAGATCGGGCAAGCTGGTCAGGTGGTTGCTTGCACCGTAGAGCTCCTCAAGCGTTGTTGGAAGAGCAGGCAGACTGGTCAATTGATTATTCTCGACGACCAGGCTCCGCAGCCCGGCTGGAAGCGCAGGCAAGCTGGTTAGGTGGTTGCTGTAAGCGCTGAGTTCCCGAAGGGTTGCCGGCAGGGCAGGCAGACTTGTCAGTGAGTTTTCGCCGATGATCAGGGACCGGAGCCGGGATGGCAGGTCGGCCGGCAGGCTGGTCAGCAGATTGCGCGCTGCATTGAGCACGCGGAGGCCCTCAGGAAGTGCAGGCAAGCTCGCCAATTGATTGTCTCTCGCGGTAAAGACCTGAAGCTCGGGCGGGAGGGCAGCGGACAATGCGGTCAGGGAGAGGGAGGAGAGATTTAGCGCCGCACTACCATTCGACAAAGCTCTCGTTTGGGTAATGGCGGTTTGGCGGTTCTCGTCTTCGTCTTGCCCCTCATCAGCCGCCCGCGCGTCCACAACCTGGCCCTGCGGCCCTGCCGCAGTGGGAGCGGACGGCCGCGCGTCCGTCAAAGCCTCATCCCAATGCGCCGCAACGGGAGTGTTCTGAGGCCTCGGATTGGGACGCTTCGGAGCCGGAAACTGAGAAAAAGCCGTCGCTGTCAAGCTGCGTCTGATCTGTATTCATTGTTGTCGCCCCCTATGCAAAATGAAGAAAATGCGCTGGAGCGCCGCCTCCACAAAGCCACTCTTTCATTGTGAGGATATCCAAGAAGAAGCGGGCAATCATGGAGCGCGGCCCAACCTGGAGGGCCGAACATGCTGGTCGATTCGGCGCACCAAAGACGGCGAGATGCCCGCACGGATCTAATCCTCGAAAGGCTTGCCATCTTGAGGGGGATCGGCTGCTTCTCCTCTTCCAGGTTGAGCTGATCAAGGTCGAGCCTTGTTGTCTGGTTCGAGGTGTTTTCAACCTAGGACATTGAGCTGTCGAGAAGCTGACTAGTCTCATCGCTAGAGCCCTTGCAGCTGTGCTAGATGCCTGCTGCCAATGGCTGAGATGAGTTCAGCCGAAATGCGCTCATCGTCACCCTCGCCTCTTCGCTCCTCGCCTGACTAGTCTTACAGGATCGGGAAAGGGCCTGCGTCGACGCATATCGCGGCCAATGGCACGTTCTGGCCCGGAATGTCGTCGTGCTCGGTGCCTAACATGCCCCGCGGTCGACTGCGTCGAAGCCTTGCCTTGTGGCCTGCAGCGCAGCCGAACCAGAGAATTGGTAAGCGGCTTTCGCGGTCCTCTCTCTTGGTGACGAACAATTACGCGACCAATTGTGACGCAAGTGCGTTCGGACACATGTGTCGACACCATGCAACCGACTGTGGCCTGATCCGGACGATACGACTCAGATTCAACAACACTCTCTTGTCGGGTGCTCCCGGAAATGCACGGACGCAGGCACGCCGAGCGTTCGATCATAAAGCGGGTCTGCAGGTGCCGAGCGAGTAGACAGAGCGATACGGTGATGCCCGAACTCATCCGTTCGGTCGATAGATCTGATCGAGAAAATCAATTTTACGATTTGGAGCGTCGTCATATAGACCGTCGAGAGCGGCTGGGGCTAACCTAAGGAAGCGATGTCTCGAATGAAAAAATCTGTGTTAGTGACCGCGAGCGCACTCGCGCTTGCAACGGCGGTGGTGCCTCCTTTTGCTGCAAACGTTGCCGCGCAGCCGGTTGCGGCAAGTGCTCCGGTAGCCGATACATCATATCCCGAGTGCGTGGATGACCCGTTAAATGGTATCTGTGATTTGTTCTTCTGCTTGACCGATCCCTCGTGCGTTCGGCACTGACAACGGAAAACATGTCAAGCAGAGAATGAGGATCGAGCCTCGTGCGGCCGCTGCTCCGACAGCGGTCGCATCCTCATGCCGTCCGGTTGGGCTGGCAGATGGTACAAGCCGCGCCTTCTTGTTCTCTAGATGACCAAAGTGACGCCTTCGTTACACACTTGTTGATGTCCGCCAATCCGTAACGTCGTATCGGCGAAGATTGCGTAAACGGCACAAGTTATTCAGACGGCCATGCTGGGTTCGGACAGGAGCCCCTGATCAATGTAAAGCTGCTCCAATCTTCAGGATAGATTGTTCTTCCGTGCTATGCTCCGATAGCCGTCCCGGCGCGATGTTTCGCATTTCGGACATCATAGATGTCATCCTTAGCTGTTCGGGTATGGCTAGGGTAACGGTCGTGGCGCTACGGACGTCCGTCTATGGTCGGAATTGAGTGGCGCCGTTTCCGGCATCATAAACATGGCACAGAGCGCGGCTGCGCCCGCGAAAAGCATGTACCAGGCGGGCACGAGTGCACTTCCGGTAAGGTGGATGAGCCAGGTGACGATCGGTTGAGCTGTGCCTCCAAAAATCGCTATCGCAAAAGCGTAGATTGTCGCGAAGGCGCCACCACGAATGTGCCTGGGCAAACCTTCGGCCATGCTCACGTAGAAGGCGCTATATGAAATCGTTCCGATCAGGGTGAGGACGCCGAGACCTCCTAGAAGTGCGAAGGCACTGCGGCTCTCTGCAATCCACAAGAATACCGGATACGTCATGAGCAGTGCAGCGACTTGCGGCCATATCATGATACGTCGACGGCCTACGCGGTCGGCGAGCAGGCCGCCCAGCAGTGCTGCAGCAATGCCCACCGTGTTGCTGATGAGCGTAGTACCAAAGGCGAGAGGCGCGGAAACGCGGAGGGTGTTCAACGCGTAAGTGGTCATATATCCGGTAACATAAGTAGTGATCGTGCAGCCGGCCAAGATGACGAATCCCAGGCTCATGATGCGGCGATCGGGAGGCGATCGCCCCACAGGCTGGGTGACCCGAACCGGCGCCTCGGGGCAGTGCAGCGTTTCGGGCAGGGCGCTCCGCAACCAAAGTCCAAACGGCAACGTAGCGGCGCCGAGCAACAGCGCGATGCGCCATCCGTACGCATTGAGCGCCTCGCTTGTCATGGTGAGCGAGAGTATCTCTCCAACCAACGCTCCGGCCGTCGCAGCTAGCTGTTGGCTCGCGGGCTGAAAAGAGACAGCAAGCCCCCGGGCTTCGGTGGGGGCTGCTTCCATCAAGTAGGCGGTCGTCGGACCGACCTCACCTCCGAGAGCAAAGCCTTGCAGCAAGCGTGCCACGATAGCTAGTGACGGAGCGGCGAGTCCTATTGTCTCGTACGATGGCATGAGAGCCAATAACAGGACCGCAGCGCTCATCATGGCAAAGCTGGCGGTCATCGCGGGGCGGCGACCGGCCCGATCCGAATACGAGCCGAGCACGATGGCCCCGATCGGCCTGGTCACAAAACCTGCGCCGAAGGTTCCGAGTGACAGCATGAGGCTGGCGAACTGGTCGGTTGCCGGGAAAAAAGCCTGACCGATCTGTATTGCGAAAAAGCTATACGTCCCGAAGTCGTAGAATTCGAGAATATTGCCGATGGTTGCGC
Organism: Bradyrhizobium sp. WBAH42; assembly: GCF_024585265.1. Lineage (NCBI taxonomy): Bacteria > Pseudomonadati > Pseudomonadota > Alphaproteobacteria > Hyphomicrobiales > Nitrobacteraceae > Bradyrhizobium > Bradyrhizobium sp. WBAH42. Next base: position 7,687,096 of record NZ_CP036533.1, read on the forward strand.
CCAACACCGCGCGGCGTGTCAAGCGTCCGTCTGCCGGACCGAGGAGGGGCTCCGGCCTCTCTCGAGTAGATTGCCTCGCCATCCCTTAACCTAATCTGCAGCGCGATGGCTAGCCCGAACATTTCGACCAGACGCGCAAAGTTGCATTCCATTTGCCCGAGCTCGTCCTCAGGGACCGCCTGTCCACGTGCAAGCTGAAGCGCGCAACGGCGAACCTCATCGTAACGTCCGCAATAAAAATGCCCGCCTTTCGCGGCCCACTTAATTCTTGTCTGATCGCTGGCCTTGCCGGTGCGACAAATATGAAAGCCTGCTGCAGTTGTCGGGCGCCGCAGACATTGCGCTGCTGTGGAGAGTTTGCGACAAATTGGCGGACGCTGAACACGATTGGCGATGTCTCGCGCCATTTCAGCCGATTCCACTTGCTTTCGCTCCTGAAGCAGTCAGCGTGCCACGCCCTTCGTCGCCAAGGCGCTTGCCGCCGCACAGCGCGCCTGCGGCGGTCGTTCGCGCGGCGGACAAGATCCACCAGTCATCGGTGCTCCATCTTTGCGTCGCGGCCGGGGTCGCCGGCGAAGAGAGCGAACGCCTGCTCGCGAGACGCTCGCGCCTGGCGACCATCAAGGCCCGCGTCGTCCGTCAGAAGCTGCATTCGGCGCCGCTCGCCCGCGCATCTTGGCTATCTCCTGCGCGAGGGCGTCACCCGAGAGGCCCCGGCTATTCGGCCCCGACGCCAAGATCCCGATCCCAAGTCGCTCCGTGAGCGTTGTTTCGGCGGCGACGTCGCTACCGCGCGCTACGAATTGCGACGAGTTTCCATATTCAGGACACGAGCGAATTCTCTTTTCAACACCCTGACACGAGCGCCAACTGCCTGACGCAGAGCGTCACTAGAAGCCGTGGCATAGTTGGCGTGTCGTATTGCCTGGCCTGAGCATGTATCTTCCGCTTGACCGATGTAGCTCCGGCCTGCCAGGCCTAGGTTGCATCATGGGTGCGAAGGATCGGAGGCGGGGACCTCGCGGAATGCCCATCACAGCAGCGGCAGGCGCAGTCCCGGTATCATCCGCACCGCCGCACCTTCGGCCCGTACGCGGGATGATTGTCGGCTGCTTTGCGTCTGGGCGACTTCGTTCTTCATCCATCAGGTGAACACGTCACCCCGCGCTTACCGGAATCTCACGTGGGTCCCGCTTTCGTCTGTTCTCGAGGTGGCGCGGCTATCGGCGCCATTCTGGTTAGCGGCCCCGAGCATGGGCGCGAAGCGGCAGCCAGAACGACTGATCGCGGGCAGCGGGCGAACTAGAGATGGTCGGTGCAAGACTGGGTCTGGCTGCGGTCCGCATCACCTGGACCTCCTAACCATCTTTACGGCGAAGTGCGCAATGCACGACGCAGACCCGCGCCCCGTTGCGAGCCCAAGCGGAATGAGACTTGGCTCGGAGATGATCGCATCTGACGTGGCAGATGCGGCCGCAGATTTATCTCCTTCTTCGACCTTTGTCAGCTTCTCGAAAGCCAGCCTCTTTAACTTCCGAACTTGGCCTCTCGATGACGAAGCCACCCATCTCTGAATTCGTGACGAACTCAGCTCATTCCCTGGGGGAGATCTTCAAGAGGCCTTTGTTCTCATAACAGGAAGGAGAGCTTTATGGATCCGAACCCGATCGATAATGCCCATTCACCAGAATCGCCGACGGCGCACGTCTGGACACAGGAAGATCATGATTTGTTCAGTCAGGTCATGAATGAAGCTGGACCATCATCATCTGCTGCACCTGAGGAAGCGGTAGATGTCTCATTCGCCGTTCCACAGAGGTTTTCACACGGTTCGCAAATCGCCCCTGACGCGATGGTTGATAGGCTATTCCATCACGGTCTCTTGCCGGACGCGGACCAGCGGACGATGACTTATGAAATCCTAGGTCACCGCTACACGGCCGGTTTGGATGAGTCCAATCGTGTTCGCCTTGTTCTTAACCCTGCGGAGGACCAAGTGGTTGGGGCCGGCCGGGCGGGGGTACCGGACTTCGGAGCCTTCTTCACGGAGAACCGGCGTTTCGGAACGCCGCTACCACGGCAATGGGCGACACCTGCCCTAATGGACAAGCTGCGCCAAGAGGGTTTTATGCCGACCGCAGATAACTCCACCACAATCCTACTTAACGGACGGGCCTACAAAGCCGAATTAGCCGAAGGAGGGTTCGTTAGGCTTACACGGGAGACAACCGGGCGGTGAACCGATCGCGCGGGGCTGGATGACTGCGATCACTTCGGTTGTCCTTAGCTGGAGAGACATTCGCCCCATAGTAGATTATTCGCGCCGCCAGTGGGTACGCATCCTCGGGCCACTGGCAGCCCACGAGATGAACGGTCATCCCGGCCGTTTCGTCTCGTGGCGGCGGCCTGTCAATCCCACCCCGCCATATTGCCCCGGTATTGTCTCATCTGAGGATGTTAGTTTCGCTTGATCGATGTAGGTCCGGCTAACGTCAGTCCGGGATTGCACCATGCTGCGCAGGATCGGAAGTTACTGGAGTGGCGGAATGCCCATCACACGCGGCCAGCGCCGCAGCTTTAGCCGTGCCGGATGATCGTCTCGGCTGCTTTGCCTGAGCGATCCCAACAAACTCTGCAGGATGGTGTGGTGCAGGCGGATCTGTTCGGGGCGTTGCTTCGCGAGGCGACTGAGGATTGCATGCGCGGTCAAACCGGGCTCGGCCGCAAGCCAGCGCTCGAAGTCGGCTGGGTCCGCGCAAGTTGGGTAGCGAAACCGGTGACCTGGAGGGGGTACTCGGAAAACGACGTAGGCCCCGCCGATGCGAGCCTAGATAGCCTTGGCAGACGGGCGAGGTATTCTCAAGGAGCTGGCAGCAAAGGTCGCGTAGCCGCAACCACTGTCGCAAGTGGCTTCGCGTAGCGGTGGGATCGCGTGAGCGTATTTATCGGTCGGGAGTCCGGCCATTTGGCTACCAGATCTGGGCGTTGGCAAGCAGTACCTTCGCAGTAGGATCACGGCAAAGAGCGCATGAACATAGGTTTGCGCAAACAGCTTCGAAACGCGGAAAAGAACGCCATGGCGAACATCAATCTCAGCTCCCAATCCATTGCAGGTGCACGCGCCGGACAGCGAGCCATCACCGCCCTGAGAGTCATCAAATGGAGAGTGCTGGCCCCGAGACGTCGAGGTTTCCAGATGACACGCGGAATGAAGCCGATGGCGCGGATGGTCGCAGCAACAAGGCGCGCGCTCGCCATGTACGATCTCGACCGGTGCTGCGCAATCTGGTGGCTCTATCGTCTCCATTTCGGATTCACCGGCGACGCGATGTTGGGGCTCGCCGCGGTCTCGGTTGCCCAGGAAAGATCGCGCTGCGGAATTTAGAAATCGTGCATCGAGCGCATCCCAGCTCGGTTGCAATGGCGTGCTCAATCGGCTTTGATGCGAGCTCCGTCCGAGCCAAGAGATCGAGCTGTTATTAGTGCAACGAGCTTTTTGGTGGACGAGCTTTGGTTCGGGGGCAGAGTTGGGCTCGCCTTGTCCAAGGCGGGTGATATGCAATCGTAGCAACCGGGTGTATAGCGTCAATCGCAACATACCAATCCTCGGCTTCAGTTGCGCGCCGAGGACTGGTCATCAGAAAACTTCAGAACGGCATCTAACAATCTGAAGTTTGGAGCCTCGTTAGTGAGGTCCTTAATTGAACTTGTAAGAGGCCTGAAAGAACGTGCCCCACCGTTCCATGCTGTACTTCGCAAATGTTGGCGGCCACCGATCGCAGCCGGGTTCGCAGTGCCTGCCTTTGGCATCCTTGTTTGTCCACATGGCCCAATAGCGGCCTCCAACGCCTAGACTGATATTCTTGGTGACAAAGTACGACAGAAGGCCTTCAATTTGGACTCCGCCGCCACCATTGCCGTATTGTTCAGAAAAGGTGGTCTCATCTCGCAAGAGATGATAGTCGCGGCCTTAAATCGGTCCAGGGCAGGTAAGCGATATCAGCATTCAGGCGCCAGCGCTTGGTCAGCATAGTTTCGGCGCTCAAGCCGATTCGAGGCGCATTCAATTGTGTATCCTCCGCACCGATGATTCTAGCGTCGCCCGGCTTCAGACATGCTTCATCCCGCGGGGCGATCCGAACGCAACCAATGGAGTCTGAGCTCTGGCTGTAATAGGCCCAGCCTATAAATGCACCGACCTTGTAGTTCGCGCTGCGCAGGAAATCGTAACCGGCGTCCGCCGTGTAATATGCGAACCTTCCATTTGACTGACCTGAAAGTGTAGTTTGGTACGGGTATAATTCGTTCAGGACCCCCCAATCCTCGTCGTTCATCTTCCCTTTGTTGAAGCTTCCGATGCCAACGTTCCCCTTCAGGAACACTCCCCAGGGACTGTCGACGCGGCCGAATACCTCCCCCGAAAGCCCGTCCAGTCCGTGATAAGTGAGCCGCGATACGAGTATGCTGGGGTCTAGGACATCGTTATTAAAAATTGCGCTGTGATCCCACTGGAATCGTCCCCGGCTCAGCCAGAGCCGCGAGCCGCCTTCGAAGGACCAACCGGGCGCGTAGGAAATGGGTGGTACGCTGCGCGCTGACTCCGCATACGGCGCATCGGACCTTGGTGCGGCCCCTGGGTCCACGCCAAAGTGGTAGTTCAGACCAACTCTTCCGATGTGATAGTTGCTGGACAGGCTAGTTGTGTTCGCCGGCAGAATCGTAGGCGGAGATAATTGCGCCGTCGAAGCGGTGGCGACACTCGGTCCGGCGAAATGCAGATAGTCGTACTCGACATTCACCGACCATGCAGGCGTAAGGGCTTGCTCGAAACCCAGCCCGATGACGCCACCAACTCGGCCATAGTCGAAATGGGTTTCCTCCTGTGGCTGGCCCTCCGGTTCCACGTTGTTGACGACGTCGCCCCGATTGTTTTGCCAGGCGGCGCCCGCCTTGAAATAGGCAAGCGTCTTCCCGAGCGCGCCGAAGGCGTAGCCGATGCGGCCGGTCCCGGTCGCAAAGAGGTTGGGACCTGCGTTGCAGTTTGCGCTTACAATCCAGTGGGAGGCGGCTAGGCAGGTGTTTGAGCCGTTGGCGGCAGCTGCGCTGGCATCCAGTTCGAGGCCGAACACCCAACTGTTATTCTGCCAATTGTAGCCGATCTGGCCACCTGCGACGAACGATGGAACATCGACGACGTCGCCATAGATCGACGGGCCAAAGGGATTGCTAAAGGAGGTTCGGCCGTATCCGCCGCCGCCGTGCCCGCCAATGTAGCCTCCAGACCAGTTCCACACCGCCGGTGGCAGTACTTGTCGCTCGCGGTCCGCCATAGCTGTACCCGTTGTGACGAGCGCCACCGTCGTAGCACTCAAAAAAAGAACTCTTGATCGCATAATGATTGCCCTGCATTTCCCGAGGCGCGGTCCCGCTCGCTAAGTATCGCCGCACGGCAAATCATCGGAGCGACCAGACACGTAATGACGCGCCGGGGCTGCTCCGAAGATCACCGTACTACGATTGGTGATGAAGTCCCGAACGAAGCAAGCCGCGTGCCGGACTAATTCGTATCTTCTGCGCGCGTTTTCTAAGAGTGTGTCGCGTCAACTTCCTTATGGTGGTTTGAACGCGGACAATTGAGCGTCGATAGTCCTACATTGCGTATCGAGCGTAGAAGGCACGCGCATGTGGGACGTTTATAATTGTTCATTGAAGTGTGCGCGGACCCGTTCCGATCTTGATTAAACAGCGTACTCTAAAGTGCAGTGTTCTTGTCTCCGCGCCAGCTGCGGTGACGGCAAGCAGCCGGTCGTTGCGAGTACAGCTCGTCTTAGTCTTTGGGAGCGTGAGTGCCGCGAGTAAGGCTAGGAGTCGTGCCCGGACCGCTTTTGCGGCGCCCCGTTGTCTTACGGCCTTCGTCGCCTTCGTTGCGTCCTCGATCGCGTACTGAACGACGGCGGTCTGATGGAGCGCGGGCCGAGCTCGATCACTCTTTAGTGGCTGATCTCATGGCCCAAACGGATCTCAGGGGCGCGCCTGGATGGGAAATGATCTTCTCTGCGCTGCGCGCGAAAGTAGATCGAGGGGCAAAGATCGAGTCACAAGCGATCGTTATCAAGTGCCCTTTGTGAACAGCACATCTGCGACTCTGAAGTCACGCGGCACAATCAGCGTATGCTAAGATGCTATCAGACTCAGTCCCTGCAGCATGTCAGCTGCGGTTGGGAATTGATCGAGCATCATCAGATTGTGTAGTAAATGCGATATCGGGCATACTCCCGCGGAGATCTTGCCTACGTTAGGATCGCGGTCGCGGAGGACTTGATTCGGCGCAAAATCACTTCTCCCCGCCGGCTAGGCGTGGTCGGCGGTAGCCAAGGTGGCCTCCTGGTAGGGACCGCAATCACCCAACGAACCGACCTCTTCAATGCGGCCATCTTACGGGTTCCGCTGTTCGATATGGTTCGGTTCACAAAGCTGGGCGCCGGGGCCTCCTGGATCAGCGAGTATGGCGATCCCAGCATTCCCGATCAGCGCAAGTGGCTCGAGGCTTACTCGCCCTATCAGAGGTTGGTGCCAGGCAAGACCTATCCGGCCCCCTTCATTCTCACGTCCACCAAGGACGACCGCGTCCATCCAGCGCATGGCCGCAAGGCAGCGGCAAGGCTCGCTGCGTTGGGCCAACCGTACCTCTACTATGAGAATACCGACGGGGGGGGCATAGCGCCGCCGCCAATCTAATTGAACAGGCACGCCGGATCGCTTTGGAATATACGTACCTATCCCAGCGGCTTGTCGATGAGTGATGGCGAGGACGAAGATCTACTTTAATGATGACGCTTGACGGACGACGTTATCGGCAGCGGCGTCAGCAAGCCGGTCTTTGCTCATTCTCGGCGGGAGATAGTATCTCGCTGGCGATGAATGCGACCGATCAGCTACGTCCGCCGTCTCTCCTATCAGTCCCTGTAGGTCACTCAAGGCCGAGTTCACGTTAATACCCACGAGGCATTTCGTGTGAACAGCCCTCAGGGCAAAGCCGGCGCTAGCCTCTCAATCCCGTGGCCAACTTCATTGGCAGTGCGGATGCAGATAGGGATAGCGCCTTTCTCATGAAGTCGTGACAGAACAGCACTGAGCGGTTGCAGGAACTACCGTGGCAGATTGAGCCGGTATTGATAGGCCACGCTTCCATTGACCGATTGCGGAAAGGCCTGTCAGCTTGCGGTAAGCTATCACAGATACAGAGCCCTTGGGGTTAACGGGATGTGGCAGGGACAGCGCTTTTGCTCCAGACGCGATCCGCGCCGAGTCACCTTTCCGCTAGTCTCAACGGCAGTGCGGATGTGGTAGGGACTAGTGGGCCTGGTTTCACGCCCGGGTCGGTTAGTACCGAGCCGCACCCGCACTGTTTTACATCTCGCTGTCGACGGAAGATAGCCGACGCCTTGCATCCCACGAGCAATTTGGGATCCGAGGCTCGCCTCGGCATGGGCGCAGCCACGCATCGAACGGCGCGGCGGCAGCAGGGGGGTAGGCTGGGTGCTTGCGGAGTCGGACATTAACAACAGAACGCGACGGCGGCGTAAGTCCGGTTCTAAGCAATCTCGTTTTGGGTTTGTTGCAATCGAGCGCTCGTGACTCGCACATAACACGCTTGCGCGAGCACTCCCGAGGGAAGCGAGACGGCGTACATAAGCTATTGCAGCGCAGCCGGTTTTGCGAGCGGGACTATAGTGTGCCAAGCGGGGGCTTCTCGTTCTGGGTACGGCTTATCGCGGGTGCGGATCCGGAGAGGTTTATTGACGCTGCAAGCCGCGAGCACGACGTGCACCTTACAAATGGTCGGAACTATGGCCCACGAAGTGGCGGTCACATGCGCCTGTGTTTCAGCGATCTTCCAATATCTCTCATTGAGCAGGGGCTGGAGCGCTTAGGGTGCTAAACTCTAGATGCATGTGGTATGTTTCAGCAGAGTTTCCCCATCTGACGCGCGGTCGCAACTCCAGCGTCAAGCGCCGACACTTCTGAAGAGCGGGCTTACGCGGACACACGAGTCGCTGTCCTGCTTTGTTGCCCGCCGGCAAGGTCGCCTTGGTGCGCTCCAATCGACCCTCCCATCACTCGTCCGAAGTTCGAAGAAATGTTCGAGCTATAAGGGGGCGTCGTTCCCATGCACTGGAAGCAAAAGTATACGATCCCGATTTGGAGCAAGAACGGCTCGCGACGAGCCGCTTACTGAAGAGCCGGTCAGGGGCGTCCCATACCACAATCAGTGCAGCGCGAATGGAAGCTCCATACGTCCGGCGTGGCCGCCGCGGTACGGCCGATCCCGATGGCCGTCCACTGACAGTGGTCGGATCGCGTGCTTACGATCTCATCTTGACGGTGCAAAGCTCGTCCAGGATTCATCTCTTATCGCGCCGACCGATGACGCTCGGCCAGGGCTGATGTGATCTCGCACTTTGCGCGCATGCTGATCGTCGCTGCCGTAACGGCCACACCCGTGCGTGCACCTGCGGAGCCGCCGGTATGCCGTTTGCGATCCAAAAAATGACGAGTCGTCGGCTCCCATGCCGCCGCAAGACTTCGTCGGCCGGGAGGAGGGCGGGTCCTGAAGCCCAAGAAGCCCAGTGACGATCGAGAGCCGCGGGGCCATTTCGTTCTGCAGATGTCGCGATGCATTGCCTCACGAAGCGACGACCTCGTCAGCTTCTGGAAAGCCTATCCATAATAGGATCAGTTCAATTGATGTCTTGGACGTGAGGCTAGCGTGGACCCGTACAATTCCGATCCATTCAATCCAACAGCTTGGTCCCAGGTGCAACACGCCGTGTTGGAAGAGGACCAGGGGGGCCATGCCAGCCAAGAGGGTTTTGAGCAGCACTTGGCCGAGGCGCGCCCGCCAGATCCGGGTCCTGTCTCCGGTGGCGGCCGCAGCGGCCGCAACTACCATCCCCATCTCTCTGCAGAACATCGGGACATTATCGACAAAGCGATTGCCCAATATGTGGCTCAGAAAAACCCACACCGGAAGACGGTTAACCGCTATACGCAGGCGCTTCGCCGACTTGGAAATGATCTTGGCGCTAATCGAATTACGATTAATTTGGGGGACCACCAGTCCCTGGTCCGTTACGTCAAGACTTACTTCCCGAAGGACGAAGACATGAAGAAAGGGTTGGGTGTCCTTCGTGCGTATCATGATCCGAGCTATGTAACTTCTGGCGGGCGGCCGCGCACGATCCCTTCAGCGGAAGACGCGCCCCTCTCAGAGCGGCTTAGTGCCAGTGGCATGAAGCCGGGCAGTGCTGCTCGTCATGATCGTAGTCTTCGCAGATTTTCTAACGCGCTTAATCTTGCGGGCTACTCGATATCCGGGCTAGACCACGCTACGCGCATTGAATTCGCTCAGAAGTTGTTCCCAAAGGATGAGCATCTATTGTTCGCGTTGGGCAAGGTGCGCGATGACGAGGACGTTTCCGGCGCGGGTGCGTCTCGGGAGCCCAGCGGTTATGCTGTCCCGTCGCCCACATCGCATCTTTATCCCGATGATGCCCGCATCATTGATGGCCTGGAAAAGGCAGAGCTGAGCATGCTCAAACCCGAGGATACTAGCCGGAAAAAAGTTGCTCAAAATCTGGCCCGCAACCAACGAAGATTCGGTGCTTGGCTCCAAAGGGAGGGGCGGGGGAGCATAGTGAGCCGACTCACCGGCACCAGTGAGCAGCAAAAGTCGTTGAACGACGATTACAAGGACTTTAAAAAATCCAGTCGAAGCGCGGACATGGGCTTCGATCGGGTTCGGAACTATTTATTAATCGTCGAGGCGAACGCTGCGCTGGGCGTCTCCCCTGAACAGGCAGGCGGGGAGCCGCGGCGCGGCGGGTCGAACTCAACGTGGTCGCCGCACCTGCCGCATGATTTTGAGGGGCCGGCGGCGGAAGCGGTGCCAGATGGGTCGTCGGCGATCTACCAAGGTCTCGACTCCTTCGTTGATCTGCCATACACGCCGCAGGCGGTGAGAGACGATGCTCAGTCCGCGCCGGTGAGTGGGGCAGCCGCCAGACCGCCTCTCTTCAACGGACCATCGGACGCGCCTGCTCAATCGTCGGACATTTTCCGCGGTCTTCAGCCTTTCGTTGATCTGCCGTACACACCGCAGCAGATGCGAGACGATGCTCAGTCGCGGCCGGTGAGTGGGGCTGCCGCCAAACCGCCGCTCTCCACCGGACCATCGGACGCGCCAGCTCAGTCCTCAGACATGTACCGCGGTCTCAACTCTTCCGTTGATCTGCCGTACACACCGCAGCAGATGCGAGATGATGCTCAGTCGGCGCCGGTGGGTTCGGCTGCCGCCAGACCGCCGCTCTTCACCGCACCATCAGACGTGCCAGCTCAGTCGTCAGACATCTACCGCGGTCTCAACTCTTTCGTTGATCTGCCGTACACACCGCAGCAGATGCGAGATGATGCTCAGTCAGCGCCGGTGGGTGGGGCTGGTGCCAGACCGGCGCTCTTCACCGAACCATCAGACGCGCCAGCTCAGTCGTCAGACATATACCGCGGTCTCGACTCTTTCGTTGATCTGCCGTACACACCGCAGCAGATGCGAGATGATGCTCAGTCAGCGCCGGTGGGTTCGGCTGCCGCCAGACCGCCGCTCTTCACCGCACCATCAGACGTGCCAGCTCAGTCGTCAGACATCTACCGCGGTCTCAACTCTTTCGTTGATCTGCCGTACACACCGCAGCAGATGCGAGATGATGCTCAGTCAGCGCCGGTGGGTGGGGCTGGTGCCAGACCGGCGCTCTTCACCGAACCATCAGACGCGCCAGCTCAGTCGTCAGACATATACCGCGGTCTCGACTCTTTCGTTGATCTGCCGTACACACCGCAGCAGATGCGAGATGATGCTCAGTCAGCGCCGGTGGGTTCGGCTGCCGCCAGACCGCCGCTCTTCACCGCACCATCAGACGTGCCAGCTCAGTCGTCAGACATCTACCGCGGTCTCAACTCTTTCGTTGATCTGCCGTACACACCGCAGCAGATGCGAGATGATGCTCAGTCAGCGCCGATGGGTGGGGCTGGTGCCAGACCGGCGCTCTTCACCGAACCATCAGACGCGCCAGCTCAGTCGTCCGACATCTACCGCGGTCTCGACTCTTTCGTTGATCTGCCGTACACACCGCAGCAGATGCGAGACGATGCTCAGTCAGCGCAGGTGCTCAGCCCTGCCGGTGAACCCACGTTCTTCGTCGGGCGGTCGGGCGTACTTCAAGAGCTTGAGCACATCGGATACCGAATCCACGAGGATCGGCAGGATGGCTCCCAGCCGGTGTCGGATTTATTACTCGATGTCCTGAACAACATCGGGGTCCTGCCGGCCAAGTTCAGCGGCCCAACCCAAGTCCCCATCAGCGGTGAGACCTACTCGATCACATTGGGACCGCGAGGACGCTCCGGTGCGCAATTCATCGATCATCCTCGCCCGTCTCCTGTCCCGGCTGCTCAGATCGCCCCCTTGGCTACCGTTGCCTCTTCCGGCCACCGCAGCGGACCCGTGTTGGGGCCCACGCAGTGGCTGGGTGACAAGCATATCCAGTGGGACTATCAGCTCCTGGTGCAGGAGTTGCAGCAGAACAATCCAGATCTCGCCGCCCGGACGCGGTTCGTGGATCCCCTGATAGCCCAAATGTTGCGATCTCCCTCCAAGGAAGTCGCCGAACGAGCATTAGGGTGGGTTCGCCATGATACAGCCGACTTCCTATTCTTGCCGGTAAGTGATGCCAGCGCTACGGATAGACATCAGCGCGGCAGTCACTGGTCGCTGCTGCTGGTTGATCGTCGCGATCGTGGTCGGCCGGTCGCCTATCACTATGACTCCACCCAGGGATACAATGACAGGCCCGCAGCGGAGATCGCAGGACGGCTCGACGCCTACGTGCAACAGGCCCCGATAAGACAGCAGCAGAACGGTTACGACTGCGGCGTCTTTGTCGTGGACGGCACCCGGGAACTGGTTAGGCGATTGGCAGCAAGACGACCGGACCTGAACCTCAACAATCTTGTCATCAGTCGGCAGGATCTGCGGGATCGACTAGGCGCTGATGTCGGCTTCAACTGAACAGGTTGCGCGACCGAGTGAAATGCTGTTCTGGCTGATCGAAGATTCGCAGTCGGTGTGTTTGCAGACCATCATAGTGTCTCACGTGAGGAGCTGAGTACGCACGACGAAGACCGCCTGATTGACGCATGCGCGCGGGCACAGCGAGCTCTATGATCGGCCGGGTGAAGGTCAGTGGCGTGCTGACCCGGCGGGCTTGTCGGTCTGGCGCAGGAGCTTCCATTCCAAGGCCAGCAGTTCGTGCAGGCGCGACGCGGGAAGATCGGCGATCGCGGCCAGGACCTTGCGGAGCCAGCCTTTGGGATCAACGTCGTCGGGGTGACGGGTCGTGATCATTGTCAGCATGATGGCGGCACGGTCGGCGCCACGCTCGCTACCAGCGAAGGTCTAGTTGTGCCTTCCCTGCCTCTCAATGCGCGCCCAGCGCATTGGTCAAGCAGATCTTGCCATCGTCGAGGAAGCGGGCGAAGTCGTCCCAGCGCCTGGGCATGTAGTTCATAGGCTTCAGGACGTCGGAGGGAGCGCGGGAGGGTTTCGCGCTCGCGCAACAACCAGGCGTGCATGTCCTCGAGAAGCGGCTTGCTTTTTTGTCTGCGCTGCGCGCGGACGTAAATCGAGGGGCAAAGATCGAGCCGCAAGCGATCTCATCAAGTGCGTTTGTGAGCAGCACATCTGCGACTCTGACGTTGCGCAATCAGCGCATGCTAATGATACTTATCAGGCTCAGCTCCTGCGCCATCTCAGCAAGAGATTGGGAACTGATCGAGCGTCGTCAGATTCTGAAGTAAGTGCGAGATCAGGGGCATCTGCGGAGATCTTGCCTAGGGTAAGCTCTACAGATGTTGGGAACTCCACGTCGCAGCTACGTCATCGAAGGCACGTTCCGGCCGCCGGCCACCGCACTCTGTGCGCCAGGGATGTCGAACAAGGCTGCGCTCGCAATATCCTTCAGGCTCGAGGAGGCAGCCGCAAAAAGCTGGGTCGGTCGAAGGCTGCAATTAGTTCGGCGAAACTCTTCCGCAAATTTCGCCGCCGAATCAAGTCGTCAGACCGCGAATTCAATCCACTGCCGCCTAGCCCGTTGGGGCATCAACATTCACCGATGGTTCTTTAGCCCACGATAAGTCACACGTCGGATCGAAAAACAAGTAATTGCAAGTCAGTTCTTCACCAGGTTGTACGTCACGCGCGGTTAAAATTCGGCAATGATCGTCCTGATATGTGTTTGGCTGACTGCTGTGGTTCATGAAGCGGGCGTTGTCAGCATTGTACTCTATAACACCATCATTAGACTTGTAGTCTCTTGGATAGGCATGCTTATCGAGTAGAGCTCGAAATGTTGGAGCTAAAGCTTCGTACTGCTCAGGCGTCACCGCGATGTCAACGATTGGGTTATGAATCCAAATCAGCGAACCTTTGGGCAAAAGGGTAGCGGAGAAAAGTCCAATACCGCCAAACTGGTCTGGCTTTAAAACAGTTTCGATAATCAACATTGAAGAAGTCTCCTTAACACGCAGCAAACTAACTGACTTGAGTCCCGAGATCTCCTGCACAAATCGGTAGGGTCGTCTAATCGCGCCTCCGTCCCAAATTGGATTTTTTTCGCATTCGTTGCGGCAGCCGCTGGCGGATCGCCTTTCGCGGTACCGCCATCTTGGCGGTGCTGGAAGGGGGCTGCAAGTCAGTGGGATTGCGAGCAAAGATCCGCGTCGATCGTAACCGGCATGAGCTCCCACGTCTGCAGTGATCAGCGCGCGCGAGCGTAGCGGGTCGGCATCCAGTACTGGCGCATGGCCTCGACGACGTCCGGAATGTCGGTATGGGCGTTGCGCAGGAATTCCTAGGAATTCCTGCGCAACGCCCATACCGACATTCCGGACGTCGTCGAGGCCATGCGCCAGTACTGGATGCCGACCCGCTACGCTCGCGCGCGCTGATCACTGCAGACGTGGGAGCTCATGCCGGTTACGGCCGAGCGCATCATCAACAACGACAAAGCACATCCGCTCTTTCTGATCTCTATGCTTCGGCAGAGCTGGCCAGGGGGCGGTTCGAGCGGCATCGTAGCGAGTCCCCTACGGTGAGAACGGCAAAAGTAGAGCAACGAGCTTGCAGACAGCTAAGCAGATCCGCCTGTTTCGCGTTTTGCACGTGATGCGTTCCGGGCAGAAAGAACAATAACTCGCTCCGACGAACAGAAGGAATGTCATGATGCAAAAACAACGAATTCAGTTGGCTCCGCACCTCAGACTCTACTACCGCGATATCGCTCTAGGCCTAGCAATGGCAACTGTAATGCTTGCGCCGGTCAAGGCGAGTGATCGAACACCGACCGCAGACGAGAAAGAGGCCTGCATGGGAGACGTATTCCGACTTTGTAGCAGTCACATACCAGATCGTACCGCTATTACTGCCTGCCTCAGGTCCAAGCAAGACCGTCTCAGTCAGCAATGTCGCTACGTGACTCCGGGCGGGATATCGGCAATAAGAGCGGCGGGTCGAAGTGAAGATGCTGCGACCTGTCCCTCCGACTCCTCTCCAGAAGTCGTCCCAGCTTGACGTACAACACGTACACGTGGGTTCGCCGAACGGCTCACCACTTGATTCGGCGCCGGTCAACGGACGCGTCGATCGCTTCCTAAAGGCAGTCATGCGCAGGTTCATTATAGTGGTGTGGAGTCATTTCGTAGAGCTAGCTAAGCCAGTCTGCAATTGGCATCAATATATTCATAGCACGTGCGGAAGCCGCTCTGCGGTTCCGCCACGGCGGCATCGGAAATCGGCGCCTTGTGATCCGGCCGGAACATCGACAGGAAGCGGGCGCGAGACAGAGCTATTATCCTCGCATCAAGCAACTCAGTGGTCTGACTAGCCGCCGATGTCCTCTCGAGAGCCGCATCGAAGTGGAGAGAGCTTGACCCTCACGTAGCGTCAGGTTGTAGCGTGGCCACAGACCCCACGTTCATCCGACGTCCCGCCTCAAGGAATCGTGCGGCAGAGCGAGTGCGGATAGACCGGCAGCCGCAGCAGCGCACGCGTTGTGAAGAGGGCTGGCTGAACGGACGGACCCTAGTTTGGAAGGAACGTGTAAAGTTCGATGGAACCGCTTAAATCGATCATCGGTAAAGTTGCCACCGGCGCCACTCTGACCCGCGAGGAGGCCGCGTCAGCCTTCGACAGCATGATGTCCGGCGACGCAACTCCCTCGCAAATCGGGGGCTTGTTGATTGGGATGAAGGTCCGCGGCGAGACGGTCGAGGAAATCACCGGCGCCGCATCCGCAATGCGAAATATAGTGCCAAAGGTCGAGACGCGATGTGATCCCATCGATATCGCTGGTACGAGCGATACCGTTATGTGTTCGCTGAACGTATCGACGTGCGTTTCGTTCATCGTCGCCGGCGTCGGCGTTCCCGTCGCCAAGAATGTTAACCGCGCTGCATCTTTGCGCTCCAGCACGGCAGCCGTGTTGGCGCACCTCGGCGTAAAGGTAGATCTCAAGCCAGAGTCAATTGCACGTTGTGTGCACGAAGCCGACATTGGCTTCGTGTTTGCGTCACCCGACTTCCCGCCGATGCAGCGCATCAGGCAGATCCGGGGCGTACTTGGAACCCACACGATGTTCAATCTAATTGAGGCTCTGTCGAATCCAGCCGGGGTCAAGCGGCATATCCTTGGAGTGTCCACTCCCGAATGGGTGCAGCCTCTGGCGCAAGTCTTGAAGAACCTTGGCGCCGATGCGGTATGGGTGGTTCATGGCTCGGACGGGCTCGATGAATTATCCCTCACCGACACAAGCTCTGTTGCTGCGGTTGAGGCGGGTACAGTCCGCACGTTCGAAGTCACGCCGGAAGAAGCCGGGCTCCCCCGCTACCGCGCCGATGCGCTGGAGTGCAGTGATGTCGAGGCTCATGCGTTTGCGATACAAAAAGTGCTCGATGGCGTGCCAGGTCGTTTTCGTGATGCCGCCCTTCTGAATGCGGCGGCCGCACTGGTGGTGGCCGGGCGGGCCTCGAACCTAGAGGAAGGCGTGGCGCTCGGACAAGAATCACTTGATCGGGGCGCTGCAGCCGCTCGACTGAATCGGTTGATCACGGTTTCGAACGCCTGACAGCCGAGCTCGTTGGTGCCGCATCCTTGCGATCAATAGTGCAGCTTACGCGCTGGAAAACTGTTGCAGCCGGGAATGCGCGTTACTTCTGCCGATTTCTCAGGGAGCGCCGCTTGCGCAAGTTCTGGTCAAAAGAGCTCGCGCTGAACACTCAGCCCGACAGCCGACGTTTGGTGCACCAGAGGCTGTTCGAGGCCCGGCTGTGAGGTGAGGACCCTCGACGAAGCGTGCGCAACGCGCCAAAGGAGACAATCGAAAATGCCGTGGCAGAGGATTGAAACACTTGGAACCATTGCAACGATAGAACACATCATTCGGAAGTTTCGAGAATTGATCGATACAGATAGCTCGATCCCGCCCGAGCTGCGGCGTGCGCTGCACGAGACGCTGGATGGGCATCTTTTGGAAGCAAAGCGGCGTGTTCTCCTGAGAGAAAATTAGGTCCGGATGCGGAGAGACACTAGCAGGCCGGCGTTGCGCTCTACGCCACGCTTCAAAATGCTTGCGGCCAAGCCTGGATTCGAGCTGCTCGCTCGTTCAGCGGTGGCTCGGATGGCGATTTCTCCGGGCCACTTCATCTCGCCTTGTCGGACTGGCCATCGATGGTGATGGCCCGCATACGCACCCTGACCCAATTCTAGATTTTGTCGAAACTCGGCGACTGGGGTCATTCGTTGGACACGCCTCCGGCGCATTCGCGGGATCGCTCCTCAAAGGCCTCAGCCAAAGGCTTGCCCCTCAGGGCACCGCTGATGCTTGCAACACCAGCTCTTCCGGGGCCCTCTTCGGGCATGAGCCGCCCGCAAAAAGGGGCTTGAACCTGACGTAACGTTAAATCGTAGGCTCGTGGGGTGTTACCTACATGGGTGTGAAGGACGTCGGGTGCCTCAGCCGGTCAGATCGGCGGACCGATCGCTGGTCATGCTCCCTATCTCCGATGACCATCGCCGCAATCGGGACCACCGCAAAGCCCTTCGACCGTGGTTGCCATGGCCATTCATCCTGATCAAGTCCAGATGCCCGGAGGTTCGCGAATGCCGCGGATTCTAATTATGAATGCCGGTACGCCTCAGATGTCGGGCGCCCATCTAACAAAGGCTCAACTTTCGCTGGCCGCCAGCTCGGCATTCCGTTCAGCGTGGTTTGCTCAGGAGGGCGACCTGATCGTCTCCCCGGTAGTGATCCCGGCAGATCTGCTATCCTTCATTGGCGCGACGCTGGATTTCGATGCATCGAGTCTTCGCCTGCTTGTACCAACGAGCCGCCAACCGACCATCCTGGATGATTACGCGTTGCTGTCCGAGACTGTTGTCGCACGAATTAAAAGACATATTCGTCAACAATCCACCTGGCGATTGTACCCCTGCTACTTTACTGAAGGCGTCGCACACCTGGCGGCCAAACTAAGCATACCGAACATTGGCGACGACTTCGCCCTGCAGCGCGGGCCTGATTTACTGAATCGCAAGAGTCACTTCCGTCAGTTGGCAACAAGCGTAGCACTTCCGCTGCCTCACGGATGTGTCGCGACAGATCCAAATGGACTGTTAAAAGCAGTCACTTCCCTCAAATCCGAGACCGGCAGGGTCATCGTGAAGTTGGATAATGGAGCTGGAGGGGTCGGAAATGTCATCTTAACGAGCAGCAAAAGCGATCCCCTACCTGGCGCCAGAGATACTCGGTGGATTTCCTGGCGTTCGCTTGATCCTGACGCGCTTTACTCCGAGATCACAACAGCATCGTGTAAGACGCTGGTCGTCGAATCATACCACTTGGCCCGGTCTTTGTTTTATCTCGAGTATGCAATCCAGGATGATGCATCAATCGCTTTCATCAATAGTGGAAACATACGCCTGCATAAAAGCACAGATCGGGCCGAAAGGGCTCTCATCTGGACAGGGCTTGAGCTTCCCAGCGATCTAGAGAACGAGCAGTGGTTGACTGCCCAGGAGCATGCCTACCGATTTGTGGCGCTAGCGAGAGACCTTGGCTATCGCGGAATGATCAACATCGACGCGATTTTCGCCAAAGACGGACGGTTGCTGTTCAATGAAGCAAACGGCCGCTGGGGTGGCGGCTCGGTGTTACACAACATTGCGATTCGGCTACTAGGCCCCGACTATTCCAGTCGCAACGTTATTTTATCTGTAAGAAATGTACGATCACCATCTTTTCGTGCGGCGCATGATCGCTTCTTCAAAGAGGGATTGCTATTCGACCGCACACGTAAGACAGGCGTGATCCCACTTGCCGCCGACGAAAAGGCTGGGACCGTGGAGTGCGTTGTGATTGCGGCCGACAGGGCCGCGGCCCACGATCAGCAATACCGACTGTTGAGGTCCTAGCGAACACATCTTCACACGCTCAATTCACCGCCCCGCGCAAAAGCAGCGTTCTCCCCAGCCCCAAACATAAAAGAGGGCACAGTTTGAGCAAATAGGTTCGGCGCTGCGGCTGACTGCAGTAACTGCAGCGCCGGACAGGCCGATAAGCTAGGTTTATCCCTAATGCTAAACGTCGGATCATGATCGTGACCTTGCGCGAGGAATATTCTTACCCAGCTGATCGATCGCTGCAACAGGCGAGTCCTGCGCAACGGCATCGCTAAGCGAGCATTGCGTCCATCAACCCGACATTCTCTCGGCGGAGATTTGAGTCATGCCCAAGCGGCTGCGTTTGCAACCGGCGACTTGCGCAACTGCACGAGTGCGGCACCAATCTTCGGGCGAGGACGAGGGCTGAGCTTATAGTGAAAAGATCTTCGTCGAGCGACCGATCGGAACGTTGAGCAGCGATCCCTGGCTAGAGTTGTTACGCAGATGCTCATCCAAGCTACCAACAGCAAGAGCATACTTGTAGGCAGCTGAGCTCTCCCGCTCGTTCTCCTTGATGATAGTCGACCTGTACACTCTCAAGACCTCAGCTTCAGCGGCGGACCGAATTGGGCTGGCTTTGCGAACGATGCTGACTCCGCCCGTAGCGCGCGGGGCGCGCAGACGATCGAGTCCGGCAAGGACGCCACGCTCGCCGGCCATTCTAACTCGTTTCGTAAAGAAGCTCGGCTATGCCCAGCTTCTCGTTGTAGTCGAGCCATCATCCCAATCTCAGAAGAGCGTCCACATGATCCTTAGCACGACGCTCCTTGGACCTAGCCTGATGCGTGCCCGACCTTACCACCTTAACAAGCGGCCCATCTTGGGAACCGAGAGGCTCGCCACTACAGTCTGCGAAACCCCACGCTACCCGGAATACAGCATCACGCAGCGCCGACGCGCCTCCCTGGTTTCACCCAGCGACAAAGATGCAACTTTCGCTCGGATGGCACGTGGTGGCCTGTACATGGACCAATGTTAACCATGGCTTCCTACCAGAACTGTCGCACCTTACGAGAAACACTGACCACAAGATGTGAAAGCGTCTAAATTTCCCGGAGAGCTCACCCGCCACTCGGTTCTCAGCGAATCATACCAGGCGCGCCACCTCATAGCCGAACGGTAGAACTTTCGACGATCCGGCGGTTGGCGCCGCCCCTTTTTGAACAGAAGTAGACGAGAGATCGGCGTTCCCCGCTCGACACCGGCTTTACTTCATGCCGTACCTTACATGTTGTGACAAGCACTGCACCAAATGGTGGTCGGAATACGTGCTGTTCGTACCCGGTAGGATATACCACGAACTCACCCCCCTCGAAGTCTCGCGCTAGCTGCACAATCACCGCGTACTCAAAATCCGGATCACTCTTCGCATCCAAATGGATGCCCACAAAGGACCCAGGCGGCATACGATGCATTTGGCACCGGCGAACCACGTAATCTGAGGATGCTCCGAAGATCTGTCTTAGCGCGAAGCTGCGGTCTTTACTTTCAAGTAGCTCCATAATCTGCCCTGAAGCTGCACCATCCACGTTGCTAGGCTTGCGACCTGGTGGATCTACCCTTATGCGCTTGACAAAGACGCTGTGCAAGTCGCCGGCATCTCCCTCCCGGACTTCTTCTTCGGGAATCTCAGCCTGCAGCTCATCGATCTTGGTCAAGTCGGCTTGAGTGAACAGTATCTGGGGGGCGATAACGGCCGTCCCCTTTACTAGCAGCTCTATGCGGTACTTTGTCAGCATTTCCTGTGAAAGCTGGCGGGATTTATCACTCATTGTGCGCGCCATTCGAGCTCACTCCTTTGATCTTCGAAGCAGGACTCCGGGTCCTTGTGCATTGAGACGAGTGCTTTCTCCCAATGCTCGCCATCGAACTCGGTTATTCTTGCGAGTGCGACCGTCCTTCTATCCAGGCATCGAATATTTACGCTGAACCCGGAGGGGTTCGACCTCGGCCTATAGAATGGCTTTACCCCACAAACCCGGCAAAACGTGTGCCCGGCAATGTTCTTGTTGAACTGATATGTCGTGAGGACTTCTTCACCGCGCTCGATGCGTAACTTATCGCCAGTTACTAGCAAGTGAAGAAACCCAGACATTTGACAAATCGAGCAATTGCAACGAGCTCCAGAGAGCTCTCGCGGCGCGCTGACGTAGAACTTGACAGAGCCACAATGGCAACTGCCATGATGTTCGATCTCTGAGTGATCATCCACCGCGCGTGCCGCAGTTGAAGTGAGATCGCGGCACCATTGGACGCTGAGCCCATAGGCCCGGAGGAATTCATTCAAAAACCGATCACTACGGTCAGGCTGCACAAGTTCGCCAATCAGCCGACCTGTCATTTCTCCGTGGTACTTCTCAGCGGGATCTTCTCCGCCCACATGGCTGCGAAAATATTCCAGATCTTCCGACTTCGCCTTAAACGTTTTGACCAGGGCGGTCCACAGCGACTGGATCATGTCCGCAGCATGTAGCTCAAAAGCTACCATGTAAGCGCAACGAACGAGGGCGTCTTTCGATGACAATCCGGCGTAGAGAGAATGCAGATACTGCTTCGTCCTAGAGCTATAGTTGGGCAGTATTGCTCGGCCGAGTAGTCGGGAGGCATCCTTCTTCAACAGGTTGGAGTGAAAGTTTTCTGTCAACAGAATATCCGGTAGCGCGGCGTTGCCTCCCTGCAGAATTCGGCCATGGCCACCGGTCTCATCCCACGAGATAAAGTTCGCGACCACGCTGGTCACCTCAAGGTCTCTCGCAATATCCCGATTGTGATACATTGCATCGAATATGAGGTCCCTTTGTGAGCCCGCCTGCAGATACGGGAACGCCTGTGACATCGCCAGGTATTCGGGCAGCAGTCTGGCGGCCTGATCTTCGGACAACTGCGAGGCGAACGGATGCGTGCCGAACAAGGCTCGCGCTTGCTCGGTCAAGTACTCGTAGCAAAGCTTCGGAGGCTGATCCGCGGCAAATCGAGACGTTTGAGATGTCATTTGACCCCTGCAGATGAGAAGCGGACGGTCCTTGACGAAGCAACTTCGTGCCCCGGCCAACTTTTAACCGTCCCAGGTTCATTGGCTTTGAAGGGCCAATGATCGCGTTCGCCTTCTAGGCGACTATTTGTCGTTTGCTCCGCGAACGCAGACAGCGGCATGCTCAGTGCAGCTCATGAGCATCGAAGGAATGCGGAGCGCCGGGAATCCGGTCGGATTCCTGTCCACCAGCAGTCCGGCGCCGCAATGCCCGCCACGACTAGCATTCGCGCGGAGACTCAAACGGATATTGCGCCCCCAGGCCATTTTGAAGCTAATGTCGCGTGCGCGAGTGGCGTGCCTTGCCGCTCGGCACGCGTGCAGCTTTCACGATCTTGAGCGAACGGATCAAGCCCTCGCGGTTGCCGCTCGCGCCATTTCGCCGAACCACCGTCAGCCTGGGACAGCATTGTAGACTCCAGTTTGTACGTATGATGCTCTTAAGGTCTTTGGTCCCTGATGTCACACCGCTCCGGGCGGCACAAAGCCTCTCAAAGCGACCCTCGCCTGTTCTTACCACCTCTAAATTCTTGGTGCGTTCGACGGGTAAGATAGGCAGACCCCCACGAGTGCGGCGATGATACATTCCTGGAGCGTATCTACTATGATGGCCTAGCCTCTCCCGATCGAGCGTCACGAGCAAGTGCCGCAAGATCGGTTTCGAGCTTCGGTTGAAGTGAGAACATTGCGTCTATCAACGCCTGCGCCGGTTGCTCGGCGGCCTCAACCAGCGCCGCCCTCTCGGCCCGTGCAGAGGGAGCGAACACACGCTTAACGACCGTCGGCGAGCCCTTGAGCCCGCAGTTGGAGGTGTCTTCGACACCGGCTTCTTGCGCGCTCCATTTCACGATTTGGGCACGCGCGGCACGCAGGGCATCCGCCATCGCGCCGCGCCGGATTTGATTCGTCGCCTCAAGCATGGTGATGAGGCATGGTAATTTAGCTTGCAACACCTGCACACCACCTTCGCAGCGTCGTTCCACTTCAATCGTTTGAGCGGCGAGGTCCAAGGATCTGATCTTCGCAACGTAAGTTAGCTGCACTACGCCCATTCGCTTTGCGACGCCGGGCCCAACCTGCGCAGTATCGCCATCGATGGTCTGCTTTCCCGTGAAAATGAGATTTGTCGAGCCATAGTCCTTACCGATTTTCCGGATGGCGGTTGCAAGTGCATACGTTGTGGCCAGCGTGTCGGAGCCAGCAAAGCAGCGATCCGTGAGCAGGACGGCGCGATCGGCACCGTAAGCCAACGCCTTTCGCAAGGACTCTTCTGCCGATGGCGGTCCCATGGTAAGCACGGTAATTTCGCCGCCGAACCGATCACGCAGTTCAAGCGCGGCCTCGAGCGCGAAGAGGTCATATGGGTTGATGATGGTCGGCACTCCCTGACGCATGATTGTATTGGTCACGGGATGAACACGAATTTGCGCCGAGTCCGGAACCTGTTTGATGCAGACGACATTGTGCACGATGATGCTCCTAAAGTTGCGATAGCTACGAAGAGAACAGCAAGTGTTGTACCACCGCCGCCGTTCTGGAATCGGCTCGCTGTCACAAAGGCTTAAACGGGGCGATAACGCGCTCCAGCCCGCTTTCGTGACGAACGAATGCCGACACAGGTCAGGGCACCGACAACGCCGTTCCGCTCGGCACGCCAGCCGAGAGACCAAGGAATGCTCGCACGATGAATGCCGCGCAAACACTGCCGGCATCGGGCTGATCGACGGTTAAGCATCGTCACTCACTCGTCCGCAGAATAGGGATGATAGGTTGTTACCTGTTCGAGCCACGGACGGATCGCGATTGTATGGCCAGCAGGTGAGGCTCTTTTAACTCATGGCGCTCAAATCGAAGTTGCGCGCCACGTCGTTGCCTCAGGCCGGCCGTTTCCCTTGCGGTTGCGTAGATTGCTTCTTATCATTCTTCACGTATCTGTTTGGCCCTAGCGGCTCCGGCGGATGTGGTCGTTCAGAACCGCTTTATCTCAATTCCGTATTTCCGGAGCGCATAGCCAATTTGGCGCGGGGTTAATCCAAGTAGGCGCGCTGCCTTGGCCTGCACCCAGCCAGATTTCTCCATGGCCGCAATGACCCGCTCCCGATCGGTCATGCTCGCACCACCAACGAGAGCTGTGCCGGCAGGTCGCAGTGGGGCCGGTTCGTAGACAGGCGGCGGCGGCAACGCCGTTTGAGCTAGCGGAGTGATGGACTTTGCAGGCGCAGGTTGCATGGTTACCGCCAGGTCGGTCTTGTCGTTCGATGTGGTTTTCCAGAGCATCATGGAAAGGCACTGGCCTTGGCAGCATGCAAAGTCACTTCTCACAATCGACGGCCCGGTACACAGCGTCGCTGTTCGCTCGATGCAGTTTTCGAGTTCGCGAATATTTCCTGGAAACCCGCAGTTCATCAGTACCTCGATCGCACTGGCCTCCAGGGTGAGCGTACGGCCGTTCTCGCTATTGAACTTTCTGAGGAACTCTCGGGCTAGCAGCGGAATATCACTGCGCCTTTCGCGCAGCGGCGGCAATAACAAGGGAACTACGCTAATACGATAGTAGAGGTCCGCGCGGAACTCGCTCCTTGCGACGGCCTCTTCAAGGTTCTTGTTTGTCGCAGCTATGACTCGAACATCGACTTTAAGCGTGTGATTGCTGCCGACGCGCTCAAACTCCTGCTCTTGCAGAACTCGCAGCAACTTCGCTTGGAACGGAGCTGAGATCTCTCCGATCTCATCCAGAAATAGCGTCCCTTTGTCAGCAAGCTCGAAGCGCCCCTTGCGCGAGCTTACCGCACCGGTAAAGGCACCTTTCTCATGGCCAAACAATTCCGATTCCAGGACCGTCTCAGGGAGCGCCGCGCAATTCAGTTTAACGAACGGTCGTTTAGCACGGGACGAGGACTCGTGAATGGCCTTGGCTACGAGCTCCTTGCCGGTGCCGGATTCGCCACGCAGCAGAACCGTGCTGCTCGATTTGGCTACAACCGCAATCTTCTCGAGCAGCCCGCTCAGCGCGGCGCTGTCGCCGATGATCCCGTGGGCGGGAAGCTTCTTGCGCTCGCGAGCGGCCACCCCAAGCTCAACGATCTTCTGTGGCTGGTCTTTGTCCACTAACAATCGTTCGCGATCGCAGGCCAACAAGCGATGTAGCTTTACTGTTTGCCCCACCAAGTTGGCGACCATAACGAGCAGCCGCGCATCGTGCTCGAGCCGAAGACTGGAACCATCGTCCTTGATACGGTCTACCGTCAGCGTACCGACCACCCTCGGATCAATACGAATAGGAATTCCAATGAACGATACGGGCATGCTGTCGGAGACGCCGAGAAGCTCCCGGTCCGCAGCGCTGAAGGCCGGCTCGTCGGCTACGCTCTCGACAACAAGAGGCCTGTCTGTCGCCACGATCTGGGCGATTGCACTCTGCGGCAGGCACGTGCGGTAACGTTCGTCGCTGCCTTCGCTCCAACCGGAGCCGACTGTAATTTCCGGGATGCCGTTATCGTCCAGTAGTGAGACGATGCCGTGTCGCATCTGCACAAACGATTGCAGGAGGCCAAGGACCTTGGCCAACGTGACTTCGAGCCGGCCAGGAGCGCTGACTATTTTCGATATTTCGCAGATGCCGGCCAGCGCACTCTCATGCGACGGCTGCCCCGAGGGATTACACTGCGGCTCCGGTTGCGAGGCAGGTCGTTCCGAGGGTGGGATATGCAGCATGAGCCTGCCTCCGTTGTCTTGATTATCCTCCCTTGAGCCATGTTGGGGTTGGTGAGCTTCGTTCTGCATGTCACTCTCGATCTAGCCTCAAGTGTTGACGAGATGACATAGAACCGTGACACCTGATTATGGCACGACACCGCACTTGCAATGTGCCCTCGTTTCACTTTTTGCGGATCGTGTGCGCGTCGTCAGCGGAGAACATACGCGCCGCTGCAGGGCAAGTCAGCTGGATCGCCAGAGCGCCGACTTTACAAATGCTGCCCACCATTGATCGGCACCTCGGCTCCCGTGACGTAACTCGCCGCATCTGAGCATAGGAAGAAGATGACCTTTGCCACTTCATCCGGGGTCCCCACCCGGCGCAGCGGGATACTAGGCACGAGACGGGCCTCCGTGTCTGGTGACAGCATGTCAGTCTTGATTTCGCCCGGCGCGATCGCATTCACACGAATGCCATGCGGCGCATAATCATAGGCCAGTTCGCGTGTGAGGCTCGCAAGCGCCGCCTTCGAGGTCGCATACGCGCTACCGGCGAACGGATGCACCCGTGAGCCTGCGATTGAAGTCACATTTACGATTGATCCTGACGCGGCTCTTAGCTCGTCAAACAAACCCTGCGCCAGCAGGATCGGCGCCACCAGATTAAGATGAAATACCCCCATCCAGGTCTCGGTTGACGTGGTCAATGACGTCATCCGATTCCCAGTGGGCGTTTTCGGCGACACACCGGCATTATTCACCAGCGCGTGCAAGGGCGCACCAGCCAAGCGCTTCTTGACCTCGGTGATCGCACGCGGCAGCATTCGATGATTGCTGAGGTCGATCTGGAAATGATCGTCATTCCCTGGCTCCCAGGGGCATCGCTCGCTGTCGAAAGGTTGGCGTGCGCAAGAAATGACACGCCAGCCCGCCTCCGAGAAGAGCTTGGCAGTGGCATGACCAATTCCGCGTGATGCCCCGGTGAGCAACATCGTCTTCCGTTCTCTACGATCATCACGCGCTGTATCGGCGTGAACGAGGCAATCAAAATGTGTTTCGGCCCGCGGCTCTCCAATCAGATCGTCATTCGGCAGATCGAGACCCAAGGCCGCCTCCTTACTGTTGCGCGGCGCACGCGTAGCAGGATTTGCGCCACTGCGGTGCAGGTAAATGACTTCCGTTTTGCGTCCTAACGTCGCGCAGGCCGAACATTTGGCGGATTTCGGACAGTCGTGGGTGTGCTTTGTGACAACGATGGCACATCAGCTACGTAAGCTCTCTAGCACACTCGCCTGCTTCATCACAGGGGTACGGGCCGCGCTCGCTTTCTTGATCGCGCAACCGAATGAGCCTGAGGCTTGTCGGCGCCTCGCCGAAGCAAAAGACCGCTCGGGAGCGACCACGGTCATTTTGGCGCGCTAACTCCAAAACTGACGTACCAGCCTCGCACGTCAGATTCGTCAATCGTCGATTTTGTTTGTCGCACCCCGTTCTGAGCAGAACTGGGATATCGCCGGACCGGCTGGCTCCAGGCACGAGCTGGCGAACTCATATGTTCATCCACGCTCGAGCACTGATCAGCTCCGATTTGTGGCTGACCGAAGGATGACGACGACGTGTTACGTCGGCTTAACGCTGCGCAGCACTTTAGGGCGGTTGTTATCGACGTCACGGCTCAAGCGAAGGCACTTGGCCGTCGCTTCGTTGTGTTCTTCTCTGCAAGTTCTTGCCAACAGCATCACGTTGGGCAGACGATTGTCGGCCGTACAAGAACTGGCAGTACTCTTGGATGCAAAGAGCGGCAATCAGGTCGATCAAGCGGGTTACAACTTTCATGAAGCGACGAGCTCTTGCGAGTTGTCTTCGATCAAGATCAACCTGCTCGGATCGTTCAACTCGAATTCTATAACGCGCGGAGCAAAGAGACGCGCATAGCGCGTGAAGGCGCTCGTTGGGGGGAAACGGATCACCGTGTCGCAGCGCGCAAGGAGATACATCTCAGTGAGGGCAGAAAAGCCACCCTCTGCTCCGAAGGCGGCGTTGTGCAACGGGCCGGCGTGAGGCGCCTGGAACTGTTTTGGAATCGCAAAAACATCGGGAAATATTGCCGAAACCTGCTCAAGGACGAGCGCGCTGTCCGTGCACAGGAACGCCCTCACAGGCTTCGCATGTGGTAACGCCCTCGCCTTGTCAATGGCATTACAGATCTGTCGAAAGGCGCGCTCCGCGTCCCCCCAGTAGGGAGCATGCCCCATAATGTCCTCACCGTTGCCATGCCGGACATGAATGCCGATCACGCTGTACGGCTCAAAGTGCTCGCGGTAGATGGCATCAATCCGAGCCTGAATTGCAGCTCGCGGCTTGATCCTCCGAAAGATCTCTCGCTCCGCCTCCTGATCGCAGCGCCACATCAGGCAGGCATCACATACAACTGTGCTAGCGTCACTATCTCTCTGACTTTGGAACAGTTGATCGAGTTGGTCGCGTTCCCGGAAGATCTGCTCGTCCGGCCGATAGACGCAATCGATAGACGGCTTGTTCCACCATGCCGGAAAGAATGGTCCCGGAAATGAACGCTTGTTGATGTCGTCGCCGCAAATCACCGGCACGCCGGCAATGTCTTCAACCGGTTCGAAGAAGACCGGGAAGGCATTGGTGAATGGTTCATCAAGATAGCAAGACCCCCGCCAATCGATGGCTAGCGTCCGCCCTGTCTGCTTTGCGAAACGCCAAGCCGCCGCCAGCGACCACAGACAGTCACCAAAACCCGTACGTCGCCGGGACACTACGAACCTATCATTCATCGCACCACTAACCATCTCGATTGCCTTTTCGCGCGCTCCTGGTTGGACAAAAGACATCGATACAGACATCTCGGGTTTCTTCTCGCCCGGCGTCACGGTCTGAAATCGCGGTGCCGGCGAGCTGCGTCGGTAGAACTTCATAGCATGCCTAACCGTGATGGCCGCGTTCTCTCAACATTTTCTGTCCTTTCTTCAGCGGTCTTGCATCGACCTGCCCGAAGTCCGATGCCCAATGCGCCCTGTGCGTCGCATGGACTGGCCCCCTCGCATGCAGGCATAGGAAGCGTGGCCATGCTCATGACTTACGGCTATCAAGTTGCGCAGTTCCGGTGTCAGATCCTACCGCCAATAGGCCTGAGAGAACCTCGCCGCCGCCGTTGATCGCAAGGACGAGACTTTGCTCGAACCCGGACACGGCGAACGCGCTCACGGCATGCGCTTCGTGGTGATTCGCGAAGGAAAGTCGGAACGGATCGACCTCTGCCCCGCACTCCCGTGCCAGCAGCTGCCGCAGCAACCGTTTGGCGTCCAACGTAACGGGCTGAGAAACAACAGGACGCTCGAGCATGGTTTTGCAATAGGCTTCAGTCGCGTAGAACGCGATGCGGTCGATCTCCCCGAGCTCGACTCCTGCGGTAGACAGGCAGTATCGGATCGGGTTGCAAGGAAACTTGTTGGAGTTCTTGACACAGTTGAGACGCTCCTCTTCGACAGCAGCAATTACGCGGCCATCCTGCACAAGAACCGAAGCGCCATCGTGAACAAATGCATTCGGCAGCTCCGGAGAGCTTTCATGGATTCTGTCAAGGTCACCACTCAGTGCCGGGCACAACATCCCGTTCTCCATCGTCATGACGGGAAGGCCCCTTGCCGTCCCACCGAACTAACCTGGACAGTTACGCTCCGCCGGTGCGCGGGCCAGACAGCACAACACGACTTGCAAGGTCTGTCTGGCGCCTAGCAACAGGCGCTCAGAGTTAGGGTGCTGGCGTCCGATGCAGATGGAGCGAACAGGCGGCCATAGAGCTGGGCTCGATCGCGGCCTCAAGGACGTTGCAGAAGCCACTGTAACAGACCAGGTCACTCGCGAGCTACCGCGGAAGGACTAATGACACCTGCATCGATTGACTTTCTCCCTTACGTCAACGCAGCAGGCGCCGCCGAAATAGCGCTGTCGACGCGAAAAAGGGCAAGACCGCATAAACACAGAGTGCACCTACGTGCAGGGCGGCACTGTCCGCGCCGCGCTCAAGCATCGTCGGACGAATAAGGTCGACCGAATGTGCGAGCGGCAACAAGCTCGCAAAGTGCTGAAATGAGCCGGGCAGTTGGCTTGTCGGAAAGATCGCGCCACACAGAAACACCATGGGCGTAAGGACGAGCGACTGGTAAAACACGAAGTAGTCGTAAGTTGGCGCAAGAGATATGACGACCATTGCTAGGCTGGCGAAGACAAGACCCGTAAGGGCGACTGTTGGTATCGCACAAAGAATGGACGTCCAGGATGCATAACCCAGCGCTGCAGCGACAATCCCGATTGCTGTCCCCGCTAGAACGGACTTACTGGCCGCCCACACCAACTCACCTAGAACAATATCGCCGAGCGTAAGCTGTGTGTACAGAATTCCCTCCCAGGTGCGCTTGACGCCCATTCTTGCAAAGGCCGCATATAGGGTTTCAAAGGTCGCGGATGTCATCGCACTGATTGCGACCATACCGGCCGCCAAAAACGCAATGTACGAAGTCCCCTCAACCCGTCCTACGATGAGTCCGAGGCCAAAGCCGAGGCCCAGCAGATTGGTTATGGGATCTGCGAGATTGCCGAGAAGCGATGCAAGCGCGACTTTCCTCCATGCCAGGAAGTTTCGTCGCCATACCGCGATCCAGTTGTACGCGTTGGCCGGCATCACCGACGCATAACCATCATTCATCGCTCATTTCTCCATCTCGCGCCCGGTCAACCGCAAAAACACGTCTTCGAGATTCGGGGGGCGCTGCAGTACGCGAAGGTTCGCTTGCCCGCGCAGGTGCACGCGAACTTGCTCCGGATAGCGCGCGTAACAAAAAACCGTCTCTCCACTGACTTCGATATGCCGCGCATAAGGCCTGATCAGCTCTCGGAGGTGATTGGGATCACCACCATAGATCTCAATCACGTCGCAGCCGATATGCTCGTCGATCAAGGCATCTGGCTTGCCTTCGGCGATTTTGCATCCACTCTCAAGCACGCATAGCCGATCGCACAGGCGTTCGGCCTCTTCCATGAAGTGAGTGGTCAAGAGGATGGTCTTGCCACGCGCAAGCAGGGCCCGCAGGCGTTCCCAAATCAGGTGGCGTGCATGCGGATCCAGCCCAGTGGTCGGCTCGTCCATAACGAGTAGATGTGGATCATTAATCAGGGCACGCGCCAGCGTCAGCCGCCGCTTCATGCCACCGGACAACTCGGAGACACGCACGTCCGCTTTGCTTTCAAGGCGCGCAAACTCAAGCAGCGACGGTGCAACCGCCGCGATCTTGCGAGCGCTCATGCCGAAATAGCGGCCAAACACAAGCAGGTTCTCTCGCACTGTGAACTCGAGCTCAAGGTTGTCGAACTGTGGCACCACCCCGACGCGTACACGCGCCGCACGAGCGCGGGAAGGCACAGGCTCATCGAGGACTGTAATCTTGCCGCCGTCGGGCGAGATCATGCCGAGGAGCATGCGCGCAATCGTACTCTTGCCAGCTCCATTCGGCCCAAGCAGTCCGAAGCACTCTCCGCGTGCGACCGAGAACGACAGATCGTTGACGATAAGCTTGTCGCCAAATGACTTTTTTACACCGGCAAGGTCGATCGCCACAGTGGATATGTTCATCTTAGGCTGACAGAAGTCGTTCCGTGGACGATGGCTTCTCGACGACGGTTTTGCTCCAGAGCTTTCCCTCGCACCAAACGTGCTCGACACGCCCCCATTGGCAAGCTGCCGCAGCGTCCGGAAAGAATCCCCGTCCGTGGAGGTTGGCGCTCGTGTTGCAGAGCAGCGGAATACCCGTGAGTTGCTCAAATTCGACGAGAAGCGCGGCAATTTTGTGGGGAGAGTTGCGGGAAATTGTCTGCAGCCGCGCCGAGCCGTCAAGATGGACCACCGCGGGGACCTTGTCGCGCCAATCCGCCCGGGTCTGGTGATCGAACAGCATGTAAGGATCTGGCGTGCCCGGGCTGAAGATCTCCGGTGCCCGATCCTCCAGACAAATCGGCGCCACCGGTCGGAAGTGCTCGCGACGTTTGATGTCGTTGAGATGATCCTTCATTGCCCGGCTAGTTGGGGCTGCAAGAATGCTTCTACCGCCCAACGCCCGGGGCCCAAGCTCGGCACACCCGGAAAGAAAGATGACGGGCTTGTTGTCGGCAAGAATCGCCGCAAGTTCACTCAAACTGCAAGGAGCGGCCTCCCAGTCCGGCGGAACCTCGCTCTCCTGCAGGGCAGGACCACTGTAAACTGACCACTCCAAAGGCCCGAAGCCATTCTGCGCTGCCATAGCACCGCACGCCGCGCCGATTGCCGAGCCGCTGTCATTCGGAAACGGCGGCACCCAGACATCATCGAACAATCCAGTCGCGCGAAGCGCGCTGTTCCATTTGATATTGAGACCGCAACCTCCGGCGACACATAGATTTCGCGCTCCCGGAAGCGACGAATATCTTAGCAGAAGCAGCGCGATTTCCTTAACAAGAAGACGTTCCAGAAACACATGGAAGGAGGCGAGGACGTCCTCCGCTCGCTTGGCAGCCAGGCGCAACGCGCTTGCCTCGAAGAACGCGTGCATAGCTGCAAGACACGATTCCGCATTGTTAATGTCTTCACGGTAGCGGCGAGCCTGCTCCGTGTCGGCCGCCAACCGTGTTTCATAAAGCCCCTGAAACACTTCCACGATGCTTTCATCAACGGAGCCAAGCGCGATGTAAGCCATCAGCTTGCCGGCGATGCCCAGATCCCAACTGGAGCGGTTCGGCTTACGGTACGGCCCGAAGTGAAGGCCCGCGGCAGCATAGGCGTGGCCGATCATAGGAAACAGCGATCCAATGAACCGACCCCCGCGCGGTTCGACATAGTAAAGACGTGGAAAGATGCAGCCATCCCACACCAGACAGAACGAAGCCTTTCCCGCGGCTGCAAAGGGACTGGTGCCATATGCTGACGCGACATGGCCCGTGACATGCGGGTAGCTCTTATATGGAAACTCCTTGCCGCCGAGCAGGAGGCCGACGCCGTCGACGGGATCAAGGAGGCCCCCAGCATGACGCTCGACATATGGCGCGCCTTTTAGCGCAACCTGCACCGCTCCGCTTAGGAGCTGGAACTGCGATTCATTCTCGCCGTCCCATCCGTCAACGACGAACTGATCGATATCCCGCGGCTCCAGGCCATGCTCCGCCAAGGCGCGCACGACTGCATCGAGATTGTCAACGGACTGATAGCGTGGACTATTGCCGCGCTTCTCTTGCTCCACGCAAAAAAGAAGCCGACCGTCCTCGACGACAGCAATTGCTCCGTCATGTGTCAACTTTATTCCGCAGATGCGCATACGTACTCCTGGTCTAATGACCGACGTTTGATTGTTCTGACGTGGCGTCCGGCCTTCGAAACTGGACGATCAAGCAGTCTTCGTTTGCCGATCTGGTGGAGCAGTGCCGACGCTCGACCTCCGATAGGCTCTCCTTAAAGAGAGCGATCACCGTTTCGGCACCAGCAGCATGCCCCCAGCGCTGACATATTTCATCACGCGCGGACCCGAAAATCAGAGTGCCACTTGGCGCAAGCATACTCACCAGGTTGCGGATAGCCGTATGCATCTCGCCCACGTCTTTGAGGTAATAAAGAACCTCGGCCACGACAATTAAATCGAACTGCTCAGTGGTCGAGAACCGCTGAATGTCGCAGGTCACAAAAGTAATATGTGACCACTTACTGGTCCGCAGTCGCGCTCGCTCGATTGCCTGCGGCATGACATCCACCACAGTAAGCCGTTCGCATAACGGCGCAAGCAACTCCGTGAATGCACCGGCTGCACATCCTACCTCGAGGGCAGACGCAGCATCTCCGTTGCAACGCGACATCCGGAGCATTTGCGCGTATCGCTCCTGCTCGAACGAACTATTATCAAGGTGCCATGGATCGTCGGCAGCCAACTCTCGCTCTAATAGCTGATGGTTCAGGTCCAAAGTCATGAGACGACCAATTATTTGTAGACAGTCGAGCGATCGCGACCGGAAACACTCTCCGTAGCCGCCAGGCTCGACGGACGGTGCGATAACCCCGCCTTATGAATGGGAGTCGTTCCCACCCCTACGCTAGACGCACCTCGTCCGGCATTGGGACGCAGGATGACACGCTGTTTCTCCTCTTCCGCCGGCACATTGGTGACTTTTCGCGATAGCCAATCGCTATTGCTCAATGTACAAAGCGCATAGGCCTTCAATGGTAGCAAAAGAAGGATATTGATCGGTGTGTGGAGCGAGAAGCCGATAAACCGCAAGTCGCGAGCGCGAAACGCTGCCACACTGCACCGGACCATAGTCATTGCTGCAATCGTCAATCCCGTCCACCAGGGTATAGAGCCACCGAACACGAGCTCTGCAAGCGCAGCAAGTGTTGAAATCGCGAGGAGAAATGGGCCGAGATTTTGCCCGATAACATCTAGCGTCAAATAACCATCGAGCTCTGGGAGCAGGCGCAATGCAAGAAACGTATCTCGAAAGGTACTGCGCGCCCAACGAAGCTGCTGACGCAGATATGGCCCAAGACGGTGCGGAACGACTGTGGCTGCTATCGCGTCCGGGACGTATTCGGTTCGAAACCCAGCCTTGAGCATGAGTATCGTTAGATGGCGGTCCTCGCCGAAATCACTCGGCCTCCCACGGAAGAACTGCGCCTCGTATTGATCGAGAAGCAAGGTCAGCGCGGAACGTCGATACATGGCACAAGGGCCGCAACAACACATGACGGCACCGAAGCGCGCCTGTGCCGCGCGCTCTTCGTTGCACGCGAGCCAATATTCCATATCGATCAGCCTGGTCAACCAGGTCTGGTTACGATTACTTGCTATCAGTTGACCCATCGCCGCACCGACTTCCCGGTCACGCATCTTCAATACAAGCTTCGTGACGACGTCGGCAGCAAGAACCGTGTCGGAATCGACATTGAGCACCAGATCACCGGATGAGCTGCGTATTGCAGCGATCTGCGCTTTGCGCTTTCCGACGTTGTTTGCCAGCAAGATGATGCTGACTCTAGGATCGTTGGCATATATCTGGTGTACAGGCGCGACCACGTCGCGGTTTGCAGATCCGTCATCGACCACATAGACCTGTATCTTTCCGGCGTAGTCTTGACTGCAAATCGACTCCAGACATTCGGCGAGCGTGTTTGGATCCTCATTGAAGCACGGCACGATGACGTCCACAGTGGGAAGGACCACCTCCGCTTTTTCCAGGCTGTCCTGTAATGATGAGTTGATCGCCGGTCGGGCATAAAGCGCTTGCACGCTCTTATAGATAGTCGAGAGTACCGCATAACTTGAAACAGCGGCAGCACTGGTTGTCGCGAGCAGGTCCATTGGGTGTCAGTTCTTGTTCAGTGAAGTTGAGGAAGTGGACGGATTGCAAACCCGCGCCGTTGCAGTGCCGGAATCAGATATGCGAGCGCCGTGGTGGTCTGATCGCGCAGCGTTGCATCGGTGCCCAGTCTCTCCTCATCGGGAGGATACCCGTCGTGCAGGAGCACAATTGCACCCGGGCGAACGTTCGCCATCACCGAATTCACAATTGTATCAACTCCAGGGCGGGACCAATCTCTCGGGTCGACCGACCAGTGCAGAGCCGTGAGACCAGCGCTCGCCGTCATTGCAAGCACCTGTTGCGTCCATATGCCGTAAGGCGCTCGCATATGCCTGGGCGAGGCCTTCGGGCACGCCAGACGGATCGCCTCGCTCGCGGTCAGCACTTCATCCTGTAGCTCTGCAGGTCCGCATCTGGATAGATCAGGATGGGTCATCGTATGGTTCGCAACCTGATGACCTTCCGCAATCACTCGTCGGATGAGGTCCGGATGCTCGATCGCGTACGTACCGATGACGAAGAATGTAGCGGGAACTCGATGTTGCGCCAGCACATCGAGCACCTCTGGCGTACAAAATGGGTTCGGCCCGTCATCAAAGGTCAAATAGACAGCTGGACTTCCGCTCACGTCAGCGTAGTCGCAGCGGACAGTGAATGGTGTGGAGCGCTCTGTCACAACTCAGGCCCGTTCCGATCGATGACAGTCCCGGCCGGCCATTCGCTTATCGAGCGTCCCAGCGGAAACACCACCACTATCGCGTCCTCGAGGCGGGTCGGCGATAAATTGGGATAGACATCCGGCTGCGTGGAGCGGACGCGAATGCCATGCATCAGGGTGGCGAGTCCCTGCCTTTCGACCAGTCGCTTCATATGTTTCTCAAGCGCCGACCGAACCGTGCCAAAGCCGAATGGAACACCAAGCTCCTGCAGTACGGGATACATCACGCGCATCGCGTGGCTTATTCCGAGCCCTTCGAGATCCGGGCGCACCGCATACAACCCCAGTTCCGCCACAAGGAGATCGACTTCGCAAACTTTGATGAAGCGACGTAGCAGCCCAATGTGAGCCGCTACCCCGCGCGCGTCGGAACCAATTGCACGAAGCTCCGGTCTTGCGCCGGCCCAACTTCGGCTCCCCTCAAAAG
Organism: Bradyrhizobium sp. WBAH42; assembly: GCF_024585265.1. Lineage (NCBI taxonomy): Bacteria > Pseudomonadati > Pseudomonadota > Alphaproteobacteria > Hyphomicrobiales > Nitrobacteraceae > Bradyrhizobium > Bradyrhizobium sp. WBAH42. Next base: position 7,722,980 of record NZ_CP036533.1, read on the forward strand.
GCTGCGCATTGAACGCACCCGTGGGCCCATAACTCTTGCGGAAGAACTCCGCGAGCTCGGCATGATCGGCGAGCCGCAGCTCGCTCTCCCAACGAAGGCTCCACTGCACTTGAGCGCGCGCAGAAGCACGTTCCGCAGTCGGGGATACGGCAATGTTCATGGCGAGCGTCCTTGCGCCTGTTGAATTGAACGGGAAGCGGTCACGTGATCTCTACCTGCAGGGCTGCCGATCAAGACTGAAATGCGCGGCTGTGCTTTGTCGGAGCTCCGCACCGCTGGCCTGCACCCGCGCCCCTCGCCTCTGCTCGCGCTAACGCTTGGTTCGCGCTCGTCATCCTGCTGATGTGCCATGCCCATGCGGAAGACCCCGGCGAGGCAATTGGACTAGCCAGAGCCGATCTGCACCAGGGAGCGCGCGCGCCCTCCGTTGCATCGCCGTCAGGAGAATTGACGGCTGCGGGCAAGCCACCGACACGCGATTCGTCGACGACGCATCTGAGCGGCATCAGATCACACTGGCTCCTATACATCTTCAACAGACCCCAAAATACGCTGGACAGGCTAGCCGTTCGGAATGGCGCCTGAAATGTTTGGCAACCGCAATCTGCGCCTGCCGCCATTCCCTGACACTAGATTGATGCTGAAAGCGCTCTCAAGTGTACGCGGGTAAACCTCGAGTATTGAAACGGATGACAGCCCCATACGAAGGTTTATCGAGCCCCGCTCGGCGCTCAAGCGAGCGCACATCGCACGAAGACGCAACACGGCTCGCACGCCACGCCTGTAGACGCCCAGGACACGGACGCGGCGGTGCGCTCGCACGCCCAGGAGCTTTTCTTTGAGCTCACTTGAACGACCATAAACCATTGTGGTCTGCCTGGTCCGTTTTTCAAACTTCAGTTTGCTATCCAACATCCCACAATTTGGTAAAATCGATTGTTTCGATAGAACACATCCACACGATGGATAGACTCACAACATGCGGTTCAAGGGACTTGATCTAAATCTTCTCGTTGCGCTCGATGCCGTGATGACGGAACGCAACCTCACAGCGGCGGCTCGCAAAATTAACTTGAGCCAGCCCGCTATGAGCGCTGCGGTCGCACGGCTACGCGCCTATTTTCACGATGAACTATTTACTATGAGAGGTCGCGAGCTCGTCCCTACACCTGGCGCGGAGGCGCTTGCAGGTCCAGTTCGCGAGGCCCTGCTGCACATCCAACTCTCAATCATATCGCGCGACGCGTTCGACCCGACTCAGTCGAGTCGACGCTTCAGGGTCATTCTTTCAGATTTCATGACGATCGTTTACTTCCGCAGAATTGTGGACCGCATGGCACAAGAAGCTCCCGCCGTGCGGTTCGAATTGCTGCCATTTTCCGATGAACCCGATGAGCTGCTTCGTCGGGGCGAGGTCGACTTTCTCATTCTGCCGGAACTGTTCATGTCGAGTGCGCACCCTAAAGCGACGCTGTTCGACGAGACCCTCGTGTGCGTGGGATGCCGCACGAACAAGCAGCTATCCCGACAGCTTACGTTCGAGAAATACATCTCGATGGGGCACGTTACTGCCAAGTTCGGACGGGCACTGAGACCGAACCTCGAAGAATGGTTTTTGCTTGAGCACGGTCTGAGGAGACGAATTGAGGTCGTCGTGCAAGGCTTTAGCCTGATTCCGCCCATATTGTTAGACACGAGTCGTATCGGCACGATGCCCTTACGGCTGGCCAGACACTTCGAAAAGCGGATGCCACTGCGGATCATCGAACCGCCTCTCCCCCTGCCCATATTCACAGAGGCCGTGCAGTGGCCCTCGTTTCACAATACCGACCCCGCGAGCATCTGGATGCGGAGGATATTGCTTGAGGAGGCATCCAACATGGCATCTGATGAGCAAAAGCCTCCAACTCGCAGGCGCTGTTAGGCTCACCGCAAGCTGCCGCTCCGAATAATCCAAGCACGCTACAGGCCCTTCGACGTGCTCGGTCCCCTTCCTCGCTTCCGCGTCTCCTGGGGAGGCACTGCCACGACCTCACAATGCAGCGATCCGTTGCGAAGACTTTTCCTGTTGTAAGCGAGGTGACTTCCCAGGTGTGGTTTGATGGGCTTGCGCTGCGTTCAGGGCTACCCTGGCACTATCGCGGATAAAACACGCCTCCATTACAAATGTTTAGCTTGGCGGATAAAATCGCTTGAATCGCACATTGCGTCAGGTTGTAGGTTGACCCTCGCGACTAGCGCTGCACGACGCAGCCGTCGAGGGGGCGCTCTGGTGTGCTCAGGACGCTCACGGACGCTGGGGTGATTGCGATCGGCGAGCTGAACGGACCAGCTACGTGGTCGGCCGAAACCGGCGAGACGAATCAGCTTGGAGGGTCCTGACGCTTTCCCCCCGCCGCCGATCGGCTTACCGCTTGCTGTCCATTCTTGTTGTCGTTTCGCGAGCTTCTTGTCTTGATGGCAGGGTTGAGCCGATGTCCATTCGGGCGAGCCAGGACGATTGCTCCAGACGCAGCCGCCACCGCACGCTTTTTCGCAGCAAGGACGTTTGCGCCGGATAAGAAGAGATGCGTTTCAAAGGTCTGGATCTAAATCTTCTCGTCGCGCTGGATGCTCTGATAACTGAGCGCAATCTCACCTCAGCGGCACGCAGGATCAATCTCAGTCAGCCGGCCATGAGCGCAGCCGTTGCCCGGTTGCGCTCATATTTTGGCGATGAACTGTTTGGGATGAGGGGGCGCGAGCTTGTCTTGACCTCGCGCGCAGAAGCGCTCGCAGCTCCGGTACGCCAGGCTCTGGTGCACATTGAACTCTCAATTATGGCGCGTGACGTGTTCGATCCAGCTCAATCGAGCCGGCGATTCAGGATCGCCCTTTCTGATTTCATAACAGTTGTATTCTTAAGAAATGTCGTGGAGCGCGTCACGCGAGAGGCCCCCACCGTCAGCTTCGAACTGGCGGCGCCGACCGTTGAGCACGACGAGCTCCTCCGCCGCGGCGAAGTCGATTTTGTTATCCTGCCAGATTCTCTCCTGTCCAGCGCGCACCCCAGGGCGGCCCTATTCGAGGAGAGACTCGTCTGCGTAGGTTGCTGCACGAACAGGGAATTACATCGCGGGCTTACATTCGATCGATATATGTCGATGGGGCACGTTGCAGTTAAGCACGGAGGTGCGCCCCACACGCCAATTGAGCAATCATTTTTAATCGATCTCGGTCCTACTCGGCGCATCGACATTCTCGTGCAGAGCTTCAGCATGGTCCCGCCCCTCCTTGTTGGGACGAACCGCATAGGCACGATGCCATTAGGGCTGGTGAGGCATTTCCAGAAGACCATGCCTCTTCAGATTGTCGAGCTTCCGGATCCATTCCCCGTCTTCACCGAAGCGGTCCAATGGCCCGCAATTCACAACAATGACCCGGAAAGCCTGTGGATGCGGGAAATATTGTTCGAGGAGGCCACGCGCATGGCAACTGCATAAGAGCACCCCGTAACCAACACTCCGGAAGGAACGGGCAGCGCCTGAAACTTCGCACCCGTCTCGCCGTTGCCGTAACGACGTTCGTGAAGTCTACGAACTTCACGTTCCAACACTTGTCTCAACACACACAATTCCACCTGCCTGGCTTGCTCTCCTTGTCGCGGGATAAAGACCCTCCGGGCGCGCGGTTCGTGAGACGTTCTTGATTTCTTTCGCGCGTCGGCGTTAGGCGCGATATCACAACCGCAGTGTGTCTGGCTTTAGAGACGGGGACGGAGCAGCACGTTCGCGCTTAGGCCAGGCGTTTACGTTGCAACCGCGGCCGCCAAGCGCGTCTTTCGAGAAGGCCGGCACGGGGCTCCTGTCGTCAACTCTCCAAGTTAGTAGTTGCTCCCCATGAATGGAGGCGATCTGCCTTTTTGGAGCCGCAACAAAATGCATCGTGAGCATAGAGGGCGTCGATCATACATATCGCCCGGTTCTGCCGCGCTGTCGAAGCAAGCATCCGCGCTCGCGTGTGGCCCTATGGCATCACTCTACAGTACACCGCATCTGCGTCGCTCTGCGCCGCAGGTATGACTTCTTTTGGCCCTACCGCAGCCAAACGTCTTGACGACGTGCGCTGCCCTGGACGCAATTCAAACAAGGAGCTGAAGGTTGAAGCTATGCAGCAGCGTGTTCGATCCAGAAGAGCTTTCTGCCCTCGGACGACTTTATGACAGCGCCGTCGACGCGCTACCCCCATCGATGCGGAGTCCAGAAAATCGCACGGCAATCGCCAAGCTCATCCTGGAGCGTACGGCGGCTGGCGAGGCTCAACTGGCATGCCTGGCGAAGTTGTTGATCACCCTTTCCCCTCAGGGTTGATCCGCCGCCATTCTAAGGATAGTCACCACTCTCGCGCTGGAGAATGGAAGACGATTCAGGCTGACGCTTAGAAAGCAGCTTGAATCATACGTGACGTCAGGTTGTAGGCTTCAAAATTGAACAACATGAACAAACCTACACCAAGAAGGCGTCGATGGCGCATTGGCGAACTTGCAGAGGCGACCGGAGTAACGGTACGCACGCTGCACCATTATGAGCACACAGGACTCCTAGCAGCCACAGAGCGTACTGACGGCGGCCACCGGATGTATGACCGCGAAAGCCTGCAGCGGGTTCAGCAGATTCGCGCGCTGCGTGAGCTTGGCTTCTCACTTGTCGAGATCCGTAAAGCCATGGAGGGCACGACTTCTCTCACGGACCTGCTGCACAAACATTTAGAGCGCATAGAACTTCAAGTCGCTCGAGCAACTCTGTTGCGCGACCGTTTGCGCAACATGACAATCGACGGCGAGGCGCAAGTAAGTGTGGATGAGCTGCCTGCCACTCTGAATGCCATGTCGCGAGTCGAGACGCGTAGTCAAACGACCGCATGCATCTGCAATTCAGCTTCAGAGCGCGAGGACCGGTGGCGGCGAATCCGTGACGACCTTCGCGATTGCATGGATCGGAGCGAGCCCCCTTGCGGTGAGCGCGCAAAGGCTGTCGCAGTTGCAGCACGCTTGCTGATCAGCGAAATCGCCGGCGCCGATTCACGCGCTTCGATGATCCTGAAGGTACTTGCACGACTGAGCGCTCCCCGCGCTCTGGCTGGTTGGGATCCCTGCCTGATGCAGTATCTCGATCTCGCCCTTGGCGGGTTGGAGGATTAGCCGTACTGACCCGTTCATGGCCCTTTCCACACGTCGGTTGAAGGCACCTGACAATGCTAGGTTGATCTGCCGCGCTCTGATGCGGGCTGAAAGCTTTATGAGCTCAAGCGGACAGACGGTCATGGCCCGCCGATGCGCGCCCCTGACGCACCCACGCCCCTCAAAAGCGCTTGATCCGAACGTAACGTCAAATTGTAGACTCTACGGAAATTGAAAGCTGGTCGAGCCAACGCACGTTTGGCTTGGAGCAGCCTTGACCTGCAGGGGTGTCTGATCACAACCACTTGGGATCACTTCAGTGAGCATTGAAGGCTATACAATTGCAAATACGCAGCGCGCTTCTGTTGCAAGTGCGGCGATTCTCTTCTGCGCTCTCGCCGCCCCGCTTGCGCGCGGTTCTGAAGTAAAGATCGCCGTGGCTGGCCCAATGACTGGAAGCAGCGCCGCGTTCGGCGCGCAAATGCGCGATGGTGCAGCTGCGGCGGTTGAGGAATTGAACGCTTCGGGCCTACTTCCGGATAATGCGAAAGTTATATTGAGGGTCGCTGACGACGCCTGCGACCCAAGGCAAGCTGTCGCAGTTGCGAATAAGCTCGCGACAGAGCGCGTCCTGTTGGTAGTTGGCCATTTCTGTTCCTCTTCGTCGATCCCGGCCTCCGACATCTACGCTGAAGCAGGCATCGTTCAGGTGTCACCAGGCTCGTCAACTCCTCAGCTAACAGAGCGCGGCCTTAAGACTGTCTTTCGGATCTGCGGCCGCGACGACCAACAGGGAACCGTTGCCGCCGAGTACATTCACGTGAACCATCCCAACGAGAACATCGCGGTGATCGACGACAAGAGCACTGCTGGAAAGGGCATTGCAGATGTGGTCGAAGCCGAGCTTCATCGATTCGGACGACAAGTCAGTCGGCAAAGCTATGTTGCAGGTGAACGGGACTTCAGAGCGCTGGTCTCAAGAATGAAAAAGGATCAAGTGCGCGTCGCCTATATCGGCGGCTATCATACCGAAATCGGATTGTTTGTGCGCCAGGCATCAGATGCAAAAGCAGACTTCATAGTCATGGCAAACGATCCGCTGATGACCTCTGAATTCTGGGCGATTACCGGCAGCGCTGGGAATGGCACATTGTTTACCTTCATGCCCAATCCCGCCGGGAGTGCCAAGGCGGCCGGCGTGGTCGCCGGACTCAAAGCTTCCGGCCTGTCCGGTGAAGGCTACACGCTATACGCCTATGCAGCTGTGCAAGCCTGGGCAGAGGCGGTGAACCGGAGCGGCTCGTTCCATGCTACGCGGGTCGCCAGCGCACTTCGTTCACGGCCGGTCGACACCGTGATTGGCCCGGTCCGGTTCGACAAAAAGGGAGACAACTCGGCTTCTGGATTTTTGGTTTACCGCTGGCGCGACGGCCGTGTTGAACGTGTCAAGAAGTACTGATTGGCACGCACCGCCGGCTCCAAACCCAATGTATCACGAATGACGAGACGCCCTCAGAACGTTATCGCAGCGATACTCGCTAGCTCTTTTATACTTGCTGCTTTCGGAACGTTTTTCGCGCTCGCTGCGGCGCTCGCAGAGCTAGCTAGGGTCGAGCTGACGGAGTTGCTACGTCCGATGATAGACAAATAGCAGCCCCGTTTTCCCGATGCGTCCGGCAGCACAGGACCGCTGAGCGGTCGACTACAGTTCTGGCGGGTCTGAAGGCATGACCTTTCTGTCGCCAAGTGATTGAAGGTTCTGGGGGGAGGAACGGCAAGCTAACGAGTTTATAGTCACGCTATGGCTCAGATGAGGGCGCGTTCGCTACTTCGATCAAACTGACAGCCGGATCGCCATTGACGCATTCTCCTGTACCTATCATATCGCGCAAGCTCGGATCCACGCAGGGAGAGAGCGGGACGGCATGAAGCAATCAGGACCCACCACATAGGCTATAGTCGGGTACTGTGGGTAACCACAGCTGGTGGATCGTAGGCGCCGACGTTGCATCTCTGTCTCTTCGGCTTTGGACTACCCCAGAGCTTCTTGGGGTCCACTTCAAACTATTCGCAAACGTGCAGCCCTGCGGCTGTTTCCTTGTCAATCATGATCGGTGATCAACGGATCAGCAGCCCTGCCCGACATCCCTTTAGACGTGGCTCTGAGCCCAGACCGCGGGAAGCACCAATTAGCCGGCTCCGATGAAGGCGGTGAGACTGCTCGCGGGCGCTATCAACGAACTGGATGCATCCCATCAACACTTTCGATTTTACTAATTGAAGCCAAACACCGCATAAGTCGACGCCGGATTACGGAAAGAACAGTCCACGAATGTCTCGTGACAACGATTCCTTGCAGGTTGGTCGTAGCCCAATTCGTGTCTGTCGTGGCTGCATCACGCAATGTTTGACAACGAAACACGCGGGGCACCAATGCAGTGCGATGAGCAACCGCAGGCGGGCGCGCAGCCTATCACGTTGTCGTCTCTCGCCTTTGCGATGATACTTGGCGGCTCTAAGAAGACAGCTTTCACGCGCACTGTTCGGCGAAGGTAAATGCGTCCGCAGCATAGAACTCGGGCAGGTGAACTGTCCTTTGCACCGGTGCGGGCCGGGCTTTTCGCTCTGACCAGAGCCGATAGCATCAACAATCCAGCCGTGTCGCCGCGGCTCCAAGCAAGGCAGTACAACCACCCGTGTGCCCCCGACTGGAGGCACTGCAGTTATCCGACGCGCGGGACGGCTCGATCACGGTCCAATAGACTTCCGGGCCATCTACAACGCTTGTCGGCTTTTCCATATACGCTCACTTCCCCTTTGCGATTCTGTCGCGGGACATGTGTGCCGCCCTGTTTGGGGATCGTGCGCACCTCCTGTGCAACAGCGATTCGTCCGCCGACGCATCCGGCGTCTGGCGAACGGGAAATGACTAGGCTTATTCCGCCTGTCTTGCATTTCACCACTTTGGAGAAATACCGTGAAACTTGACCCTTCCAATTCACGCATACAGGATCTCGAGGATCGCATCGACCTGCAACTCGACATCGTGGCCGCGCTCATGCGCGAAGAAGGCAACGAGCTCGAGGCGATCCGGCTGCTCAATGCACTCATAGGCCAAATGATTACGGCGGAGTTGGAGCTCGGCCAGCGTGGTGATACGAGCACCGGTGACGGACGAATGCGACTGTTGCGAGACCGTGGCGTTTACCAGCCCGAGGACCTTCAGTTTTTGGGACGCCTCTTCGATCAGACTGTGGCGGCATTACCGGCAGCGCTACGAACCTCCGTCAATCGAATGACGATCGCCAAGCTGATTGTTTCCCGTGCGGCGGCGGACTGAACTTTCATTTTGCTTTTTTCTGGACGTCGACGGCGCCGACCGAACGTTTATCGCTGGACTGACACTCGTGCCAATGTCGTCCGCACCAGATCGAGGGTATGCGGCTTATGGGCTCCCGTCCATAAGCGGGTCGCGTCCGCTGGCTTTCTATATCGCAACTGCTCGCGACGACGTTCGAGAGCAGGCTCGCTTTATCTCGCGCCGCGGACGACACAGTTACGTTCGATCTGGCAAGAGCTTGCTGTCCCTCGTCGCCCGTGGCCACCAAGAGCTGATAGCGCGGAAGCGCAGCCTCACACATACGTTCGAGACACCGGACCGCTATCGCCGCTTCCGACCGCTGCCTGCGCCGACCTTCGAACTCGCTACATGTATCAGATACGATTCCCAAGGCAGCCCTAGGGGATGTGGTGCTTCTTGCTTCGATCAAGATCTACCAAATAAGGCAGCTACGACATGTTGGATGTGTGGCACCCTTCAAAGCTAATGCTCGGAACAGGGCGATCAGCCACTCCGCACGTTAGCAATCTTTCCGCGAGGCACCCCGAATTGTCCGCCGCGCACTGGTGGCGCTGAGACGCGGCGCGCACCACCTGTCCGTATCCGAGAACCTCACATAGCTTTCCGATATCCCAATATTGGGGTTGGGCCGCTCACGTCCGATTAGTCGTGACTGGTCTGGCGCGGATCTTCCGATTGCAGGAAGAATATCCACGATTTAGTGTCGATGCCAATCAACTGCCCACTACGGTAAAGAAGAGGGCTAGAATCCCTGCTCGTTTCACTGCTTTCAGAATTATCGACTGCGCCTGGCAATACGACATTCGGTCATCCGACTTTCAACAACGATCTGTAAACTTCCCTAAAGCACCGAGAGCAGCTCGATCGGGGGTCTGCACGCTGATGTCTTGCTTGCTACACGTCACGAAATCTCGGTTAGCTTTTGGGAGGGTACTCCCTTGTGTCAGGATGTCGAGGAGTGTTCTAGATGGTTCAGTTTTCTTCTGACCAAGTGCAGCTGCCAGATGCTGTCGTGAGCGTCGCATTTGACAAGGCTTGGGGCTTCATCGAGAAGGATCCCTTGCTGGCACATAATCTCAAGGCCGTCCTTCATAGACGATTGCGCACTTACCTTGAGTGTTCGATAAGAAAAGGCGAACGGAATACTCTGACTCTGGCAAACGAGGCGATACGCAACTTGCGTGCTGAACTCGCGCCGTCGACCGAGCAATGAGCGCTTGCAGCCGTACCGCTGGGAGCGTCTGGCCGGGTAAACGCAATTAACGGGTCTACGCGATAGACAAATCGGGTCAGAGCGTGGTCGAGCAGACTTTCCTCTACTCATGCTCTGCCCGGCGCGCCCGTAATCAAGGCCTTCATTACCGATCCGTCTGAGCCGTCAGCATGCACGAAGTGTTTAAGCGCGGCCTCGTTCTGCCGTTTGCAACAGAAGGAGCCAAGCACCTCCCAACTTTGCGGTCGCATCGCACGCCATGATGAACGGCTCGTGTCCAAAGAAGGCGCCCGCGAGGCGCCACTGCCGGGCCGCAGCGTCTCGATGACTGTGGAGCAGCGGCATTTTGCGCGCTCAGCAATCTGACGCCGCGTACGATTGGACACCTTTCTTTCCAAGACATGTTGTGCGGCAGTTACAGCAATTCGCGTTCATATTGATAAACGCACGGCGCCGGGGGGCACCGAAAGGAAACGACACTCGAATGAAAAACATTCTGATTCTGACTGCAAGCATCGGCGCACTCGTTGCGGCCACTCCCTCCTTCGGCACGGACTTGGCCGGGCAGCCTGTCAAGGTCAAAGCGGCACCGCTGCCGGCCCCGGCCCCGATTACCGATTGGTCCGGCTACTATATCGGTGCAAATGGCGGCTGGGGAACGAGCCACAATTGCTGGGATTTCAATGGCGCCACTCCCGAGGGCTGCCACAATTCGACTGGCGGGACCATTGGCGGCCAGATTGGCTATCGTTGGCACATCTTCAACATGGTCTACGGCATCGAAGGTCAGGGCAACTGGGCCGACTTCAACGGCTCCAATATCAGCACCGCCTTTCCGGCAAACACCGTTGGCACCACAACAGATGCATTCGGTCTACTTACGGGCCATATCGGCTACGCGTTCAATGCCGTGCTACTGTACGGCAAGGGTGGTGCTGCGGTTACCAGCAACACCTATCAGGTCAACTCGGTGACCACTGGTACCGAGATTGGCAAAAGCAGTGATGTGCGTTGGGGTGGCGTGCTGGGCGCCGGTGCCGAAGTCAGCCTCACGCCGAACTGGTCAGCTGGCGTCGAGTATAACCACTTCTTCATGCAGCGCAGCAATATCAGCTTCCCAGGGGCTCTTGGTACGGATCGCGCCCACCAGGATGTCGATCTCATCACCGCGCGGCTCAATTACAAGTTTGGCTCGCCCTTCGCTAGATAGAGACCTCCACGCGGTTGCGTGAATCGGAACCCCGGCCCGCGGTCGGGGTTCTTTCGCGAGTTGATCCCACAAAAACGGCAATCATGATATTGGTAGGGAAGGCGACAGCACCATCTGCGAAGCCGGGGCACAGGGTGACTTACAGCAAGAAATGCAGCTTACCTCGGCGGTCCGGCCCTCTCAGGGCGAAAAGCGCAACCCTATTCCAGCCCAGTCAAGTACCAAGTTCGGCAGTTTATGGGACGGTATACACACGACACTCGCTAAGGACCTTAACCTGACTGCAGCTCCGGCCGCGCCATCCCCACTTAAGCGCCCTTGCGGAAACACAACTAGGCCGCACCTGATGCACAACTTATGAAGGGCTCGGTGGAAAAAGGCGAAGATCTTCGCCAAGATCGTTGAGGCATGACTTCTCCGCTCTTGACGATCATCTCGCTGCTCTACGCGTTGGCGAGGGGTACTGCATTTCCGTTGCTAATAACTTTCATTGGTATGCCACCGCCACAACAGAGGTCGGGCGGGGCACCCACTTTCGCCTGATCAAGCGGTTGCGGCAATCTCCTCGACGCCTAGATAGGCTCAGCTCGCATTCGCGCAAGAGCATCTGCAGGCTCGGTTGGTCTACCGAACCACAAACTTCCTCGATCCTTTGTGACCGGACTGGAATACCAGGATGGGAACGCATTCATGCAATGAAAACCCGCAGGATCGCCACCCCAAATCCTGCATAGACGGCTCGAGCTCGCCGCATCGAGAACATAGTGACTGGATGGTCGACGCCTGACCAGCGGCCTATGTGACACTGAGAGCTGCAGGTGCATCACATCGATGCGACGCGAATGAAGGATAACGGAGTAGATATGCGCGATCTGGCAGCGATCGATAGCTGCAAAGGCTATGTTCGAAAGAAAACAGCCCAGCTGGTCAGTCAGAATAGACCATCCAAATAGTGCTACGTCTGATGTATCTGGCCAGAATTTGCTTTGCTATCGGCAGAACGTCCACAACCGTTGTGAGTTGGTGAGCTGCATTAGACAGGAACGAGACGCCGCCGAACCAAGGCGCCCCGACGCACTCGGCCGGGGGGCTGAAAGTGCGCCGGGTTCGCCCCAACATCATCAGTACATCCGTGATGATGCTTGTGGCAATGAGACAAGCAGCGTGGCGGAATTGAGGCTTATGCATTTGATACTAGAGATCAAAGCGAGTTTTCGTCGGCTGCGCCGACGGACTTGAATCGCACGTCGCGTCACGTTGTACTATTGCGCTCCTCTTGCTCTCATCCAGCAAGCAACTTGTATCCGTGGCACGCCGGCCTTTGACGGGAGGCATCCGTTGAACCCTGTGAGCAACCAAATCGGCTTTTGCTTGGAAAAAACGGTTTGAAACTCTGCGGCAAGCTCAGCTGCTTCCGGTGAGACCTGCAATCCCTGTTTTCGTCGCAAAAATCACTGGCCCTCAGCGAATGCCGAAACGACGTGTGCTCGCATGAGCGATCGAACGTTGCGCGGGCTCGTCGGGCACGTCTAGTCGCTTCGACCGTGCTCTCATGAGAAATTCATATCCTAAACGTTCAGCATAGCCGCGAACGAGCGACTCTCACTCCCTCGCCCTGTCCCTGAGTCGCGTTCGCAGTAACATCGAAAACGGGACCAGATCTCAGAAACCGCCACGCGGGTTTGACATATCGCAAAGACATTAGAGAGGGTATCCGTCAGCTTTATGCTGGCCTGAGCATTGGAAAGTTAGGACTTGCAGACCTCCCTTCTGAACAAGTATTGCGATGCTCGCCTGCCTTGGTACACCATCTATCCAACCGTACGGGATTTCTCCGCGATGGTCGGTGCCAAGACGTGTGAGACATGGCTGAGGCGACTGCCGCCCGACGAGCCCGTATCGCTCTACATCCACGTTCCGTTCTGTCGCTCTATCTGTTGGTATTGCGGCTTCCTTACAAGCCTCACTCGCAGCGAGCGACCGGTCCGCAAATACTTGGCAGCATTGCGAGAGGAGATCGGCTTGGTCGCAAAGCAAGTGCCGAGCGCTCTGCCGGTGAGCGACGTGCATTTCGGCGGCGGGACGCCGACGACCATTGCACCGCGCGATTTTCTCGCCTTGATGGAACTCCTGCGCCACTGCTTTGCGTTCATAAAATCAGCTACCATCGCCATAGAAGTCGATCCGCGTGGGGTCACGCCCGAGATGGTCGAAACGTTACAAGCGGCCGGGGTCAGCCGCGCGAGCATCGGCGTGCAAAGCTTCGATCCGGTGGTTCAAAGGTCGGTCAACCGCGTGCAGAGCGAGGTGCTGACGGCTTCTGTCGTCGAAACTCTACGCCAGCATGGGATAAACCGCATCAATTTCGACCTTCTCTTCGGACTACCGCATCAAACGGTGCGGTCCTGCGTGGACACCGCTCGGACAGCTCTGGCCATGCGGCCAGACCGGCTTGCAGTTTTCGGCTATGCTCACGTCCCCTCCTATATGAAACGTCAACGCCAGCTCGATGAGACGGCGCTGCCGGACAATATTGCCCGCGCTGAGCAAGCCGCGGCCATTGCAAATACCCTGGTCTCGGCCGGCTACCGCCAGGTCGGGCTCGACCATTTCGCCCCGCCCAACGACGAGCTCGCCCTGGCGCAGAAAGCTGGCCGACTGCGGCGCAACTCCCTCGGTTATTCGGCTGATACCACCAAAACCGTAATCGGCTTAGGTCCGTACGCCATCGGCCGTTTGCGTGAGGGATATGTGCAGAACGAGATCGCGACCACTTCCTATTACGAACACGTTCGAGCCGGCCGCCTGGCAACCTCAAAAGGCTATTGTCTGTCGGCCGAAGATCGCCTCCGCGCCGCAATCATCGAGCGTCTAATGTGCGATTTGCACGCCGACATACCAGCGATCTGCGCTGCTCACGGATTTGATTCGATTCCACTTCTCAAGTCTGCAGGCCGGCTGGGAATGCTTGCCGAAGACGGGATAGTGGACATTGAAAAGGGCTTAATTCGGGTCAAGCAGGAGCATCGGTTCGTCGTTCGTGCGGTTGCTGCCGCATTCGACACTTATCTCGACCGCACCCCCATTAGCTAAGCCACGCCTCGAGCGGAGTTGGAGACTCGAGTACACCTGCAACAGTCTCAACCTCAAGGCTCGGCTTTCTTCGGTCCTACGATCACTGGTGTGCCTCCGAGAGAAACAGGCCCTTCTCGTTTGGACCGGCCGAAGGGTTTCCTGGCGCTGCTTGAACAGCCCGGGCTGCCGACAAAGCAGTCGCGGGAGCAGCAGATGGGAGAGGAGTTAAACTCTGCAGCGAGTCGATTCGCGAGGTCAGGATCGTGATCTGATCCAGGATCCCTTTCAGGTCACCACGCTGGGCAACGGCCCGGCGCTTGAGTTCCGCGATCTCATCGTCAGCTTTCTGTTGCGCCTCCCTTATCTCGGACTGAACCTGTCTCCCCTGGTGACGGTTTGAAGCGACCTCCTGCACTTCTGGCGACTCGACAAATTGTTCAAAATGGCCCAAAGCCACGCGCCAGAAGCGAGCCGACGAGGACAAGCGGCAGCACCAAAACCGCGAGAATCCGTCTTGACGGCCTGTGCAGGAGCGGCCGCACGTCTGAACCGGCCGGTTGAGCAATCGACTCCATTGCTCCTCCCTCAACATCCCTTCCAGCAGGTTTCTTTGTCGACGCGAGAGCCTACGATGCTGACGCGCTTCTAAGGGCTACCAGCGTCCACAATATGCAATCTCGCCCACGTTCCCGATCGGCTGCTCCTGCTTCGATGCTATTCCCTTCAGCAACTCGACGATTTGCGCTCGGTCTCCATGGTAGAGTCCCGCAGCGAGCAATGGTTGTCGTCGTTTGGCCGTGGCGATGGCGCAGCATTTTTTCCTCATTCAGAAGATTCTTGCAGATTTTCTCGAGCGTCGCACGAATGCAAATCGTCCGCGGCTTCCTGCATTGTGTTGGATAGAGCAGCCTGGCCTCAGGCCTTGACGACATCACAAACTTCATCCGGGACACGCCACATAGGCACAACGGCTGAAAGGCCCTGCCGCGATGGCCGATCGGACTAGTTATCATTGCAAGCTGTTCAACTCCCAATTCCGGCGGGTTGCTTGAGATGGCGGATAGATGGCAAGCGTGACCAACGAACGCCGCGCACGTCATGGACTCCGATGCAACACAGACTCTGCACTGACAACCGCGGTAACACAGCCAGCGACTTGCTCGCAGATAGGCGCCAAAGCCGCTGTATGGCTGTTTCCTCCGGCCTCCTGGGCCATCAGGTTAGACCTCGTGCTGTGATTGCCGGACGCGCAAATTCAAAGACACCTCGGCGAGCTTGGCGATTGTCTCGTGTTTCCGTGACAACGATGCCAATGAAGCGCTTCATGAAGCCTGGCCTCACCGCCAAATCGGCTGACACACGGTGAGCAAAGTGGACATTCGCAACGCTTTCGTGACCATTGCAGCGAGGCGCTGCGCGCTCGTGATTAGCATCTTGATGAACCAACGCTCGGGGCTGGCTCTCGGCGCACCGCCCTCGTTCATAGCCGTGGTTTCGAAGCGGATCATCGCGTCGCGAGCTAACAGCTTTACAAGGCGTGGGTGGTTCTTGTCGGAACAATCGAGATCCAGCTCGCCGCCCTCGCCCTCGAACGCGGAAACCCTGAGAGCTTACTCTTGGTCAATCAGGCCGCCCCGCATTCTATTCATGGCCGGCAGAGATGGAAGCAAGGTGCGCGGTGCGTGATTGCTTTTTTGAGACGAGTTTTCCGTGGGGATACCCGGCGGACAAAGCACTTTCCTTCCATTTAAAGCCGAGGGGAAAGCAACCTTGGCTTGTTATCGCAGTTTCGCTAGCAGCTTATCTGGTCGACAATTCCGTACTGGCACAAAGCGCCAGCGGGCTTGATCCTAGTAGCCACCCTGTGGATCAGGCCAGCAAAAGACGAAAGGCTTCTGATCCGGCCGAAAAGCTCCGGATGGGCCTGGCAACCAGCCCGCGTTCCCCGGCGGCAGCACCAATTCCCGGTGCGCCTTTCGAAAAGCGCGCTCGTGCGGACAGAGCTACTCAGACTAGAACGCAAAAGACGGTCGATCCCTTCGCACGGTACGACAATCTGCGTGAAAAAGGAGTGTGGTTCAACATACCTGGCGCTGTGGACACGATCGATCAGGACAAGGGCGGCGTTAGATCGGCGCTTGCAGATGTCGGCATCGGCTACATCGGCTGGACACACAACAGCTTTGCAAACAACCTGCTGCCGAATGCCGCCAGAAGTACTATCGCAAACCAGCTCTATATGGGCCAGAATCCGACCTTCGCGTCGGCAAACTTCATGATCGTCACCTACGATCTCAGCCAGCTTGGCATTTCCGACGGACAAATTGTCCTAGGGGCCGAGCAGCAACACTGGACGTGGGATCGCCCGGGACCAGATCGAGTGGGGCTCAATACGCTCGCCTACTACCAGACTTTCTTCGACAAGACACTAGAGCTTAAACTCGGCTATCTCAGAAACCAAAATGAATTCACCGGCACATTGTTCGGAGGGATTACAGGATCGAACATGTCTGCCTTGTTCCAGGGGGGCATGAGCACCAATGCCGCACCGACGCCTGCGGTCAACCTGAAGTACAATTTTGACCGTGGCTTGTACAACAAGGTCTCCGTCCAGCGCTCAATTAGTCCAGATGGTCCCTATGTCCAGATAACGGAGAATCCCACGGGCTTGAACTGGAGCACGCCCCACGCAGGCATTCTTCTCATTGATGAAGCCGGCTACAGGAGCAAGGCAGCTCCCGGCGTACCCGATACGTGGCTGCGGGCGGGCGTTGGTTTCAACACCAGCCGGTACACGAGTTTGACGGATCCCAAGCGACGGAGGGAAAGCGGGAATAGCTTTCACTACATCGCTGCGGACAGGCAGTTCTGGCAGAACGACCCCGATGGGACCCCATCTCGCGGCATCTATGGCGGCTTCTCCATTATGGAAGCTCCGCCGGACCTGAACAGGATCAGCCGGTATTGTGAGCTTCGTCTTTACGCGAGGGGAGCATTTAACAGTCGGCCCAGCGATCTGATTGCACTCGTTGCTAGCAACACGAGCTGGAGCAAATTTGCGGTGGATGCTGCGGTCGCCAAGGGGCAGCTTGCGCATCGAGAAACAACGGCAATCACCGCAACATATACCGCCCATCTGATAACGTACAGAGTCTTTCGCACTTTCAGGATTGACGGCTTCTTCTAGAATGAAGGAGCTTTGAATGAACGATGGGAATGCCATGGGTCAGGTGATCCAAATTGATGAGGCCCGGATTCGAGATCAATAGGAGCCGCCTTCCTGCCTGGCATCAAGCATGGCTTCATGCATGGCATCTGCCATAGCCCACCTCCAAAAAAACAGGTCATACCAGGCTGTATCGCAGCTCATTCGCGCGATGCCCAGGTGGGGGGCTCATGCCGATTACAGTGAATCCACAATAGCGTGGTCTGAGCTGAAAAAAGAAAAGCAAGAGTCCAAGGCTAGTTGGCAAAAGAAGAAGCTCAATGAAGAGGTTGCGGCTAGAATGACGTTAGGACAGCTGCTTGCCCGTGATCCGAACTCAGAAATTCGTGGCTGGTTTGATCAAATAGCACTTCGTGCAGATCCGACGTGGCTTCCTCCTAAGAAAGCTGTTCAAGCCGTTGGTTGAGTCAGTAGCTGGCTAAACAGCCCTTTTAGTGCGACATCATCGAACTGATCTGAGCGCCTAGTTGCCTTTAGATCAGGTGCCGACCGGGGGACGTCAGAGGATATTTCGGCAATTGTATTGATACGATCGTTTACGGATGAGACAGCTATCTCTATCTGATCCTTGCTAATGGACGCTCGTCCTCCCAGCTTCTCAATGGAAGCTATGTAATCATTAAGAGTAGATTCTGAATCGATGTCTGAGACAGTCTGTTCGATGTCTCTGACCTGACGCCGTATCTCATAATCCAAAGCCTCGGTAATGCCGCTACTGAAAGCGCTGCTCCAGTTGTCTATGGCATCAGCCAGCTTTTCGAGCTCATCGAGCGGTACCGTCCTTTCAATCATCGCGATAGCTGCAACCTCAATGCGATCGGCCAATTTTTCCGCATCCGGAAGATCTTCAAAATAATAACCGTCTCGGAGTTTTCCGATAAGCTCTAGGGCGTCATCACCGTCCCGCCAAGAGTCCAGGCCGTCGATGGGATTTTCCGCTAGGATAAATGCAATATCGAGGAAGCGTTGGTCCTTTGTCTCTCCCCACCACTTTAGGAGAAGCGTTATGCGGTCTGTATTTGAAAGGCCTGTTGCTTGCAAATAGGTCATTCCATTGTGGACATTGCGGCTCCAGACTGGCAGCGTCTTAAAGGCAACTGCAACGTTCAAAAAGTTAAGGGCGAGTTGCTTCCGATCCTCCTGCGGGAGGCCGAGAGATTCAATGTGATTCCACACCTTGAATGCCCAATTCGTCTGCTGTGCGGGCTTCGCACATTCCGCAAGTATTGAAACATCTCGAAGGTAAGTCGTAAGATAGTCGCGCAGAGAAGGATTCACGAAACTCACCTCCTGATCGGAGATGGTGATGAAGCCACCCTCCAGTATCTTGAGCGATTCCTCGAAGTCCTTCGCATCCCTCGGATCGCCAAAAGCAGAGCAGAGGAGGGGGTGAAGGTTCTCATAAGCATTCTTTAGGTCGGCAATCTTGGCACCATACTCGGCACAGAAGAAAAGAGTGTACAGGAGGTGCTGGCAGGCCTTTGAGATATGAGTCCGGAAGGCGATGTCCCAAAGCTTAGAGGGATTGGCGAGCGCGGCAAGGAATGCGGCTGGATAGGATGCCGGATCCAAATCATCTAGATGGGTGGTATCGGTCATCCATTCGATCACTCGGGGATTGTAGTTTTTGTGATCGACGACTTTCTTCAGGTCCCCGCTATCGATCAGGGCGGTGATATACGGTTGGGGTGTCCCAGCGCCAAGCAGGTGGTTGTAGAGGATCCGGGCTCTTATTCGCCGCGTATAGATGCCGACATCGAGGACGTACTTGCTTACATCCAGTCTTTGGTTAGCGAGATTCTCGGATACGCGCAGCGCTTCTTCAAAAATGTAAGCTCGCGTCGTCAGGATAAATCGTGCATTCGGAGATGTCCTCACCCGTTTGATAAAGCGAGCAAGGTCTGAATCTTTGTGGGCTAATGCTTGCCGGTCGAGGGCAACTTTGCCGAGACAGTCGTCGAAGAAGAATACCTGTTTCTTGGTGTCATCGATGAATTTGAAGCCGTCTTCCAGACTGCGAATGGCGATAAGTTCCCACTCATCAGCCATGTAAGCATATGCGAGCATTTCGGCTAATGTGGTCTTTCCAACACCCGGTGGTCCGGAAACAATCAACACATGGTTTGCCTCCAAAACGCGAGAGGCCTCGTCGAAGCTTGGATTGGGCGCAAAAACGCGAATCTTGGCTTCTATCTCGGACTTGGTCATTGCATTGAAGGCATGGGCCGATGAATGAAGGATCTTTTCAAGCATCGCTGTGCCGGAGAGCCACAGCTTGATATGTGATTTGGCAATATCTGGGAAATCACGGAGCAGGGCGTTGAGATCGCCAGGACCTTTAATATCCGCATCATTCAATAGAGATGGACCGATGATAGCCCTGAGCTCTCCCTTGTTTGCGGCAGTGATTGGGCAGGACGTGGTGAGGAGGTATCTTGTAGGATTCAATTTATCTATGGAGGCGCGCTCCTTGCCCACCTGTGTCTTTAACGACGAGAATTGCGAGCGTGCGTAGTGCTTGGCCTGGAGGATGGTTGATTTGCCATCGCTAGTATGGCGCCCGTCGGCTCCGCCGTCGGGGCCGGGTGCAAAGACTTCGAATCGTATACCAATTTCCCGACCAACTAGGTCTGCGGACAGCTCTTCAAAGTCAGCTGGGGATAAATTGAAAAACTCGTAGGACATAGACCTAGGGTAGCTCAGCGTCCCTCTGGTGACATCACGGAAAATTATTCGCTGTTCAGCTATTCAGCTCTAATTGGTGGTGAAAGGTCAGACAAAGAGGATTCCCTGAAGCCCATCTGGGAATTATCGTTCGGCGCACTACTGCGTCCGAACGATCGGTCGGAGCCAAACATGGCGCCAAAAGTGGCCGTGGGCTTCATTTCTAAAAGCCGAATGCATTATCGTTTGCCCACTCCTGTGCAAACGAAAAAGACGTCCTTTCTCCTGCCTCATCATTGAGCGGTATGATGGTAAGACAAACCATTGAAAAAGCGTAAATTTTTACACAGTCTCTTACACATACACACATTTTGTTAAAATTATATTGGTAAATCAACTAGATGCTCGAAGGCTGTTTGTCTCATAACCTGAAGGTCATAGGTTCAAATCCTATCCCCGCAACTAAATAAGATGCTGTAATAACAGCAGAAGATCAAAAGGCCGCTCCTCGGGGCGGCTTTTTGTATATCCGGAATCGCCACCGAGTCGCCACGGCGATGCCGATGTCGTACCGCCGGTTCGAATCCCACTTCGGTCCCCAAATTCGTCTCCAGAGGGAGTCACTCTCCGCATTCGAAAATGGCCCTAGTTGCAGCGGGGTACCACGTTTGGCCTCTCACGGAGGTTCGCGATACCCTAGGAATTGCCAGCGCTCCGGGCCGCGAAACTCTGGGCGACAATAAGCCGTGATGACTCCGTGTCTATACGTAAGATCGAGCGCTCGCTTGTTGCGCATGAGCATGCGCCGAGATCCCGCTTCGCCCAAACCTGTCTTGGCCTTTCCGCCGAGCGTGACGATAAATGAGTTAGCATCAGTGGGAGCTGCTTACTCAGTTAGGTATCGACGCAGGCTCGCTCAACGCTCGCGTTGTTGCCATTCGGCGCGGCGTTCTAGCTGGTGTCCCGTGAGGCCATGCGGATTCAAGGATTTGGTCCTACAGGCCGGTAATCCTCAAGTTTTTCGCCCCGGCGGTTGACTCTTGTTTCGTTGATCTAAATTGCAGGGTAGCATGCCTACCACTTCTAATATGGGAAGTGCGCCGTTGGTTTAAGCATTTCTACTAGGCACGTCAGGGGGAGGCGTGGGGGTCGAAAGAAAAATCATTCACGCCCGAGAGCTGCTCGTATTGGCTCGAAAGGGCGCACTGGAAATTATTCACACGAACGAGCTCACACCGATCAGGCGCGTTCGAATTTGTCTCGGCTTGCTGGCGGGTGAGCCGGTTGAGGGTGGGCTGTCCGAGTTTGCTTCGCGTCTATCCAAGCTCGGCGTCGATCAGAAGCACTATTGGGTCGGTACTTTTTATACGTTGCTGCTCTCGCCAGCCGTGCGGCGTGCGCAGGCAGCATATTTTACGCCGCCCAATCTTTCGAAAGCGCTCATCCGCCTCGTCCGCGAGCAAGGGTTCGATCCGCTCCGGCATACGGCAATTGATCCAGCGGCCGGGGGCGCCGCCTTCCTGTCGACGCTGGCTGGCGAAATGCGCGAGCTTGGAGCGTCACCAAAAGACATTTTGCGTCGGTTACATGGGATCGAGATTGATCGAGGGCTCGCGCGCCTCTCGGAGGCCCTCATCGCCGACCGCGCCGACGGCGTCATTGCCACTGGGTCGGTGGTGGAGGTCCGCGACGCGCTAAAAGCTCGGCACACTGCAACGTACAATCTGGTCATTGCGAATCCGCCTTACGGGCGGATCTCGGCGGACGCGCTGCGCGGCGACGCGTGGCGTGACGTGTGTCATCCCGGGCATATAAATAAGTATGCCCTGTTCGCGGAGCGCTGCTTTCGTCTGGCTAAGCCCGGCGGCTTGGTCGCGCTCGTTCTTCCATCCAGCTTTATGGCCGGGCCGCTCTATGGAAAATTGCGCAGCTACATGCGGGAAAAGGGAGAAATACTGACCCTGGGCTCCGTGACGACGCGCAACGATGTGTTCGTTGACGTTACGCAGGACGTGTCAATCGTCTTGGCCCGCGTTGGTACCGAACATCGCGCCGAGCGTGCCGTTTCCTTTGGCAATGTAACAGGCTTCGGACCATTTCGATCGACCTTCGCG